>NZ_CP060587.1:1253913-1880869 GCF_014334735.1 Aeromicrobium senzhongii
AGGTGGCGGCGCTGGGTTGACCGGGAGGGTGGACCGGGCCCCGGGGGATGCACCGCCCCCGGGACCCGATCTCTCGTGTCCGCAGAACCCTGGAGGTCTACTGCGACCCTTCGACCGTAGGTGAGCAAGGACACGGCTGCAATCTGAGGAGACGAGCCATTGCAGCCGTGCAAACGTTGCACGAGTGCATAGACTGCATAGGTGCAAACAGACTCCGTCAACTCCCTGGTGGCCGAGCGTCAGCGGCAGACGTGGACGGCCATCCATCACGCCGCCGCGGGGGCCACGCTCGAGCAGGGTCCCGACGAGGTCACCGTCGCCCAGATCGCCGGCGCGGCCGGGATCTCGACGCGGACCTTCTTCAACTACTTCGACTCCAAGGAGGACGCGATCCTCGGCGTCCGCACCCCGCGCATCACCGAGGAGGCGATCGCGATGCTGCGTGACTCGTCCGACGAGCCGGCCCTGCTGCGGGTCAGCAAGCTCGTGACCGAGGTCGCGGCGAGCACCATCGGCCCCGGCGTCGATCTCGTGCAGCGCCGCTCGATCGCCGCTGCGCACCCACGACTGCGCGTCCGCCTCACGCAGGTGTTCACCGACAGTCGCAAGCTGGTCAACGCCCGCATGGTCGAGGACGCCGAGCCGCGATGGATGGGCGTCGAGGGCCTGCCCACCGATCCGCTCGAGGCTCGCGCGCTCGTCCTGCTGGCCGGAGCGGTCGTGACACTCGCCTGGACAGGCGACCCCGAGTTCTTCAACGACGACCGAGACCCCGCTCTCGCCGCCGCCATCGACACTTTCAGAAAGGTCACCTCCACCGCACTATGACCACGACGACTCCCTCCACCCACACGTCCGACAAGCGCACCGTCCTGCTCGTCTTCGCGGCCCTCATGCTCGTCATGCTGCTGGCCTCGCTGAGCCAGACGGTGCTGTCGACCGCGTTGCCGACGATCGTCGGCTCCCTCGACGGTGCCGACCACATCGCCTGGGTCATGACCGCGTACCTGCTGGGCATGACCGTCACGATGCCGATCTACGGCCGCCTCGGTGACCGGCTCGGCCGCAAGCCGCTGCTGTTGATCGCCATCGTCCTGTTCACCGTCGGCTCGCTGTTGGGCGCGATCGCGCAGGACATGAGCCTGCTGATCGCGGCCCGTGCCGTGCAGGGCCTGGGCGGCGGTGGCCTCATGGTGCTGTCGCAGGCTGCGATCGCCGACGTCGTGCCCGCGCGCGAGCGCGGCAAGTACATGGGCATCCTCGGTGCCGTCTTCGGCCTGTCCTCGGTCGCCGGCCCCCTGCTGGGCGGGTGGTTCACCGAGGGGCCCGGTTGGCGCTGGACCTTCTGGATCAACGTCCCGCTGGGCGTGCTGGCCTTCGTCGCGGTCGTCCTGCTGCTTCAGAAGCCGACCGTCGAGCGCGCCAGGACGCGCGTGGACCACCTCGGCATGGCACTGCTGGCCATCGCCACCAGCGCCCTGATCCTCGGCGCGACCTGGGGCGGCCACCAGTACGCCTGGACCAGCCCGCAGATCATCGCCCTGGGCGTCGTCACCGTCGCGGCCGCGTTCGCGTTCGTCGCGGTCGAGCGCCGGGCCGAGGAGCCCGTCATGCCGTTGGGTCTGTTCCGCGACCGCAACTTCAACCTGACCACGGTGGGCGTCATCATCCTGGGCGTGTGCATGTTCGGCTCGCTGTCGTACCTGCCCACCTACCTGCAGATGTCCGTCGGCGTCAACGCCACCAAGGCCGGCCTCATGATGATCCCGATGATGGGCGGCATGCTCGTCACGTCGATCGTCGTCGGTCAGGCCGTCAGCCGCACGGGCCGCTACCGCTGGTACCCGATCGCGGGCGCCGTGGTGACGGGCCTGGGTCTGTTCCTGCTGTCGACGATCGAGATCGGCGACGCCCGCTGGCACATCGAGGGCGCGTTGCTGGTCCTGGGCGTCGGCATCGGTCTGGGCATGCAGGTGCTCACGCTGATCGTGCAGAACTCGTTCTCGCACCGGATCGTCGGCACGGCGACCGCGGCGAACAACTTCTTCCGTCAGGTCGGTGGCACCCTGGGCGCCGCGGCGGTCGGCTCGATCTTCACGACCCGGCTGACCGACTCCCTCGCGAAGGAGCTGCCCGAGTCCGGCGCCGGCGGCGGATCCTCGTCGCTGACCCCCGACGCGGTCGCGGACCTGCCGCCCGCGCTCCACGACGTCGTGGTGGGCGCCTACAACGACGCGCTCATGCCGATCTTCCTGTGGCTGGTCCCGTTCGCGGCGGTGTCGGCGGCGGTCCTGTGGTTCGTCCACGAGAAGCCGCTGCACCACACCATCGAGGTGGCGAAGACGGACGAGTCGCTGGGCGAGCAGACGCTCGATGCGGCCGGGGCGGTGAGCGGCGCCGAGCGCTGATTCAGCGCGCTGCCGGCTGACGGGCGGCGAGTCGTTCCGCGATCCCACTGGATCGGGCGACTCGCCGCCCGATCGCCGTTCTGATGTCGTCGGTCGTGCCGATCACCGTCACGGCGTCGACGGCACGCGTGATCGCGGTGTAGAGCAGCTCGCGGGTCATCGCCCGTGAGTCGGCGTCGGGCAGCAGCACGGTGACCTGGGCGAACTCGCTGCCCTGGCTGCGATGGATCGTCATCGCGTAGCCGGTCTGGACGTCGGGCAGACGCGACGTGGCGAACTCGCGCACGGGCTCGCCGTCGACGGCCACCACCAGCTGGCCCTCGCGCTCGACGACCACCCCGGCGTCGCCGTTGAACACGCCCAGCTGGGCGTCGTTGCGGGTCACCAGGACGGGCCGTCCGGGGTACCAGTCGCCGTAGCCGACGTCGTGACGCAGGCCGGACGTGACGCGCTCGTTCCAGGTCGCGGCTCCGTACGGTCCGTCACGGTGAGCGCACAGCAGACGGTGCTCGCCGAGCCGTCGCAGCGCGGTGTCCGCGTCGTCGCGGCGTCCGGCGGCGACGAGGTCGCGGGCGATCGGCAGGAGGGTCGACTCCACGAGTGACACGCCCTGGTCGGGCTGCACGAGTCGGATCGCCGGGTCGCCGGCGGTGAGCAGCTCGACCGCGGTGTCGGCGTCACCGTCGCGGACCGCCGCTGCGAGGCGGCCGATCCCCGCCCCGAACCGATGACTGCGGGTGAGCCGGACGACGTGCTCGTCGGACCACCCGGCGACGACGTCGTGCAGGACAGCCCCGGCCTCGACCGAGGCCAGCTGGTCGGCGTCGCCGACCAGGATGAGCCGGGTGTCGGGCCGGAGCGCCTCGAGCAGCCGGGCGACGTGCTCGAGGGAGGCCATCGAGGTCTCGTCGACCACGACCACGTCGTGCGGCAGGCGGCGCAGGCGGTCGTGCCGGAAGCGCGTGTGGTTGTCGGGCCGCCAGCCGAGCAGCCGGTGCATGGTCGAGGACGGGAGGGCGGTCAGCCATGTCCGCTCGTCGTCGGTCAGGGCCAGCCGGCTCGCGGTGGCCGCGACGGCCTCGCGCATGCGGGCGGCGGCCTTGCCCGTCGGTGCCGTCAGGGCCACCCGCAGCGAGCGTCCGTGCATGGCCAGCGACTGCGCCTGCAGGATCGCCAGGACGCCGGCGACCGTCGTGGTCTTGCCCGTGCCGGGGCCGCCGGTCAGCACGATCGTGCCGACCCGGGCGGCGCGCTCGGCCGCGGCGCGCTGGTCGGCGTGCTCGGCGTCGGGGAAGAGCCGGTCCAGGTCCTCGGTGAGGCGATCCTCGTCGAGCGGGGGCGCCGAGAGAGTCGCCCGTGCAGTGAGGTCCTCGCAGAGCGCCACCTCCAGTCGCCGGTAGCGATCCAGATAGAGCAGCCCGTGCTCGACGACGAGCACCCGGCCCAGGGCGCTGCCCTCGACGGCGCGCAACCAGGCGTCCGGTTCGGGCCAGGTCAGGCCGGGGACCTCGGGATCGTGGCGCGGGTCGAAGCAGGTCGACCCGTGCCGGACGGCCCGGACCGCGAACGCCAGCGCGAGCAGGGGCAGGTCCGCCGACTCGCCGGTGATCCGGCCCAGTCGCGCCGTCACCAGTGCGTCACCGGGGGTGAGGACCTCGGCGGCGACGAAGTCGTCGATCCTGGCGTGCGTCGTCATCGGTTCGCTCCGGTTCCGTCGAGCAGCTCGGACAGGGCGACGACGAGGGCGGCCGGCGGGCGCCACGAGAAGACGCCGTACGGCACGTCCGCCTGGCGCGGCGCATCCGGCCCGGCCATGCCGCGCAGGTACAGGTACAGCACGCCTCCCAGATGCCGCTGCGGGTCGTAGTCGCGCACCCGCCACCGCAGGAAGCGGTGCAGGACCACGGAGTAGAGCAGGGCCTGCAGCGGGTAGGTGCCGGCGTTCATCGCCTCGGCCAGCGTGTCGGGGCGGTAGCCGGCGATCGTCAGTGGCACGTCGGTGGGACCCAGCCAGTTGGTCTTGTGGTCGACCACCAGGAACCCTCCGGTGGGCAGCCGCAGCACCAGGTCGATCGAGCCGGTCAGGTAGCCCCGCAGCGACTGGTCGGCCAACCCCGGGGACCTCAGGCGTGCTGCGAACGGGCGCAGGGGGTCGTCGATCGGCAGGTGGGACTCCAACACATCGGCGAGATCGCCCAACCGTGCCAGCCCGGCCACCGGGTGGTCGCCGCCGCCCATCGGGATCTCGAAATCGAGCTCCTTCAGCTGGCGCTCGCTCAGCAGGGAGAGCAGGTCGAGGTCTCCGGCGAGCGGACCCAGGGGCGTGGTGAGGATGGCCTCGAACGCGCGCACGGCGGTGGCGACGTCCATCTCGACCGGCCACAGGTCGAGCTGCTCGCGGACCCGCGCCTCGATCTCGGCGGGCAGGTCCTCGGCGGTGACGTCGACCTCCTCGAGGACGGCGTGGACGAGACTGCCGAAGGTGGCGCCCTTCGGCAGCTCGGCCATGGGGGAGGGACGGGTGTCCGCCGCGTCCGTCACGACCGCCGGGAGCGACTCGTCCTCGTCCGTCGTGCCCTCGGCCTCGGGCTCACTGCCGACGTGGGGCGCGTCCTGCTCGGCGCGGATGAGACCCGAGTACGACGTGCGGCGCCACGCGGTGTCGAGCTCGCGGTCGAACGGACGTACCGCGAGGTCGCCGGGGCTCTCGGTGAGCGGCACGTCGGCGACGGCGCGGGGGACCACGCGCTCGAGCGAGGGTCCGCCACGGTCCTGCCAGCCCCGCAGCACCGAGAGCGCCGTGGCGTCGTCGGGGACGGGAGCCACCTCGGGAACGTCCGGCCGAGCGGGGTCGGGGCGGAACAGCAACCGGTGCAGGCCGGAGTTGCGGGCGTCGCGGGTCGGGGCCCACCACGCGACGAGTTGGGACTTCGCCCGTGTCATCGCGACGTAGGCCAACCGCAGCACCTCACCGGCGTCCTCGGCCTGGGCGGCGCGCGAGTGCTCGCCGAAGGCAGGGTGCCCCGAGCCGCCGACGTCGAGGAACCGCTGCCCCGAGGCGTCGTGGAAGCGAGGTCGCTCCTCGCGGTCGGGACGCCAGCGGTTGAACAGGAAGGGCAGGTAGACGATCGGGAACTCCAGGCCCTTGCTGGCGTGGATGGTCAGCACCTGGACCGCCTTGGCGTCGCTGTCGAGCCGGCGGGTGAGCTCGGCGGAGTCGCCGCTCTCGCTGCGCTGGCGTCGCAGCCACTGCACGAGCCCGGACAGTCCGAGGTGCTCACGCAGGGCGACCTCGTGCAGCAGGTGCGCGACGTGACGCAGGTCGGTCATCCGCCGGTAGCCGTCGGGCCGGGCGAGGATGCGGGCGGCGAACGCCTCGTCGGTGAGGGACTCGACCACGGCGGCCACTCCGTGGGCGGCGAGCAGGTCGGCGAGGTCGCGGACGCGCGTGGCGATCCGGTCGGTGAGCTCGTCCCCGCCGACGACGAGGGTCGTGGGGTCCTGGCCGAGCAGGTCCGTGAGGCCGGCCGCCCGGACGAGGCCGGAGCGTTGTGGCGACTCCATGGCCTCGAGCAGGGTGAGCCAGTCGTCGGCGGCGCTGCTGCGCAGGACGTTGCTGCCACCGCCGAGGACGGCCGGGATGCCATGGCGCGCGAAGGTGCGCCGGACCAGGTCGGCCTCGACACCGGTGGCGACCAGCACGGCGATGTCGCCCGCCGCGACGGGACGGACTCCGTCGGCGCCACTGTCGAAGGTGGCGCCGGAGCCGATCACCTCGGCGACGTCGACCGCCAGGTCGTCGGCGATCGTGCTGCGTGCTGCCGCGACGGCGAGCTCGCGGTGAGGCTCGTCGGCCCCGTCGCGGTCCATCACCCGGAGCCGGAATGCCGCCGGTCGGGGCAGGTCGCGCAGTCGGCTCCGGGCGTGCTGGGCCCGGACGGGGCGCACGGCGATGTCGGGGTGGCCGAGCTGGGCGCCGGCGAACGTCGCGCCGAGCGCGTCGACCAAGGGGGCGTCGCTGCGCCAGTTGACCGGCAGGGTCCGTCGCTCGGTGGCGGTGGCCGCGGCCCGCAGGTAGGTGTGGACGTCGCCACCGCGGAAGGCGTAGATCGCCTGCTTCGGATCGCCGATCAGCACGAGCGTGGCGACGCCCCCGAAGGCGCGGTCGAGGACGTTCCACTGGACCGGGTCGGTGTCCTGGAACTCGTCGACCAGCACGACGCGCCAGCGATCGCGCATCAGCGCACGGGCGGGGGAGTCGGGTTCCTCGAGCACGGACTCGAGCCGGCGGAGGAGGTCGTCGTAGTCCAACAGCCCCAGTTCGCGCTTGCGCTGGTCGAGGCGGCGCCGCACGACCTCGGCGAACCGGACCCGCACGCCCGCGGAGGAGTCGGGGTCGGCGTCGACGGGCACGAGTGCGGCGTGGGGGTCGGCCACGACCGCGTGCGCCAGGGCCCGGGCCTGGCCGTGCGACAGGGCCGGGTCGTCCTCGCGGGCGTACTTGGCGACGTAGAGGTCGTCGACGATCTGGTCGACCAGCTCGGTCAGGTCGTCGGTGAGCTCAGCCGAGCCGTCGGAGTCGCCGGCGGTGCCCAGGCTGCGCAGGACCGTCTGGCAGAACTGGTGCGTGGTGGCGATGGTGGCGCCGTCGAAGTCGGCCAGCGCGGCGCGCACCCGCGCTCGGCGGGCGGCGACCTCGGCGTCGGGCACGGCGGTCAGCAGCCGCAGCAGCGGGTCGACGCCGTCACGGTGCGTGGCGGGCTCGGCCAGGGCCGCCTCGGCGGCGACGAGCTGGTCCCGGACACGCTCGCGCATCTCGCGACTGGCGGCGCGGCCGAACGTGATGACGAGCAGCTCGGGCAGGGTGACGACGCCCTCGGCGACGTAGCGGGTGACGAGCGCACCGATCGTCCAGGTCTTGCCGGTGCCGGCACTGGCCTCGAGCAGGGCCGTGCCCGACGGCAGCGGGTCGGTGATGTCGAACGACTGCAGGTCCAGGTCGGTCACAGGGCCGCCTCGCGTTGGTGATCGAGGGCGCCGTCCCACAGCCGCGGCGCCAGCGTCGTGAAGCCGTCGTCGACCAGTGCCGAGAACGGGGCCTGGGCGCCCCAGACCCGGACGATCTCGTCGGCGTCGCGGTCGGGCGGAGGGCCGAACGCCTTGGCGTCGCGCTGCCACTCGCGGGTTGCGATCCGCGCGGCGGCCTCGGGCCCCCGGGAGCGCAGTTGGGTCGTGTAGGTCAGGGCCAGCTCGACCGGCAACGGCAGGGGCCGCAGCAGGCCCGCGTCACGCAGGTCGACCAGGTCGGCCAGCAGCCCGAGGGCCGCATCGGGGTCGGACGGCAGACCCGTGACGATCTGGGCCGAGCCTCGCCCCACCTTGCCCGCGGTGTGGGCGACCCAGTGGACGTCGGGACGCTGAACGGCCAGGGCGAGCAGCCGGACCCAGTCACGCAGCCGGTGGCGGCCGTGGACGGTGGAGTAGGAGACGGTGACGAGCCGGTCGTCGTGAACCCCTTCGACGGTGCCCAGCAGGCGCCGGCCGTCGGGCAGGGCCACGTCGATGTCGACGGTGGTGGCGTCGCCGGACCTGAGCGCGGCGGTGCCGGCGACGAGGGTCGCGACCCGGGTGCCGACGGTCGCGCCGACGGCCGTGCCGAGGCGTCCGGGCGGAAGCATCCCGGCGCGCCACACCGCGGACCACGCGTCGTCCGCGCCGACTCCGCGCACGGCGTCGTCGAGCAGCCGCTGGCCGATGTGCCACTGCTGGAGCCCGTCGAGCGTGATCGGCAGGTCCTCGTCGAGCAGGTCGTCGTCACCGGTCAGGGAGACGTCGAGTCGCTGGCGCCAGAACGACCGGATCGGGTTCTGGACGAACGCCACCAGGTCGCTCAGCGCCAGGTCTTCGCGCGGGGGCGCCGGCAGGGGAGCGGGCAGGAACGGGCCGGGCTCCCGGCGCGGCCCGAGACTGGCGCGGGCGCCGGCGAGTGCCGCCGGGTCGAAGCTGAAGGGACGGTCGTCGGGGACGACGGCGCCGGGCAGCAGGTTGCGCGGGTCGAACGGCTGGAGCGGGTGGTGGGTGACGACGTCGACCCCGTCACCGGCGGTGCGCCGGACCTGGTCGAGCAACTCGCCCAAGGGGACGGCGGGAGGGCGCGGCTGGCCGCGGTGCTCGTCGGCGCCGGTGTACGTGACGACGAGTGTCTCGGTGGCCGACATGACGGCGTCGAGCAGCAGCTGCCGGTCCTCGGCCCGGGCGTCCCGCTCGCCGGTGAGGGGCCGGCGGGCGAGGACGTCGTCGCCGTCGGTGTGGGTCGCGCGCGGGAAGGTGCCGTCGTCGAGACCGACCAGGCACACCACCCGGTGCGGGACGGAGCGCATGGGGACCATCGTGCACACCGTGAGGCTGCCGGTCCGGAAGTTGGCCCGGGACGGACGTCCGGCCCAGCGGTCTCGGACCATCGAGAGGACCTCGCCGGGGCGCAGCACCGTGGCGTCGTCGTCGAGCCGCTCGAGCTCGCGGTCGACCTGCTGGCGCTGCCAGGCCAGCGAGTGCGGGACGTCGGCCACGTCGGTGAGCAGGGCGTCGATGCGACGCGCCCACTGCGCCATCGTGGCGTCGCGGCCGAAGGCGTCGACCGCCCGCTCGAGGGCGTCGACGAAGGTGACGAGGCGGCCGACCAGGTCGACGTCGCCGCTGGGCACGTCGTCGAGCGGCAGGACCTCGGCCACGGGCCGGGCGGGGTCCTCGGTGGCCGCCACGCCGCAGACGAGTCGATCCAGGCCCGCGCGCCAGGTGTTCTGCTCCAGCGGCAGTCCGAAGCGACGCCGGTGCTCGGCGTCGAAGCCCCACCGCACCCCGCTGGTCTCGACCCACTGGGTGATCCGCTCGATCGCGGCGTCGTCGAGATCGAACTTCTGCCGGACGGGGGCCGTGGCCAGCAGGTCGAGGACCTCGGCGTTCGTGGCACGCCCGCGCCGGGCGAGCTCGAGCACCGCGACCGTCAGCGCCAGCAGAGGATTGGTGCGCGACGCCGCACGGTCGGCGAGCATCACCTGCAGGCGGTGGCCGGGGTGGTGGCGCCCTCGGTCGATGCTCTCGGCCTGTCCGAAGGCGGCATGGAACAGCGGTGCGTACGCCTCGATGTCGGGCACCATCACGAGGATGTCGCGCGGCTCGAGGGTGGGGTCGTCCTGGAGCAGGCCGACGATCACGTCGCGCAGGACGTCGACCTGCCGGGCGCGGCCGTGGCAGGCGTGGACCTGGATCGTGCGGTCGGCTGCGGCCGGTGGCGTCGACCCGGCGCCGGCGCGGTCGGCGGCCACGTCGGACTGCACCCGCCCCAGCAGGGTGTCGGGCCGCGGGACGGCGATCGGGGGATGCACCTGCAGATCGGGGGCCACGGCGGCGATCGAGCGCTGCAGCTCTCGGACGTCACGGCCGAGGGCGGCCAGGAGGGGGTTGCCGAGCAGCTCGGCCGAGGTGTCCTGCTCGCGGGGGACGATCGCGTCGACCGCCGTGAGGCGGTCCCAGGCCGTGGGCGAGGGATGGGGGAGCCACAAGTGGACGTCGCGGTGCTCGGCCAGGGCCGCCAGCACCTGCAACTCGCCCAGCGGCAGCCGGTTGTGACCGAACAGGCTGACCCGCGGCGGCAGGTCGACGGCCTCGGGCGAACGCCGGAGCGCGGCGGCGGTCGAGGCGATGCGCTCGTCCGGGGACGGGGCATCGATCAGGGCACGGACGCGCCGCCAGACCTCGGCCTGCCAGCGGACGTCGGCCGGCAGGACCCCGCCGGTGCCGTCCTCGTCGCGACCGTCGGTCCAGGCGGCGGTCATGGCCGGACGCTGACGGGCGTACGCGTGGAGCCGCCCGGCCAGGTGACGGGCCACCCCGAGCCGGCGGTCGCGACGCAGCGCGCGCTCGGGACCCTCGTGGTGCTGACCCAGGTGGCGCGCGACCGTGTCGAGCCACGGCTCGGCCAGGCCGGTCTCGAGCACCTCGAGCACCCGCCAGGTGAGCGCGTCGGGGCGCCACGGGTCCTGGTCGTCCTCGCCCAGCAGCTCGGCCACGATCGACTGCGGGCGCGCGAACCGGATCCCGGCGGTCACGCCGTCGCCCCCGTGCGCCGAGGCGCCGAGGCGATGGCTGAGGCGCTGGGACAGCCAGCGCTCGGTGCCCAGGGCCGCGACCACCACCAGCTCGGTGGCGAACGGGTCGTCCGACGGCTCGGCCAGCAGGCCGGCCAGGGCGTCGGCGAGCACGTCGGTGCGCTCGGCGCGGTGCAGGTGGAAGGTCATGTCGGGCCCAAGTCTGCCGTGTGGGTCCGACATCGGGACCCGCGGCGGGAAACAACTGCACCGGACCCGCGTCATGGACGAGTGAGACCTACGTCTCATGAGCATGAGTCGACGGAACGTGCGCAGCGTGGACCCGCTGTCGCGCCCCCGGTTGAGGGTCGTGCGGGGTGAGGCCCCCGAGCCCACCGAGGCGCCGCCCGAGCGCTCCGACGCGACCGACGTCCTCGCCGGGACCCTCATCGACGCGTTCGGTGACCGGGTGCTGTTCCTGTTCCACCGACGTCTGGCCGGACAGACCGGCGACCTGCCGATCATCGCGGTGACCGCGGCCGGCGTCCACCTGGTCGAGCCCCGTTCGTACCCGGGCAAGAAGGTCCGGGCGTCCCGGGACGGCAGCACCTTCGTGATCGGCGGCGTCCGGCACACCCGGATCGCCGAGCAGATGCAGCAGCACGCCGAGGCGCTGCAGGCCACGGTCTCGACCGGTCCGATCGCGGACGCGACCGTCCACACGAGCTACTGCTTCGTCGACGGCGATCTTCCCCTGCGTCCGTTGGAGGTCGCCGGCGTGCGCGTCCTCTCGGTCCGCTCGACCCTGCGGCGGCTGCGCGCCGGGGGGTCCCTCGACGAGCGACAGGTCGAGGCGCTGCACCGCGACCTGTCGCGTCGGTTGGTGCGTTCCTGACGCACGACGAGAACGACGATGGGACGGCCTCTCGGGGCCGCCCCATCGTCGTCTCACCCACGCGTCAGGTCAGTGGCTGATCGCCCGGCCCTCGGCGCCGGCGCCGGTGAGCGAGCGAACCTCCATCTCCGCCGCCTTGTTCTCGAGGTGCTCCTTGCTGCTGAGTGTGCCCAGGATTCCCAGCAGGAACGACGCCGGGATCGAGACCAAGCCCGGGTTCGCCAGCGGGAACCAGGACCAGTCGTGGTCGGGGAACATCGCCGTCTCGGAACCGGACACCGCCGGGCTGAAGACGATCAGACCCACGGTGATGATCAGGCCGCCGTAGATGCTCCACAGGCAGCCGCGGGTGTTGAACCGCTTCCAGAACAGCGAGTACAGGATCGTCGGCAGGTTGGCCGAGGCCGCCACCGCGAACGCGAGCGCCACGAGGAACGCGATGTTCTGGCCGTTGGCGGCGATGCCGCCGACGATCGCGACGGCACCGATCACCAGGGCCGCGATGCGGGCCACCTTGACCTCACGGCCGTCGGGCGCCTTCCCGCGATGGATCACGTTCGTGTAGATGTCGTGCGCGAACGAGGCCGATGCGGTGATGGTGAGTCCGGCGACGACCGCCAGGATCGTCGCGAACGCCACCGCCGACACGACGCCCAACAGCAGGGTGCCGCCGAGCTCGTACGCCAGCAACGGCGCTGCCGAGTTGGCCGCACCCGGCGCCGCCGCGATCCGCTCCGGTCCGACCAGTGCCGCGGCACCGTAGCCCAGCGTCAGCGTGAACAGGTAGAACAGGCCGATCAGCCAGATCGCCCAGACCACGGACTTGCGGGCCTCCTTGGCCGTGGGCACCGTGTAGAACCGCATCAGGATGTGCGGCAGGCCGGCGGTGCCCAGCACCAGTGCCACCGACAGCGAGATGAAGTCGATCTTGGTCACGCCGTCGAGGCCGTACTTCTTGCCCGGCTCCAGGGCGGCCCCGGCTGCGGCACCGTCGCCGAGCAGGTCCGAGAAGTTCATCCCGTACTGCGCCAGGACCCACACGGTCATGAGCAGCGCGGCACCGATCAGCAGGATCGCCTTGATGATCTGGACGTACGTGGTGCCCTTCATGCCGCCCACGAGGACGTAGACGATCATGAGCGCGCCGACCCCCGCGATGACCAGGGCCTGACCGAACTCGTCGTTGATGTTGAGCAGCAGTGCCACGAGGCCACCGGCGCCGGCCATCTGGGCCAGCAGGTAGAAGAAGCTCACCACGAGCGTCGACACGGCGGCGGCCGTGCGCACCGGGCGCTCCTGCATCCGGAAGCTGAGCACGTCGGCCATCGTGAACCGGCCGGTGTTGCGCAGCAGCTCGGCGACCAGCAGCAGGGCGATGACCCAAGCCACGAGGAAGCCGATGCTGTAGAGGAATCCGTCGTAGCCGGTCAAGGCGATCGCGCCGGCGATGCCCAGGAAGGACGCCGCCGACAGGTAGTCGCCGGAGATGGCGATGCCGTTCTGGCGCCCGGTGAAGGACGATCCGGCGGTGTACATCTGGTCGGTGCTCTTGTTCGTCCGGCTGGCGCGGATCACGAAGACCAGCGTCAGGACGACGAACCCCGCGAAGATCGAGATGTTCAGCGCGGTGTTGCCGATCTGCTCGGACTCGGCGGCCAGCGGCAGTGCGGTCGCGATCATGCGAGGCCCTCGGCTTCCATCTCTTCACGGATCTTCGACGAGCGGGGGTCCAGCTCGCGATCGGCATACCGCACGTAGGCCATCGTCACCGCGAAGGTGGCGACGAACTGCAGCAGGCCGAAGATCAGCCCGACGTTGACGTTCCCGATGACAGGACGGCTCATGAAGTCCACCGCGTAGGTCGACATCAGGACATAGACGAAGTAGAAGGCCAGGCCGGCGAGCGTGGCCGGGATGACCCAGCTGCGGTACTTGTGGCGCAGCTCTTGGAACTCAGGTGACGCCAGGACGCGCAGGTACGCGGCCTCGCGCCCCGTCGGCGCCGGGGACGCCGGATCGGATTCGGTCGGATGGCTCACAGCAACACCTCCACGGTGGCGGGCGGATTCGTGACGGCCATCAAAGTGATGGGCGTCACATCGCACGGTAGAGCCAGCGATTCCGCGAGGTCAGGGGCCGCCGCGCGGGATGCGACGAACGACCGTTTTCTGCGACGAACGGTCGCCCGCGGGGGCGGCGGGCACGCCGGGTGGGCCCGGTGCGCGTGCTCAGGGGTGCGGGATCCGGGCCCGGAGCTCGGTTTCGAGGTCGTCGACGACACCGGGTCCGAGCCGGGCGACGTGGTGGCCGGCGTGCATCAGGTAGCGGGCGTGGACCCGAAGGGCCGCCGGCATCGGCGGGAGGTCGCGCTCGGCCTCGCCGAGGGCGCCGGCGGCGTCGGCGCCCATGCGATCGGCGGCGATGGCTCCGTCGCGAGCGTCGACGATCCCGATCCCGGCTCCGGCCTGCGCGGCGCTGCGGAGCAGTTGCACGACGTGCGGGAGGTCGGTGGGGGAGGAGTCGACCGCCAGCAGGGGCAGCAGTCGCGCCGTCAACAGGTCGGCGATCTCGTGGGCCCGGGGGGTGAACGCGGCGTCCGTCCCGAGTCGGTGGATCGTGCTGGCGCCGAAGCCGTGGCGGGCCGCGGGATCGGCCGGCGGCCAGGTGTCGCCGTCCGGCGTGGGCAGGGCGAGCGCGACGCTGCGCTCGCGCGCCCGGGGTCGTGTGAGCCAGTTCACACCTGCAGCGTACGCTGTGGCGCAAAAGTGACACATGAAAGAAATGTGACGCAGATAGCGTCATGTGGCGGTGTGGGGACCGTCTCACCCGCACAACAGCCCGGACTCGGACGGCGCACGAAGGGAGGACGGTGCAGTGAAGGTCGAACGCATCTGGTGGCGTGACATCGGTCCGGAGGACTTCTTCGCGATGGAGCGGTCTGGTCGGACCCTGCGTGGCCGCACGGCCGTCGAGATCGCCCAGGTCCCGGCCCTGCTGGAGTTCATCGGCGTCGACCGGAACCTGCCGCACGACAAGTGGCAGGACGCGCGCATCGTCCCGCGGGTCATCGGCGCCCCCGAGGTCGAGGCGGCCCTGGTCTTCCGGCCCGCCCGCCGCCACCACGTGTACGAGCTGCACTCCCAGAACCGCCACGACGAGCGCCACGAGCGTCACCCGGCCTGGCTGCCCGGTCACGGCTGGCCGGACCTGCGGACGCCGCAGTCCGTCGACGACGCCAAGACGATCCTGGCCGACATCGGTGGGCTCCACGTCTACGTCGCCCGCACCCAGTCCGGTGCGTACTTCGCCGGGTCCACGACCGGCACCGAGCTGCCGGAGGGATGGCCCTCCTCCTGCGAGCCGCTGTTCACCGGCGTCGACTCCGGCGTGATCACGGTCGGCAGCGGCTCCCTGCAGAACCTGACGCCGCTGGCCCGCAAGATCCTCGAGGCCTTCCGCGACCGCAAGAGCGTCCTGGTCTACGGCCCTCCGGCCACCGGCAAGACGCACGCGGTCGCCCAGGTCCGCCAGATCCTCGACGAGGCGTGGACCGCCGGCGAGGCCATCGACATCGACCCGCAGCGGGCCGACCATCCCTTCACCTCGGGCTTCGAGTCCTCGCCGATCGCGCCGCCGGTCATCACCGACTGGGTCACGTTCCACCAGGAGTACGGCTACGAGGACTTCATCGTCGGCCTGCGGCCCACGGGCGAGGGCATCCGGCTCGCGCCGTTCGCCGGCCGGCTGCTGGACCTGGCGATCCGGCTGGACCGTCAGGGCAAGGGCTCGTCGCTGCTCGTGATCGACGAGATCAACCGCGGCAACGTGCCCAAGATCCTGGGCGACTTCATGACCTACATGGACGACTCGTACCGGGTCGCCCCCGACGGCGACACCCGCTCGGCCATCCCGGTCAACCTGCCCAAGGTGCAGCGCAGTCCCACCGGTGACCCGGTCACCGAGCCGATCTGGTTGATCTCGGGCGACTCCTACATGCTGCCGCAGCCGTGGTTCTTCCCTCACGACCTGCACATCCTGGCCACGATGAACTCGGTCGACCGCGCCGTGGCGCCGCTCGACTCCGCCATCGGGCGACGCTTCGAGCGCATCGACGCGTACGCCGACCTGGACTTCCTGGCCCAGCACCTGGGGGTCAGCCTCGAGGTGGCGACGTCGCCCGACGTCGACGCCGAGCACTGGACGCCGCAGGCGGCGGCCGTGGCGTTGCTGGCGTACCTCAACGACGAGATCACCGAGCGACTCGGCCAGGACTACGAGCTGGGACACCTGTACTTCTGGAAGATCGCGACGTGGGCCGACCTCAAGCGCGTCTGGGACCACGACGTGTGGCCGCAGATCCGCGATCGTTTCGGCGCTCGTCCCGACCAGCTGGCCGACCTGCTGCGAGTGAACTCGCGCCATGCCCCGGCGGACTACCCGTTCCGCACGCGCACCCTCACCGGACGCGCGCTGGCCGTCGACCCGCTGATGGGCCGGTCCGACGAGGACGCCGCGATCACCTTCGACTTCCTGGTGCGCGGATGACGCCCGGGTACACCCTCATCGAGGGCGGCCCCGCCCAGCCGTTCACGGGCACCGCGTCCGACCTGGCCGAGCTGCGTCTGCGGTCGACCGAGCTGGCCACCCGGCTGGGACTGGCGGAGGAGCCGTTCGTCATCGATGAGGACGCCGGCACGATCCAGGTCCGCGGCCTGACCGGCTACCTGGCGCTGGGCGACTCGACGCTCGAGATCATGCCGCACTTTCTGCGCCACGATCCGGGCTGGCGGGTCTCGCTGCTGACGATGCTCACGACGATCCACCACCTCGAGTGGATCCCGCAGGTCGACCGCGGCACGCGCCACGCGGGCCTGGCCGACCTGCTGGGGATGATCGTCGCCGGCGCCATGTCCCGGGCCTCCTCGGAGGGCATGCCGCGCACCTACGTCGAGCGGCGTGCGGTCACCTCCTCGATCCGTGGACAGGTCGATGCCGCGAAGATGTGGCGCCGCGTCGTCGACCCCTACAGCGTCGACTGCCGGTTCTCGGAGTTCGTCGCCGACGGGCCGGTCACCTCGGCCCTGAAGTGGGCCTGCCGCGAGCTGGCCGGTGCGGTGCAGCAACCGTGGCTGGAGTCCGAGCTGATGAACTACGCCGAGCTCTTCCCGGAGGCCTCGCCGGAGCTGCCGCCGCCCGGGATCATGGACGGCCTGCAGCTGACGCCGCAGTTCGGTTTCCTCGCCGACGCGCTCGACATCGCCCGAGTGGTGGCGATGGGTCCGCACAACGGTGTCAGCGGCCGGCCCGACGGCCCGACCCGCGCCTTCGTGTGGAGCACGTCGAAGGTCTTCGGCGACTTCGTGCAGGTGCTGGCCGAGCGGGCCGCCCGCGAGGCCGGGTTCACGGCCTACCGCGGCACCCGCGCCCGGCGCCTCAACGACGTCGCCTCGGCCGCCGCCGCGGTGGACACGGTCGTGGAGTCCACCAGCGAGCTCGTGGCGATGTCGGTGTGCCCGCAGGACCACACCGAGGACCTGGTCGACGAGCTGGTCGGCCCGTTGATCGCCGCCGGCCGTGGCCTGAGCGCCTCGGACATCGCGATCGTCTTCCCGGCGACCATGGGACTGCGACCCGGCACGCAGATGAGGATCCGCGAGCCCGGTGGGCCCTCGCTGCTGCACCTGCTGACGGTCGATCCGTCGGGTCTGGGCGAGACCGGCGGGATGAACCGCGTCGTGCGCGAGTTCGAGCTCGACCTGACCCAGGTGCTGACGATCGCTCAGCGCCGCCCGGCAGGATCGCGGCGCATCGGCGGCACCGGGGCCTGAGCCCCGGCGCCGGTCAGTGGCGCAGCTGGACCAGGACCTCGAGCTCGGAGTCGGTCAGCTCGGTCAGCGCGGTCTCGCCGGCGTTGACGACCGCGTCGGCCAGGGCACGCTTGGAGCTGATCAGCTCGGCGATCGACTCCTCGATCGTGCCCTCGGCGACCAGGCGGTGGACCTGCACGTTGCGGGTCTGCCCGATGCGGTGGGCACGGTCGGTGGCCTGGTCCTCGACGGCCGGGTTCCACCAGCGGTCGTAGTGCACGACGTGGTCGGCCCGGGTCAGGTTGAGGCCGGTGCCGGCCGCCTTGAGGGACAGCACGAACACGTCCGTCTCGCCGTCCTGGAACGCGCGCACCATCTTCTCGCGCCGCGCGACGGGGGTGCCGCCGTGCAGGAAGTCGTGGCGGACCTTGCGCTCGCCGAGTCGCCGCGCCAGCAGCCGGCCCATCTGGGCGTACTGCGTGAAGACCAGGGCCGCCCCGTCCTCGTCGATGATCTCCTCGACCAGCGAGTCGAAGGTCTCGAGCTTGCCGGAGCGGCCGGCCAGGCGCGCCTCGGGCTCGTGCAGGAACTGCGCGGGGTGGTTGCAGATCTGCTTCAGCTGGGTGAGCAGCTTCACCACGAGACCGCGCCGGCGGATGCCGCTGGAGTCGGCGATCTCGGACATGGTGCGCTGCACGACCGCCTCGTAGAGCCCCACCTGCTCGCGGCTCAGCGGGACCCGGTGGTCGGTCTCGATCTTCGGCGGCAGCTCGGGTGCGATGCCCGGGTCGGACTTGCGCCGGCGCAGCACGAACGGGCGGATCAGCTGCGACAGCCCGGCGGCGCGCTCGGCGTCGTGGTCGCGTTCGATCTGGCGTGACCACTCGCGACGGAACTGCTCACGGGTGCCGAGCAGACCGGGGGTCGTCCAGTCCAACAGCGCCCACAGCTCGCCGAGGTGGTTCTCGACGGGGGTGCCGGTCAGCGCCATCCGTGCGTCGGAATCGATCCGGCGCAGAGCCTGGGCGGCGCCGCTCCCGGGGTTCTTCACGTGCTGCGCCTCGTCGGCCACCACGAGGTTCCAGCGGTGCGCGGCCAGCTCCTCGACGCTCGAGCGCATCGTCGCGTAGGTGGTGACGACGAAACCCGACTTCGCGTCGGACAGGCTGCGCCGAGGGCCGTGGTAGCGGGACACGGGCACGCCCGGTGCGAAGCGGGTGATCTCGCGCTCCCACGTGGCCAGCACCGACGCCGGGCACACGACGAGCGTCGGCTCGGGGGAGTCCAGGTGCAGGTGCAACGCGATCAGCATGAGGGTCTTGCCCAGGCCCATGTCGTCGGCCAGGATCCCGCCGAGGCCGAGGTCGACCAGCTGGCTCATCCAGCGCAGTCCCCGCAGCTGGTACTCGCGCAGCTGGCCGTCCAGGGCCCCGGGCTGCGCCGCGGGGGTGATGTCGGAGTCCTGCTCGGCCAGCCGTCGCCGAACGTCCTCGAGCCACCCCACGGTGTCGACCTCGGTCTCGTACCCGTCGATCTCGAGGCTGCCGGTGATCGCGGCACGCAGCGCCTCCGACGGGTCCAGGGTGCGGCCGTGGCCGGCCAGGACGCGCTCGACCTGCTGCTGGTCGACCATGACCCACCGGTCGCGCAGGTGGAGCATGCCCGACTGCGACGCGGCCAGCTGCTCGACCTCGGCCCGGCTCAGGTGCTCGCCGCCGACCGAGACGCTCCAGTCGAAGCGGAAGAGCTGGTCGGCCGTGAACGCCCGAGGGCGGTCGTGCTCGCGGTCCAGCGGCGACTCGTCGGTGTCGATGCGGCTGATCACGCCGGTGGCGCGGACGTCGTGCCGCAGGCCCTCGGGCCACTCGATCTCGATGCGGTTGGCGAGCGCCGACACGAGCGGGCGGCCCTGGCCCAGCAGGCCGAGCTCCTCGGGGGTCACCCGGGCGCGGCCCTCGTCCGCGAGCCGCTCGGCGGGCGGCCAGGCGGCGGCGAGCCGTTCGAGCATCGCGCGCAGCGCAGGCTTGGCGGCGGGGCCGAGGTGGTGGTCGTCGCGGGTCAGCACGGTCGGCGCCGGGACGGACGCGCGGTTCATCGCCTGGGGGCGGACGTGCACCTCGACGTCGGCCATCGCGTCAGCGTCGCCACTGAGGGTCACGACGAGCCGGTACGAGAAGCTCGTCGGGCGCTCGATGGTGGGCCGGGGCTGCTCGGTCTCGCGGCGTCGCTGCGGTGTCGTCGCGACCGCGGGAGCCGCGGCGACCAGGGCGGCGAGGAACGCGCGGATGGCGGTCTGGCCCTCGGCCTCGGTGGGCCCGACCGCACGGGCGGAGTTCAGCATCTGCTGCAGCTGCGACGGGTCCGGGGAGGCCAGCGTCCCGGTGGCCATGAGGCGCAGGGCGATGATCGCCGGCGTCGCCCAGGCGCGGGCACTGGCATCGGCCGAGAGGGCGCGGATGCCTCCGCTCAGCGGCCCGACCGCCTCGTTCGCGGTGGCCTCGAGGGGCCCACGGGGCGTGTCGAAGACGAACCGTGAACGGCTGGGGTCGTCCGGGTCGGACACGAATCGGACCGGGTGCCGCAGCGCGATCTGCAGCTCGGTCGGGGTCGGCATCCCTCCATTGTCACGCACGCCGGCAAATGCTCGTCGTCTGGTATAGTTGAATCGTCAACTACAAGGAGACGACATGAACCCCCGCCCGGAGACCGTACCCACCCATCGGCTGTCCGACTTGACCAACCGGCTGGTGCCGAGTCCGCGGATGCCGGTCCTGTTCGTCGGTCACGGCAACCCCATGAACGCCCTTGCGGACAACACGTTCACGCGCGAATGGCAGCGGGTCGGCGCCGGCCTGCCGGACGCCCAGGCGATCGTCGTCATCAGCGCCCACTGGCTCACGCCCGGGGGCACCCACATCACGGACGCGCCGCGCAACCCCGTCATCCACGACTTCGGCGGCTTCCCCGACGAGCTCTACCGGGTGCAGTACGAGTCCCACGGCGACGAGCGCGTCGCCCGGCTGCTGGCCCAGCACCTGGTCGAGTACGAGGCGCGCCTCGACAGCCAGTGGGGACTGGACCACGGCACCTGGAGCGTCCTGAAGTTCCTCGCCCCGGCCCCGCAGGTGCCCGTCCTGCAGATCAGCATCGACTACTCGATGCCCCTGCCGAAGCTGTACGAGTTGTTCTCGCGGTTGCGGGACCTGCGCCGGCGCGGTGTCGTCTTCATCGGCAGCGGCAACATCGTGCATGCCCTGAACCGCGTGCGGTGGGGCGGCGGTCCGGCCTGGGACTGGGCGATCGAGTTCGACTCCCAGACCGCCGACGCGATCTCCACCGGCGACGTCACCCGGCTGCTGGACCCGTACCGATCGTGGTCCGCCGCGCGCGTCGCCGTGCCGACGGACGACCACTACCGCCCGATGGTCGCCTCGCTCGGCCTGTTGGAGCCCGACGAGGAGGTCGGGTTCTTCAACACCGAGATCGACATGGGGTCGGTCGGCATGCGGTCGTTCATCACGGCTGCGTGATCCCGAGCCCCTCGAGCACCGCTGCCGTGAAGCCGTCGATCGTCAGGTCGTCGGGGCCGGAGGGCTTCGGGCCCAGCCGCACGGCGACGGTGTCCGCCGACGGCACGACGGCGACCAGCTGGTTTCCCCAACCGAGCGCCCAGAACGCGTCCGCGGGAGCGGCCGGAGCCAGGCGGCCGCGGTACGGCTCACGGTCCTGGTCGAACCCCGCGGCGCGCCGCACCTCCTGCACGCGACCCGACGCGTTGGTCCACCACAGCAGTCCGTAGGCGGCGTTGAGCTCCGAGCTCGGCGTGGTCAGCTCGGCCACCGCCGCCGCGGGCAGTACCTGCCGGCCCTCGAAGCGACCCTCGTCGCGCATCATGACGCCCAGGCGCGCCAGATCGGCGCACGACGAGACGATCCCGGCGTAGGTCGTGATGGTGCCGGCCCGGTCGCGCGACCACGACGTGTCGGTCAGCCCCAGCGGGGCGAACAGCCGGTCGTCGGCGTAGGCCTCGAGGTCACCGACGGCCGAGGTCAGGACGGCCGAGAGCACCTGGCTGGCCAGGTTGTCGTACTGCCATGCGGTGCCGGGCGCGTCCTGCTGTCCCGTCGCGAGCGCCGCCGCGGTCTGGTCGGCCGACCGGATCATGGCGGCGTCCAGCGCCTCGGTCCACGCTCGTCCCGACGTCATCGACATGAGGTGGCGGATCGTGACGTCCCCGGACTCCGCGGGCCACCGCGGCACGTGACGTGACACCGGGTCGTCGAGGCTCAACGCGTTCTCGGAGGCCGCGATGGCCAGCAGCACACCGACGACCGACTTGGTGATCGAGTAGACCCGGCGCGTGGCGTGACGCGACCCGGCCGGATGCTCGTGCACGACCTCGTCACCGCGCAGCACGACGGTGCACGTCGATCCGCTGGCGTCGACCAGGCGGTCGAGTGCCGTGAAGTCGGGCGGGGGAGTCGTCGTGGTCGCGGGCGACCGCGACGGGGTCGGCAGGCTGGCGTCGGACATGGCGGACCTTCCGGCGGGCGGGGTGGACGTGCAGGCGGCGAGCAACAGCCCGGCGACCAGGAGGCAGGCTGTCGCGCGTGCGCTCACATGCGCCCGGTGTCGAGGTACCGCTGGTGCCACGACAGGGCCTCGGAGAGCAGGTGCGGCGTGTGCCGGGCATCGGGGCGAGCGGCGACGGCTCGCTCGAGGTAGTCGCGCAACTGCGGCCGGAAGCGCGGGTGGGCGCAGTGCGCGATGATCCGCTCCGCCCGCTCGCGTGGCGAGAGGCCACGCAGGTCGGCCAGGCCGTGCTCGGTGACGATCACGTGCACGTCGTGCTCGGTGTGGTCGACGTGGCTGACCATCGGCACGATCGTCGAGATCGCACCGTCCTTGGCGGTCGACGGGGTCAGGAAGAAGTTCAGGTAGGCGTTGCGGGCGAAGTCACCGCTGCCGCCGATGCCGTTCATCACGGCACTGCCCATGACGTGCGTCGAGTTCACGTTGCCGTAGATGTCGGCCTCGATCATGCCGTTCATGGCGATGATGCCCAGGCGGCGGATGATCTCGGGGTGGTTCGAGATCTCCTCGCTGCGCATGAGGATCCGGCCCTTGTACCCGTCGATCCCCGCCCGGAAGTGCTCCATGCCCTCGCGCGAGAGACCGAACGAGGCCGTCGACGCGGCGCGGAGCGTGCCCGAGTCCAGCAGCGTCAGCATGCTGTCCTGGAGGACCTCGGTGTACGCCACCAGGCTCGTGAACTCGCTGCCGTCCAGGCCCTGCAGGACCGCGTTGGCCACGTTGCCGACGCCGGACTGCAGCGGCAGCAGCTCCGGGGGCATGCGGCCGGCACCGACCTCGCCGCGCAGGAAGTCCAGGGTGTGCCCGGCGATCGCGCGGGACACGTCGTCGGGTGCCGAGAACGCCGCACCGGCATCGGGCGCGGCGGTCTCGACCACGGCGATCACCTTCGCGGGGTCGACCTTCAGATAGGGCTCACCGATACGCTGCATGGGCTCGGTGAGCGCCAGCGGGCGCCGGTGCGGAGGCAGGGCCGTCCCGCCGTAGATGTCGTGGAAGCCCTCGAACTCGCGCGGCTGCCAGTGGTTGACCTCGAGGATCACCTTGTCGGCCTGGTCCAGCCAGGTCTTGTTGTTGCCGACCGAGCTGCTGGGGACCAGGAGCCCGTCGGGCAGGATCGCCGTCACCTCGATGACGGCGACGTCGAGCGGACCGTAGAAGCCGAACCACATCTGCTGGGCCGAGTGGCTCAGGTGGGCGTCGACGTAGTCGACCTCGCCGGCGTTGATCTGGCGGCGCAGGGTCGGGTCGGAGTTGTACGGCAGCCGCGTGGAGATGGCGTGCGCCTCGGCCAGGACACCGTCGGCCTGTGGAGCGGTGGAGGCACCGGTCCACAGGCCGATCCGGAAGTCTTCGCCGGCGTCGTGTGCGGCCCGGGCTCGTGCCGCGAGCGCCGCGGGCACGACCTTGGGATAGCCGGCCCCGGTGAAGCCACTCATCCCGACGTTGTCACCGGGACGGATGAATTCGACGGCGTCCTCGGCGCTCATGATGCGCGAAGAGGCCACAGGGCATGACACACGACTCATGTGTCGCAGTCTCTCAGTTCTGCGAGGCCTCTGGCACGTCGGGCACGCCCTCGGGGGACTGCGCCTCCTGCTCAGCGATCTCGCGGCGGATCTTGTCCATGTCGAGCTGGCGGACCTGGCCGATGATCTCGTCGAGTGCCTCCGCCGGCAGCGCGCCGGGCTGGGCGTACAGCAGGACGCCGTCACGGAACGCCATCAGCGTGGGGATGGACGTGATCTGGACCGCGGCGGAGAGCTCCTGCTCGGCCTCGGTGTCGATCTTGGCGAAGGTGATGTCGGGGTGCCGCTCGCTGGCGGCTTCGTAGACGGGCGCGAACTGCATGCACGGTCCGCACCAGCCGGCCCACCAGTCCACCAACGTGATGCCGTCTCCGGTCACGGTGTCCTGGAAGGTGTCGGCAGTCAGGTTGATCGTGGTCATGATGGCCTTTCCTCGGGTACCTCATGGTCAACGTTCACGTCCACTGTGACATTCCGGTGGTTGCGGCATGATCGGTCCATGGACCGCAGATCCGTCATCACCGCCGGGGCCGCCCTCGGGGCGATGTGGCTCGCGGGCTGTCGGGGCGGCGAGGAGTCGGCCCGCCCCCGTGGTTCCACCGGCGCCCCGCCCCCGTCGCCACCGTCGAGCGCCGCGACCCCCGAGCCGATCGATCCCCGGTTGGACGGCACCGTGGCCACGGGCCTGAACGTGCCCTGGGCGATCGTCTTCCTGGCCGACGGCACCGCCCTGGTCACCCAGCGCGACGACGCGTCGATCGTGCGGGTCGCGCCGGACGGCCGGGTGACACCGGTCGGTGACGTTCCCGGGGTCGCGCCCGGGGGAGAGGGCGGGCTGCAGGGACTCGCCGTCGCACCCGGCGACGAGTCCGCCCTGTTCGCCTACCTCACCGGGCCGGACGACAACCGCGTCGTTCGTCTGGACTTCGACGGTGAGCGCATCGGCCGGGCCGAGCCGATCCTGACCGGGATGGCGAAGGCGTTCAACCACCAGGGCGGTGCGTTGACCTTCGATCGTCAGGGGCACCTGTTCGTGGCGGTCGGTGACGCGGCCCGGGCCGAGACGGCCCAGGATCGTGACTCGCTCAACGGCAAGATCCTGCGGATCGACCAAGAGGGTCGGGCGGTCGACGGCAACCCCTTCGGCAACCGGGTCTGGTCCCTCGGGCACCGCAACGTCGAGGGTCTGGCCTGGGACGGCTCCGGGCGGCTGTGGGCCAGCGAGTTCGGCGACCAGCGCACCGACGAGCTCAATCGCATCGTCAAGGGCGGCAACTACGGCTGGCCGCAGGTGGAGGGCGACGGCGGTGACGACCGGTTCGTCCGTCCGGCCGCCACGTGGTCGACGCAGGAGGCGTCACCGGCCGGCCTGGCGATCAGCGGCGAGCGGGCGTTCCTCGCGGCCCTGCGCGGCGAGCGGTTGTGGCAGGTCCCGTTGGACGGCGCGCAGGCCGGCAGGCCGCGGGCGTTCCTGACCGGGGAGCTGGGCCGGCTGCGTTCGGTGGCGGTGGCTCCCGACGGCTCGCTGTGGGTGGGGACGTCGAACACCGACGGCCGCGGGCAGGTGCGCCGCGGCGACGACCGCATCGTCCGCGTCGCCATCTCGGCGTGAAAGATCTCTGGTCATTTCAGCGCTTTGTGGTTATCGTCGACAGCGGGGGATGACTCGGAGCACCGACGTCATGGGGAATGCAGCGCCTCTGGGTTTACGTGCCCACGTCACGCTCGGATCGTCTCCCGCCGCCCCTCGTGTCCGCTTCGGAACGCGAGGTGCACCGGCGGTTCGCCGCCCTGTGAGTCCGGCTCCCTCCCGGCACTGACAGCAAGAACCCCACCACCTCGCGGTGGTGGGGTTCTTGGCGTCCTGCGGGTCTCAGAGCGGCCGGATGTTGGCAGCCTGGAGGCCCTTCTGTCCCTGCTCGACGTCGAACTCGACCTTCTGGTCCTCGTTCAGCGAGCGGTAACCGTTGGTCTGGATCGCGCTGTAGTGCGCGAACACGTCCTCGCCGCCGTCATCGGGGGCGATGAAGCCGAAGCCCTTGTCGGCGTTGAACCACTTGACGGTACCGGTGGCCATGGTCGTTCTCCTCTTCGATCCTTCTGGCGATGGTCGAACGCGCTCTTCACGCTCGACGGTCGCGACGCACATCCAACTGCGAGAGGAACCACGCCCCGATAGGGAACTGCATCCCTTTGCTGTCCAACGTCGTGCAACTGCGACCACCCTACGACAACCGGACCGAGCCGGGGAGTCCCCAATTGCCACCTGTTCGAGTGAATCTCAGGTGAATCCGGCGCGTCCGTTGCGCGCCACAAGGGACTACGTCGGTATAGTCAGTTAGAACCACTCCCGAAAGAGAGTGGGGTCACCGGTTTTCCGGGGGCCGTGCGGGGGGCGTGCATCCGGGGGGACGGCACGTCCCCCGCTCCTTTTGCGCCGCGCGCCACGGCTCAGCCGAGGTCGTAGTCGATCGTCAGCGGCGCGTGGTCGGACCACCGCTCGCCCCAGCTCGGGGCGCGGTCCACGGTGGCGACCCGGGCCGCGGCCGCCAGTTCGGGCGTGGCGAGCTGGTAGTCGATCCGCCAGCCGGTGTCGTTGTCGAACGCCTGGCCGCGCATGGACCACCACGTGTACGGGCCCTCGACCGGGCCGGCCAGGTGGCGGTGCACGTCGTACCAGCCCAGGTCACCGAAGAACTGGTCGAAGTAGGCGCGCTCCTCGGGCAGGAACCCGGCCTTCTTGAGGTTGCCCTTCCAGTTGCGGATGTCCAGCTCGGTGTGGCCGACGTTGAGGTCGCCGGTGACGAGGGCGTGCCCGTCCATGGCGCCCAGCTCGGCCATGCGCTTGGTCATCTGGTCCAGGAAGCGGTACTTCTCCTCCTGGCGCGGCGTGCCGGCCTCGCCGGAGTGGACGTACACGCTGACCACCGTGAGGACCGAGCCGTCGGGCAGGGTCAGGTCGGCCTCGATCCAGCGGCCCGAGTCGTCGAAGAACGCGTCACCGTTGCCGACCCGGTGACTGGTCGGCTCGAGGCGGCTGAGCACGGCCACGCCGGAGCGGCCCTTCGCGGCGGCCTCGGTGTGGACCACGTGGTAGTCCGTGCCCTCGAGGATCTCGTGCACGATCGCGTCGGGAGCGCGGACCTCCTGCAACGTGATGATGTCGGCGTCGCGGCTCTCGAGCCACTCCTTCATCCCCTTGCGCCATGCGGCGCGGATGCCATTGACGTTGACGGTCGAGATCCTGAGCACCTGATCGAGGATAGTCGTCGGCCCCGACGCTCCCGGCCGCCGGTGAGGTCAGGGCGAGAAGGGCGGACGCTCGTCGAGGCGGATCGACTGGCGACCCGCCCACCGCCACGCCCGCGCGGTGAGGTCGCGGTCCTCGTCGGTGACGAGGTTGCCCATGACCCGCAGCGCGATCGTCATCAGCCGGTGCGAGCGCATCCCGACCGGGCCGGCCGTCGGCAACAGGTGCGGCACGGTGAGCAGGCCCGCCAGCCGCCGCGCGAGGGAGAACGCGGGGCCGTAGTGGGCGGTCAGCATCGCCGGCCAGGCCTCGGCGGGGGAGTCGCCGGTGGCCAGCAGCTCCGCGCCGATGCGCCCGGTCTCGAGGCCGTAGTCGATGCCCTCGCCGTTGAGCGGATTGACGCAACCGGCGGCGTCGCCGATGACGATCCAGTTCGGGCCCGAGACGCCCGACACCGCACCGCCCATCGGCAGCAGGGCCGAGGTCGGCATCCGCAGGTCGGCGCCGAGGTCCCAGTCCTCGCGCCGCAGCGTGGCGTAGTACTCCATGAGCGGACGGATCTGGACCTTCGCGGGTCGCTTCGCCGTGGCCAGCGCCCCGACGCCGAGGTTCACCCGCCCGTCGCCGAGCGGGAAGATCCAGCCGTAGCCCGGCAGCAGCTCGCCGTCCTCGCCGCGCAGCTCCAGGTGCGAGGAGATCCACGGGTCGTCGCTGCGGCCGGACTTGACGTAGCTGCGGCCGGCGACGCCGTAGGCGGTGTCGCGGTGCCACTCACGGCCGAGCACCCGGCCCAGCGGCGACCGCACGCCGTCGGCGACGACGAGGCGTCGGCACCCGATCGTGTGGCGTCCCTCGGCGGTCTCGACGACGACGCCCGTGACCGCGCCGCGGGCGTCGCGCTCGACGTCGACCGCCTTCGCCCCGTCGACGCCGATCGCGCCCGCGGCCAGGGCACGCTCGCGGATGCGGGCGTCCAGCTCGGTGCGGGGGACGGCGGAGCCGTGATCGGGCAGCGAGCCGCCGGGCCAGGGCAGCAGCAGCTCCTGGCCGAAGCCGGCCGCGCGCAGACCGCGGTTCAGCGTGTGCCCACGAACCCAGTCCCCGAGGTCGAGCCGGTCGAGTTCGGCGATGGCGCGCGGGGTCAGGCCGTCGCCGCAGGTCTTGTCACGAGGGAAGGTGGCCGCGTCCACCAGCACGGTGTCCATGCCGAGGTGGGCGGTCCAGGCGGCGGCGGACGAGCCGGCGGGCCCCGCGCCGACGACGAGGACGTCGGTGGTGGACGGCAGGATCATGAGTCGATTCTCGCACCGGGGGCACAACGCCCGGGACACGGGAGGTGGGAAGATGACCGACATGTCCACCGCGCCGTCACCGAACCACGATGCCGTGCGCTTCGCCGCCCGCGGGTCCAGCCATTTCGACCTGCTGCTGGCGATGTTCTGCGTCGTGATCGTGATCTCGAACGTCGTGGCCACCAAGGCCGTCGAGGTCGGCTCGGGACAGGTCCTGCTCGGTCCCGTCCAGCTGTGGCCGCTCGTGCTCGACGGGGGAGTCGTGCTCTTCCCGCTGGCGTACGTGCTCGGCGACGTGATCGCCGAGGTCTACGGCCTGCGTGCCGCCCGGCGGGCGATCCTGGCCGGGTTCGCCGCAGCCGTGCTGGCCGCCGGGACGTTCTTCGTCGTCGAGCTGCTGCCCGCGGCGTCCTGGTACGAGAACGAGGCCGCCTACTCGGCAGTGTTGGGCCCCGTCTCGCAGATCGTGCTGGCCAGCGTCGCCGGCTATCTCGCGGGCCAGTTCCTCAACTCGTGGGTCCTGGTGCGGATGAAGCAGCGGTCGGCCGAGCGCCGGCTGGTGGCGCGTTTGGTCGGCTCGACCGGCGTGGGCGAGGTGGCCGACACGTTGATCTTCTGTGCGATCGCGGCCTCGGCCATCGGCGTCACCACGTTCGGCGCGTTCCTGAACTACTTCGTGATGGGCGTGCTGCTCAAGGTCGGCGTCGAGCTGGCGCTCATGCCGCTGACCGTGCGCGTCATCGCATGGCTCAAGCGGCGCGAGCCCAGCTACTACGCCGGCTGAGGCGGCCCTTCAGGCCGACGTCGACAGGTACCGGCCGAGCCACTCCTGCTTGAGGGCCGCGAAGTCCCCGGCCTCGATCGCGTCGCGCATGCTGTCGACCAACCGGATGAAGAAGCGCTCGTTGTGGATCGAGCACAGCGTCGCCGCGTTGTACTCGTTCGCCTTGAACAGGTGGTGCAGGTACGCCTTCGTGTAGTGGGTGCACGTGTAGCAGTCGCAGCCCTCCTCGATCGGGCCGAAGTCGCGGCGTGAGGCGGCCACCATGAGGTTGTGGCGGCCGTCGGCGGTGTAGATCCTCGACGAGCGCGCGACCCGGGTGGGCGTGACGCAGTCGAAGGTGTCGCAGCCGGCCTCGACGCCCTCGAAGAGGTCCTCGGGCTCGCCGATGCCCAACAGGTGCCGGGGGCGGTCGTCGGGGAGCTCGTCGGTGACCCAGCGGACGATCGTGCCCAGGTTCTCCTTCTCGATCGCCCCGCCGACGCCGTAGCCGTCGAAGTCCAGGCCGGCCAGACCCCGGGCCGCCTGACGGCGCAGGTCCTCGTGCTGGGCGCCCTGGACGACGCCGTAGAGCGCCTGGCGCGGCTTGTCGGCGCGCTCGGCGGACAGCCGCTGGTGCTCGGCCAGGCACCGCTCGGCCCACGCCTGGGTGCGCCTGAGCGAGTCCTCCTGGTACTCCCGGCTGTTCATCAAGGTGGTCAGCTCGTCGAAGGCGAAGATGATGTCCGCACCGAGCTGGTGCTGGATCCGCATCGACACCTCGGGCGTGAACCGGTGCTTAGAGCCGTCGAGGTGGCTCTTGAAGGTCACCCCGTCGTCGTCGACGTGCGCCAGCCGGTCCTTGCCGGGAGCGATGACGTCGTCGGCCTGCGTGCCCACGGCGTCCATCGCGAGGGTCTTCTTGAAGCCGGCGCCCAGGCTCAGCACCTGGAAGCCGCCGGAGTCGGTGAAGGTCGGCCCGCGCCAGTTCATGAAGGCGCCGAGACCGCCCGCCTCCTCGACGATGTCGGCGCCGGGCTGCAGGTAGAGGTGGTAGGCGTTCGAGAGCACCGCCTGCCCGCCCAGCTGCACGATCGACTCCGGCAGGACCGCCTTGACGGTCGCCTTGGTGCCGACGGGGATGAACGCCGGGGTGCGGATCTGTCCATGGGGCGTGGTGATGGTGCCCGATCTTCCGGGGGCGTCCGGCAGGGTGCTTCCGACGGTGAACACGGCCCCATCCAAACAGACGGGGCCGTGCTCGTTGTCAGGTACCGGGGCGGTCGACCAGGGCGACCCGCGTGCCGTCGCGGTCGCTGGCGCCCATCGCCGCGGCGAGGCGGTGATGGACCGCACCCTCCCGGTGCCGGCTCTGCCGGTCGAGGGCCAGGCCCAACGCGGTATGCGCCCAGGCGCTGGTCGGCTCCAGCGAGGTCAGCGTCCGGAACGCGTCCTCGGCCGGGCCCAGATGGGCGGCGGCGAAGTGGGCGCGGCCGAGCAGCTCCCACACGGCGGCGTTGTTCGGCTCGAGCTCGGCGAGCGGGCTCAGGACGCGCACGGCCTCACGCGGGAAGCGCGAGTCGAGCAGTTCCTCGGCGTAACGGAAGGCGTCCAGCGGCTCCATCGCCGCGATCGACTCCTCGGTCAGCGTCGGCTTCATCCAGATGGTCATCGCAGTCCTTTCGTCACCGCTCTCAACGGCGGGAAGGGCCGGGATGTTCCCCGGTCACTCCGGGACGACCTGGGGCGCCTGTTCGGCCGGCGGGGGAGTCGCGTCGCGCTGCGGCTCGGGCGCGGTGTCCTCGGGAGCCTCGGTCGTGGGCGCCGGCGCGGTCGGCTCGGGGCGGGTGGTCGCGGGCGGGTCGTTCGTCGCGCCGTCGGTCGGCTCCTCGGTCGGCTTCGCCGACTCGGTGGGCCGCGTCGTCTCGCCGTCGCTCGGGGTCTCCGGGCTGGAGCCCTGGTCCTTCCAGGGCCGGCCGATCGTGGGGTTGTCGGCCTTGCCGAACGAGTCGCCGGTGACCAGCTCGAAGGCGCCGATCGCCAGCAGCGAGACGGCCAGCGCCAGCCCGGTCCACGTCAGCACGCGCTTCCACGGGAAGGCGCGCTCGGCCTCATCGACGGTCACGACGGTCTGCTCCTGCGTGATGACCACGTCGCCGTCCTCGGCGTCGCGGTCGCTCTCGGCTGCTGCCGGACGGGTCCGCGAGACCACCGAGCCGCTCTCGGTGATGAGCGTGGTGCCGCGATCGATCCCGCGCGCATAGAGGGCGCTGGCGATCGAGGCGACGAGACTGCCGAGCGCCGCGCCGATGATCGTGCCTGCCACACCGAGGAACGAGGCGACCCACGCCGACGTCATCGCCGCCAGCGCACCGGCCACCAGTTGGAGCCATGACAAACCGCCGAGAAAGCCTTTGGGAGACATGACTTCGAGGGTAACGAAGGCCCAATGAGCCCCCAGCGGATCGCCGGGGGCTCATCGGCGGTCGGTCAGGCCAGGGCCTGCTCGAGGTCGGCCAGCAGGTCCTCGATGTCCTCGATGCCGACGGACAGCCGGACGAGGTCCTCGGGCACCTCGAGCTGGGAACCGGCGGTCGACGCGTGCGTCATGGCGCCGGGGTGCTCGATGAGCGACTCGATGCCACCGAGGCTCTCGGCCAGGGTGAACACCTTCGTGCGCGCGCACAGGTCGAGGGCCGCCTCGCGGCCGCCGGCGAGGCGCAGCGAGATCATGCCGCCGAAGCGGCGCATCTGCCGGGCCGCGACCTCGTGACCCGGGTGGTCGGCCAGGCCGGGGTAGCGCACCTCACTGACGGCGGGGTGCGCCGTCAGCATCTCGACGACGGCCTCGGCGTTGTCGCAGTGACGCTCCATGCGCACGGCGAGCGTCTTGATGCCGCGCATGACGAGGTAGGCGTCGAAGGGACCGGGCACGCCGCCGGCGCCGTTCTGCAGGAACGCGAACGCGGCGTCGAGCTCGGGGTCGTTCGTGACGAGCGCACCGCCGACGACGTCGCTGTGACCGCCAAGGTACTTCGTCGACGAGTGCAGGACGATGTCGGCGCCCAGGGCCAGCGGCTGCTGCAGGTACGGCGAGGCGAACGTGCTGTCCACCAGGACCTTCGCGCCCGCGGCGTGCGCGATCTCGGCCGAGGCCGCGATGTCGGCGATGTTCAGCAGCGGGTTGGTGGGCGTCTCGATCCACACCAGCTTGGTGCGGTCGGTGATCGCGGCGCGCAGGGCCTCGGTGTCGTTGACGGCCACCGGCGTGTGGTCGATGCCCCACTGCGAGAACACCTTGTCGATCAACCGGAACGTGCCGCCGTAGGCGTCGTCGGGGATCACCAGGTGGTCGCCCGGGCGCAGGATCGCACGCAGCGCCGTGTCGGTCGCCGCCATGCCCGACGAGAACGCCCGGCCGTACGCACCGCCGTCGAGCGCGGCCAGGTTGGCCTCGAGTGCCCGGCGGGTGGGGTTGCCCGTACGGGCGTACTCGAACCCCTCGCGCATGCCGCCGACACCGTCCTGGGCGAACGTCGAGCTGGCGTAGATCGGGATGTTGACCGCACCGGTGCGCGGGTCGGGCTCCTGCCCGGCGTGGATCGCCCGGGTGGAGAAGCCCTGCTGCGTCTCGTCGGTCATACGTGCACTCCCAACAGGTCGTGGCGGGTTAGGACGCCGAGCGGCTTGCCCTCGTCGACGACCATGAGCGCGTCGTTGCCCTTGAACATGTCCAGGGCCGCGGCGAGATCCTCGCCCGAGCCGATGATCGGCAGCGGGCGCTCCATGTGCTCGGCGACGGCGTCGGTCAGCTGCGCGCGTCCCTCGAAGACGGCGCTGACGAGCTCACGCTCGCTGACGCTGCCCGCGACCTCGCCGATCACGACCGGCGGCTCGGGGCCCACGACGGGCATCTGCGAGACGTTGTACTCGCGCAGGATCTCGATCGCGTCGCGCACCGTCTCGGACGGGTGCGTGTGGACCAGCGCCGGCAGATCGCCGCTCTTGCGCCGCAGGATGTCGATGACGCGCAGGTCCATCGCGTCGCCCGACAGGGGCGTGCGCAAGAAGCCGTACGAGGCCATCCAGTCGTCGTTGAAGATCTTCGACAGGTAGCCGCGGCCACCGTCGGGCAGCAGGACGACGACCAGATCGTCGGGAGTCAGGCGCTCGGCCACGCGCGCGGCGGCGACGACGGCCATGCCGCACGAGCCGCCGACGAGCAGGCCCTCCTCACGCGCCAGGCGACGCGTCATGTCGAACGAGTCGGCATCCGAGACCGCGATGATCTCGTCGACGACGCTCGGGTCGTAGGCGCTGGGCCAGAAGTCCTCACCGACGCCCTCGACCAGGTACGGGCGACCGGTGCCGCCGGAGTAGACCGAGCCCTCGGGATCGGCGCCGATGATCTTGATGTCGGGGTTCTGCTCCTTGAGGAAGCGGCCGACGCCGGTGATCGTGCCACCGGTGCCGACACCGGCCACGAAGTGCGTGACCCTGCCCTCGGTGGCCTTCCAGATCTCGGGGCCCGAGGTCTCGTAGTGGCTGGCAGGGCCGGCCGGGTTCGAGTACTGGTCGGGCTTCCAGGCGCCCTCGATCTCGCGGACGAGGCGGTCGGAGACGTTGTAGTACGAGTCCGGGTGCTCCGGCGGGACGGCCGTGGGGCACACGACCACGCGGGCGCCGTAGGCCTTGAGCGTGTTGCGCTTGTCCTCGCTGACCTTGTCGGGGCAGACGAAGACGCAGGAGTATCCGCGCTGCTGCGCGACGAGCGCCAGGCCGACGCCGGTGTTGCCGGAGGTCGGCTCGACGATGGTGCCGCCGGGCTTGAGGGCGCCGGACGCCTCGGCCTCGTCGACCATCTTGACCGCGATGCGGTCCTTGGAGCTGCCTCCGGGGTTCAGGTACTCGAGCTTGGCGGCGACGGTCGCGCCACCCTCGGGTACGACGGAGTTCAGCCGGACTAGGGGAGTGTCGCCGATGAGGTCGACCACGTGGTTCGCGATGGTCATGGGTCCATCATGTCATCGCGGCCGTGAGCCGACGGATCAGGATCGCAGCGGTCGGCCGTTCGCGTCACGCGGGTCGGAGACGAGCAGGATGATGCCGTCGATGAACGGCCACACTGCGCCGATACCGCAGGTGAACAGCGTGACCAGCAACTGGGCGACGCCCATGCTGGTGTGGCCCGTGTACATCCTGCCGATTCCCAGGGGTATCAGCATTTGCAGCAGGCCGGCGACGATCTTGGACTTGTCCGAGTACGGCAGGCCGGTCTTGGGGTCGACGCCGTACGGCGCGCCCGGCACCGCCCACCCCGCCGCCGGGGGAGGCGGAGGCGGGGGAGGCGGTGTGGCACCGAAGCGCACGGTGGGGTCGTGGTCACCCGCGCCGGGGTCCGGGTCCGGTCGCGGGTCCTCGGGCGGAGTCGTGGTCATGGACGCACGGTACCGCTGATCAGACGACCGCACCGCCGTCCTCGGGCATGCCGCGCCCGTCGACGACGTGCGCGTACGGGTCGACCGTCTTGCGCGGGTCTTTGTCCGGGTTGTAGGGCCACTTCTCCTCGAGCAGCAGACCGAGGGTCGACGCCGTGAAGACCGTCGAGAAGTGACCGAACAGCAGACCCAGCAGCACCGCGATCGAGAAGTCACGCAGCGAGTCGCCACCGAGCACCATCAGCGCGGCGAGGATGAACGTCGCACCCATGGCGGTGTTGATGGTTCGCGGCAGGGTCGACAGGATCGCCTCGTTGACCATCTCGCGCAGCGGGATGTCGGCGGTGCGGGTGCGTTCTCGGATGCGGTCGAGGACGACGATCGAGTCGTTCACGGCCAGGCCGATGATCGACAGGATCGCGGCCAGGAACACGCCGTCGATCGGCTTGCCCCACCAGGCGAAGACGCCGACGACCGCGAGCACGACCGACGCCATCGAGACGATGGCGGCCGCGGCCCACGTCCACCGGAAGCGCCAGGCGAGGTAGGCCATCTGCGCCGCGACGGCGATCAGGAAGGCCAGCAGCGCCTTGTTGCGCAGCTCCTTGCCCAGGGTCGGGTCGATGGTGTTGGAGGCGACCTGGACGGTCTTGCCACCGACCTGCTCGATCGAGGAGCGGACCTTCTCCGCCTCGGTCTCGTCGATCTTGGGCAGACGCACCGAGATGTTCTCGCCACCGTCGGCGGACGAGGACTGCACGACGGCCTCGGGGAACCCGGCCTCGGTGACGGCCTCGCGGGCCTGGTCGGGGGTGACGGCCTTGGCGGTGGAGTACTCGAGCTGACGGCCGCCGGCGAACTCGACGCCGAGGTCCAGACCGCGGACCAGGATGCCGGCGATCATGACGCCGGCGACGCCGAGCGAGATGACGACCCACATGCCGGCCCGGCGGACCAGGTACGGACCGTGCTCGTTCAACCAGCGGCGCACGCTGGAGATGCCGCCGATGCCGCTGGCCTGCGGGTGGTTGCGGATCCACTTGCGCTTGACCAGCCACTCGGTCAGCCAGCGGGCGACGACCAGTGCCGAGAACATCGACGCGATGACGCCGATGGTCAAGGTGATGCCGAAGCCCTTGACGGGGCCGGCGGAGAGGAAGAACAGCAGCAGGGCGGCCAGGATCGTCGTGACGTTGGAGTCGATGATCGCGGACCAGGCCTTGGAGAAGCCCGTGGTCAGTGCCGACAGCAGGCCGGCCTTCGGATTCTCGTGGTACTCCTCGCGCGCTCGTTCATAGACCAGGACGTTGGCGTCGATGGCCAGGCCGATCGCCAGCACGAAGCCGGCCAGGCCCGGGAGGGTCAGGGTGGCACCCATCAGCACGAGGGCGCCGTAGGAGATGAGGGCGTACACGGTCAACGCGATCGTCGCCATGACGCCGGTGAGCCGGTAGATGAAGATGATGAACAGGCCGGTCAGCAGCAGACCGATGATGGAGGCGTTGATCGAGGCGTCGATGGCGGCGGCGCCGAGCGTCGGGCCGACGGTTCGCTGGTCGATGATCTCGACCGGGACCGGGAGGGCGCCGCCCTTGATCAGCACGGCGAGGTCCTGCGCCTCGGTCTGGGTGAAGTCGCCGGTGATGCTGGTGCTGGAGCCGCCGCCGCCGGCGCAGAGCTCGGGCACGATGCCCGGGGACGAGATGACCTCGTTGTCGAGGACGATCGCGATGCGGTTGCCCGCGGCGGGGTTCTGGCACGCGGAGGCGACCAGGTTGCTCCAGGGGGTGCGGCCGGTCTTGTTGAACTGCACGTTGACGACCCAGTCGCCGATGCTGTTCTGCGGCATCGCGGCCTCGGCGTCGCTGATGCCGTTGCCGTCGAACGCGACGGGGCCGAGCAGCAGCTCCTGACCCTGCTCGTCGGGCAGGACGACCTCGCCCTTGCCGGGCTTGGTCTCCGCGGTGGCGGGAGCCATCACCTCACGGAACTCGAGGCTGGCGGTCTGGCCGATGACCTCGGCGGCCTTCGAGGGATCCTGCACGTTCGGCAGCTCGATGATGATCCGGTTCTCGCCGGTGCGGGCCAGCGTCGGCTCGGAGACACCGAGGCCGTCGACGCGTCCGCGCAGGACCTCGAGGGCCCGATCGGTGGCCTCGGCATCGGCCTTGACGCGATCGGTGGACTTGGCCTCGAGGGTGATCTGCGTGCCGCCGCGCAGGTCGAGGCCGAGGTTGGGCTTCATGGTCAGGGCCACGGCCGCGGCGCCGATGATGACGGCCAGGCAGATCAGACCTCGCCAGAGATTGGTCTTGGAAGACATGAGAGAGCTTTCGGTGGAGCCGCGGGGCGGCAGGAGCATGTGGGGGCGGATTGGCCCGGTCGAGGAGTGACCGGTCAGCGTCGCGGCGGGGCGCGCCCCGCGGGGACCGGCGCGGCGGTGCCGACCTGGGCGGCGACGAGGGCCACCACGAGGGAGACGAGGACGACCGATCCGAGGGTCAGGGCAGCGTCCAGGGTGCCGGCCGGCAGGTCGACCGACAGCGAGTGATCGTCCGACGTGGCCTTGGCGATCGTGACCCGCGGATGTCCGGAGCTGTCCTGCCCGGCCGACGCGGTGGCGGCGCCGGCACGGCGGTCGGCCCCGGAGAAACCGGCCAGGGCACCCAGCCCGAGCATGCCGGCCAACAGGACGGCTGCCAGGGCCGCGACGAGGCGTCGCGCGGCGTGGGTGGTCCGGATCACCCCGCGAGTGTAACGGTCCTACGGTGGATCCCGTGACTACACGACATGTCCTGGGAACGAGTGGCATCGAGGTCGGCCCTGTGGGGATCGGCTGCAACGCATTCGGAGCGCGGATCGACGGCGATCAGGTGGTCGCGGTCGTGGACGCGGCCTTCGAGCAGGGGGTGACCTTCTTCGACACCGCCGACACCTACGCGCTCGGTGAGAGCGAGACCTTGCTCGGCGCCGCGCTGAAGGGTCGGCGTGACGAGGTCGTCATCGCGACGAAGTTCGGGATGGACATGCAGGGCCGCAACGGCGACGACGGCGGCCGCCGCGGCAGCGCCGACTACGTCCGCCGGGCCGCGGAGGCGAGCCTGCGCCGGCTCGGCACCGACGTGATCGACCTGTACCAACTGCACACGCCCGACCCGAACACTCCGGTCGAGGAGACGCTCGGGGCGATGACGCGACTGGTGGACGAGGGCAAGGTCCGCGCCATCGGCTGCTCGAACTTCACCGCGTGGCAGCTCGTCGACGCGGACTGGATCTCGCGCACGGCCGACCTCGCGCACTTCGCGACGGCTCAGAACGAGTACTCGCTCTACAACCCGGCCGCGGAGGTCGAGCTGGTCCCCGCCTGCGTCGAGCTCGGCGTGGGTCTGCTGCCGTACTTCCCGCTGGCCTACGGCCTGCTGACGGGGAAGTACTCGCGTGTCAGCGAGCCGCAGGAGGGCACTCGGCTCGCCGGCCAGCGGGCCCGCTGGGAGGGCGCGGACTGGGACCGGATCGAGGCGTTGCAGGCGTTCGCTCGTGAGCGCGACATCACCCTGCTCGAGCTCGCGATGGGCGGCCTCGCGTCGCGGCCGGCCGTGGCGTCGGTCATCGCCGGTGTCTCGCGTCCGGAGCAGGTGGCCTCGAACGTCGCGGCGGCCGCCTGGGTGCCGACGGCCGAGGACACGGCCGCACTCGACGAGCTGATGGCTCCGCAGCACTCGTACACGACGTTCGCGCCGCGCTGAGCGGGCAGGGGAGTCGGTGGGTGCGCCGGGTCGGGAGCGCCTCACGGCGTAAGGCCGCTCGAAGCGGCTGATGTTGGGACCCGGGGCTACCGCGACCCGGCGCGAGCACCACTCTAGACGACCCCGCCCAAGCCCACTGGGGCCTGTGGGACCTCTGCGCGAGGTCTCCGCCGGCCCGCTCGGAGGGGTCGGTCAGTGCAGCTCGTGGCGGCGCTCGGCGTCGGCGGCGGCACGCAGGTGGCGCGCGGTGTCGACGAGGCGGGCGGCGCTGGCCGGGTCGGTGTCCTCCAGCTGCCCGCGTCCCACGCCGACGATGTGGGCGAAGGCGGCGGCCCGGTCGAGCGCCACGTCGAAGTCGGTGGTGACGATCCCGCGCACGACGGTGTCGACCAGCTCGATCACCTCAGCCGGGCCAGGCGGGTCGACGACTCCGGCCAGGACCTCCTGGACCGGAGCGTAGGCGCGTCCGGCGCTGAACTCGCGCGAGGCCTGGACCGGGTTGTGGTGGACCCACGTCCGCAGCGCATACAGCCGCCACAGCGCTCCGGCCACGGTCTCGGGGTGGGCCTTGGACCACAGCTCCGCGATCGAGCCCAGCCCTTCCGAGTCGGCCAGGTGCAACACCCGGTCGATCAGGGCGCGGTCCTCACGGTCGTGGGCGCCGCGGACCAGCAGGTTGGCGATGCGGTGGCCGGCGGCCGAGCGCTCGGCAGGGTCGTTGTCGTCACGCAGCGTCTCGAAGAGGGCGGCCCCGGGCAACGACGGCTTGTGGAAGTCGGCCATGCGTTCGAGAGTAAACCCGCGCCGGTGACGACGGGAACAGTCGGCTCAGGGATCGACGAGCGCGGCGGCCATGGGGCCGGCCACCAACTGGATCTGCCAGTTGCGGCAGCCACGTTCACGCAGTTCTGCCGCGATGGTGTCCTCGTCCCGGTCCTGCGGTGGCTGCCAGGCCAGGGCCCGCACGACGCCGGGGGAGATGAGGTTCTCGGCCGGCAGGTTGTGCTGCTCGGCGATCTGCGTGACGACCTCGCGGACGCGCACGAGTCGGGCGGCGGCCACCGGGTCCTTGTCGGCCCAGGCGCGCGGAGGAGGGGGTCCGTCGGACCGCTGACCCGACGTGGGCAGCTCGTCCTCGGGAAGTCCCTCGGCCGTCTCGATGGCCGTGTACCAGTCGTCGAGGAAGCGTCGCGGGCCTCGACGGCGCATCGTGGGGTCGTTCTTGAGGGCGCCCAGCGAGGTGGGCGCATGCGTGGCGAGAGCCACGATCGCCGAGTCGGGCAGGATCCGCCCGGGAGTGACGTCACGGTCGGCCGCGATGGCGTCGCGGGCGTGCCACAGGGACCGGACGATGGCCAGCGCACGACGACTGCGGATCTTGTGGATGCTGGAGGTGCGGCGCCAGGGGTCCTTGCGCTCGGGCGGGCCCGTGAAGGACAGCAGGGCGTCGAACTCCTCGCGTGCCCAGCCGTCCTTGCCGGCGGCGACGAGATCGGCCAGGACCGCCTCGCGGAGCTCCAGCAGGACCTCGACGTCGAGCGCGGCGTACTCGAGCCACGGCTCGGGCAGGGGGCGGGTCGACCAGTCGGCCGCCGAGAACTCCTTGGCCAGGCTCATGCCCAGGTAGTGCTCGACGAGTGCGGCCAGGCCGACGCGCGGCAGGTTCAGCAGTCGGCCGGCCAGCTCGGTGTCGAACAGCGAGGCGGGACGGAGTCCGACCTCGGCCAGGCAGGGCAGGTCCTGGGTGGCCGCGTGCAGGATCCACTCGGAGTCGCCGAAGGCCAGGCCGAGCTCGGTCAGGTCGGGGAACGCGATCGGATCGATCAGCCAGGTGCCCGAGCCCTCGCGGCGCACCTGCACGAGGTACGCCCGCTGGGAGTAGCGGTAGCCCGAGGCTCGCTCGGCGTCCAGGGCGATCGGCCCCTCGCCCAGCGAGATCTCGGCGCAGGCGCGGGCCAGTGCGTCGTCGGTGTCCACGACGGGGGTCAGCGGCTCGCGGAGTCCGAGTCGGGGCAGTGCCGGCTCGGGGGACTCATCGGGGGCCTGGTCGGGCGCCTCGTCGTGTTCGGTCGTCAACGGCTCGTACGCCTCCGGTTCAGGGGAACGACGCCGGGCGCCAGGGGTGGGAGTCCGGCGAGCTTGCCGAGCAGCTCCATCCACGCCGAGGCGTGGGCGTCGAGTCCGCCGTGCGGGGTCCAGGAGGCACGGACCTCGATCTGGGCATCGGACTCGTCCTCGGCCATGGCCCCGAATCCCTCGGAGCGCACGACCGTGATGCTGCCGGCGGTGTTGGTGTGTTCGGCACCGGCGTCGCCCAGTGCGTCGGTGAGCCAGCTCCAGCCGACCTGGGTGATCAGCGGGTCGATGGCCATCTCGTGCTCGATGTCGGCGCGGGCGAAGGTGACGCACCGGAAGGTGCCGTTCCACGCGTCGTTGCCGGCCGGGTCGTGCAGGAGGATGAAGCGCCCTGTGCCCACCTCGGTGTCCGCGACGACCACGTCGGCGGTGATGGCATGGGCGAACGGGGCGATGCGCTGCGGTGCCGGCATCTGTCCGAGCTCGAGTTCGGGGCGCGCGACGGCGCGCTCGATCTCCTCGACAGCGCGGGTGAACGGTGCCGGGACGCCTTCGAGCTTCGTGCGGGCTCCCACACCGTGATCTTAGGCACGGGACGCGGGGTCGGGCGGTTCGACACGCAGGGCGTGACAGACTCGAAGGGTGACCCATGACGTCAGCGCCACCGCAGTCGACAGCGCCATCACGAGTCCCTTCCTCCGCGCCTGCCGCGGCCTCGAGCCGGCCCACACTCCGGTGTGGTTCATGCGCCAGGCCGGCCGCTCGCTGCCGGAGTACCTCGCGATCCGCGAGGGCGTGCCGATGCTGGAGTCCTGCTTCCGCACGGACATGGTCGTCGAGATCACGATGCAGCCGGTCCGCCGTCACGGCGTCGACGCGGCGATCTTCTTCTCCGACATCGTCGTGCCGCTCAAGGCGATCGGCGTCGACCTCGACATCGTGCCGGGCACGGGCCCGGTCGTGGCCGACCCGATCCGCTCGGCCGACCAGCTGGCGACGCTGCGCGACCTCGAGCCCGACGACGTCACCTCGATCACCGACGCCGTGAAGGGCCTCGTGCAGGAGTTGGGGGACACGCCGCTGATCGGGTTCGCCGGCGCGCCCTTCACCTTGGCGTCCTACCTCGTCGAGGGTGGGCCCTCGCGTGACCACCGCCGCACGAAGGAGCTGATGTACCGCGACCCCGAGCTGTGGCACGCGCTGCTGGGCCGGATCTCGGCGATCGCCTCGCAGTTCCTGCGGCTGCAGGTCGAGGCCGGGGCGTCGGCGATCCAGCTGTTCGACTCGTGGGCCGGTGCGTTGTCGCCGGTCGACTACGACACGTACGTGCGTCCGCACTCCGCCGCCGTCCTGGAGTCCGTCGCTGACCTCGACGTGCCGCGGATCCACTTCGGTGTCGGCACCGGTGAGCTGCTGTCACGGATGGGCGAGGCCGGGGCCGACGTCGTGGGCGTCGACTGGCGCGTCCCCCTGGACGAGGCGATCGGCCGGGTCGGGAGCCGTGCCGTGCAGGGCAACCTCGACCCCACCGTGTTGTTCGCGCCCACGGACGTCGTGCACGAGCGCGCCGCACGGATCATCGACGCGGGCCGGGCGGCCCACGGCCACGTGTTCAACCTCGGCCACGGTGTCCTGCCGGCGACCGACCCCGACGCGCTGACCCGTCTGGTCGACTTCGTCCACGGCTACCAGCCGGAGTCCTGATGCGCGTCGCGGTCATCGGTGGCGGGATCGCCGGGTTGTCTGCGGCGTTCCATCTCGCGACGGCCGGCGCCGAGCCGGTGCTGCTGGAGGGCTCGCCCGAGATCGGTGGCAAGGTCCGCCAGGCGCAGTTGGACGACCTGCTGGTCGACGTCGGCGCCGAGGCGATGCTGGCGCGTCGGCCCGAGGCGGTCGACCTGGTCAAGGCCGTCGGCCTCTCCGACGACCTCGTGGCGCCGGAGCCGGTGCCGTCGATGGTCTGGAGTCGCGGGGCGCTGCGTCCGCTGCCGCCCACGATCATGGGCGTGCCGTCCGACCTGGACGCGCTCGTGCAGTCGGGCATCCTCGAGTCCGCCGTGACGTCGACGGCGCTGCCGGTGCCGGACGAGGACGTGTCGGTGGCCTCGTTCGTGGCCGACCGCCTGGGACGCGACGTCGTCGACCGCCTGGTCGAGCCGCTTCTGGGCGGTGTCTACGCGGGCCACGCGGATCGGCTCTCCCTGCACGCGGCCGCACCCGTGATCCGTGAGCTCGGCCCCGATCTGTTGGCCGGTGCCATGGCTCGCGCCGCCGCCCCGAAGGCGACCGGTCCGGCTCTGGTGGGACTGCGTGGGGGAGTCGGACGGCTGCCTCGGGCGATCGTCGACGCGGGTGGCTTCGAGGTGCGGACCCGGGCCACCGTCCGTTCCGTTCGTCGTGACGGCGACGGCTGGGAGCTGGTCGTCGGACCCACCACCGCGCCCGTCCGGGAGCGCTTCGACGCCGTCGTCATGGCGGCGCCGGCTCCCGCCGCCTCACGGCTGCTGGCCGAGGCCGCTCCGCGCGCGGCGTTCGCGCTCGCCGGCGTCGACTACGCATCGATGGGTGTCGTGGCGCTGCTGCTCGACGGCGCCGACCTGCCTGCGGGGACCGGCTTCCTGGTGCCCCCGGTGGAGCCGATGGACATCAAGGCGGCGACGTTCTCGACCCGCAAGTGGGCGTGGCTCGCCGAGGCGGCCGGCGGCGCCACGGTGGTACGCGCGTCGATCGGTCGAGCCGGCGACACGGGCGTGCTGCAGCGCGACGATGCCGCACTGGTCGACCTCGCGGTGACGGACCTGCGCTCGATCGTCGAGCCCCAGGGCTCGCTCGGCACCGTCCGGGCGTCCGTCGTGCAGCGGTGGGGCGGTGGCTTGCCGCAGTACGAGGTGGGGCACCGCGACCTCGTCCGCACGGTCACCGAGGACATCGCGACCGTCCCCGGACTGGAGGTCTGTGGCGCCGCCTACGAGGGGGTCGGGATCGCCGCGGTCGTGGCCACCGGGAGGGCCGCGGCCGAGCGAACCCTCGCCGGGTGAGAATGGACGTATGAGTACGCACGAGGTCGACCCCGAGAAGATCAACGCCACCATCCGGTACGCCATGTACTCGGTGTTCCGCGTCGAGCGTCCGCTCGCGAACGGTGACCGTGCCGCGATGGCCGCCGAGGTCGAGGCGCTCTTCGCGAAGCTCGACGACGTCGTCGTGCGCGGCACCTACGACGTCAGCGGCATGCGGGCCGAGGCCGACCTGATGGTGTGGTGGCACGCCGAGACGGCCGACGCCCTGCAGGACGCCTACAACGCGTTCCGCCGGACCGAGCTGGGCTCGCACCTGGCGCCCGTCTGGTCGAACGCCGGCCTGCACCGCCCGGCGGAGTTCAACCGCTCGCACGTGCCGAACTTCCTCGCGGACGACACCACGAAGCACTACCTGTGCGTGTACCCGTTCGTGCGTTCGTACGAGTGGTACCTGCTGCCCGACGACGAGCGTCGCCGTCTGCTGCGCGAGCACGGCGAGGCCGCCCGCGACTACGCCGACGTCCGCGCGAACACGATCGCGTCCTTCGCGCTGGGCGACTACGAGTGGCTGCTGGCCTTCGAGGCCGACGAGCTGCACCGCATCGTCGACCTGATGCGCGACCTGCGCGCGACCGACGCCCGTCTCCACGTGCGCGAGGAACTGCCGTTCTACACGGGCCGCTCGATGCCGGTGGCCGAGCTGACCGAGCTCTGGCCCTGATCTGCCTCAGTCGGTGAGGACGGGCCGTGCTTCGCGGATGCGCAGGGTGGTGGCGGGTCCGGGTGCTGTGATGGTGGTGCCGAGGTTCTGCCAGGCGCCGCCGTCGACGCGGTAGGCGACCGCGTAGGTGACGTCGACGCGTGGTGCGACCTGTCCGGGTCGGCGGTAGCGGTGGATGACGTCGAGTGCGGGGTAGGGGCGGCCGGGCCTGGTGGTGGTCTGGGTGGTGTTGTCGCCGTGGTGCCAGGTGTAGGTGGCCGGGGTGGCGCGCAGGTCGACGGTGGATCCCAGGATCGGCACGCTGCGCTCGAACGGTGCAGCGGTGGTGTGGAAGATCGTCTCGAGGTTCACGAGGGTGGAGCCTGCGGGTTGCACCGCGACGTTCAACCTCGGTAGCCCGACGCGCCGGACTGCCTCGACCACGTCACCTGGTGTGACCTCGGGTTGGTCGGGGGCGGCCGTTTCTGCCGGCTCGCCCGGTTCCGGGGGTGGTAGGCAGTCGTCCTGCGGGAAGGGTGCCTCGGGCCGGCAGTAGAACGGGTCCGGCTCTGCGTCTGGGTTTGGGACCGGGCCGGTTACCTGGTCCTTGGCCCAATCCGGTGATGGTGACTTCGGTGAAGTCGTCGTTTCGTCCCAGATGATCACGTCACCTTGGTGGAAAGGGTCCTCACCCACGTCTGGGTCGCTGAGGGACAACGGTCCGAAGACCACCATGGCTAGAGTGAGAAACCCCCGGATCATGTGGGGTCACCCTGGAAGATGCGGCTTATTCTGCGATCACCGCCCGTGCCTTTTACCCCGAAGGTCAACCGCATCTCGGAAGCTGCGATGCGCACCTTTTCCGAGGCTGGTGTGGCTTGACGAGTTCCGGAGCCGATCTTCACGTTGATCGTGAGGAGGCTCTCGCCCCCTGAGCTCGAGTAGCGGACTTTGGCGCCGGAGAAAGTGCGTGTGCCCCCGGTGATCGTTCCGCCGTCCTTCGCGAGCTCGTCGATGGCAGATACATACGACTGGCATGCGCTGCAAGAGACATCGGATAGGCGGCCAAGTTCTTCTGTATTCCCCGTGAGGTGCGCGTAGGAGAGCACCTTCAGGTAGTACGAGACGAAATCGGTGACGCCCTGCGGGGAATCAGCCGTCATGCCGACAGGCCGCGCGGGCGGTGGCGAGCTGGGTGGTCTCACCGTCGCTTCCGACGAGGCATCAGGTCGGTCGCGAGGTTCGTCCTCGCTGCAGGCGCCGAGGCTCAGCGCGAGCGACGCGACGACGGCGGTGGCCAGAATCCGCATGTGTTCCCCCCAAGGCCCGGCGCTGGGACGCCGAGTTGCAGGAACCCTAGCGACCCGGGCGGATGACGGGGAGCCCTCGTCTCACAGCTGTGGACGAAGGCCGGTACAGATGCGTAGCGGTGAGCACCTTTCTCGCACGGAGAAGGTACTCACCGCTACACATCTCGCGCGCGGCGGCGCGAGACGGGGTCAGTCGGCCTGGAGGTCCAGGGCGATCCCGTTGATGCAGTAACGCAGGTCGGTGGGGGTGGCGAAGCCCTCGCCCTGGAACACGTGTCCCAGGTGCGAGCCGCAGTTCGCGCAGCGCACCTCGGTGCGCTTCATCCCCAGCGCCGTGTCCTCGATGTACTCGACACGGTCCTCCGCCAGCGGGGAGTAGAACGACGGCCAGCCGCACTGGGCGTCGAACTTGGTCTCGCTGCGGAACAGCTCGGCTCCGCAGCCACGGCAGCGGTAGACGCCGACCGTCGGGTCGTGCTCGTAGTCGCTGCTGAAGGGTCGCTCCGTGCCGGCCTGGCGCAGGACGTGGTACTCCGCGGCGCTCAGCTCCTCGCGCCACTCGTCGTCGGGACGATTGACCGCGTAGGTCTTGTCAGTCTTGTCGCTCACATCTCCGCCTGTTCGTCGAAGCTCAGGTGTTCCAACAGGTGCAACGTCGGGACGTCCAGTTTTCTTCTCGCCCGGGACGTCCAATCGAGGTGAAGGAACTCACGCACCACGTGCGACTCGGTCAAGATGATGACCTCGTCGCAGGACTGCTCCTTGACCAGGTCGGAGAGAGCGTCGATCGGGTCGTACTCCACGAGCTTGGTCGTGACCGTCTGGCCACGCTCGGTGAGCAGCGCCGCGGAGGCGTCCAGCTCCTCCTGGGCTTCCTGGCGCATCTCGTCCTCGATCCGGTCGTACGCGGCCGGCTCCTCCATCGGGACGAACTGCGCCCCGCCGAAGGCGGTCATCGAGATGCTGAGCGCCGCCGGCGAGCTGTCGACCGGCAAGATCATGTGATAGGTCACCTGGTCGTCCACCCCCTCGTGCAGGGCGAGGATCTGGTCGGCGTCGATGTCGATGAGCTTGCGTTCCACCAGCAGGGCCACGTTGTACATGAGCCCAGACTAGGCCGATCGGCGGTCGCGGACCCACCGCGTGAGCAGGACCCCGTCCTCGTCGATGGCGTGACCCAGCCGCATCTGGCGCTCGACGGCCTGTGCGCCCACCGTCATGCGCTTGGCCGGCCCGCCCACGAGGTGGGGCGAGATCGTCAGGCACGTCTCGTCCACGAGGTCGAGATCGACCAGGGTGCCGTTCAGGTCGGGGCCGCCCTCGCACAGGACGCGGTTGAGGCCGCGTGCGGCGAAGGCGTCGAGCACGGCGGCCCAGTCGATCTCGGTCTCGCCCGCGACGACGACCTCGACCGTGCGCGAGAGCTCCTGGCGCCTCTCGACCGAGGACGAAGCCGGCGTGATGACCACGAGACCGGGGGCGACGACCTGCTCGGGCAGTACCAGGCTGCGGCTGATGACCGCCAGGACGGGGACGCGCGAGCGGCCCTCACGCAGCGACTCGTGGATGGAGTCGGCCGAGATCGGGTGGTAACCCTCGGCCCGGACGGTGCCGGCGCCGACCACGACCACGTCGCTCAGACTGCGCAGCACCTTGAAGAGCCTGGCATCCGGCTCGCCGCCGAGGTTGCCGGACAAGCCCTCGGGATTCTGGACGGCGCCGTCGACCGATGCGACGAAGTTGGTCCGCAGCCACGGCTTGTGGGATTCGGGGTAGGCGTACAGGTCAGCGAGTTCCTTCAGATCCGGCATGGAGCCACGGTAGGGGAACCTGGGGCATACTGCCGATCATGACGGATCTGCGATCCACGCTGGCGACCAGCGGCCCCATCGACCTCTCCACGCGAGCCTCGGACGAGACCCCGGGGTTCGAGGGAAAGAAGAAGGACGCGAAGCGAAGGCTGCCGCAGATCGGCGAGGAGTTGATGGACGCCCAGGAGCTGCTGTTCGCCAACGGCATCGCCGGCACGACCGACCGCAAGGTGCTGATCCTGCTGCAGGGGATGGACACGTCGGGCAAGGGCGGCACGCTGCGTCACGCCGCCGGCCTGGTCGATCCCCAGGGCTTGGCCATCACCGCGTTCAAGGCGCCCACCGACGAGGAGCGCGAGCACGACTTCCTGTGGCGGATCGAGAAACACCTGCCGGCGCCGGGCATGATCGGCGTCTTCGACCGGTCGCACTATGAGGACGTCCTCGTCGGGCGCGTCCGCGCGTTGGCGTCGGCCGAGGAGATCGAGCGGCGCTACGGCGCCATCAACGACTTCGAGGAGCGGTTCGTCGACGGCGGGGGCGTCCTGCTGAAGTGCTTCCTGCACATCAGCCCCGACGACCAGGAGGAGCGGCTCGCGGCTCGGCTCGACGACCCGACCAAGTACTGGAAGTACAACCCCGGCGACCTCGACGACCGTCAGCTGTGGCCGGAGTACCAAGCGGCGTACGAGACGGTGCTCGAGCGATGCTCGACCGACCACGCCCCGTGGCACGTCGTCCCGTCCGGTCGCAAGTGGTACCGCAACTGGGCGGTCGCCACCATGCTGGGCGAGACACTGACCGATCTGGGACTCGACTGGCCCCGCGCCGACTTCGACGTCGCGGAACAGAGGAGGCGCCTGGCCACGATGTGACCAGGCGCCTCGTCCGGTGGTCGACTCAGACGTCCGCGAAGAGCGCGTCCATCGGAACGAGGTCCACCGCGCCCACCGCGTAGCGGGCGAGGATGACCTCGGCCACCTCGTCGGCGACGCCCAGCGGCTCGGCGACCGCCACGGCGCCGGCCTCGAGAGCGAGCTCAGTGACCCGATCGGGCAGGACGCCCGGGGCCAGGAACAGCATGCCCACGGCGATGTGCCGGCGGCCGTCGGCGCGGTGCGCGCGCACGGCCTCGCTGGCCGCCGGGGGAGCGGTGGACGCGAACGCGGCGATCGTCGGCAGCTTGTGATGGGCGCCCCAGGCGCGAGCGGCCCGGGCGATCATCGCGTTGGCCAGCGAGTCCGACGAGCCGGCGCCGGCCAGCACCAGGGCGTCGAGCTCGCGCACCCGGTTCTTGGCCAGCGCCTCGCGCAGCCGGCGGTCCAGGACGTTGAGGAACGTGCCCTCGATGCCCAGGACCTTCGTGACCTCGATGCGGACGTCGTGCGTCGCGGCGGCCGCCTGCGCGGCCTGCGGCACGTCGACCTTCGCGTGGTAGGCGTCGGTCAGCAGCAGCGGCACGACGACGATCTCGCCGAAGCCCTCGGCGGCGAGTCGCTCGACGACCTCGTCGAGGCTCGGGCCGCACAGGTCGAGGTAGGCGGTCTCGACACGCAGGTCGGGACGCATGCAGGCCACCACCTCCGTGAGGGCGTTGATGGTGTCGGCCGATCGCGGATCGCGGCTGCCATGAGCCAGGGCGATCAATGCGGGTGCGGTCATCGTGCGTTCCTCCCTTCCTGCGGTGCTGTGGTGGTGTCGGTGTGGCGGGCCAGATGGCCCAGGAACTTGAGGCGGAAGGCTCGCAGACAGCTGCGGCACTCCCACTCGCCGTGCGTCTCGCCGTGCGGACGGAGGTTCTCGTCGGCGCAGTACGGGCACGAGTAGGGGACCAGTCGCTCACTCATCGCAGCAGCTCCTCGTCGGCGCGGGCGACCCAGCGAGCGAAGGACTCGCCCTGGTCGCGGTTGGCCAGGTACGTGCGCGACAGCTTCTCGACGTAGTCGGGCAGCTGGTCGCCGGTGACCTTGTGGGCCCGGAGCTTGCGGCCGAAGCCGGCATCCATGCCCAGAGCGCCACCGAGGTGGACCTGGAACCCCTCGACCTGGCGGCCGTCGTCGTCCAGGACGAGCTGGCCCTTCAGTCCGATGTCGGCGGTCTGGATGCGCGCGCACGAGTTGGGGCAGCCGTTCACGTTCACCGTGATCGGCGTGTCCAGCTCGGGCACGCGCTGCTCGAGCTCGTCGATGAGCTGGGCCGCGCGGTCCTTGGTGTTGACGATCGCGAGCTTGCAGTACTCGATGCCGGTGCAGGCCATCGTGTGCTGGCGCCAGGCCGAGGGCCGCGCATGCAGGCCGAGGTCGGCCAGGGCGGCCACGAGCGACTCGACCTGGGCCTCCTCGACGTCGAGCACGATGATCTTCTGCATCGGTGTCAGCGCGATCCGAGCCGAGCCATGCGCCTCGACGACATCGGCGAGCTGCTGGAGCATCGGTCCGGAGATCCGGCCCACCGTGGTGGCCGCGCCGACGTAGTAACGGCCGTCGACCTGACGGTGCACACCCACGTGGTCGACGGGGGTGTCGGGAACCGGGGGAGCGTCGAGGTCGATGAGCGCGCGCTCGAGGTACTCGGTCTCGAGGACCTCGCGGAACTTCTCGATGCCCCAGTCCTGGACGAGGAACTTCAGGCGGGCACGCGACCGCAGGCGGCGGTAGCCGTAGTCGCGGAAGATGCTGATGATGCCCTCCCATACGGCGGGCACCTCGTCGAGGGGGACCCAGGCGCCCAGCCGCTTGGCCAGGTGGGGGTTCGTCGAGAGGCCGCCACCGACCCACACGTCGAAGCCGGCGCCGTGCTCGGGGTGGATCGCACCGATGAAGGCCACGTCGTTGATCTGCGGGACGACGTCATGCCCCGGGTGGCCGCTGATGGCCGACTTGAACTTGCGCGGCAGGTTCGAGAAGGCCTGGTCGCCGATGTAGCGGCTCTCGATCGCGTCGATCGCGGGGCGCCCGTCGATGATCTCGTCGGTGGAGACACCGGCGACGGGGCTGCCCAGGATGACGCGCGGGCAATCGCCGCAGGCCTCCTGCGTGGACAGCCCGACCGACTCGAGGCGCTGCCAGATCGTCGGCACGTCGCGGACGTCGATCCAGTGGAACTGGATGTTCTGCCGGTCGGTGACGTCGGCGGTGCCGCGGCCGAAGTCGACCGAGACGTCGGCGATCGCGCGCAGCTGCTCCAGCGAGAGCTGTCCGCCGTCGATGCGCACGCGCATCATGAAGCGGTCGGCATCCAACTCTTCGGGCTCGAGCGTGGCGGTCCTGCCGCCGTCGATGCCGGCCTTGCGCTGGGTGTAGAGGCCCCACCAGCGGAACCGGCCGCGCAGGTCGCCGCCGTCGATGCTCTCGAAGCCGCGGTGCGCGTAGATGTTCTCGATGCGGGCGCGCACGTTGAGCGGGTTGTCGTCCTTCTTGGACTGCTCGTTGGCGTTGAGCGGCTCGCGGTAGCCCAGGGCCCACTGGCCCTCGCCCTTACGGCGGCGGGGACGAGCAGGTGCGGCTGAAGTGGAGGTCATGGTGCTCTCTGTCGCGTGGCTGGTGCGCGGGCGTCGTCGCCTCGGCGCGGGGACTGCGGGCAGGCAGGATCAACGACACATCATCGAGCGCGCACGACCGAGGTCGACGTGGAGTCGTTCCACGAGCCATACGGTCTGTGCGGCGAGCATGCACACAGTCTGTCCACTGAGACGTCTGTCCACCAAGCGGACGTCTCGAATGGCGAGACGGTTGTCCGCACTGCAAGACGAACGGAGAGCTTCGCTTGGGATTCCAGCGAAAATTCACACGGCCGGTTGGGCCCTCTCGACGATCGCCTCCAGATCGAGTCCGCGGGGCAGGGTGCCGAAGGTGCCTGCCCACTGGCCGCCGAGCCGTGAGGCGCAGAACGCGTCGGCCGCCGCAGGGGTGGAGTACCGGATCATCAACGCCCCCTGCAAGATGGCCGCCATCCGCGACGCCAGCCAGCGCGCCGAGGCCGCGGCGTCGTGGGGGTCGGCCAGCCGCTGGAGGACCTCGGACACGGCGGCGTCGAGCCGGGCGTCCTCGCCGCGGACCGTGCCGACCTCGGTGCGCCAGGCCTCGAGGGCGCCGTCCTCGCGCGAGAGCGCCCGCAGGACGTCGAGGGCGTTCACGTTGCCGCTGCCCTCCCAGATCGAGTTCAGGGGCGACTCGCGGAACAGCAGTGGCATGCCCGACTCCTCGGCATAGCCGTTGCCGCCGAGGCACTCCAGCGCCTCGCCGACCATCATCGGCGTGCGCTTGCAGACCCAGTACTTCTCCAGGGCCAGTCCGATGCGCCGCAGGTTGCGCTCGTGCTCGTCGTCGGGGCGGTCCATGGCGGCGGCGAGTCGCAGTCCCGCGAGCATGCCGGCCTCGGACTCGAGCGCCAGGTCGGCCAGCACGCCGACCATGGCGGGCTGGTCGATCAGGCGGGCGCCGAAGGCCGACCGGTGTCGAGCGTGCCAGGCCGCCTCGGCGAACGCCTTGCGCATGATCGAGGCCGATCCGAGGATGCAGTCCATCCGCGTGGCCGAGACCATCTCGAGGATCGTGCGGATCCCACGACCCTCCTCGCCCAGGCGCACGGCCCACGTGTCCTCGAACTCCAGCTCGCTGGAGGCGTTCGACTTGTTGCCCAGCTTGTCCTTGAGGCGCACGATCGTCAGCGGATTGCGCGAGCCGTCGGGCAGCACGCGCGGGACGACGAAGCACGTGGAGCCGGCGTCGGTCTGGGCCAGGACGAGGAACACGTCGTTCATCGCCGCCGAGGTGAACCACTTGTGGCCCGTGAGTCGGTACTCGCCCCGGACGTCCGTGGCCTTGGCCAAGGTGCTGTTGATGCGCAGGTCCGAGCCGCCCTGCTTCTCGGTCATGCCCATGCCGGCGAGGAGGCCCGCCTTGTCCTGCGGAGCGCGCAGGCCGAAGTCGTAGGTGGTGGAGGCCAGGCCGGGGGTCCACTGCGCCGCGAGCTCGGGGTCGGTGCGCAGGGCCGGGACGACCGCGTACGTCATTGTGATCGGGCACATGTGTCCCTGTTCGACCTGGCCCCAGGTGTAGAAGCCCGCAGCGCGGCGCAGGTGAGCCGCCGGCCGGTCGGACGTCCACGGCTCGGCGGTGAGGCCGAAGCCGACGCCGCGCTCCATCAGCCAGTGCCACGAGGGGTGGAAGCGGATCTCGTCGATCCGCCGGCCGAACCGGTCGACCGGCTCGTGGACCGGCAGATAGGCATTGGCCAGGTGCCAGTGTTCCCGTGCCTCGGCGGTGCCGGCCAGTGCGCCGATGGGCTCGAGGTAGGTATGGATCTGGCCCGCCTGGTCCGCGCCGAGGGCGCGAACCGCATCCATCAGGGGGAGGTCCGCCGTCGCGATGTTGACGTCGTCGAAGGGCACGGCCTGGTTCTCGGGGATGCGCTGCACGGGATCCATGGGCCCACCGTAGAACGTGACGCGGACAACAGGTCGGCCATTGCACGCGTGCTATGGACACGCATAGCACGCATGCGATACCGTCCCGGCATGCGAGGACCGATCGAGCACGACCACTTCTACGAGGGCATCGCCCAGCAGGTGGTGGAGCAGCGCACGCTGCGTCGACTCTCGCAGCGTGAGCTGGCCGACCTGTGCGGCACGACCCAATCGGCCATCGCCCGATTCGAGTCCGGCTCACGCCCGCCGAAACTCGACACCCTGCTGCGCATCGCCGCTGCACTCGACTGCGAGCTGAACGTGACGTTCCGCCCTCGCACCCGACCCGTGAAGGAGTCCTGATGAGCACCCGAGTCGACACCGAGGAGATCGCGACCACACGCAGCGAACGCGTGCTGGCGGTCGTCCTCGCGCTGTTCCTGTTGGTGGGAACCGTCTGGTTCTACGTCCAGGTGCCCGAGTGGGTCGACGACGCGCTGTCACAGGGCGACACCTCCTCGCTGAACGCCGCGGAGTCGATCGAGAACGAGAAGGACGAGGCACGCTGGGCCGCCGAGTCGGCCCGGGACGACGCCCAGGCGGCGCTCAACCTGGAGCGTGAGGAGTACAAGGTGGCGCTGCAGGAGGGCAGCGGCGTCGCCGAGGCGCGAGCCGACTACGACGAGGCGAAGGTGGAGTACAACCGTCGTCAGGCCGAGCTGAAGCAGGCGAACGCCGAGTGGGACGCGGCGTCGCAGAAGGCGGATGAGGCGCGTGCGCACCAGGAGCGCGCGAGCCGCTCCGGGTCGAGCGCATGGCTGGTGGCCGGCATCCGGCTGGTCTTCATCGCCGGCTGGATGGTCGGTGCCTATCAGCTGCTCGCATGGTTGCGCCGGCGCGAATCGCGCTACGTCACGCTCGTGTACTCCGGTGCGATCGTCGGCGCGGTCATGGCGCTGGTCTTCGCCGTGGACTACATCACCGACTACATCGACCCGCTGGACCTCGGCCCGTTCGTGCTCTCGGCGATCGGCGTCGTCGCGACCGTCATCGCGTTCCGTGTCCTGCAGCGCTACCTGGCCGCGAGGCTGCCAGGCCGCCGGGTGCGCAAGGGGGAGTGCCCGTTCTGCGGCTTCCCGCTGCGCGAGGCGGGGCTGGCGGACGGTCCTCACTGCGGCGGGTGTGGGCGCGACGTCGTGGCGCCGTGCTCGACGTGTCATGCGCCGCGACGCGTGGGCTCGTCGTTCTGCGCCCGCTGCGGCACGGCGTGACGGCCGTCAGACGCGGGTGAAGCGCTCCGACAGGTCCGAGTTCTGCAGGACCTGGTCGCGCAGGAACCGGCTGCCCTCGTTGTTGGGGTGAATGCCGTCCGGGGCCTGCTCGAGGTTCAGCGGGCTGGTCTTCACCCACGTGAACCCGTACCGCTCGGCGGCGTCGCGCACGATCGGCCGGATGATGCGGCCCTTGCGTGCCTTGGACGTTCCCCAGGGGCTCATGACGTAGACGTCGGCGCGCGGGTGGTCCAGCTGGTCCCACACCTCGGCGAGATCGGCGAAGAATGCGTCGGCGGCCGACTCGATCTGCGTGCGGGTGGCCTCGACCAGGCGGCCGTCGGCGGTGCAGCGGCGCCAGTCGTTGCGACCACCTTCGACCACCATGATGCGCGGACGGGCCGTGGCCACGGTGTCGAGCCGGGCGCGGTAGCGGGTGCGATCACAGGCGACGCCGCGGGACAGGAACCCGGTGCCCCCTTCGGCCACCACCTGCGGCTCGAGCCCGAGATCCTGGGCCACCATCGCCCACCAGCCGGGATAACGGCTGCGCCGGTCGCCGTAGTACGAGGAGTAGGAGTCGCCGACCACCAGCATCGTGGCCCGCTCCGCCGCGGCGGTCGGGGTGATCGTGGCCGGTGCAGCCGCCGGGGACCCGGGGGCCGCGGCGCCGGCGCTGGTGACCAGGGCCGCCAGGGTGGAGGCGATGCTGAGGACGACGAATCCGGCACGACGGCGGGGCCAGTGGGCACGGGACGTCACGCCAGATCCTCCAATGGGTCGTACCGATGAGTGGGGCGACGACAACGACCCGAGTCGCGGTCACCGGCGAGTCATGATCATACGCCGTGCCGCGCCGAGGTCCATGCAGGTGCATCCGTGAGGAGTGAGGTGCCCGAGGCCGCGCCTCGGCAGTCGGGGAATCATGCAAGAAGGCGCCGGAATCTGTGGATTCCGACGCCTTCGTCTTGTGGGCGATACTGGGTTTGAACCAGTGACCTCTTCCGTGTCAGGGAAGCGCGCTACCGCTGCGCCAATCGCCCGTGGTTATTCATTTTTTTCCTGCGAGGTGGGTACGGGATTTGAACCCGTGTAAACGGATTTGCAGTCCGTTGCCTCGCCTCTCGGCCAACCCACCGATGGATCATGGGCCTGCCGAGACCCTCTCCGAGCGGATGACGGGATTCGAACCCGCGACCCTCACCTTGGCAAGGTGATGCTCTACCACTGAGCCACATCCGCGCTGGCCGTTTTACCGGCCGAGAGAAAACATTAACCGATGTCTTCCGAGCATCCAAAACCGGGTCGGCATATGGTCGATCCATGAAGGCTTGGGTGGATGGGCGCTTGCTGGAATCCCCGCGTGAACGAGCGATCAGCGTGCTCGATCACGGACTCGTCGTGGGCGACGGCGTGTTCGAGACGGCGGCGGTGATCGACGGCGAGCCGTTCGCCCTGACGCGTCATCTGGACCGGTTGGTGAGATCCGCCGAGGGCCTGGGGTTGGCCCGACCCGATGTCGACGCCGTGCGCGAGGGGGTCGCCGCGACGATGGCCGGTCAGGAGCTCCCGTTCGGCCGCATCCGCATCACGGTGACGTCCGGGTCCGGGCCCTTGGGGTCACCGCGGGGCGACGCAGGGCTGACGCACGTTGTGGTCACCGAGCCCGCCGAGCGGCCCGGACCGGTCAGCTCGATCGTCACGGTGCCGTGGACGCGCAACGAGCGTGGCGCACTGGCTGGTCTGAAGACGACCTCCTACGCCGAGAACGCCAAGATGGTCGAGTACGCCCACGCTCGAGGTGCCTCCGAGGCCGTCATGGCCAACACGCGCGGCCAGCTGTGCGAGGGGACCGGCTCGAACATCATGTACGTCCGCGACGGGCGACTCGTGACGCCGACGCTCGAGTCCGGCTGCCTGGCCGGCATCACGCGTGCACTGGCCATCGAGTGGCTGGCGGGCGAGATCGACGTCGTCGAGGAGGACGCCCCGTTGGAGGTGCTCTTCGAGGCCGAGGAGGTGATCCTCGTCGGGACCACGCGGACGGTCCAGGCGATCAGTCGTGTCGACGACCGCGAGCTGTCCGCGCCCGGCCCGATCACCCGGCGGGCCCAGGAGATCTGGCGGCTCAAGGAGGCCGAGTCGACCGACCCGTGACAGTGGCCCGGGGTCGGTGTCAGACGTCGTCCCTAGTGTCGTTTCCATGACCTCGACGACCGCCCCGGGCGACACGGTGATCGCGCTGATGCGCGACGCCGCGCACGCAGTGCGGTCGGTCACCGCCACCAAGGCGGACGAGCTCCGGGCCTTGGTGGCGGCACGCGATGCGATCAATGCGGCGATCAGCGAGGGCCTGCTCGAGATGGAGGAGACCGCGGCCCACCGCGACGAGGACGCCGCGACGATCCAGACCTGGGCACGGCGCGAACTGCGGTTCGACGGCGCCGAGACGCGCGCCCGGCTGCGCTCGGCCCGCACCATGCGCCGGCTCCCGGACGTGGCCGAGCACCACCGTCACGGCCGTGTCTCGGCCGCGCACGTCCGGGTGTTCGACTTCTCGGTTCGGCATGTGGGCGAGTCCGAGACGCGCGAGCTCGAAGGCGCGCTCCTCGAGGTCGCCCGCTCTGCTGAGCCTGCCGAGCTCAAGCAGGTGGTGCGCCGCTTCAAGGCCGTCGTCCATCCCGAGGCCTTGGACGACGCGTGGCTGCGCGGCATGGACCGGCGTGATCTGCAGGTGCACCAGGTCGAGGACGGGTGGCACGTCCACGGGTTCCTACCCATCCAGACCGGCGCGCGCCTCCACGCGGTCCTCGCCTCGGCGTCGGTGCCCACCGAGGCCTACGACGACCGCACGGCCGCCCAGCGCCGTGTGGACGCGCTCGACGACCTCCTGGCGCGCGTGCTGGCCGAGGGCCTGCCCACCGACGGCACCCTGACGCCGCAACTGCACGTCATCGTCGAGGCCGGCACGCTGCGCGAGGCGCTGGCGCCCGGTGCCCAGTCCTCGTTCGCGGAGGGGGAGCCGGCCACGCTCGTCGGCTTCGGCATGATCGGCGCGAACCTGCTGCGCCATCTGGCCTGCGGGGCGACCCTCACGCCGGTGCTCGTCGAGAAGATCGAACCGAACCTGCAGATCCTCGACATCGGCCGCGCCGAGCGGTTCGCGACCCGCCGCCAACGTCACGCGATCTGGCTCCGCCAGGGTGGCGAGTGCGCCACCGAGGGGTGCCGCAACTCGATCGACCACATCCACCACGAGATCCCCTGGTCCCTGGGAGGGCCGACCGATCTCGGCGCGATGACCGGCCGCTGCGCCGTGTGCCACACGCACGTCCACGCCCGCGACGGCACCATCCGACGCGTCGCCTGAGCGGCGGCCGGGATCGAAGTCATGCCCCCCATTCGTGTGGGGCGGGGGGAGTGCGTTAGGCTGGTCGTCGCACTCGGGCGATTGGCGCAGTGGTAGCGCGCTTCGTTCACACCGAAGAGGTCACTGGTTCGAACCCAGTATCGCCCACCCGAGAAAGCCCTGGAATCGCAACGGTTCCGGGGTTTTCGTCTTTGCGAGGGCTGTTCCGAAGCCGCCGGGACTCCGCGAGCCGCCCCGGGACGGTCGGAACCTATGATCATGGCGTGAGCGCGCATCTCGTGGCGAAGGACCTCGCGGGCGGGCACGCGCACCGTGTCCTGTTCGAATCCCTCGACCTGACCGTCGCCCCGGGCGACGTGGTGGGCGTGGTCGGTGTCAACGGTGCCGGCAAGACCACGCTGCTGCGGATCCTCGCCGGTGACCTGGATCCGATCGACGGCTCGGTGTCGACGGCACCCAGCGACGCCTTCGTCGGATGGCTGCCGCAGGAGCACGAGCGGATCGAGGGCGAGACCGTCGCCCAGTACGTGGCTCGCCGCACGGGTGCCGCCGCCGCCAGCGCCGCGATGGAGCGGGCGGCCGAGGCGTTCGGGGAGGACGACCCGGAGGGGCTCATCGGGGACGCCTACGCACGTAGCCTCGACCACTGGCTGGCCAGCGGCGCCCCGGACCTGGACGATCGACTGCCGCCGATGCTCGCCGATCTGGGTCTGGACGTGGGCCCTGACGCGCTGATGACCTCGCTGTCCGGTGGGCAGGCGGCCCGAGCCGCGCTGGCCGCGCTGCTGCTCAGCCGCTTCGACATCGTCCTGTTGGACGAGCCCACCAACGATCTCGACCTCGCAGGCCTGGAGCGACTCGAGGACTTCGTGCGAGGGGCCCGCGCCGGCATCGTGCTGGTCTCGCACGACCGCGAGTTCCTCTCCCGGGTGGTGACGCGCGTCGTCGAGCTCGACCTGGCCCAGCAGCAGGTGGCGGTCTACGACGGCGGCTACGACGCGTTCCTGGAGGAGAGGGCGATCGCACGTCGGCACGCCCGGGAGACGTACGAGGAGTTCGCCGACACGAAGGCCGACCTGGTCCGTCGCGCGCGCACCCAGCGCGAGTGGAGCTCGCAAGGGGTCCGCAACGCCATCAGGAAGGCGCCCGACAACGACAAGATCCGCCGCAAGGCCAGCGCCGAGTCCTCGGAGAAGCAGGCCCAGAAGGTCCGCCAGATGGAGTCGCGGATCGCGCGGTTGGACGAGGTGGCCGAGCCCCGGAAGGAGTGGCAGCTGCAGTTCTCGATCGGCAGCGCCCCACGTCCCAGCTCGGTGCTCGCGACCCTCGATGAGGCCAGCGCGACCCTCGGCCGGTTCACCTTCGGCCCGGCGTCACTCCAGGTCAATGCCGGGGACCGGATCGGTGTCACCGGTCCCAACGGCGCCGGCAAGACGACCCTGCTGCGGCTTCTCCTCGGCCGGATCGCGCCCACCAGCGGACGGGCGAGCCTGGGTGCCACGGTCGCCATCGGCGAGATCGATCAGGCCCGCACAGGACTGGCCGAGGACCTCCCGCTGGGCACCGCGTTCGAGACGGTCGTTCCACAGATGGCTCCCGCCGACGTCCGGACGCTGCTGGCGAAGTTCGGTCTGCGGGCCGAGCAGGTCACGAGCCTGATGGGCAGGCTCTCGCCGGGCGAGCGGACGCGGGCCGCGATGGCACTGCTCCAGGCGCGCGGCGTCAGCCTCCTCGTCCTCGACGAGCCCACCAACCACCTCGACCTCCCGGCGATCGAGCAGCTCGAGGAGGCCCTCGAGTCCTACGACGGCGCCCTGCTGCTCGTCTCGCACGACCGCCGGCTGCTGGACAACGTCCGGCTCGACCAGCGCTGGCACGTGGACCACGGCCGGGTCACCGTGGTCCACGCGGGCTGAGCCCTCGGGCCGCTCAGCCGAAGAGTGCCCGCTCGACGGTGCCGAGCCGCACACGCTGAGGGTGGTCGCCGACCGGCAGGTAGGCGATCTCCTTCTTCGTCTTCACGTCCAGGACGGCGACGGCGTCGGAGTCCGACAGCGAGATCCAGCACGTGTCGCCCAGGCCCTCGGTCGTCCAGTAGGGCTTCAGGTAGCTGTGCCCCGTGGTGGTGCTGTCGAAGAAGGTGGCCGCGCCGGTGGCCCGGTCGACGAGCGCGGCATAGTCGTCCATCGTGCCGGCGGCACACAGGGTCGTGCCGGAGTCGTCGATGGACAGGCCGTGGTGCGCGGAGTCGTTGACGTAGTCGGTGATGGGCATCTTGGGCACGCGGTTGGGCAGGGGGATCAGCCGCGTCACGGCGCCGGTGCGGGGCTCGGCGATCTTGCCGGTGGAGTAGTCGACCTTGCCGTTGACGTCCGCGGCCTGCGTGTCGAACTCGACGATCCCGTGGTACCAGGAGACCTGGAAGTAGATGAAGCGCTCACCAGGGGCGATCGCCATGGGGCGCACGGCCGAGCTCATCTTGGGGTGACCCGCCTCGGCGAGCTCCTTGCCCATGTCCCAGCGCTTGTCGATCCCGAAGTCGGCGTTGCGCACGATCTCGAACCAGCGGTCGCCCTTGGTCCAGTCGCCGCCGGGACCGTCGAAGGACGTGTAGGCCGAGCCGATCGACGCGTGGTAGATGCGCTGGCCGTCGTCGGAATAGTTGTTCTCGTGCGGGGTGTCGCCCGACTCGAAGGTGCGCAGGCGATCGCCCATCTTGACGGCCTTGCCGTCGGGCAGGGTCTGGTCGACCATGGCGAACTCGATGACCTGGCGCTCCACCGAGTCGCTCACCAGCAGTCGCTTGCCGTCGGGGGAGAGGCCCGCGTGATCGCTGCGATACCCGTCCATCGGCGTCTCGGCGACGATGGAGTTCGGGTCGCCGGCGACGGCCTTGGCGATGTCGATCCACACGACGTCGGCGAAGCTCGGGCGCGAGACGGCGAGGTACTTGCCGTCCTGGGTGCTGAACATGTCGTCGACGAACTGGTCGTGGCCCTGGCCCGGTCCCACCCGAACCGCGGTGAAGGTGATCAGGCGCAGCGGGTTCCGGGTGATGTCGCGCATCTCCTGGGCCTTGTCCGGGATCAGGTTGATGCCGGACTTGAGGATCTCGGGGTTGCGGGCGTCCACGATCGACGCGGTGCCGGCCCAGTTGTTGCCCACGAACATCACGTCGCGGAGCGAGTCGGGGGTCGCGGTGTCAGCGCTGTTGGCCGCCCCGGACGAGGTCAGAGCGGCGGCGGTGACGGCTGCGGTGAGCGTCGCGGCACCGCGAAGGATGCGTGATTTCAGGGGCATGGGTGGATCATGCACCCGATGTAACTCCCAGTGACACCCCCGATCTCACTCTGTGGTGATCTGGGTCACATGGGGCGCCAGGGGTCGACTCAGACGTCGGCGGTGAAGCGGTACCCGATGCCCGGCTCGGTGACGAACAGCCGCGGATGGGCCGGATCGGACTCCAGCTTGCGGCGGATGCTCGCCAGGTGGACGCGCAGGTAGTTGGTCTGACGCTCGTAGCCCGGTCCCCAGACGGCCCTGAGCAACTCGCTCTGGCGGACCAGCCGGCCGTGCTTGCGCGCCAGTGCCGCGACGATCTTCCACTCGATCGGCGTCAGGTGGATCTCCTCTCCGGCGCGGGTGGCCCGGGAGTCCGCGACGTCGAGGCTCAGGTCGCCGACGCGCAGGGACAGGCCCGGCTGCTCGGCCCCGGAGCGGCGTGTCATGACGCGGATCCGCGCGAAGAGCTCCTCCAGCGAGAACGGCTTCGTGACGAAGTCGTCGGCCCCGAGGTCGAGCGCCTCGACCTTGTCGTCCGGCTCACTGCGCGCCGACACCACGATCACCGGCACAGCCGAGAACGCGCGCAGTTGGGTGAGCACGCCGATCCCGTCGATGTCGGGCAGTCCGAGGTCGAGCAGCACGACGTCGGGCAGGCGCTCGTGGACGATCTGCAACGCCGAGCGCCCGTCCCCGGCCGTCTCGACCTCGTAGTCCCGCGCGCGCAGGTTGATCGCCAGGGTGCGGCAGATGGCGGGATCGTCGTCGACGACCAGCACGAAGGTCATGGCAGTTCCTGCGCTCGGGGGAGATCGATCACGAAGGTGAGCCCGCCTCCTGGGGTGTCCTCGGTCCTGATGCTGCCACCCATGGCCTCGGTGAGGCCGCGCGCCACCGCCAGCCCCAGCCCCACTCCGTCCTGACCGGGGACGTCGCCGAGGCGTTGGAAGGGCGCGAACAGGCGACCCTGGTCGTGATCGGCGATGCCCGGTCCGTGATCGGAGATCCGCACGAACACCCGGCCGTCCGCGGCCGTGCCGTCGACGCGAACTGCCGCCTCCGCAGGCGTGTACTTCAGAGCGTTCTCGCAGATGTTGGCCACGACGCGATCGAGCAGGCCCGGGTCGGCCAGCGCGAACAGGTCGGGGGCGAGGTCGACGGCGATGCGCTCGCTCCCGGGGAGGTGGACCAGGGCGTCGCGGACGGCGTGCTCGAGGTTGACCTCCGTCGGGCGGGCCGTCACGGCGCCGGTGTGAATGCGGCTCATGTCGAGCAGGTTGGTCACGAGGGCCGTCAACCGGTCCGTGGAGGTCTCGATGTTCTCGAGCAGCTCGGTCCGGTCCTCGGGCGAGAGGTCGAGGTCCGGGTTGCGCAACGTCGACACGGACGCCTTCGCGGCCGCCAGGGGCGAGCGCAGGTCGTGCGACACGGCGGCCAGCAGCGCCGTGCGGGTGCGGTCGGCCTCGCTCAGCCGCAATCGCTCGACGTCGGCCGCCCGGGCCCGGCGCCGCTCGGTCATGACCTTCGCGTAGGCGGCGTAGGCGTTGAGCAGGCTGCGCTCGGACGCCGTGTGGCGGCCGCCGCGCAGGACCAGCGTGGTCGCGTCGTCGATCGCGGTCGACATGTCCGCGGCGTCGACCGACCGGGGTGCGTCGCCGATGCTCGCGATCGTCTCGCACCGCCCGGCCTCGGTCCGCCGAACGATGGCCGCGCCGTCGGCCCCGAACAGCTCGCACGCCGAGCCCAGGAGCCCGGTGAGGTCGTCACTGGAGTTGAGCAGGCTGTGCGCCAGCACCGTCAGGGAGTCGGCCTCCGCACGTGCCCGGCGGGCCTCACTCGCGCGGCGTGCGGAGTGGTCGACGACGGTCGCCACGGCGATGCCGACGATCACGAACAGCACCAGGGCCAGGACATTCCCCGGCTCGGCGATGGTGAGCCGCAGCAACGGCGGCGTGAACAGCAGATTCAGCAGCAGGCCGGACAGCAGCGCCGCGAGGACGGCCGGGACGAGACCGCCGATCAGCGCCGTCGCCACCACGACCGCCAGCAACGCCATCGACTCGGAGGGCAGGCCGGACTCGTCGCCCATGAGCTTCAGCACCAGGCTCAGGAGCGTGGGGCCGACCAGCGCGAAGAGGTAGCCGGCGACACGACGGCGGGTGCTCAGCGTCGGCCCCGGTCCGGCCGGCCCGGCGCCGCGGCGTCGCGCGTAGTCGTGGGTCACGATGTGCACGTCGACGTCGCCCGACGTGGCGATGAGACGCTCGCCGAGACCGGGGCGCAGGAGGGTCGCGGTCCGGCTGCGACGGCTGGCGCCGATGAGGACCTGGTTCGCGTTCTCGGCCCGGGCGAACTCGAGGATGGCCTCGGCCGCATCGTCGCCGACGAGGGTGTGGAAGGTGCCGTCCAGCTCCTCGGCCTTCGTGCGCAGGGCTGCGAGCCGATCCGGTCCGACACCGCTGAGGCCGTCGTGGCGCGTGACGTACAGCGCGAGCCACTCTCCACCGGCCCTGCGGGACGCGATCCGGGCGGCGCGCCGCATGACGGTCAGCGACTCGGGCCCGCCGGAGACGGCCGCGACGATGCGCTCGCGCGTCGCCCACGTGCCGGTGATCTCGTGTTGGTCGCGGTAGCGCTCCATCCCGTCGTCCACCTGGTCGGCCAGCCACAGCAGGGCCAGCTCCCTCAGGGCCGTCAGGTTCCCCTCGCGGAAGTACTGCGACAGCGCCGCGTCGACCTTGTCGGCCGTGTAGACGTTGCCGTGCGCCATCCGCCGGCGGAGCGCCTGGGCGCTCATGTCGACGAGTTCGATCTGGTCGGCGCCCCGGACGACCTCGTCGGGGACGGTCTCGCGCTGGCGGACACCGGTGATCGACGCGGCGACGTCGTTCAGCGACTCCAGGTGCTGGACGTTGACCGTCGTGACGACCTCGATCCCCGCGTCCAGCAACGCCTCGACGTCCTGCCACCGCTTCGCGTGGCGGCTGCCCGGCACGTTCGTGTGCGCGAGCTCGTCGACGAGCACGACCCGCGGGGAGCGGGCCAGGATCGCGTCCAGGTCCATCTCCGTCTGCATCGTGCCGAGGTAGGGAACCTGCGCGCGCGGGACCATCTCCAGGTCTCCGACGAGCTCGGCCGTCCGGGGCCTGCCGTGAGTCTCGACGTAGCCGATGACCACGTCGGTCCCGCGGTCACGGCGGCGGTGCCCCTCGTCGAGCATCCGGAAGGTCTTGCCGACGCCGGGCGCCGCGCCGAGGTACACCCTCAGCCGCCCCCGGTCCGCTGAACCTGTCACGGCCCCCAGTCTCCACCCTGGGCGACCATCACGGACGTTCCTGTGCGATCGCCAGGTTGAGCTCGAGCACATTCACGCCGGGCGCACCGAGGAATCCCCAGGACCGGCCGCTCGTGGCCGACTCGATCAGCCGGGCGACCCGCTCGGGGGTCAGACCGTTGACGCGGGCGACGCGGTCGGCCTGCAGCCGTGCGTACTCCGGGCTGATGTGCGGATCGAGTCCCGAGCCGGAGGCGGTGAGCGCGTCCGCCGGCACCTGGTGCGGATCGACGCCCTCCGCCGCGGCGACGGTGTCGCGGCGCTCGGCGATGGTGGCCATCAGGTCCTCGTTCGAGGGGCCGAGGTTGCTCGGCGCGGAGGCCAGCGTGTCGTGGTCGTTGGGGGAGGGGCGCGAGTGGAACCATCGCTCGCCCTCGAACTGCTGTCCGAGCAGCGCCGATCCGACGACCTCCCCGTCCAGGCGGACCGGCTGTCCGGCGGCGTGGTCGCCCAGTGGTTGGGCCACGGCCCAGACGGCGGCGGGGTAGCCGACGCCCAGCAGGACGGTGAGGACGAGCAGCAGGCGCAGGCCGGCGGCGCTCTGGCGGACGAGGTCGGTCAGGAGGGAGTACATGAGCATGATCAGCCGATTCCGGGGATGGTCGAGACGAGCAGGTCGATGAGCTTGATGCCGATGAACGGGACGACAAGGCCGCCCAGCCCGAAGATGGTCAGATTGCGGCGCAGGACCGCCGTGGCCGACGCGGCGCGGAAGCGCACACCACGCAGGGCCAGGGGGATCAGCGCCACGATGATGAGCGCGTTGAAGATGACGGCCGAGAGGATCGCCGACTCCGCCGTCGCCAGCCCCATGACGTTGAGGGCCTCCAGTGACGGGTACGCGGCGACGAACATCGCGGGGATGATCGCGAAGTACTTGGCGACGTCGTTGGCGATCGAGAAGGTGGTCAGCGCACCACGCGTGATCAGCAGCTGCTTGCCGATCTCGACGACGTCGATCAGCTTCGTCGGGTCCGAGTCCAGGTCGACCATGTTGCCGGCCTCTTTGGCCGCGGCCGTCCCGCTGTTCATCGCCACGCCCACGTCCGCGGCCGCCAGGGCGGGCGCGTCGTTGGTGCCGTCGCCGGTCATCGCGACGAGGTGGCCCCCGCGTTGCTCTTTGCGGATGTAGGCGAGCTTGTCCTCGGGGGTCGCCTCGGCGAGGAAGTCGTCGACGCCGGCCTCCTTCGAGATCGCCCGGGCGGTCAGCTCGTTGTCGCCGGTGACCATCACGGTGCGGATGCCCATCGCCCGCAACTCGGCGAACCGGTCGGCCATGCCGGGCTTCACCACGTCCTTGAGCTGGACGACGCCCAGAACCGTTCCGTGACCGGCGGCGTCCTGCTCCGCGATCACCAGGGGCGTGCCGCCGCCGCGTGCGATGGCGTTGATCGTGTCCGTGACGTCGTCCGAGGGGGTCTGACCGAGCCACGCGGAGACGGCCGAGCCGGCGCCCTTGCGGATCCGGGTCCCGTCGGCGAGATCGACGCCCGACATGCGCGTCTGCGCGGTGAACTCGATGAAGTCCGCGCCCGTGGGCAGGTCCGCGTCGCTCGCGCCGCGCTCGAGGGCCAGCTCGACGATCGACCGTCCCTCGGGGGTCTGGTCGGCCAGGCTGGAGAGCCGGGCGGCGTCACGCATCCGCTCGTCGTCCACGCCCGGAGCGGCGATGAACGCGGTCGCCTGCCGGTTGCCGTAGGTGATGGTGCCGGTCTTGTCGAGCAGCAAGGTGCTGACGTCTCCGGCGGCCTCGACCGCCCGGCCCGACATCGCGAGCACGTTGACGCGCACCAACCGGTCCATCCCGGCGATGCCGATGGCGCTGAGCAGGGCACCGATCGTGGTGGGGATCAGGCAGACCAGCAGCGCGACGAGCACGACGAGCTCCTGCGGGGCACCGGCGTACGTCGCCATGGGCGCCAGGGTGGCCACGGCGATGAGGAAGACCAGCGTCAGGCTGACCAGCAGGATCGACAGGGCGATCTCGTTGGGAGTCTTGCGGCGCGACGTCCCCTCGACCAGCGCGATCATCTTGTCCAGGAAGGTCTCGCCCGAGGCCGCGGTGATCCGCACGACGATCCGGTCCGAGAGCACCTTGGTGCCGCCCGTGACCGAGCTGCGGTCGCCGCCGGCCTCGCGGATCACGGGCGCCGACTCGCCGGTGATCGCCGACTCGTCGACCGAGGCGATGCCCTCGACGACGTCGCCGTCGCCGGGGATGACTTCGCCGGCCTCGACGACCACGAGGTCGCCCACGGCCAGTTGCGTCCCCGGCACCAGCGTCTCGGCGCCGTGCTCGTCCAGGAGCCGGGCTCGGGTGTCGGTGCGGGTGGCCCGCAGGGAGGCCGCCTGGGCCTTGCCGCGGCCCTCGGCGACCGCCTCGGCGAGGTTGCCGAAGATCACGGTCAGCCACAGCCAGACAGCCAGGCTGATCGTGAAGACGTCCGGGTCGGCCAGGGCGGCGATCGTCGTGACGACCGAGCCGAGCCAGACCAGGAACATCACGGGCGAGCGCACGACGTGACGAGGATCGAGCTTGCGGAGCGCTTCGGGCAGTTGGCGTGCCGCCTGCTTCAGCAGGGACGGGCCGCCGCGTGCGGTCCCGGCGCCGGTCTCGGTGCCGGGGGTGGTTTCGGTCAGGGTCGTGGTGCTCATGCGAGTGCCTCCGCAATCGGTCCGAGGGCGAGCGCGGGGAAGTAGGTCAGGCCGGTCATGATGACGACGACGCCGACCAGCATCCCCACGAACAGCGGGGTGTGGGTGGGAAGGGTTCCGCTCGTGACGGGGACCTTGCCCTGCCGGGCGAGGGAGCCGGCCAACAGCAGGACCAGCACGATCGGGATCATGCGCCCCAGCAGCATTGCGAGGGCCAGGGTGATCTGGAAGAAGTCCGAGGTGACGGTGATGCCGCCGAACGCGCTGCCGTTGTTGTTGGCCGCGGAGGTGTAGGCGTAGAGGACCTCGCTGAACCCGTGGCCGCCCGGATTGCCCATCGCGTCGGCGGTGCTGCCGCGGCTGATGGCGATGCCCGAGCCGACCAGCACGAGCGCGGGCGTCGTCAGCGTGTACAGCGCCACGTAGGTCATCTGCCGTGCGCCGAGCTTCTTGCCGAGCAGCTCCGGCGTCCGGCCGACCATCAGGCCGGCGACGAACACCGCCAGGATCGCCATCACGAGGATCCCGTAGATGCCGGCGCCGACGCCGCCCGGGATCACCTCGCCGAGCATCATGTTGACCAGCACGGTTCCGCCGCCGGCAGGCGTGAGGGAGTCGTGGGAGGCGTTGACCGCGCCGGTCGACGTGCCCGTGGTGACCACGGCGAACAGCGCCGAGGCCCACTCGCCGAACCGGGTCTCCTTGCCCTCCATGGCCGCGCCGGCCGCCTGGCCGGTCGCCGAGTGCGCCCCCACCTCGGCCCACGTCGTCACGGCGAGCGAGACCGCCCACAGGGCGACCATCGCGGCCAGGACCGCCAGACCCTGGCGGCGGTTGCCGAGCATCGTGCCGAGCGTGCGGGTCAGGCTGACCGGCAACAGCAGCATCAGGAAGATCTCGAAGACGTTGGTGAAGGCGGTCGGGTTCTCGAACGGATGGGCCGAGTTCGCGTTGAAGAACCCGCCTCCGTTGTTGCCGAGCTCCTTGATGGCCTCCTGGCTCGCGACGGGCCCACCGGTCAGCACCTGGGAGTGGCCGGCCAGCGTGGTCATGGTGGAGTCGCTGAAGCTCTGGACCACGCCGCCGGCGACGAGGACGACCGCACCGACGAACGCGAGCGGCAACAAGATGCGCAGCGTCCCGCGGGTCAGGTCGACCCAGAAGTTGCCGACGGATCCGTCACGGACGCGGGCGAAGCCGCGGATCAACGCGATCGCGACCGCGATCCCGACGGCCGCCGACAGGAAGTTCTGGACGGCCAGACCGGCCATCTGGGCGGTGAAGCCCAGGGTGGACTCGCCCGCGTAGGACTGCCAGTTCGTGTTGGTGACGAAGGAGACCGCCGTGTTGAACGACATCCACAACGGCATCCCGGGCAGGTCCCGGCTCATCGGCAGGGCGGACTGCCCCATCAGGATCGCCATCAGGACGACGATGCTCACCAGCGAGAACGCGACCACGCTCACGGCGTACGACACCGGGCTCTGCTCGGTCTCGGGATCGACCCCGACGATCCGGTAGAGCCGCCGCTCGACGCGCGAGTGGCGGGTGCCGGTGAACACGCGCGCCATGTAGTCGCCCACGGGCACGTAGGCGACGGCGAGCAGGGCCAGCAGGAATGCGATCGACAGCAGACCGCCCACGGTGTCGGACACTAGAAACGCTCCGGGAAGATCAGGGCCACCAGCAGGTAGGCCGCCACGGCGACGACGACGGCGATCAACAGACCGCTCTCAGGACTCATGAGCCCAGCGAAGACCCGTTCGACGGTCCAGGCGCCCGTCTTGACGCGATCTTGACGTCGGTTCGCGCTGATTTGGCGCCAAGGTCGCTCGGCGTTTCACGGCGCTGAGAGGATGACTGGCGTGTACGTGAAGATCTGCGGCCTGCGCACGGCCGAGCACGCCCGGGTCGCCGTCGAGGCCGGGGCCGGTGCCGTCGGCGTGGTGATGAACCGGACCAGCTCGCGGCGCGCGACCGCGGACGAGGCGCGCGAGGTCGTCGCGGCGGCCCGGGGGAGTGCGGACACCGTCCTGGTCGTCAACGACATGCCCGCGGGGCAGGCGGCGCGAACGGCTCGCGACCTCGGGTTCGACGTCCTGCAGCTGCACGGTCCGGCCTACGACGAGGCCGGCTTCCGCGAGGCGGCGGCGATCGTGCCGCGGGTCTGGAGGGCCACGTCGCTGGACCTCGATCCGCCGCTCGAGGTGGGGGCGTGGGGCGAGGAGCGCCTGCTGCTGGACGCGCCGAAGCCCGGGTCGGGCCAGACGTGGGACCTGTCCGACCTCGCCGATCGGGCTCCGGACGGCGAGTGGCTCCTCGCCGGCGGGCTGTCCGCGGCGAACGTCGCGGAGGCCGCCGTCACCGTCCGCCCGTGGGGCGTCGACGTCTCGAGCGGGGTCGAGGTCGCACCGGGCGAGAAGTCGGCAGAGCTGATCCGATCGTTCGTCGCCGCGGCCCTGGCGCGCTGACGACTCGGCGCGGAGGCTGGGCGCTGCCGCCCGGATCGGCTACGGTGTTCATCGATGAACGTCGATGAATGGGAGGGCCCGTGAGCCCCCGACCCGCCGCCCCCACCGCGCAGCCGGACGTCCTGCGCCGGCTCTCGCGGCTCGACCGCTTCCTGCCCGTCTGGATCCTGCTCGCGATGGCCGCCGGACTCGTGCTCGGCCGCACCGTCGACGGACTGGCCGAGGCGCTCGACGCGGTGAAGATCGGCTCGGTGTCGTTGCCGATCGCCGTCGGACTGCTCGTGATGATGTACCCCGTGCTGGCCAAGGTCCGCTACGACGAGACGCGCCGGGTGACGGGCGACCGCAGGCTGATGGGCGCGTCCCTCGTCCTGAACTGGGTCGTCGGTCCGGCGCTGATGTTCGCGCTGGCGTGGCTGTTCCTGCCCGATCTGCCCGAGCTGCGCACCGGCCTGATCATCGTCGGCCTCGCGCGGTGCATCGCCATGGTCCTGATCTGGAACGACCTGGCCTGCGGCGACCGCGAGGCCGCCGCGGTCCTGGTGGCGATCAACTCCGTCTTCCAGGTGGTCGCGTTCGCGGGCCTGGGGTGGTTCTACCTGCAGGTCCTGCCCGGCTGGCTGGGCCTGGAGACGACCAGCGCCGAGTTCTCCGTCTGGACGATCACCGCCAGCGTGCTGGTGTTCCTCGGGATCCCGCTCGTGGCGGGCTTCCTGACCCGGACGCTGGGGGAGCGGGCCAAGGGCCGTGACTGGTACGAGGGGACGTTCCTGCCCAGGCTCGGGCCGTGGGCGCTCTACGGCCTGCTGTTCACGATCGTCGTGATGTTCGCGCTCCAGGGCGACGCGATCGTCAGCCGGCCCTGGGACGTCGTCCGCGTGTCCCTGCCGCTGCTGGCGTACTTCACGATCACCTTCGGGCTGGGCCTGTGGCTCGGCCGCCGGCTGCGCCTGGGCTACGCCCGGACCGCGACCCTCGCGTTCACCGCGGCGGGCAACAACTTCGAGCTCGCGATCGCCGTGTCCATCGCGACGTTCGGTGTCACGTCCGGTCAGGCTCTCGCCGGGGTGATCGGGCCGCTGATCGAGGTGCCCGTGCTGGTCGCCCTGGTCTACGTGTCCTTGTGGGCACGCCGCTACTTCGCCCCGACCGAGGAGACCCCATGAGCACGATCCCCACCGTCCTGTTCGTCTGCGTGCACAACGCCGGCCGCTCCCAGATGGCTGCGGGCTACCTGCGCCACCTCGCAGGCGACCGCGTCGAGGTGCTCTCGGCGGGATCCATGCCCGGCGACAGCATCAACCCGGTGGCTGTGGCGGCGATGGCCGAGGAGGGCATCGACATCGCGGGTCGGCAGCCCCGGAAGCTGACCGACGACACCGTCCGCGAGTCCGACGTCGTCATCACGATGGGCTGCGGCGACGCGTGCCCGTACTTCCCCGGCAAGCGGTACGAGGACTGGGTGCTCGACGATCCGGCCGGGCAGCCGATCGAGGCCGTCCGTCCGGTGCGTGACGAGATCCGTCGCAGGGTGGAGGACCTCCTCGTCTCGCTCGGCGTGCCGATCACCCGCGAGCTGACGCGTCCCGACGGGATGACGATCGCGTTCCACGAGTGGAACCGCGACGTCGAGACCCCTCCGGTCGTGCTGCAGCACGGCTACGTCGCCTCGACCGAGACCAACTGGGTCGGCCCCGGCGTGGTCGACGCGCTGGTGGCTGGCGGCCACCGCGTGATCGGGGTCGACGCCCGCGGCCACGGCCGGTCGGGCCAGTCGGCCGACCGTGCGCTGTTCGGCGAGCCGACCATGGCGCGCGACCTGTCCGCCGTCATGGACGAGCTGGACGTGCGCGAGTACCAGCTGGTCGGGTACTCGATGGGCGCCGTCGTCTCGCTGCTCGTGGCCGCCGCCGACCCGCGGGTCACACGCCTGGTCGTCGGGGGAGTGGGTTCGGCGGTCGTCGAGCTCGGCGGTGTCGACACGCGGATGGTGGACGGTGATCTCCTCGTCGGAGCGCTGCTCGCGGAGGGCGATCTCTCGGAGTACCCCGCCGGTGCCAGGTTGTTCCGTCAGCTGGCCGACGTCATGGGATCGCACCGGCCGTCGCTCGCCGCGCAGGCGCAGGCGCTGCACGCCGGCCCCACCGATCTGGCCAGCGTCACCGTGCCGACCCTGGTGCTGGCCGGGCGCGACGACGTCCTGGCCGCGAAGCCCGAGGTCCTCGCGGACGCGCTTCCGGACGGGCGCCTGCGCGTCGTCGACGGGGACCACCTCGGCGCCGTCTCCGATCCGGAGTTCATCGAGGCGCTCACCACGTTTCTGGCGGGCTGAGTCCGGGCGCGCTGAGTCCTCGACTCAGTGCGGGCGCCAGGCCTCGTCGTCCTCGGTGCGCTTGAGCACCGACGACGGCAGCTCGCCCGCGGCCAGCTGTGCGATGGTGACCGTCTCCAGGACCTCGCGCAGCGCGTCGCGGGCGGCGATCCACACGGGCTTGAGGACCTCGGCGCGGCCGTTGTAGGCGACCGACTCGGGCCGGACCCCGTAGACCGACACGAGCGGACCGTCGACGGCACGGATCACGTCGGCGATGGTCACGGCGTACGCCGGCCTCGCCATCCGCCAGCCGCCGGACTGACCGCGCTGGGACAGCAGGATGCCCGCCTTGCGCAGGTCGCCGAGGATCGACTGGAGGAAGCCGTGGGGGATGTCCTGACGCTTGCCCAGCTCGTCGGCGGTGATGGCTCGATCCCCCGGCTCGGCCGCCAGCTCGATCAGGGCACGCAGCGCATAGTCGGACTTCGTCGAGACTCTCACGGGGTCAGTCTCGCAAAGCCGAACCGTCAGGTCGCGACTATCCTCCCAGTGTGACGGTGCGCGACGCTTCCCCGACCGATGTCTCGACCGGGGCCTCGGCCCCGCTGGCGCACGTGGTGAGGGGTGACCTGGTCGAGTCGGTCCACCTGGGCCACCTCTCCGCGATCGATGCTGAGGGCGCGTCCGTGCTCGCGGTCGGGGACCCCGAGGTGACGATGTGGCCCCGCTCGAGTGTCAAGCCGCTCCAGGCCGTCGCCATGCTGCGCCACGGCCTGGACCTGCCGGATCGACTGCTCGCCCTGGCATCGGCCAGTCACAACGGCGAGCCGGACCACATCGCCGGGGCCCTGGAGATCCTCGCGCGCGCCGGCCAGACCGAGTCGGCGCTGCGGAACACTCCCGACCTGCCGTGGGGGAGCACCGCCATGCGCGACTGGCTGGCCGCCGGGCAGGGCGCCGAGCAGATCAGCCAGAACTGCTCGGGCAAGCACGCCGCCATGCTGCTGACGTGCGTCACGGCGGGATGGGACACGGCCACCTACCTGGCGCCGGACCACCCGCTGCAGGTGGCGATCCGCGAGACGATCGAGGAGTTCACGGGCGTCCCGATCGCCACGGAGACCGTCGACGGCTGCGGTGCGCCGCTGTTCGCGACCACGGTCACCGGACTGGCTCGTGCCTTCGCCCGGATCGCGTCCGCGCCGACCCGCGACCCCGAGTCCCCGGAGGCGCGCGTCGCGCGGGCGATGGCCGCCTTCCCGCAGATGGTGGCCGGCGGTCAGCGGCCCACGACGACGCTCATGCGGGCGGTGCCCGGCCTGGTCGCCAAGGACGGCGCGGACGGTGTCTTCGCGGCCGGCCTCCCCGACGGACGGGCCGCCGCGTTCAAGGTGCTCGACGGCGCGGAGCGGCCGCTGGCCCCGGTGCTGGTCGCGGCCCTGGACGCGCTCGGCGCCTTCACCGGCGACGACGTCGACCAGGCCGCGGTCGCTGCCCTGCGCGAGCGCGCCGTGCTGGGTGCCGGCGAGCCCGTCGGATCGGTCCGCCCCGCGTTCTGACTCAGGCCGAGTGGTCGCGCACCCACGCCATGACGGTGGGGTCGCAAGTCGTGAACCGCTCGACCTCCTCGCCGCCGTCGCAGCGGCACAGCACGACCTCGGCGCGGCCGGAGGACTGTTCGACCAGCCGGCACGTCCCGCCGTGCGCCGTCCAGCGGTCGAGCCGTTCGAGCGGGGTCATGCCCCCATCATGGCTGCCGGGCGCCCCCGTGGCCGGTCTCAGAGCGACCCGACGGCCTTGTCGACGACGTGACCGTCGATGTAGACGATGTCGACGGACTTCCTGGGCCGCTGGCACACGCGGTACACGCCGAGATCCATGAGCGCCTCGCCGCCGTACTCGGCGATCAGCACGTCGAATGCCGCGATGGTCTCCGCGTCGCCCTCCTCAACCGCGAACTCGCGCCACTGCGCCAGCGACGTGGGGCCGACGATGTCGCTGAGGAGGTCGCCGGAGTGGCGCAGCTTCTTCGCCACCGTCGCGAAGGCATCGCCGGCGCGGGGCGCGGGACTGACCTTGATGGAGCGGTAGTCGGCCAAGGTGGCGCACCGGCCCTGCTCGACCTTCAGCGTCTGACGGGCGACCGCCGCGCGCTTCTTGCCCTTGAACCGGTACGTGACCTTCGTCGTCACGCGGTACGTACCCGGCTTCAGCTTCGCCGACGAGCGGTTCTTCGTCACCACGCGCTTGCCCTGGCGGACCGTCATCGTCCGCTTGAGGATCGTGACCTTCTTCGCCTTCTTGACCGCCGGCTTCACGGCGGCGGTGCCCACCCAGTCGATCGACTGCGTGGCGATCCTCTTGATCGTCAGCGGCTTCGAGGCCGCCTGGGCCGGAGCGGCGACGAGCGTCGACCCGAGGGCGACGGCGAGGGCGGTCAGCAGACCGAGGAGCATGCGGCGCATGGGGTGCCTTCCAGGACACGGAGGAGTCTCATGATGCTACGTACGCGATCGGGTTCGTGGGACTGGAACGCCGGAATCGGCGTGGTGCGCCACGACCGAGCCGCCGGCCCGCCCCACGGCCTCGGTAGTGTGAGGCCAAGAGCGCTGCCCAGCCGTAGGGGCCGCCAGTCACCAAGGGGTTCGTATGAGTCTGTCCATCACCGTCGATGCAGCCGAGCAGCAGGTCGAACCCGGGACGCGGGCGTGGCAGCTGTTCGCCGACGATCCCCAGGTGATCGCGGCCCGCGTCAACGGCGCTCTCGTCGACCTGTCCCGCGAGCTGGCCGACGGTGACGCCGTCGAGCCCGTCGCGATGGAGTCGCCCGACGGCCTCGACATCCTGCGTCACTCGACGGCGCACGTCATGGCCCAGGCGGTCCAGGACCTGTTCCCCGACGCGAAGCTGGGCATCGGCCCGCCGATCGCCGACGGCTTCTACTACGACTTCGACGTCGAGGTGCCGTTCACTCCCGAGGACATCGAGAAGATCGAGTCCCGGATGAAGAAGATCGTCAAGGAGGGCCAGAAGTTCAGCCGCCGCGAGATCAGTGACGACGACGCACGGGAGGAGCTGGCGGACGAGCCGTACAAGCTCGAGCTGATCGGCCTGAAGTCGACCGCCGGTGACGCAGCCGAGGGCGCGAGCGTCGAGGTCGGCGAGGGCGGGCTCAGCATCTACGACAACCTCAAGCGCGACGGCTCGTTGGCGTGGAAGGACCTGTGCCGCGGCCCGCACCTGCCCACCACCAAGCGCATCCCGGCCTTCAAGCTCATGCGGTCGGCCGCGGCCTACTGGCGCGGCGACGAGAAGAACAAGCAGCTGCAGCGCATCTACGGCACCGCGTGGCCCACGAAGGAGGACCTCGAGGCGCACCTGCACCGCATCGAGGAGGCTCAGCGCCGCGACCACCGCCGCCTGGGCGCCGAGCTGGACCTGTACAGCTTCCCCGACGAGATCGGCTCCGGCCTGCCGGTGTTCCACCCGCGCGGCGGTGTCATCAAGCGCGAGATGGAGGACTACGTCCGACGCCGGCACATCGAGGAGGGCTTCGAGTACGTCGGCACGCCGCACATCGCCAAGGAGGGCCTGTTCCACACGTCGGGCCACCTGCCGTACTACGGCGAGGGGATGTTCCCGCCCATCGAGGTCGACGGCGGCGACTACCGCCTCAAGGCGATGAACTGCCCGATGCACAACCTCATCTACCGCTCACGCCAGCGCTCCTACCGTGAGCTGCCGTTGCGGCTGTTCGAGTTCGGCCACGTCTACCGCAACGAGAAGTCCGGCGTCATCCACGGCCTGACCCGCGTGCGCGGCTTCGCCCAGGACGACTCGCACTCCTACGTCACGCCCGAGCAGGCGCCGGCCGAGGTCGCCCACCTGCTCAACTTCATGCTGAGCCTGCTCGACGACTTCGGCATGGACGACTACTACCTCGAGCTCTCCACGCGCGACGCGTCGAAGGACAAGTTCATCGGCTCCGACGAGGACTGGGCGACCGCCACCAAGGTCCTCGAGGAGGTCGCCACCGCGACCGGCCTCGAGCTCGTGCCCGACCCCGGGGGAGCGGCCTACTACGGCCCCAAGATCTCGGTGCAGGCCCGCGACGCCATCGGCCGCACCTGGCAGATGGGCACGGTCCAGTACGACTTCAACCAGCCGTCGGCCGATCGGTTCAACCTGGAGTACGTGTCCGCCGACGGCACGCGCCAGCAGCCGGTGATGATCCACTCGGCGAAGTTCGGCTCGATCGAGCGCTTCATGGGCGTCCTGGTCGAGCACTACGCCGGCGCCTTCCCCCCGTGGCTCGCGCCCGTGCAGGCCGTCGGCATCCCGGTCGCCGAGCGTCACGTCGAGTACCTCGAGCGGCTCGCGGTCCGGTTGAAGGCCGAGGGCATCCGCTTCGAGGTCGACGACTCGGACGAGCGCATGCAGAAGAAGATCCGCAACGCCCAGACCCAGAAGGTGCCGTTCATGGTGCTGGTGGGCGACAAGGACGTCGAGGCCAACGCGGTGTCGTTCCGCTATCGCAACGGCGAGCAGGAGAACGGTGTCTCGCTCGACGACGCGATCGACAAGATCGTCGCGGCGGTGCGCGATCGGGTGCAGGTCTGATGGCCGACCCCGACGGACTCGAGCGACTCTGGGCGCCCTATCGGATGGAGTACGTCCGCGAGAGCGCGAACGATCCGGGGTGCCCGTTCTGCGCGATCGTCGCCGGTGAGCGGCAGACCGATCTGCTCGTCGTCCGCGGCGAGCACTGCTTCGTGACGATGAACCTGTTCCCGTACAACCCGGGGCACCTCATGGTGCTGCCGAACCGGCACGTGGCGGATCTGACGGCCCTGTCCCTGGAGGAGTCCAGCGAGCTGACGGCGCTGACCCAGCACGCGATCCGCGCGACCCGGGCGATCAGCACCCCGCACGGCTTCAACGTGGGCCTCAACCTCGGCTCTGCGGCGGGCGGCTCGATCTCGCAGCACCTGCACCAGCACGTCGTGCCGCGCTGGGGCGGCGACGCCAACTTCATGACCATCGTGGGACACACCAAGACGCTCCCGCAGACGGTCGCCCAGTCCGCGGATCTGCTGCGGTCGGTGTGGGGGGAGGTGGCCTGATGCTGGAGCGCTTCCGGGCCTTTTGGAACAAGGTCTTCTCGCCCGTCGCGGACGGGCTCATCAAGATCGGCGTGACGCCGAACATGGTCACGTGGGTCGGCACCATCGGCGTCTCGTTCGGCGCGCTGTACTTCTTCCCGCAGGGCAACTTCTTCTGGGGGACGCTGTTCATCACGGCGTTCGTGTTCAGCGACATCATCGACGGCACGATGGCGCGCAAGCTCGGCCGCAGCTCGAAGTACGGCGCGTTCCTCGACTCCACCCTCGACCGGATGGGCGACGCGGCCGTGTTCGGCGGCATCGCGCTCTGGTACGCCTGGGACGGCGACTCGGAGGTCTACCTGTGCCTCGCGCTGGCCTGCCTGGTGCTGGGCAGCCTCACGTCCTACGCCCGTGCTCGCGCGGAGTCGCTCGGCATGGAGGCCAAGGGTGGCATCGCCGAGCGTTCCGACCGGCTCGTCGCGATCTTGGTGATGACGGGCCTGTCCGGGTTGTTCGACCTGCCGATCCTGCAGCACATCGCCCTGTGGGTGCTGGCCGCAGCGAGCCTGGTGACGGTCGGCCAGCGCATGGCGATGGTCAAGCGCCAGGCCGACGCGGCCTGATCTCGCGACCTCGCGCGTCTCAGTGGTGGCGGACCGGCAGGGCGCGCGCCGGTTCTCCTCGTAGACTGACGTGGTGAGCACCGAGAACCTCCCCACCGACCCGTCGACCAACACCGGCAGCGCGCGGGTCAAGCGCGGCATGGCCGAGATGCTGAAGGGCGGCGTCATCATGGACGTCGTCAACGCCGAGCAGGCCAAGATCGCCGAGGATGCCGGCGCCGTCGCCGTCATGGCGCTCGAGCGCGTCCCCGCCGACATCCGCTCCCAGGGCGGGGTCGCCCGGATGAGCGACCCGGACCTGATCGACGGCATCATCGAGGCCGTCTCGATCCCGGTCATGGCCAAGGCCCGCATCGGCCACTTCGTCGAGGCGCAGGTGCTGCAGAGCCTGGGCGTGGACTACATCGACGAGTCCGAGGTGCTGACCCCGGCCGACTACGAGAACCACATCGACAAGTGGGCCTTCACCGTCCCGTTCGTCTGTGGCGCGACCAACCTGGGCGAGGCGCTGCGCCGCATCACCGAGGGCGCGGCCATGATCCGCTCCAAGGGCGAGGCCGGCACCGGTGACGTCTCCAACGCCACGGGCCACATGCGCAAGATCCGCGCGGAGCTGCGCCGCTTGCAGGGCATGTCGAAGGACGAGCTGTTCGTCGCGGCCAAGGAGCTCCAGGCGCCGTACGAGCTGGTGGCCGAGGTCGCCGCGGCCGGCAAGCTGCCCGTCGTGCTGTTCACCGCCGGTGGCATCGCCACTCCGGCCGACGCCGCGATGATGATGCAGCTGGGCGCCGAGGGCGTCTTCGTCGGCTCGGGCATCTTCAAGTCCGGCAACCCGGCCGAGCGCGCCGCGGCCATCGTCAAGGCCACGACCTTCTTCGACGACCCCGACGTGATCGCGAAGGTCTCGCGCGGCCTGGGCGAGGCGATGGTCGGCATCAACGTCGACGAGATCCCCGAGCCGCACCGCCTCGAGACCCGCGGTTGGTGACCTGTACCACCCGCTTCGACGCAATACCCCCGGTTCCGACCGGGGGTATTCGTTTGTGTGGGGCCTTTAGTCACAAGTGACCATGACCTCTGGCCCGGATCGTTCGTGACGTCCGTCCCATCTTCTGCATTTCTTCACATTTGGCACCATCATGCCGTCATTTCGTCGCTACATTGTTACTGAAGTTAACGATGTTGATCGATGGTCGATCAGCCATTCATGAGGGAGAAGAAAATGAACAAGTCCACCAAGGGTGCTGTCGCCGCCGGAGCCGCCGCCGTCCTGCTGCTCGGTGGTGCGGGCTCGCTCGCGTACTGGAACGCCGAAGGTGACATCACGGGCGGCACGATCACCGCCGGTGAGCTGAAGCTCACGGCGCCCACCACGAGCCAGTGGACCCTGAACGGCACCACGGTGGCGAACCCGGCCGCCGTGCTCATCGTTCCTGGCGACGAGCTCAAGTACACGGGCAGCTGGACCGTCAAGGCCACCGGACAGAACATCAAGGCTCTGGTCGACTTCGACGGACTCGCTGAAACCCCGAGCATCGCCGACAAGATCACGGTGACCGACACCTACACGTTGGGTACGACCGCGCTGGCCGAGGGCGACGAGCTCACGGTCGCGGACAACGGCAAGGTTCTCACCGCCACGGTCCTGGTCGACCTCCCGTTCGGCACGGTCGTCGACAACGCGTCGCAGGCCATGACCGTCAACCTGACCGCAGGCAAGGTCACGTTGACGCAGAAGGATGCCACGCCCGCCGTGGCGTGATCTCCGGCTGAGTTGAACCACCGACCATCGACTGAGGACCACGAGCATGACGACAACCACGACCGACCGCAGGCGCCCCACGGCGCTGTGGTGGGCAGGCCAGGCGCTCGCCTGGGTCGTCATCCTCGTGGCCGCCTCGGCCGTCACGGTCGGTGTGCTCATCCCCAGGATCGGGGGCGCGACGCCCTACACGATCCTGACCGGCTCCATGCAGCCGAAGTACCCGCCGGGCACGCTCGTCGTCGTCAAGCCGACGCCCGCCGAGGAGATCGGCATCGGCTCGGTGATCACCTACCAGTTGACGTCCGGTGAGCCGACCGTCGTGACGCACCGCGTGGTCGCGGTCGCCCTCGGCTCGGACGGGCAGCCGTCCTTCACCACGAGGGGCGATGCCAACAGCGCCGACGACCTCGCGCCGGTCCAACCGGTCCAGATCAGGGGAGTGGTCTGGTACTCGGTTCCCGGACTCGGATGGATGGGCAACGCGATCGGCCAGGAGCGGCGGAACACCGCGGTCTACGTGGTGGCCGGCGGCCTGGGTCTGTACGCCGCATGGATGTTCGGTGGCGCGCTGCGCGGCCGGGTCTCCCGGCGTCGCACGGAGTCGGACCGATGAGGCGCTTCGCGCCGGCCGCGGTCTCGGCCGCGCTGATCCTGTCCGCCGTCGCCCCGGCGGCGGCTGCAGACGAGATCGGTGTGAGTCGCGATGGGCGGCGTTGGTCCGCGACACTCACGGAGCCGCTCTTCGACCCCGGCACCCGCTGGGTGCCCGGAGACACGCGGACGGTCTCGTTCTACGTCCGTAACCAGGCTCTTACCCACGCCCGGCTCGTCGCCACGGTGCGCTCCGACGATGGTGACGACCTGTGGGCCGGTGGTGACGTGACGATGCGTGCGCGAGTCCAGGGGAAGTGGTTCACGCTGCGCAACGGTCGGCCGTCCGGCGAGATGACGCAGGAGAGTCTGCGGCCCGGCTCCGCCGTCCGCGTCGACGTCCGGGCCAAGCTCGAACCCGCGTCCACGAACGTCTCGCAGGCGAGTCGGCTGAACCTGACGCTCGGCCTGCGCCTGACCGATGCCGACGAAGGCGTCGCGGGCGCCAGTGCCGAGGCCGGTGACGGCGGCGAATCCGGTCGGTCCGACGGCTGGTTGTCCCGAACGGGTGCCTCGACACCCGCCATACTGATCTGGCTGGCCGCTGCGGCCACTGCCGTCGGCGCGGCCTTCATGGCCGCCGGACGGCGCGAGGGAGATGACGAACATGCATGAATCCATGACGAAGGGCCGTGCCCGCCTGCGCACCGCGTGGCGCCGGATCGCCTCGGTGCAGGTGCGGATGCTGCTGTCGCTCGGGCTGGTCCTGGGCTTCGCCGCCGTCGGCACCACGGCGTACTGGGCCGACACCGCCACCTTCACGACCGGCAAGATCGAGGCCGGCAGCCTCGATCTGCAGCTGGGCGGCCGGCACCCGGTCACCGACGAGATCCAGTGGCAGGCGATCGGTCTGGATCAGCCGTGGAACTACTCGGTGCTCCAGCTCGACAACGTCTCGCCCGGGGAGTCCGTCGCGATGGAGTTGCACCTGCGCAACGTCGGCACGACCCCGCTGACGTTCACCGGAGTGGGCACTTCCGCCTCGAACGACCTGGGCACGCACCTCAAGGCGTCCACCTGGCTCGGCGCCGCGGCCCGGAACGACGGCACCCGCGAGGCCGTGAACCGCAAGGGCCACTGCGACAACGGCACCGAGGCGTGGTGGGCCGGCCACGCGTTGTCCACGACGCCGGCGCACGTGACGCCCAACAACCGAGCCGTCAGCCTGGTCCCCGGCGCGTCCATCCAGGTCTGCATACTGGCCGGCCTGGCCGCCGAGGCGCCCAACAGCATCCAGGGCAAGTCCACGACGATCAAGGTCGTCCTCACCGGCAAGCAGGTCGGGACGACGTGATGGAGCCTCGTCTGCAAAGAGCCGCGGCTCGTGTCGGCAATGCCGTGCTCTGGGTGGCGGCGGTCCTCGGTGTGATCTCCCTGGTGCTCGGTCTCGCGACGGTGGTCGCCGGCGTCCAGCCGTTGATCTTCCGCTCCAGTTCGATGTCGCCGGCCATCGACGCCGGCGCGCTCGCACTGGCCAGGAGCGTCGAGGCGAAGGACCTCGCGACCGGTGACATCGTCTCGGTCATCGGCTCCGACGGCGTCCGCGTGACGCACCGCGTCGTGAAGGTCGATCGAGGAGCGGACGATCAGGTCAGCCTCGTCCTGCAGGGCGACGCCAACCAGAGCCCGGACGAGGAGCCGTACGTCGTCACCGAGGTCGACCGGGTGTTCTTCGACGTGCCCTACCTGGGCTACCTCGCGAACTGGTTGGCGAGCCCGTGGGCGATGTTCGTCGCGGGCATCCTGGTCGCGCTGCTCATCGGAAGCTTCTTCCGCCGCCCCGGAACGGGACAGCAGCGCCCGGGGGTCGGGGCCGGGATCGCCGTCGTCGTGGCGGCGGTGGGCCTGGGTGCCGGCACGCTCAGCCCGCCTCCGACAACGGAGGCGTACTTCGTCGACAACTCGACCTTCGAGGCGGGCACGATCCAGGCACACCAGGTGCGCATCTTCGACTGGGACACGTCCCCGTGCACGAACAACGCCGACGGATCGGTCACCCTGCGCTACAAGCTCACGTCGGCGCGGTACGACATGGTCTGGTACCGCGGACCGAAGGGAGGTGCGATCTCCACCCGTGCGTTCCTGACGGTCGCGCCGAGCAACCCCACGGTCGGCTCGGTGGTCACCACCAAGATCACGCGTGCGACGCTGGCGAACGGCGAATCGCTCGCCGCCGGAACGTACATGATCTCGGGACGGTCCAAGCTCAAGGGCTCGGCCACCAGTGCCTGGCTGTCGACCTCGGACCGCCAGACCGAGGTGACCGTCGACGCGACGACAGTGCGCTGCGGCGACATCAACCTGCCGCCGACGTTGACGATCGCGGCGCCGCTGGAGGGCATCACCTATCCGTCGACGAAGGCCGTCGACGTCGCGGTCGGTCTAGCGTGCCTCAGCCTCCCCGCGCCGTGCGGCACGGCTGTCGACCCCAACGGCATCTCCAGCGTGGAGTACCGCCTGCAGCGTGCGAACTGGCTCGGCACCCAGTGCTGGGACCCGAAGATCGGCACCGCTCTGCCGCCGGGCTTCTACCTCGCGGGCTGCGGCACGTGGCGCACGCCGACGACGAGTCCGGACGTGCCGAACACCTCCGGCTCGACGGTCACGTGGCGCGTGCCGCTCGGCTCGGGTGGCCCCCGGACGACGTTCAACCAGTCCGGTGACTACACCCTCTACCTGCGGATCACCGACAACGCCTCGCCCACCCGGGCGACAACCGAGCGCACGATCCGCTTCACGGTCGACTGACGGCCGGGTCGACGCGGTGACTACACTCGCCGCGTGAACGCTGCTCCCACCGTCGGTGTCTTCGCCCTGCAGGGTGACGTGCGCGAGCACCTCGCCGCGTTGGACCGTGCGGGCGTCGACGCGCTGCCCGTGCGTCGGCCCGAGGAGCTGGCCCGCTGTCACGCCCTCGTGCTGCCCGGGGGCGAGTCGACCACCATGGGCAAGCTGGCGCGCATCTTCGACCTCTTCGATCCGCTGGCTGAGCGCATCCGCGGCGGCATGCCCACCTTCGGCACCTGCGCCGGGATGATCATGCTCGCCGAGAAGATCGAGGACGGCACGGACGGGCAGGAGACCTTCGGCGGCCTCGACATCGTGGTCCGCCGCAACGCCTTCGGACGCCAGGTCGACTCCTTCGAGACCGAGCTGGAGTTCAGTGGCATGGACGAGCCCGTGCACGCGGTGTTCATCCGCGCGCCGTGGGTCGAGTCGGCCGGATCGGGCGTCGAGGTCCTCGCGCGCGTTCGCGGGGGCGAGGCCGACGGTAAGATCGTGGCCGTTCGACAGCGCAACATCATGGCAACGTCGTTCCACCCGGAGATGGCGGGCGACGATCGCGTCCACCGCAGCTTCGTCGAGTTCATCGCCCAGTCGTGACTCACCGGTCGTGACGGGGCGCCACCAGGAAGAAGGAGAACGCCATGTCCGGCCACTCCAAGTGGGCGACCACCAAGCACAAGAAGGCCGCGATCGACGCCAAGCGCGGCAAGCTCTTCGCCAAGCTCATCAAGAACATCGAGGTGGCGGCGCGTACTGGTGGACCTGACCCCGACGGCAATCCGACGCTGTACGACGCCATCCAGAAGGCGAAGAAGCAGTCGGTCCCCAACGACAACATCGACCGCGCGGTCAAGCGTGGCGGTGGCGCCGACGGCGGGGGAGTCGACTACACGACGATCATGTACGAGGGCTACGGCCCGAACGGCGTCGCGTTCTTGATCGAGTGCCTCACCGACAACAAGAACCGGGCCGCCATGGAGGTCCGCACCGCGATGACCCGCAACGGCGGCACGATGGCCGATCCCGGATCGGTCTCGTACATGTTCAACCGCAAGGGCATCATCATCGTCCCGGCCGAGCAGGAGGGCGGGCCGACCAACGAGGACGACGTCCTGATGGCCGTGCTCGATGCGGGGGCCGAGGAGGTCAACGACCACGACGGCAGCTTCGAGGTGCTGTGTGAGCCCGGTGACCTCGTCGCCGTCCGCACCGCGCTGCAGGACGCCGGACTGGACTACGACTCCGCGGATGCCTCGTTCGTGCCCAGCGTCACCGTCGAGGTCGACGCCGAGGGGGCCGGCAAGGTGGTCCGGCTGATCGACGCGCTCGAGGACAGCGACGACGTGCAGAACGTCTACGCCAACTTCGACGCGCCGGACGAGGTCATGGCCGACCTCTGATCCCGGCTCGGCCATGATGTGGCCATGGATCGTCACGTGCGCACCCCCGACGGCGTCGGGTGGACCGTGCGCGTGGCGCGTCCGGGCCTGCGGGGGCGCGACGGCGACCTCGTCGTCGGTGGCGGCACCGACGACGGGAGCGGGTTCGGACCGCTGCTGGTCGTCGTCGGCCTGTTGCTGCTCGGCATGCTCAGCCCGGTCCTGGTCAAGAGCGACCGGGCGTGGGTCCTGCTGCTCGTGCCGGCCCTGGTGTTCGCCGGTTGGGTCCTGTTTGCGCGGTACCCGGTCGAGCTGCTGCGCGACGGTTCGCCCGAGCCCCGGTATCGCACCCTCGTCGCCGGGCGGGCCGCCGCGCGCCGCGTCGCCGACGAGCTCGCCGAGGAGATCTCGCGCACACCCGACGCCCAGCTCACCGGCTGAACTCCCCGTCCGCCCCGAGATTTGCTCCCATTTCCACCTCTCAGAGGGTCTGAAAAGTCAGTTTGGGAGCAAATCTCGGGACCGGCGTGGCACCCGAACGGGACTGGGACGACCGCATAGGGTGTCGAACATGCGTTCCCTTCGTGTGCTCGGTGTCGACCCCGGCCTGACCCGGTGCGGCATCGGCGTCGTCGAGGGCAGCGTGGGCCGTCCGCTCGACCTCGTCGACGTCGGTGTCGTGCGCACGCCCGCCGATCTCGACCTCGCCAAGCGACTGCTGCGTCTCGAGCGCGCCCTGGACGAACTCGTCGTCCGGCTGCGGCCCGACGTCGTCGCCGTCGAGCGGGTCTTCAGCCAGCACAACGTCAGCACCGTCATGGGCACCGCCCAGGCCAGCGCCGTCGCGATGCTCGTCGCGGCGCGCCACGGTGTCCCCGTGCAGCTGCACACGCCGTCCGAGGTCAAGGCCGCCGTCACCGGCAGCGGTCGCGCCGACAAGGCCCAGGTGGCCGCCATGGTCGCGCGCCTGCTGCGTCTCGACGCTCCGCCCAAGCCGGCCGATGCGGCCGACGCGCTCGCGCTGGCGATCTGCCACCTGTGGCGCGGTGGGGCCCAGAGCCGTCTGGCCGCGGCCGTCGCGGCGGCGGGGACGGCACGATGATCGCGCACGTGCGGGGGACCGTCGCCACCGTCTCGCTCAACTCGGCCGTCCTCGATCTGGGCGGCGTCGGCTACCACGTCATGTGCACGCCCTCGACGATCGCCGACCTGAGGATCGGGCAGGAGGCCACGCTGTGGACCTCGATGGTCGTGCGCGAGGACTCGATGACCCTCTACGGCTTCGCCGACGCGCAGGAGCGCGACATGTTCGAGCTCGTCCAGACCGCCAGCGGCGTCGGGCCGAAGGTCGCCCAGGCCATGCTCGCCGTCCTGCCGCCGGAGCGGCTGCGCACCGCGATCGCGTCGTCGGACCACGCCACCTTGACCAAGGTGCCCGGCATCGGGCGCAAGGGCGCCGAGCGGATCGTCGTCGAGCTCAAGGACCGGGTCGCCGTCGCCTCCAGCACGTCCGCGCCCGCCGTCTCCGGCTGGCGCGACCAGGTCCACGAGGCGCTCGTCGGGCTCGGCTGGTCGGCCAAGGACGCCGACGCGGCCATCGACCGGGTGGCCGCCGGCGTCGGCGACGAGCCGGACGTCTCCACGATCCTGCGTGACGCCCTGCGATCGATGGACCGAGGCCGGTGAGCATGGACATGGAGGGATCGGACTTCGAGTCGATCGTCGCCGAGGCGGCCGGGCCGCAGGACAGCGCGTTCGAGCAGGCGCTGCGCCCTCGCACGCTCGACGAGCTGATCGGCCAGGAGCGCGTGCGCGAGCAGCTGGCCCTGGTGCTCGACGCGGCGGTCGCGCGCGACCGCACGCCCGATCACGTGCTGCTGTCCGGTCCGCCCGGCCTGGGCAAGACCACGATCGCGATGATCATCGCCAACCAGCTCTCCGCGCCCTTGCGGCTCACGAGCGGCCCGGCGATCCAGCACGCCGGCGACCTCGCCGCGATCCTCTCGGGGATCAACGAGGGCGACGTGCTCTTCATCGACGAGATCCACCGCATGTCCCGGCCCGCCGAGGAGCTGCTCTACATGGCGATGGAGGACTTCCGCGTCGACGTCATCGTCGGCAAGGGGCCTGGCGCCACCGCGATCCCGCTGCAGATCCCGCCCTTCACCGTCGTGGGTGCCACGACACGAGCCGGGCTGCTGCCGGGGCCGCTGCGCGACCGGTTCGGGTTCACGGCCCAGCTGGACTACTACGAGGCGGCCGACCTCGACCGCATCGTGCGCCGCTCGGCCGACCTTCTCGGCCTGCAGATCAGTGAGGACGCCTCGGCCGAGATCGGATCGCGGTCGCGGGGGACACCCCGGATCGCCAACCGGCTGCTGCGGCGCGTGCGCGACTACGCCGAGGTGCGCGCCGACGGCGTGGTCGACCACCGGGTCGCCCGGGCCGCGCTCGACCTGTACGAGGTCGACGAGCTGGGCCTGGACCGCCTCGACCGAGCGGTGCTCGACGCGCTGTGCCGCAACTTCGGCGGGGGACCGGTGGGCATCACCACGCTCGCCGTCGCGGTCGCAGAGGAGCGCGAGACCGTCGAGGAGCTGGCCGAGCCGTTCCTGGTCCGGCTGGGCTTCCTCGCGCGGACCCCGCGCGGCCGGGTCGCCACGGCGGCGGCATGGCGCCACCTCGGCCTCACGGCACCGCCTGAGGCGGGCGCCGGGCAACTGCCGTTCGACGCGGCCGACTAGAGTTCATGCGGTGACTGCCGCTGACTTCATCCCCTTGGCCCTACTGGCCCTCGTCTTCTTCCTGCTCATCATCCGCCCCATGCGTGAGCGTCAGAAGCAGTTCACCGCCCTGCGGCAGATGCAGGACGCCCTCCAGCCCGGCGTTCGGGTCATGATCAGCAGCGGCATCCACGGCACCGTCCGCAGCCTGGACGACGACACCATCGGCCTCGAGATCGCCCCGGGCGTCGTCGTCACCGTCGCGCGCGCCGCGGTCGCCGAGGTCGCGCAGCCGAACGAGCCGACGGAGCCGACGGAATGACCGACTTCCAGCAGGTGGCATCGCGTCTGATCCGCGCGATCGAGGACTGGCCCGAGGACGGTGTCACGTTCCGCGACATCACCCCGCTGCTGGCCGATCCCGCAGGACTCGCCGCGACGGTGGAGGCCCTCGTGGACGCCGCTCGCGCTCTCGGCCCGATCGACGTCGTCGCGGGCGTCGAGGCGCGCGGCTTCCTGCTCGCGCCGTTGATCGCCGAAGCGCTCGGCACCGGCCTCGTGCCGGTCCGCAAGGCCGGCAAGCTGCCGGCCGCGCGGCTCACCGAGGCCTATGCGCTCGAGTACGCCGAGGCCGTCATCGAGATCCACGCCGACGCCGTCACCGAGGGTGCCCGGGTGCTCATCGTCGACGACGTCTTGGCCACCGGCGGCACCCTGGCCGCCGCCGTCCGGCTGTTCGAGCGCGCGGGGGCCGAGGTCGCCGGCGCGCTCGTCCTGATCGAGTTGCCCGCCCTGGGAGGCCGCGACGTGCTCGCCGGCGTTCCCCTGACCGCCCTGTTGGAGTACTGATGAGTCAGCGCACCGTCCGGATCGTCGCCATCATCGCCATCGCCGCGCTCCTGCTGGGCGTGCTGGCGACGGTGATCACCGGCGCCATGTGACGCCGCCTCCGTAGAATGGACTGAAGGAGGCATGCGTGGCTGACCGCACCGAGGGCGCGCCGATCAAGGCGACCGAGTCCAAGAATCCGGACTCGGCGCGCACGTCCGCGCGCGTGCGCAGCCGGCTCGCCCGTATCGGCGGCAAGTCCACCGGCGGAGGAAACCCGGTCCTCGACCCGCTGATCAAGATCTACCGCGACACCCATCCCAAGGGTGACGTCACGTCGATCCAGAAGGCCTACGAGGTCGCCGCGGCGATGCACGAGGGCCAGAAGCGCAAGAGCGGCGACCCGTACATCACGCACCCGCTCGCCGTGGCCACCATCCTCGCCGAGCTCGGCATGACGGCGCCCACGCTGTGCGCCGCGCTGCTGCACGACACGGTCGAGGACACCCCCTACACGATCGAGCAGCTGCGCAAGGACTTCGGCGACGAGGTCGTCCACCTGGTCGACGGCGTCACCAAGCTGGACAAGGTCAAGTACGGCGACTCGGCCCAGTCCGAGACCATCCGCAAGATGGTCGTCGCCATGGCGCGCGACATCCGCGTCCTGGTCATCAAGCTGGCCGACCGGCTGCACAACATGCGCACGCTGCGCTACCTGCGTCAGGACAAGCAGGAGCGCATCGCGCGCGAGACGATCGAGATCTTCGCCCCGCTGGCGCACCGGCTGGGCATGAACATGATCAAGTGGGAGCTCGAGGACCTCGCGTTCGCGACGCTGTACCCCAAGGTCTACGACGAGATCGTGCGACTCGTCGCCGAGCGCGCGCCGTCGCGTGAGGCGTTCCTCGAGCGCGTCATCCGCGACGTCAACTCCGACCTGGGCCACGCCAAGATCAAGGCCCGCGTCACCGGCCGGCCCAAGCACTACTTCTCGATCTACCAGAAGATGTTGGTCCGCGGCCGCGAGTTCTCGGACATCTTCGACCTCGTCGGCGTGCGCATCCTCGTCGAGGACGTCGCCGACTGCTACGCCGTGCTGGGCGTCCTGCACGCCCGCTGGAACCCGATCCCGGGCCGCTTCAAGGACTACATCAGCGTCCCGAAGTTCAACATGTACCAGTCGCTGCACACGACGGTGATCGGCCCGCAGGGCAAGCCCGTCGAGCTGCAGATCCGCACCTACGCGATGCACCGCCGCGCCGAGTTCGGTGTCGCCGCGCACTGGAAGTACAAGGCCGAGTCGCTGGCCGCCGTCGGCGGCAAGGCCGGCAAGGACGGCCCCAGCGGCAACGAGATGGTGTGGCTGCGCGAGCTCGTCGACTGGCAGTCCGAGACCGAGGACTCCACCGACTTCCTGGACTCCCTGCGCTTCGAGATGCAGAACGCGGGCGTCTACGCCTACACGCCGCGCGGCGACCTGATCCAGCTTCCGGCCGGGGCCACTCCGGTCGACTTCGCGTACGCCGTGCACACCGAGGTGGGGCACACGTGCGTCGGAGCCCGCGTCAACGGCCGGCTCGTCTCGCTGGAGTCCGAGCTGCAGAGCGGCGACGTCGTCGAGATCTTCACGTCCAAGTCGCCCACCGCCGGGCCGAGCCGTGACTGGCTCGACTTCGTCAAGAGCCCGCGGGCGCGCAACAAGATCCGCCAGTGGTTCACGAAGGAGCGCCGCGAGGAGGCCATCGACCACGGCAAGGACCTCATCGCCAAGCAGATGCGCAAGGAGGGTCTGCCGATGCATCGCCTGTTCCGGCAGGCGAACCTCGACACGGTGGCCAAGGAGATGGGCTACGCCGACGTCTCCACCCTGTTCGCGGCGGTCGGCGAGAGCAACGTCGGTGCCCAGAACGTCGTCGACCGGGTCATCGACCTGGCCGGCGGACGCGAGGGAGCCGAGGAGGAGGCCGCCGAGGCCACCGCGATGCCCGTGCGCTCCAGCCGCCCGTCCTCGAGGATGCGCGGCGACGCCGGCGTCGAGGTCGTGGGCGTCTCGGGCGACATGCTGGTCAAGCTGGCGCGCTGCTGCACGCCGGTCCCGGGCGACGACATCCGCGGATTCGTCACGCGCGGCTCCGGCATCTCGGTGCACCGCACCGACTGCGCCAACTTCAAGGGCCTGGCGGCGCAGACCGAGCGCGTCGTGGACGTGCGGTGGGTCGCGAACACCAAGACGACGTTCCTCGTCGCGATGCAGGTCGAGGCCCTCGACCGGCCGCACCTGCTGTCCGACATCACCAAAGTGATCTCGGACCAGCACGTCAACATCTTGTCGGCGACGCTCAGCACCGGCCGCGACCGCGTGGCCAAGAGCCGCTTCACGTTCGAGATGGGCGACGCCAAGCACCTGGGATCGGTGCTCAAGGCCGTCAACAACGTGCCGGGCGTCTTCGACGCCTACCGCGTCACCCAGTAGCTCGCCGGACCAATCTCGATACACGGTCTCGCTGCGCTCGCCCGCACTCGATCAGCGGAGCAGCGGCACAGGTGATCGAGTAGCAGGGCGAGGAACGAGCCCGCGTATCGAGATCAGCGGGGCGGGGGAGCGACGTCAGCTGAAGTCGGACGCGGTGCGCTTGGCGATGTCGAGGAAGGCCTGACGCGACTCGAGGTTCTCGCGCAGGTCCTTGATCTTCTTCTGGTCGCCGGCCGCTTCGGCCTTCGCCAGGTCGGCCTCGATCGCGGCGATGGCGTCCTCGAGCTTGGTGATCATGTCGTCCGCGCGGGCCGACTTCTCGGGGTCGGTGCGCTTCCACTCCTGGTCGCCGGCGTCGCGGATCGCCTTCTCGACGACGCGGATGCGGCCCTCGAGCTCCTTGATCTGGTCGCGCGGGACCTTGCCGGCGGCCTCCCAGCGGTCGGCGATGTCGTGCCAGGCGCGACGAGCCGAGTCCAGATCCTTGATCGGCAGCAGTGCCTCGGCCTCGACGAGGATCTCGCGCTTGGCGACCGCGTTCTCGGCGAACTCGGCCTCTTCGGCGGCGTTGGCGGCCTCGCGGGCCGAGAAGAAGACGTCCTGGGCGCTGCGGAAGCGCTTCCAGAGCTTGTCCTCGACGTTGCGGGGAGCCGAGCCGGCGGCCTTCCAGCGCTGCATGAGGTCGCGGTAGGCGCTCGAGGTCGCGCCCCACTCGGTGGAGTTCGAGAGGGCCTCGGCCTCCTCGATCAGCTTCTCCTTGATCTTCTGGGCCTTCTCGCGGCGCTCGCTCTGCTCGCCGAAGTGGGCCTTGCGCTTCTTCGTGTACGCGGTGCGCGCGGTCGAGAAGCGGTGCCACAGCTCGTCGTCGGCGGACTTGCTGAGCCGGGGGAGCGCCTTCCACTCGTCGAGGAGCGCACGCAGCCGGTCGGCGCCGTTGCGCCAGTCCTGGCCGGCGCCGATCTTCTCGGCCTCGTCGACGATGCGGGTCTTGGCCTCGGTGGCCTCGGCGGTGCGCTGCTCGCGCTCGGCCTTGCGCTTGGCACGCAGCTCACCGAGGGAGGGCTCGAGGGCGTCGAGGCGCGTCGACAGCGAGGCGAGGTCGCCGACCGCCTGGGCGTCGACGAGCTGCTCGCGGATCGTCGCGATCGCCTTCGTGGCGTCGTCGGGCGACACCGTGCCGGCCTCGATGCGCTTCTCCAGCAGGTTCACCTCGGTCTCGAGGTTCTCGAACCGTCGCGTGTAGAACGCGAGCGCCTCGTCGGCGTCTCCGCCGGTCACCCATTGTCCGATCAGCCGCTCGCCGTCACCCTCCTTGACGTAGACGTTTCCATCTGCGTCCACACGGCCCCAGTCGCTCATGGCGGTCAGTCTAGGAGGTTCGCGGCACGGTGGCGTCCTCGCGTACCCTGACAGGCGTGCTTCTCACCGCCTTCCCCGCCGGACCACTGCAGGCGAACTGCTATTTCGTCGCCTCGGGACCGGGCCAACCGTGCGCCATCGTCGACCCGGGCCAGCAGTCCGCCGAGGGGGTGCGCGCGGTCGTCGCCGAGCATGAACTGCGACCCGCCGCCGTCCTTGTGACGCACGGACACTTCGACCACATGTGGGACGCCAAGCAGGTCGCCGACGAGTTCGGCTGCCCGCTGTGGATCCACCCGGCCGACCGCCACCTGCTCGCCGACCCGATGGCCGCGATCTCGAACGAGTCCGCCGCGATGCTGCGCGAGCAGATCGGCGACATCGATCCGTCGCAGTTCGGCGAGCCGGCCGACGTCCGCGACGCCGTCGACGGCGCCACGATCGAGGTGGGCGACCTGACGATCACCGTCGACCACTGCCCGGGACACACGCCGGGCACCGTCGCGTACCGCGTCGACTACATCGGCCCCGAGCCCGTCTCGCAGATCATGTTCTCGGGCGACTTCCTGTTCTTCGGCTCCATCGGCCGCACCGACCTGGTCGGTGGCGACCACGCCGAGATGCTGCGCAGCCTGCAGAGCAAGATCCTCACGCTGCCCGACGACGTCGTGGTGCTGCCCGGCCACGGCCAGCAGTCGTCGATCGGTCGCGAGAAGCAGACCAACCCCTTCCTGCTGGAGCTGATGGCATGAGCAAGCTGTCCGGCTTCCCCGAGTTCCTCCCCGCCGAGCGCAACGTCGAGCGCGCCGTGCTCGACCACCTGAGCCGCGTCTTCGAGCTGCACGGCTTCGCCAACATCGAGACCCGCGCGGTCGAGCCTCTCGAGACGCTGCTGCGCAAGGGCGAGATCGACAAGGAGGTCTACGCCGTCCGGCGCCTGCACGCCGACGAGTCCGAGGCCTCCGAGCTGGCGCTGCACTTCGACCTCACGGTGCCGTTCGCGCGCTACGTCGTCGAGAACGCCGGTCACCTGCAGTTCCCGTTCCGCCGCTACCAGATCCAGAAGGTCTGGCGGGGCGAGCGCCCGCAGGCCGGCCGCTTCCGCGAGTTCACCCAGGCCGACATCGACATCGTCGGCGACGGCACGCTGCCGTTCCACTTCGACGTCGAGGTGGCCCGCGTCATGGCCGAGGCGCTGGCGGGTCTGCCGATCCCCGGCCTGTCGATGACGCTGCAGGTCAGCAACCGCAAGGTGCTCGAGGGCTTCTACCTCGGCCTGGGCATCGAGCAGCCGACCGCCGTCATGCAGGTCATCGACAAGCTCGACAAGCTGACGGGCGACAAGATCGCCGACCTGCTGGGCGAGCTGGGACTGTCCGAGGACCAGGCGAACCGCTGCCTGGGACTGGCCGAGATCATCACGACCGACACGTCGTTCGTCCAGCGCGTCCGCGACCTGGGTGTCGAGCACCCGATGCTGGACGAGGGACTGGCCGAGCTGGAGGCCGTCATCGCGGGGTGTGCCACTGTCGAGGGTGTGACCGTCACCGCCGACCTGCGCATCGCGCGCGGACTGGACTACTACACCGGCACGGTCTTCGAGACCCGGGTGGCGGAGTTCCCGGCCCTGGGCTCGATCTGCTCCGGCGGCCGCTACGACCAGCTCGCCAGCGACGGCAAGCGCACCTACCCCGGTGTCGGCCTGTCGATCGGCGTCTCCCGCCTGCTGTCGACCCTCACGACCAGCGGCATCACCGCCAGCCGGTCGGTGCCGTCGGTGGTCCTGGTAGCCGTCAACGACGAGGCGTCCCGCCCCGAGAGCGACGCGATCGCCCAGCAGCTGCGGGCCCGCGGCATCGCCTGCGAGGTCGCCCCCAACGCCCAGAAGTTCGGCAAGCAGATCCGCTTCGCCGAGCGCCGCGGCATCCCCTTCGTCTGGTTCGTCAACGATGACGGACACCAGGCCAAGGACATCCGCACCGGTGAGCAGGTGTCGGCCGATCCCGACGCCTGGACACCCCCCGAGACCGACCTGCGACCGCAGGTGACCCACAAGGAGACGACAGCGTGATCCGCACCCATGACGCCGGGACCCTGACCGCCGCGAACATCGGCGAGAGCGTCACGCTCGCCGGCTGGGTCGCGCGCCGCCGCGACCACGGTGGAGTCGCCTTCATCGACCTCCGCGAGGCCAGCGGCGTCGCCCAGGTCGTCGTCCGCGAGGACGTCGCCCACCAGCTGCGCAACGAGTTCTGCATCAAGGTCACCGGCACGGTCCAGCGCCGTCCCGAGGGCAACGAGAACCCCGCGATCCCCACGGGCGAGATCGAGGTCATCGCCGACGACGTCGAGATCCTCTCGAGGTCCGAGCCGCTGCCGTTCCCGATCGACGAGCACGTGGAGGTGGGGGAGGAGGCGCGTCTCAAGCACCGCTACCTCGACCTGCGCCGCCCCGCCCCGGCCCACGCGATGCGGCTGCGCTCGAAGGTCAACGCCACGGCGCGCCGGGTGCTGGAGGGTCACGACTTCGTCGAGGTCGAGACACCCACGCTGACCCGCTCCACGCCCGAGGGCGCCCGCGACTTCCTCGTGCCGGCGCGTCTGCGTCCCGGCTCCTGGTACGCGCTGCCGCAGAGCCCGCAGCTGTTCAAGCAGCTGCTCATGGTCGGCGGCCTCGAGCGGTACTACCAGATCGCGCGCTGCTACCGCGACGAGGACTTCCGCGCCGATCGCCAGCCCGAGTTCACCCAGCTCGACATCGAGATGAGCTTCGTCGATCCCGACGACGTCATGGCGCTGGCCGAGGAGATCTACGTCGCGCTGTGGAAGCTGATCGACGTCGATCTGCCCACGCCGTTCCCGCGCATCACCTACGCGGACGCGATGAGCAAGTACGGCTCGGACAAGCCCGACCTGCGCTTCGACCTCGAGCTGGTCGAGCTGACCGACTACTTCAAGGACACGCCGTTCCGCGTGTTCCAGGCGCCCTACGTCGGCGCGGTCGTGCACCCCGGCGGCGCCTCGCAGGCCCGCCGCACGCTCGACGGCTGGCAGGAGTGGGCCAAGCAGCGCGGTGCCCGTGGCCTGGCCTACGTGCTGGTCCAGGAGGACGGCACCCTGACCGGTCCGGTCGCCAAGAACCTGTCCGACGCCGAGCGCGAGGGTCTGGTCGAGGCCGTCGGTGCCAAGCCCGGCGACGCCGTGTACTTCTCGGCCGGCCCGGTCAAGAGCTCGCGCCAGCTGCTCGGTGCCGCGCGCATCGAGATCGCCAAGCGCGAGAACCTCATCCCCGAGGACGCCTGGGCCTTCTGCTTCGTCGTCGACTGGCCCATGTTCGAGTCCGTCAGCGAGCTCGACTCCGGTGACGTGGCCGTCGGCGGGGGCGAGTGGACCGCCGTGCACCACGCGTTCACGGCGCCCCAGGATCCCGCGACCCTCGCGACGCCGGGCGAGTCCCTGGCCCAGGCCTACGACATCGTCTGCAACGGCAACGAGGTCGGCGGCGGCTCGATCCGTATCCATCGCGAGGACGTCCAGAAGCGCGTCTTCGAGATCATGGGCATCGGCAATGAGGAGGCCCAGGAGAAGTTCGGCTTCCTGCTCGAGGCGTTCAAGTACGGCGCCCCGCCGCACGGCGGCATCGCCTTCGGCTGGGACCGCACGGTCGCGCTGCTGGCCGGCGCCGACTCGATCCGCGAGGTCATCGCGTTCCCGAAGTCCGGCGGCGGCTACGACCCGCTGACCGCGGCCCCCGCGCCCATCACGCCCGAGCAGCGTGCCGAGGCCGGCGTCGACGCCACCCCGGACGAGGACGAGGACGAGAAGCAGGCATGAGCACCTGGCTGCCTCCGGAGGAGGACCCGCGCCCTCAGGGCAAGCCGGTCGGTGAGCTGGCCACGTACGCCGAGTACCTGGCCTACCACCGGCTGACCTTGCAGCTGAAGTGCGACGGGCTCTCCCCGGAGCAGCTGGCGCAGCGCAGCGTGCCGCCCAGCACGCTGTCGCTGCTCGGTCTCGTGCGCCACCTCGCGTACGTCGAGCACCACTGGTTCGTCCGGGTCGCCCAGCAGTCCGACGAGGAGCCGCTGTTCCTCGAGGCCGACGACCGGGATGCCGACTTCACCGGCGCCGTCGGGACGCAGGAGTGCGTCGATGAGGCGTTCGGGGCGTTGCGCCTGCAGATCGCCCGAGCCGAGGAGTGGCTCGAGGTCCTCGACGACACGGACCTCGGTCGCGAGCTGCCCCACGGCAGTGGCACGATCTCGATCCGCGAGCTGCTGGTCCACATGATCGAGGAGTACGCGCGCCACAACGGGCACGCCGACCTGCTGCGCGAGTCCATCGACGGTCGCACCGGGGACTAGGCGACCTCCTCGATCGCAGCACCCACCGCGGCCGGATCGATCAACTGGTGCAGGTGACCGCCGTCCAGGGTCATCGTGGGCCAGCCCGCCTCCCGGGCGAACCGGCGTTCCGCGGCGTAGGTGTCGCCGAAGGCGAGGTAGGCGGCTGGGCGCTCGGACCACCCGGCAGGGACCGGCACCGTGCTCGTGAAGTACGACAGGGGCAGCCGCTGCTGCTCGGCCGCCACGGTCTCGAACGTGCGCCGGTCGGGGAACAGATCGGCGATGTTCGGCCACCAGTCCGTCCACGGGGGCAGGTGCCCGTCCGGCCCGACGAGACCGCGCAGGAGGTCCAGGATGGGCTCCGGGGCCAGCGACGTCCTGGGCCCGACGCCGAGAGGCAGGGCAGCATCGACGTAGATGGTGCGCTCCACGTCGAGCACGGTGCTGAGCCGCGGTGCATGCAGGCCCGCGTTGCTGTGGGGGACGAGGGTGACCGGGCCGCCCGCGGCCGACCTGACGATCGCGTCGCGCACCCGTTCGGGCGTCCTCGACTGCGTGCCGAAGTCCACCACCGCGGCCGCGTGACCCCGGTCGTGCAGCCAGGACTGCACGGGCCGCCAGGTGGCCGGGCCGAGCAGGGGACTGGGCACGAGGAGGAACATGCTCATCGCGGCCCATTCTCCCTGACAGACGCCAGTAGGCTCGTACAGTGACCGACGGACTCTTTGACCTACCGGAGACGACCGGAGGTCCCCGGCGCGACTCGAGCGGATCCCTCGCAGGGAACGTCCACTCCAGCGCACCCCTCGCGGTGCGGATGCGGCCGCAGTCGCTCGACGAGCTGGTGGGGCAGCAGCACCTGCTGGCACCGGGCTCGCCGCTGCGCCGGATGATCGAGGGCAACGCGCCGCTGACCGTCCTGCTGTGGGGGCCGCCCGGCACCGGCAAGACGACGCTCGCGAGCCTGATCAGCCACCAGACCGACCGGCGCTTCGTCGAGGTCTCGGCGGTCAGCGCGGGCGTCAAGGAGGTCCGCGAGGTCATCGCCGGCGCGCGCCAGGCGCTGTCGCGGGGCAAGGAGACCGTCCTCTTCGTCGATGAGGTCCACCGCTTCAGCAAGGCCCAGCAGGACGCGCTGCTGCCCGGTGTCGAGAACCGGTGGGTCAGCCTCGTGGCGGCCACGACTGAGAACCCGCACTTCAGCGTCATCTCGCCGCTGCTGAGCCGCTCGCTGCTGCTCACGCTCCAGCCCCTGACCGACGACGACATCGCCGTCCTGCTCGACCGGGCCATGACCGACGAGCGGGGGTTCGGCGGCAAACTCACGATCGCCGACGACGCGCGCGACCACCTGGTGCGGCTCGCCGGTGGCGACGGCCGCCGCGGCCTGACCTACCTCGAGGCGGCCGCCGGAGCCGCCATCGATCAGGGCCACGCCGAGATCACCCTCGACGACGCGGCACTGGCGGTCGACAAGGCCGCCGTGCGGTACGACCGCCAGGGCGACCAGCACTACGACGTCACCAGTGCCTTCATCAAGTCGATCCGCGGCTCCGACGTTGACGCGGCGCTGCACTACTTGGCGCGGATGATCGAGGCGGGGGAGGACCCGCGCTTCATCGCCCGCCGGCTGATGATCCACGCCAGCGAGGACATCGGCATGGCCGACCCGACGGCGCTGCCGATGGCCACGGCCACGGCGCAGGCGGTCGCGATGATCGGCTTCCCCGAGGCGCGCATCCCCCTCGCGCAGGCGGTCATCCACCTCGCGACGGCGCCGAAGTCGAACGCCGTCATCCGCGCGATCGACGCCGCGATGGCCGACGTCCGGGCCGGCAAGGTCGGCGCGGTGCCACCGGCGCTGCGCGACGCCCACTACGCCGGGGCCAAGAAGCTGGGCCACGGTCACGACTACGTGTACCCCCACGACGACACCCGGGGCGTGGTGCCGCAGCAGTACGCGCCCGACGACGTCGACGGCTCGGACTACTACGAGCCGGGACCGCACGGGGCCGAAGGGGCGATCGCCGAGCGACTCGCCCGAATCCGCGCGATCGTCCGGGACCGGTAACCTCGTTCCCATGTCCGTGCAGTGGGTGATCCTCGTCGTCACGGCCGTGCTGGCCGTCGTCGCGGTCGTCGCTGCCGTCGTCACCGTGCGCGCCCTGCGCCAGATCAAGGCCGTGAATCGCGAGGCCCGCGAGGACCGAGCCGCCCTGGTCGTGACCGAGCCGGCTCCCGTGCCGGAGCCGGTGGCGCAGGTCGAGGAGGCGCCGTCGGCCGAGGTCGTCCGGGTCGTCGAGGGCCGCGTGATCGTCCAGCCGACCCAGGACCAGGTCGTCGCGGCCACCATGACCCGGCCCGCCGTGCGGCTCAACATCGTGGCCGCCGGGCTGGCGCACGCGCTGCGCCCCGAGAGCCGTGACCGGATCCTGGGGCTCATGCGTCGTGAGTACCGGGCCCGCAAGCGAGCGCGTCAACGTGCCGCGCGCGCGGCCGCCCGCGCCACCAACGGTCCGCCGCCCGCCGGCGGACGAGACTGGGTGGGCTCATGAGCGCCCGCGTCGTCTGGTTCGTCGCCGGTGCCGCCGCCGGCGTCTACTCCAGCGTCAAGGCCAAGCGTGCGGCCTACCGGCTGTCGATGCCGGGCCTGATCGACCAGGCCGCGGCCCTCGGCTCCGGGGTGCGAGCCTTCCGGGCCGAGATGCACGAGGGCATGAACGCCAAGGAGCACCAGCTGCGCACCCACGTGCTGGCCTCCGATCCCGAACTCCGGCTCGCCCTGCCCGAGCCCACCGAACCCTCTGAACCGAAGGAACTTCCCTGATGGAGACCGCTGAGATCCGGCGCCGATTCCTGTCCCACTTCGAGAACGCCGGCCACACGGTCGTGCCCTCGGCCCCGCTGCTGTTCGATGACCCGAACCTGCTGTTCGTCAACGCCGGCATGGTCCCGTTCAAGCCGTACTTCCTCGGCCAGGAGACGCCCCCGTTCGACCGTGCCACGAGCGTGCAGAAGTGCGTGCGCACCCTCGACATCGAGGAGGTCGGCAAGACCACCCGCCACGGCACGTTCTTCCAGATGAACGGCAACTTCAGCTTCGGTGACTACTTCAAGGAAGGTGCGATCCGGCACGCCTGGGAGCTCATCACCAACTCGGTCGACGACGGCGGCCTGGGCTTCGATCCCGACAAGATCTGGGTCACGGTCCTGCACACCGACACCGAGTCGCGCGAGCTGTGGAAGAAGGTCGCCGGGCTGCCCGACGAGCGCATCCAGAACCGCGGCCTGCTGGACAACTACTGGCACATGGGCGTCGAGGGTCCGGGCGGCCCCTGCTCGGAGATCTACGTCGACCGCGGCCCGCAGTACGGCCCCGACGGCGGTCCCGAAGCCGACGAGGACCGGTTCCTGGAGATCTGGAACCTGGTCTTCATGCAGGAGGAGATCACCAACGTCACCGCGAAGGACAAGTTCGACGTGGTGGGACCCCTGCCGCAGCAGAACATCGACACGGGCATGGGCCTCGAGCGCGTCGCGTACCTCCTGCAGGGCAAGGAGAACATGTACGAGATCGACGAGGTCTACCCCGTGATCGCCAAGGCCGCCGAGCTCAGCGGCCGGGCCTACGGGGCCGACCACGACGACGACGTGCGCTTCCGCGTCATCGCCGACCACGTCCGCAGCAGCCTGATGCTGATCGGCGACGGCGTCACGCCGGGCAACGAGTCGCGCGGCTACGTGCTGCGCCGCCTGCTGCGCCGCGCGGTCCGCTCGATGCGCCTGCTGGGCTACGACGACCCCGCGTTGCCCGAGCTGCTGCCGGTCAGCCTCGATCGCATGAAGGCGTCGTACCCCGAGCTGGAGACCGACTTCGCCCGGATCAGCCAGATCGCCTACGCCGAGGAGGAGGCGTTCCGCCAGACCCTGGGCAAGGGCACGCAGATCTTCGACGTCGCTGCGGGCGAGACCAAGAAGTCCGGCGGCACGGTGCTCAGCGGCGACCAGGCGTTCGCGCTGCACGACACCTACGGCTTCCCGATCGACCTGACGCTGGAGATGGCGCAGGAGCAGGGCCTGTCGGTCGACCAGGAGGGCTTCCGGGCGCTCATGGCCGAGCAGCGGGCCCGCGCCAAGGCCGACGCGAAGGCCAAGAAGGGCGTCCACGCCGACACGACGATCTACCGCCAGACGATCGACGCCTTCGGGCCGACGGACTGGCTGGCCTACACGAACCTCATCACCGAGTCCAAGGTGCTGGCGCTGCTGTCCGGCGGCGCGCAGGTCCCCGTCCTGTCCGAGGGACAGGTCGGCGAGGTCGTCCTCGACCGCACGGGCTTCTACGCCGAGTCCGGCGGCCAGAACGCCGACGCCGGCATGCTGCGCTGGGACGGCGGCCAGGCCGAGGTCCTCGACGTCCAGCGGCCCATCCGCGGTCTGGTCGTCCACCAGGTCCGGGTCCAGTCCGGCGAGCTGACCACGGGCGCCGACCTGTCCGCCGAGGTCGACCACGACTGGCGCCTCGGTGCCCGTCAGGCGCACTCGGGCACGCACGTCGTGCACGCGGCGCTGCGCGAGGTGCTCGGCCCGACGGCGCTGCAGTCCGGCTCGTACAACCGTCCGGGCTACCTGCGCCTCGACTTCGGCTGGGGCGGTGCGCTCGATCCCGAGCAGCTGCACCAGGTCGAGCACGTCTCGAACCGGGCCCTGCGCGAGGACCTGCAGGTCTCGCAGCACTGGATGAGCCTGCCCGAGGCCAAGGAGTTCGGTGCCCTGGCGCTGTTCGGCGAGACCTACGGGGAGCAGGTGCGCGTCATCGAGATCGGCGGCCCCTGGTCGCGCGAGCTGTGCGGCGGCACCCACGTCGAGCGCTCGAGCCAGATCGGCACCGTCGTCCTGACGTCCGACACGTCCGTCGGCGCCGGCCACCGCCGCGTCGAGGCGTTCGTCGGCATCGAGGGCTTCGAGTACCTCGCCCGTGAGCGCGACCTGGTCTCGCAGCTGACCGAGATGCTCAAGGCCAAGCCCGACGACGTGCCCGCGAAGGTCAACGACCTCGTCTCGCGCCTGAAGGCGACCGAGAAGGAGCTCGAGAAGATCAAGAGCGCTCAGTTGCAGGGTGCGGCCGGCGACATCGCCGCGGCCGCGGTGGACGTCGACGGTGTCGCGTTCGTCGGTCACCGTGCCGAGGGCGTCGGCGGCGGTGACGTGCGTCAGCTCGCGCTCGACATCCGTGGTCGCCTGCAGGACCGCCCCGCGGTCGTCGTGGTCGTCGGCACCGCCGGTGACAAGCCGTCGGCCGTCGTGGCGCTCAACCCGCAGGCGGTCGACCGTGGCCTCTCGGCGCAGCAGCTGATCACGGTCGTGGGCCAGCACATCGGCGGACGCGGCGGCGGCAAGGCCGACGTCGCCCAGGGCGGCGGCACGGACCTCGGTGGCATCGAGCCCGCGTTCGGCGCGGTCCGGGAGGCCCTGCGCGGATGACCTGGCGCCGAGGACGCCGGCTCGGCGTCGACGTGGGGGATGCCCGGATCGGGGTCGCGTCGTGCGACCCCGACGGGATGATCGCCACGCCGGTCGAGACGGTGCCCGCCGGACCGCAGTCGATCGCTCGTCTCGTGGCCCTGGCGCAGGAGTACGAGGTGCTCGAGGTCGTCGTCGGCCTGCCGCTCGGGATGTCGGGTCGCGAAGGCCCTGCCGCCGTCAAGGTGAGGGCGTTCGCCGACACCCTCGCGGCGGCGGTCCATGCAGCGATGCCGGGCGTTTCGGTACGGTTGGTCGATGAACGTCTCTCGACCGTGGCGGGCCAGGCCCAGCTGCACGCGAGCGGACGGACGACGAAGTCGTCTCGTGCGGTCATCGATCAGGCGGCTGCCGTGGTGATTCTGCAGTCGGCGATCGACGCCGAGAAGACGCGGGGGACCGCCTCCGGCGAGGTGGTCGCCGTGACTGAAGGGAACGACGGATGAGTGGTGGCGACGGCGGTCTGACGATGCTGACCGGACCGGAGGAGCCCCGGCCCTCCCGACCCGGTTCGCGGCGCAAGGCCGAGCCGCCCGCGAAGAAGAAGTCGGGCTTGAAGAACATCATCGCGCTCATCGCGGTGGCCGCGATCCTCGTCGGCGGCTACGTCGTCGTCACGAAGGTCATGGACCGCATGGGCGGCGCCGACGACTACTCCGGCTCGGGCACGGGCACCGTCGAGGTGACCATCCCCTCGGGAGCCAGCGGCATCGACATCGCCCGGATCCTGGCCAAGGACGACGTGGTCAAGTCCTCCGAGGCGTTCTACCAACTCAGTCTCAGCGACAGCCGCGCCCAGCAGGTCCAGCCGGGCACGTACCGGCTCCGCAAGCAGATGTCGGCCGAGGCCGCGCTGACCGTGCTGGTCGACCCCTCCGCCCGCATCCAGGCCAAGTTCACGGTCCCCGAGGGCGCCCGGGTCGGGCAGATCGTCGAGATCATCTCCAAGAACACCCAGCTGAAGGCCGAGGACCTCGAGGCCGCGCTCGACGATCCCGCCACGATCGGCCTGCCGGACTACGCGAACGGCAACCCCGAGGGCTACCTGTACCCCGAGACGTACTTCGTCGAGCCCGGTGATGATGCCAAGGCCGTGTTGTCGCGCATGGTCAAGCAGACGCTGAAGGTGGCCAAGGACCTCGACATCGGCTCGCGCGCCCCCGCGCTGGGCCTGTCGGGCGAGGAGGTCCTCACGGTCGCCAGCATCCTGGAGTACGAGGGCCAGAAGGACGAGGACTACGCCAAGATCGCGCGGGTCCTCTACAACCGCATCGAGCAGGGCATGCCGCTGCAGCTGGACTCGACGGTCTCGTACGTCAGCGAGCGCAAGGGCGATGTCTGGACGACGGCCGAGGAGCGCGCCAACCCGTCGCTCTACAACACCTACCAGCACGCGGGCCTGCCCCCGGGACCGATCGGCTCGCCCGGCGAGGCCTCGATCCAGGCGGCGCTCAACCCCGCCCAGGGTCCGTGGCTGTACTTCTTCGCCACGAAGGACGGCTCGGTCATCTACAACGAGGACTTCGGCAAGCACACGCGTGACTGTCAGGCAGAGTACGGCGCCGGTTCGTGCGGTGGCTGAGGTGAGGTGCGCCGTCGTCGGCTCGCCCATCGCCCATTCGCTGTCGCCGGCGATGCACCGGGCGGCCTACCGGCTGCTCGGCCTGGACTGGAGCTACGGCGCGTTCGACGTGCAGGCGGGCGAGCTCACCGAGTTCGTCTCCGAGCATCGTGAGGGATGGCGGGGCTACTCGGTCACGGCCCCGCTCAAGCGCGAGGCGGCCGCACTCGCCGCTCGGCGCGACCGGGAGGTCGAGGCCCTCGGGGTGGCCAACACGCTCGTCGCGATCGATGGTGGCTGGTCCGCGGTCAACACCGATGTCCCCGGCGCGGTCAACGCCCTGCGCGACGTCGGCGTGGAGTCGCTCTCGACGGTGCGCATCCTCGGCGCCGGCGCGACCGCGGCGTCCATGGCCCTGGCCGCTCTGCGGCTCGGCGCACGCGAGGTCGAGCTGCGCGTACGCGACCAGGCGCGGGCGGCCCGCACGGCCGCGGCGATCGAGCAGCTGGGGCTGGCCGTGTCGGTCGTCCCGTTCCACGTCGACGTGACCGAGTCCGTCGACCTGCTGGTCTCGACGGTGCCCGGCGCGGCGATCGCGGGGCACGAGCACACCTTCGTGGGCACGGCGGACGCGGTGTTCGACGTCGTCTACGACCCGTGGCCCACCGGGCTGATGGCGTCGGCGCAGTCCGAGGGCCGGCCGCTCGTGAGCGGCCTCGACCTGCTGGCCCACCAGGCTGTGCTGCAGATCGAGCTCATGACCGGCGAGGCGGTCCAACCGGACGTCTTGGTGACAGCGGCCATGGAGGCGCTCGCCAGCCGTTAGGGTGCACCTCGTGCCCGTCATGACGATCGTCGCCATCGTGCTCGCCGGTCTGCTGGGCGGGGTCTCTCCGCGCCTGCTGGCCCGCCTGCCGGAGCCGACCGCCGAGCCCGAGCCGGACATGCCCGAGAAGATCGCGTACGCGGTCCTGGGCTCCACCCCGAGGTTGGGCTTGTGGCTCGCGTTGGCCGCGGCCTTGCTCGCCGCGATCGCCGCCGCCACCATCACCGAGCCGAAGTTGCTGCCGGTGTGGATCCCGATCGCTGCGGCCACGCCCGTCCTGGCGTGGGTCGACTGGAAGGTGCACCTGCTGCCGTACCTGATCGTCGCGCCGCTGTACGTCGTCACCTGGCTGCTCGTCGGCGTCAGCGCGCTGGTGATGCGGGACGCCTCGGTGCTGCTGCACGCGCTGCTGGGCAACCTCGCGGTGTTCGGCTTCTACTTCGTCATGGGCCTCATCGGGCCGATGGGCTACGGCGACGTGCGGCTCTCCGCCGTGGTCGGCACGGCGCTGGGCCCGCTGGGCGTCATGGCCACGTTCTACGGGGTGTTCTTCGGCATGGTGATCGGTGCGGTGGTGGGCCTGGCGCTCGTCCGTGGCCGGCTCGGCACGAAGACGCCGATCGCGTTCGGTCCCTACCTGCTGCTCGGTGCGTTCGCCGCACTCTGGGTCTGACAGATGGGTGCGGGGCGGGTCTGAGACAATCGCCGCATGCTTCGTTGGTTGACCGCCGGAGAGTCACACGGCCCCGCCCTTGTCGCCACCCTCGATGGCCTGCCGGCCGGGGTCGAGGTGACCAGCAAGGAGATCCAGGCCGCCCTGGCGCGCCGTCGCCTCGGCTACGGCCGCGGCGCCCGCATGGCGTTCGAGGCCGATGAGCTCGAGATCATCGGCGGCATCCGCCACGGCCGCACGCTCGGCAGCCCCATCGCGATGCGCATCGGCAACAGCGAGTGGCCCAAGTGGGAGCAGGTCATGGCGGCCGATCCCGTCGACCCCGAGACGCTCGCCGGGCTCAAGCGCAACGCGCCGCTGACCCGTCCGCGACCCGGTCACGCCGATCTCGCCGGCATGCAGAAGTTCGACTTCGACGAGGCCCGGCCGATCCTCGAGCGCGCCAGCGCCCGCGAGACCGCCGCCCGCGTCGCCCTGGGCGAGATCGCGGCGCAGTTCATCGCCCAGACGACGGGCGCCACGATCGTGAGCCACGTCGTCGAGCTGGGCACCGTCAAGGCCCCCGCCGGTCTGCTGCCGCGCCACCGCGACGTCGAGCGCCTCGACGCCGACCCGCTGCGCTGCTTCGATCCCGAGACGTCGACCGCGATGGTCGCCGAGGTCGACGCCGCGCACAAGGACGGCGACACGCTCGGCGGCGTCGTCGAGGTCATCGTCGAGGGCCTCCCGCCGGGTCTGGGCTCGCACACGCAGTGGGACCGTCGCCTCGACAGCCGTCTGGCCGCCGCGTTGATGGGCATCCAGGCCATCAAGGGAGTCGAGCTCGGCGACGGCTTCGAGCTGGCGCGCACCCGCGGCTCGTTGGCGCACGACGAGATCGTCCCCACGCCCGACGGCATCCGGCGCGTCTCGGGCCGCGCAGGCGGCACCGAGGGCGGCATGACCACCGGCGAGCTGCTGCGCGTCCGCGCGGCGATGAAGCCGATCGCCACGGTCCCGCGCGCGCTGCGCACGATCGACGTCCAGACCGGCGAGGAGACCCGGGCGCACCACCAGCGCTCCGACGTCTGCGCCGTCCCCGCCGCCGGCATCGTGGCCGAGGCGATGGTCGCGCTCGTCGTGGCCGACGCCCTGCTGGAGAAGTTCGGCGGCGACTCGGTCCGCGAGACCGCGCGCAACGTCCGCACCTACCTCGAGAACCTGAGCTACCGGTGACCACGAGCCGTCCCGTCGTCGTGGTCGTCGGCCCGCCCGGGGCCGGCAAGACCACGGTCGCCGAGCTGCTGGCCGAGCGGCTCGGGGTCGAGGTCCGCGACACCGACCAGGACGTCGAGGCCGCCGAGGGCGAGAGCGTCCAGGACATCTTCGTCGGCCGTGGCGAGCCGGTCTTCCGCGAGTTGGAGGCGGCCGCCGTCGCCGAGGCGCTGCGCTCCCACGGGGGCGTGCTGGCGCTGGGCGGCGGCGCCGTGATGGACGCCGGCACCCGCGCGCTGCTGGCCGACCACACGGTCGCGCACCTCGACGTCGGCCTGGCTCGTGCGGCCGCCCGCGTCGGCATGAACTCGGGCCGCCCGCTGCTGCTGGGCAACGTGCGGGGCCAGCTCAAGGCGCTCATGGACGCCCGCCGTCCGCTGTACAACGAGGTCGCGACGTTCACCGTCGACACGAACGACCTCACGCCCGATGAGGTCGTCGACCGCGTCCTGGCCGAGTTGGGCCGATGACGCGCCGCGTCGCCGTCCGGACGGCCGAGCCGTACGAGGTCGTCGTCGGCCACCACGTCCTGGCCGAGCTCGGGACGCTCGTCCCCGACGACGCGCTGCGCGTCGCGATCATCCACGCCGCACCGGTCCGTGGCGTCGCCGAGGGCCTCGCCCTGCACCTGCCCGGTCGCGAGGTGCTGCTGATCGAGGCTCCCGACGGCGAGCAGGCCAAGACGGTCGAGTTCCTCGCCCACTGCTGGGACCAGCTGGGGATGCACGGCTTCACCCGCTCCGATCTGGTGATCGGCGTCGGGGGAGGGGCCACGACCGACCTCGCCGGGTTCGTCGCCGCCAGCTGGCTGCGCGGCGTCCGTTTCGTCACCGTGCCCACCACCGTGCTGGGCATGGTCGACGCCGCCGTCGGGGGCAAGACGGGGATCAACATCGCCGCCGGCAAGAACCTGGTGGGCGCCTTCCACGAGCCGATCGGCGTGCTGTGCGATCTCAGCACCCTGGTGGACCTGCCGGTCCGCGAGCTGCGCGGAGGACTGGCCGAGGTCGTCAAGTGCGGCTTCATCGCCGACCCCACGATCCTGACCGACGTCGAGGCCGCCCCCGACCGTGCGCTCGACCCGACCGACGACCTGCTCGCCGATCTCGTCACGCGGGGCATCGCGGTCAAGGCCCGCACCGTGGCCGGCGACCTGCGCGAGACGGGCGCCGACGGGTCCATCGGCCGCGAGGCGCTCAACTACGGCCACACCCTCGGGCACGCGATCGAGCGACACGAGAAGTACACGCTCCGCCACGGAGAGGCGATCAGCATCGGCATGGTGTTCGTCGCCGAATTGGCCCACCGCAGCGGCATGATCGACGACGCGCTGCTGGCCCGTCATCGTGCCACGCTGGAGCTCGTGGGCCTGCCGACGAGCTACGACGGAGCGACGTTCGAGGAGCTGCTCAGCGGCATGCGGCTGGACAAGAAGACCCGCGGCGACCAGCTGCGCTTCGTGGTGCTCGACGGGCTCGCCTGCCCGACGATCCTGGCCGGGCCCGACGAGTCGGTCCTGCGCGACTGCTGGGACGCCGTCCGTGGCTGACGACTCCCGCCTCGCGCGACTGCGCGGGCTGGTGGCCGAGAGCGGTCACGGCGCGATGTTCGTGTCGGACCTGGTGAACCTGCGGTACCTGACCGGCTTCACCGGATCGAACGGCGCGCTGCTGGTCCCGACCGAGCACGATCCGGTCTTCCTGACCGACGGGCGCTACCGCGACCAGGCGGCCGCCGAGCTCGGCGCCGCGGGTCTGGGCGACGTCGAGATCGTCGTCACCCGCGACCTCATCGGCGTCGCAGCAGGACGTGCGCCGGCCGACCTCGTGGCCGAGACGCACCTGATCGACGTCGACTCGTGGGAGAAGCTGGGCCGCCCCGAGGCCTCGGGACGGCTCGTCGAGCGGCTGCGAGAGATCAAGGACGACTCCGAGATCGCCGCGCTGCGCCGGGCCTGCGAGATCTCGTGCTCCGCTCTGGAGGCGCTGCTGATCGGGCCGCTGGCCGGGCGTACCGAGCGCGAGGTGGCCCGAGACCTGGAATGGCGGATGCTCGAGCTGGGCGCAGAGGACCGGGCGTTCGACACGATCCTGGCCTCCGGCGAGAACTCGGCCATCCCGCACCACCAGCCCACCGACCGCCAGCTGCGCGCCGGCGACCTGGTCAAGATCGACTTCGGTGCCCGGGTCGACGGCTATCACGCCGACTGCACCCGCACGGTGGTCATCGGCCCTGCCGCCGACTGGCAGCGCGAGATCCACGCCGCTGTGCGCGAGTCGCAGGCCGCGGGCCTCGACCGGCTCCGTCCCGGCGTCCCGGTGGCCGAGTCCAACACCGCCGCGCGCGGCTCCCTCGAGCGCGCGGGCTGGCTGGACGCCTTCACGACGGGCCTCGGACACGGCGTCGGACTGCAGATCCACGAGGACCCGTTCATCGCCGCGGCGCACCCCGGTAGACTTGCCAGCCGCACCGTCCTGACGATGGAACCGGGGATCTATCTTCCGGGTCGAGGGGGCGTGCGCATCGAGGACACGGTCCTCGTCACCGACCCCGACCATGGCGGTGAGCCGGATGTGCTCACCGACATGACCACCGAACTTCTGGAGATCGACTGATGGCAACCACGAACGACCTCAAGAACGGCATGGTGCTCAAGATCGACGGACGGCTGCTCGCCGTCATCGAGTTCCAGCACGTCAAGCCCGGCAAGGGCCCGGCCTTCGTCCGGACCAAGCTCAAGGACGTCGAGTCCGGCAAGACGCTGGACCGTACCTTCAACGCCGGCACCAAGGTCGAGACGGCCAGCGTCGACAAGCGCGACATGCAGTACCTGTACAACGACGGCACGAACTACGTCTTCATGGACACTGCGACGTTCGACCAGATTGAGGTCACGCCCGAGATCATGGGGTCCACCGTCGACTACCTGCTCGAGAACCAGGACGCCGTCGTCGCCACGAACGAGGGCCGCGTCCTCTACGTCGAGCTGCCCGCCTCGGTCGAGCTCGTCATCGAGCACACCGACCCGGGCCTGCAGGGCGACCGCTCCAGCGGCGGCACCAAGCCCGCGCGTCTCGAGACGGGCAAGGAGATCCAGGTCCCGCTGTTCATCGACTCCGGCGAGAAGATCAAGGTCGACACCCGCGACGGCAGCTACCTCGGTCGTGTGAAGGCCTGATGGGAGCACGCACCAAGTACCGCAAGCGGGCCCTGGACATCCTCTTCGAGTCCGAGTCCCGCGGTCTGTCGGCCGACGGCACCCTGGCCGACCGGCTGGAGGTCAACGACCCGCCGGTCAACCCTTACACGGTCTCGCTCGTCAAGGGCGTGGCCGCGCACATCGGCGAGATCGACGCCCTGCTGGCGGAGTACTCCGTCGGGTGGACGCTCGACCGCATGCCGGCCGTCGACCGCAACCTGCTGCGGATCGCGGTGTACGAGATCAAGTACCTCGACGACGTGCCCGACGCCGTGGCGATCAGTGAGGCCGTCGAGCTGGCGAAGGAGCTGTCCACGGATGAGTCGCCGCGCTTCGTGAACGGACTGCTCTCGAAGGTCTCCCAGGTCAAGACGAAGCCGGTGCCGCCGTCGGAGCCCTCGGAGCCCTCGGAGCCGACGGAGTAGCGTTCACCGCTTTCGCGAACCAGATGGTGCGGTGCGACCAGTCGCCGGACGGCGAGCGGTCGCCCGAACAGGCCAGGATGGCCAGCCGGCGCGGCCCGTCGTCGTTCTCGTAGCCGCTGTCGCGGCTGTCGGCGGGGACCTCGAACCGGCGCTCGACGCTGTAGCACTGGACCTGCCCCTCGCCGCGGACCTGCAGGATCGTGCCGTTGGACAGCTGGTCGAACAAGAGGTTGCCCAGCGCCGATCCGTCGGGGTAGGTGTGCGCGTTCACCAGGACGTGTCCCTGCTTCGAGCCCGGCAGCGGGCTCGGTGCGACGTCCCAGCCGAACTCCCACTTCCCCGACTGCGTCAGCGGCGGCACACCGGGCACGTTCTGGGCGTCGCGCTGCAGGGCCAGGACGGAGTATTCCTTGCCCTCGACCGAGATCGTCTCGGGCACGAACGCCCGGTCGGCGCCGCCGAGGCACGGATCCGGCTCGGGAGTCGGAGTCGTCGGCGGCCGCGACGGGAACGTCGGCAGGGTGGGCTGGGGTCCGGCGTCGAAGTCGTCGGAACGTTGGAGCACGGCGACACCCACGGCCGCCGCAGCCACCGCGACGAGCGCGGCGGCGAGGGTCAGTGCGAGCCGTCGGCGTGTCTTCGGAGCCACCCGATCAGCCTAGAAGAGGCCGCTGCCCACCGACTCCCCGGTGCGGATGCCTCCCGGAACCGCGAAGATCGCCGACCCGATGTGGCGGATGTACTCGTTGAGCGCGTCCTGCGCCAGGGACCGCTGCACGCCGATGAACTGCTCCGGTGAGCGCACGAACGCGAGGAAGAAGAGCCCGGCGTTGAGCTGGCCCAGATCGTTGTTGCCCTCGACGAAGTTGTAGCCTCGCCGCAGCATTCGCGCGCCGCCGTTCCGTTCGGGGTGGGCCAGCCGGACGTGCGAGTCCGCCGGGATCGCCGGGCCGCGCGCGGCCGTGGACACCACGTCGAAATCGGGCTCGGTGAACTCCGAGCCGCCCGACAGCGGGGCGCCTCGTGCCTTGTCGCGGCCGACGATGGCCTCCTGCTCCTCCAGTCGGACGCGATCCCACGACTCGATCAGCATCTGGATCTTGCGCGCGACCAGGAACGTGCCGCCGTTCATCCAGGCCTGGTCCGAGCCGTCGGCCCAGACCCACCTCCCGAGGTCGGCGTCGTCGTTGCTGAAGACGTTGGCCGTGCCGTCCTTGAAGCCGAAGAGGTTGCGCGGCGTCGACTGGGACTTCGAGGTGGTGGAGGTGCGCCCGTAGCCCAGTTGGGTCCAGCGCACCTGCGCCCGGCCGAAGGCGATCCGCGAGAGGTTGCGGATCGCGTGCACCGCGACCTGGGGGTCGTCGGCACAGGCCTGGATGCACAGGTCGCCACCACTGAACCGGTCCTCGAGGAGGTCGAACGCGAAGGACGGCAGGTCGACGAGCTCCTTCGGGCGCTTGCTCTCGAGGCCGAACCGGTTCGCCGCGAACAGGGTGGGGCCGAAGCCGAAGGTGAGGGTCAGGGCGTTGGCCTCGAGGCCCAGCGCCTCGCCGGTGTCGTCCGGCGGCTTGTACGGACCGCCGCCGGTGGCGCCCTCCGGCGAGACCTCGCGGCCCTGCGTCAGGCGCGCGGCGGCGTCGGTCCAGTCGGCCAGCAGCGACTTCAGGTCCTCGCGGGTGGCCGTGGAGGTCATGTCGAAGGACGCGAAGTACAGGTGCTGCTGGACCCGCGTCGTGATCCCGGCCTGGTGCCGGCCGTGGAACGGGACGACGGACTCCTGCGGCGCCGCGGCGTCGTCGTCACGGGCCACACCGGCTGCGAAGCCGCCCGTGACGCCGACGGCACCTGCTGCTCCGATCAGCCCGAGGGCCGATCGACGCGACCACCGACCGCCGGTCATGACTTCGAGACGCCCAGGACCGTGTGGGTCAGCTGCGACAGGGGCTCGCTCAGGGCGTTGAGCTGGGCACCGAGCTCGTTGCGCTGGGGCTGCTCGACCGTGTCGTACGAGACGAAGCCCTTCTCGTAGTCGCCGTGGGTCTTCAGCAGGGCGAACATGGCCGCGAACTGACGGTCGAGGTCGCTGACCAGCTGCTTGCCCTCGGCGCCCTTGCCCACGGCGATCTCACGCACCGAGGTGTAGGCGACCTGGGCGCCCTCGACGTTCGCGTGGAAGTCGTACAGGTCGGTGTGGCTGAACTCGTCCTCCTCGCCGGGGAGCTTGCCGTCGGGGGCGGCGACCTCGTCCAACAGGCCGATGGCCCCGTTGGTGATGTCGCCGATCGTCAGCACGAACTCGGGGGAGTGCACCTTGTCGTAGAGCGCCTGGATGTCGTTGACCAGTTGCGCCCCGAGCTCCTTGCGGCCGGCGGTGTCGAGCGCGGTGATCTTCTCGTCGGGGTAGTTCTTCCTCGCCTCGTCGAGCCACAGGTCCATCTCGATGCGGTGGAACCCGGTGAACGGCAGGTTCTCGGCCTCGGCGCCGGGCTTGCGGTAGTCGATCTTGGGGTCGAGGTCGCCGAACTGCTCGGCCGTGGGCTCGATGCGCTCGTAGTTGATCCGGGTGATCGGGAAGAGTCGGCGGGCCGTGTCGTCGTCACCGGAGGTGTACGCCGCGACGAAGTCCTCGACGTTCGCCACGAGCTCGCCGACCTGGTCCTTCGTGTAGGCGGTGTACGAGGCGACGGCCGCGTCGATGGCTCGCTGGTCGTCCTGGTCGACCACGACGTCGTCACCGCTGACGGTGAACTTCGCGTTGCCGACGCCATCGCCGACCATGCCGGGCTTGCACTCGGTGAAGTAGTCGCCGGGCTGGGCCTGGACCGTGAGGCCGCGCGAGGTGCCCGGCGCGATGTTCTCGACCTCGCCGATGATCCGCAGCTTGTCGCTGTCGAGCAGGTAGAACTCGGTGACCTTGTCGCCCTCGTTGGTGACGTCGAAGGTGATGGTGCCGCTGTCGGCCTTCGTCGCCGAGACCTCACAGCCGTCGGCGGTGCTCGTGACCTTGATGGCGTCGTCGGACGAGTCGGAGTTCTTCACGCAGGCGCTCAGGGCGAGCGCGCCCGTCAGGGCGACGGCCAGCACGGCGCAGCGGGGACGACGATTCATGCACGGGTTCCTTCGGTGGTGGTGGCGGGCTGCCTCGGCTTGCGGACGACGCGCGCGTACGCGGCGCCGACGACCGCCAGGTAGGTCGCCCACGCGGCGAGTTCGAGCTTGGTCATGTCGGGGGAGAAGCCGATCGTTCCCTTGAGCAGGGCGGCGGGCAGGCCCGACGGGTCGATGGTGTCGCTCAGCTGGAACGCCCACGCGGAGGCGCCCTGGGTCCACGGTCCGGGCAGGACGCCGGCCTCCTGCAGGTCGTGGACGCCGTAGGCGAGGATGCCCGCTGCGACGACGATCAGCAGGGCGCCGGTCCAGGTGAAGAACGTGGCGAGGTTGATCCGCACGATGCCCCGGTAGATGAGCCAACCGATGCAGACGGCGGTCAGCAGTCCGAGTACCGCGCCGACCCAGGCCAGGGGAGCGTCGCCGCTCGAGCGGACGGCGCTCCACAGGAACAGGGCCGTCTCGAGTCCTTCGCGGGCGACCGCGACGAAGCCGACGGCCACGAGTCCCCAGCCGGGCCCGTCGAGCCGCGCGTCGATCTGGTGCTCGAGCTCGCGCTTGAGCCCTCGGGCCGTGCGCGCCATCCAGAAGATCATCCAGGTGACCAGCGCGACGGCCAGGATCGACAGGGTGCCCCCGATGATCTCCTGCGCCTCGAACGTCAGCCCGTAGGTGCCGAACGTCAACAGGGCGCCCAGCCCCAGGGAGAGGGCGACCGCGATCACCACGCCGGCCCAGATCCGGGGCACGACGTCGTCGCGACCGATCTTGCGGACGTAGGCGATGAGGATGCCGACCACGAGGGAGGCCTCGAGGCCCTCGCGCAGGCCGATCAGGAACGTGCCGAGCATGATCCCCCCGTCGGACGCCGAAGTTAGGCGAGCCTCAGCAAACGTACATCAGCCCGGGGGTTGCGGGGAACCACTGACGGGACCTCCGCAGGTGCCCACTTCGTCGTCCGGACACCGCGCGGTCAGCGAGCCGGAGGTGCTTGGTCGACCTCCGTCCAGACCTCGGTCATCTCGCTGACCCGGTCACCGCGTGCGGTGATGAACGTCGCCACCTCGAAGTGCGCCAGCTCGCCGTCGTGGCGGCCCGTCACGTGGCACCGGGCGACCGCCCGGTCGTCGGAGGCGACGACGTCCTCGATGGTCAGGTGGTCGAATCCCGGGTATTCCGCGTTCAGTCGGATCCAGCCCTGACGATCGAAGGTCTCGCCGGTGTGCACGTAGCGACACGCGAAGTCCTCGTGCAGCAGCGGCTCGAGGTCGGACCAGGCCTGCGTGTCGATGGCCCGACACAGGCGGGTCAGCAGCTCTTCGGCGCTCATGGCGCCAAACTAGCGTTTCCGGGTCCGGACCATGGCGCACTCCGCAGGCCCCGCACTAGAGTCACGATCAGACGCCGGTGTGCGCAATGACGCGGACACCAGAAGAGGTCACCGGGTATCCCGGGGCTGCGGTCCTCCCGGCTCGATCACGAGCCCCGCTTCACCCCGCGCCGCCGAAGGGCCCGCCATGAACGACCTCCACCACCCCGCCACCGTCGTCCTGGTCCACGGACTGTGGATGACCCCCCGCAGTTGGGACCACTGGAAGACCTACTACGAGAGCCAGGGCCTACGCGTCCTGACTCCCGCCTATCCCGGATTGGAGATCGAGGTCGAGGCCCTGCGCCAGGCTCCGCAGGTCATCGCGGACCTGACGGTGCCGGAGACCGTCGATCACTTGGCCGAGGTGATCGGCCGGCTCGACGAGCCGCCGATCATCATGGGTCACTCCTTCGGTGGCACCCTGACGCAGCTGCTGCTGGCGCGCGGCCTCGGGGCGGCGGGTGTGGCCATCAACTCCGCGCCGACGGAGGGCGTACGCGTCAGCCCGCCGTCGCAGGTGAAGGCCCTCCTGCCGGCGCTGAGCCACCCGGCCACCCGCAAGCGCGCCTTCGGCTTCACGCCCGAGCAGTTCCACTACGCCTTCACCAACACCCTGACCGAAGAGCAGTCGCGCGAGGTGTGGGACACGTTCCACATCCCCGCTCCGGGCCACTGGATCTGGGAGTACGGGCTGATCGCGAACTTCAAGCCCGGTCACCAGGAGACGTGGGTGGACTACTCCGCCGATCGGGCGCCGCTGCTGTTCATCGCCGGGGGCAGCGACCACATCATGCCGCCCGCGGTGAACCGATCGAACGCGCGTCGCTACCGCCGGTCACCGGCCGTCACCGCGTACATCGAGCTCGAGGGCCGTGACCACTGGACGTGCGCGGCACCCGGCTGGGAGGCGGTCGCCGACCGGGCCCTCGCGTGGGCGCTGCGCACCAGTGGCGCCCGTGCGTGACCTCCGACTGTCCAAGTGCGCTCCGGAGGCTTAATGTCGTAAATCACACAGGAGAGCCGCGACGCCCCCCGGCCGGATTCCCCTTTCTCTCGAAAGGAATGTCCACGTGAGAATCACGCATGCCGGGGTCAGCCTGGCTTTGATGGCGGGAGCCGGCCTGATCGCCGTCCCGACGGCTTCGGCCGCACCTGCCGGGCCCACAGGCCCCGGAGGAGAACCACAGGGGGCCACCCCCGCCCACGTTCTGCCCAACCCGAAGGCAGAGAAGCAGGTCGCACTGCGGCAGGAGGCCTGGGCCAAGGTGCTCAGCGGGGAGGCGACTCCCCAGACGATCAAGGGCAACGAGGTGCTGAAGGTCGGGCGCGAGCCAGCGGCCGCCAGCCCGAACGCCCGGCGCCAGGCCACCGCGGACGAGACGCAGGACCAGTACGTCGAGCTCTCCAACGAGCGCACCGACAAGGTCTTCGTCCTGCTGGTGGAGTTCGGTGACCAGCGTCATCCGAACTTCCCCGACCGCGACACCGCGCCGAGCATCGTCGGACCGAGCCGCTTCGACGGACCTCGGTTCAACGAGATCCCGAAGCCCGGCCCGGACGACAACCGGACCCAGTGGCGCAAGAACTACACGAAGAACTACTTCAAGAACCTCTACTTCGGAGAGGGTGACGGCGTCGAGTCGCTCAAGACGTACTACGAGCGTCAGTCGTCGGGTCGGTACAGCGTCGAGGGCATGGTCACCAACTTCACGCGGGTGCCCTACAACCAGGCGCGCTACGGCCGCAGTGACGGCTACCCGTGCGGATCCAACGTGTGCAGCAACACCTGGAACCTGGTCTCGGACGGCATGACCCAGTGGGTCGCCGACCAGAAGGCGGCGGGCAGGACCGACGCGCAGATCCGCCGGACGGTGGCGCAGTACGACATCCGCGACCGCTACGACTTCGACGGTGACGGCAACTTCGACGAGCCCGACGGCTACATCGACCGCTTCCAGATCATCCACTCCGGCGGCGACCAGGCCGACAGTGACCCGATCTACGGCGAGGACGCCATCTGGAGTCACCGCTGGAAGGCGTTCCAGAACGGTGACGGCGTGTTCGGCCCCGAGGGCAACCTCGACGGTGGTGCGCAGATCGGCGACACCGGCCTCTGGGTCGCGGACTACACGATCCAGCCCGAGAACGGCGGCCTGTCGGTCGTCGCTCACGAGTACGGTCACGACCTCGGTCTGCCCGACCACTACGACACCTCGGCGTCGGGTGACAACCCGGTGAACTGGTGGACGCTGATGGCACAGAGCCGCGTGTCCGACACAGGCGACCAGGGGCTCGGCACCCGTGCCGCGGACCTGGGCGTCTGGGACAAGCTGCAACTGGGGTGGCTCGACTACGAGACGGTGGTCGCCGGCCAGACCCGGACGATCGACCTCGGCCCGCACGAGTACAACTCCGAGGACGCCCAAGGTGTCGCCGTCGTGCTGCCGGACAAGCAGACCGTCACGCCGTTGCCCACGCCGCCGCAGGGCAGCAGGCAGTGGTGGTCCGGTCAGGGCGACGACTACGAGTCCTCCATGTCCCGTGCCGACATCGCGGTGCCGGCCGGTGGCGCGACGTTGAGCCTGCGGACGCAGTTCAACATCGAGGAGGACTACGACTACGCGTGGTTCGAGGTCGAGGCTCCCGCCGGAAGCGGGAACTGGGTCCAGCTGCCCACGGCGGCCATCGACCCTGATGCCGAGGCCGATGCCGACGAGGTCGCGATCGACGGTGTCAGCAACGGTTACGCCTCCGTGTCCTACGACCTGGCGCCCTATGCCGGCCAGACCATCGGCTTCCGGGCTCGGTACCGGACGGACGGTGCGGTGCAGGGTCAGGATCCCGATCTGGGCTGGTCGGGTCTGTTCGTGGACGACATCCGGGTCACCGCCGGTGGCACGGTCGTCTTCTCCGACGGCGCCGAGACCTCACCCAACGGGTGGACGCTCGACGGGTTCAGGTCGGTGGGCGCCAGCATCACTGCCGCCACCGACCAGTTCTACCTCGCGAGCAACCGCGCGTACGTGTCCTACGACAAGTACCTGCGGACCGGGCCGTACCACTTCGGGTTCCCGGACCGGCCGAACTTCGCGGAGAAGTTCCCGTACCAGAACGGCCTGCTGGTGAACTACTGGGACGCGTCGTACACCGACAACAACACCAGCCAGCACCCCGGTGCGGGCCTGGTGCTGCCGGTGGACGCCAACCCGCAGGTGCTCTACAACCTGCAGGGTCAGCCGTGGCGCGGACGGATCCAGACGTACGACGCACCGTTCGGTCTGGAGAAGTCGGACTCGTTCTACCTGACGGCCGACGGTCGCCGGAGCTACATCCGTGGAGCGGCGGCCAAGCCGCTGTTCGACGACTCCGACCCGAACCGGTACTTCAAGCCGTTCGCGGACGCGGGTCAGCCGCGCACGGGTGTGAAGGTCGCCGGAGCGGGGGTGAAGATCCGGGTGCTCGAGCAGTACGGCACCTCGATGCGGATCCGGGTGCAGTGACCCGCACAGATCACTGAGGAGACGGCCGGTGCCGGGGGCTTTCACCCCCGGCACCGGTCGTTCCGCGTCCGTCAGTGCGTGACGGCTTCGAAGACCTTCTCGTCGCCCTCGTTCACGGCCTTCACGACGGCGTCGTAGTCGCCCTTGTCGATGGCCTTGTCGATCTTCTTGGCCGCCTTCTTGACCGCCTTGTCGACGCGGTCCAGGTAGAGGTCGTCGACGACGGCCACCAACGCCGAGGAGCCCGGCGGCAGCCATTCCTCGGCGTCCACGCCGATCTTCTTCTCCTCATGTCGCTTCGCGATGGCGCCCGCGCCGGCGCCGATGGCGGCACCGATCACGCCGGACAGCAGCAGGTGCGGCGCGAAGAGCCCGACCACGAGGCCGCCGACGGCGCCGACGGTGGTGCCCGCGGCGACCACGCGGCCGCCGTGTTCCTCGACCTTCGTCTGCCCCGACGCGTCGCGCGACAGCACGACGCCGGCCACGACCAGGTCGTCGGTGTCCTTGATCGCCTCGAAGTCGTCGGCTGCGGATGCGGTGTCGTCGTACGTCGCGACGAACAGGGTGTAGTTGTGCTCTGACATGCTGGGCCCCCATGGGCGGTGGACGTCTGTTGGACCACCTCGAGATGTCGACCGGGCGGCTGCTCGGCCGATGAGATCGACGGAGGAGCGCCGTGCCGATGTGAGGTCAGCCAGACCATCCGCCTCCTTCGACGGTAAGTCGGGTGATGGGCTGCCGCCTCCCCGCCGCAGCGCCCACAGGATCGGGGTGAAGCCGGCCAGCGTGCGCCCTGGCCCTGGCCGAGCTGGGGGAGAGACGAGCGCTTCGCGAAGCTCGGGCCGATTCCTGGTGGGATGCTCGCGCGCAGGGGATGATGGCGCGCATGAGAGCTGCGGTGTACGACCGGTACGGCGGACCGGATCAGCTCCAGGTGCAGGACGTGCCCGTGCCGTCTCCATCGTCGGACCAGGTGCTCGTCCGGGTCGAGGCGACATCGGTGAACCTGAGCGACTGGGAGTGCCTCACGGGTTCGCCGATCTATGCGCGGCTCGGTGGCCTGCGCCGTCCGGCGCGCAGGACACTCGGGTCGGACATCGCCGGTGTCGTCGAGCGGGTGGGCGAGAGCGTGACCCGCTTCCGGCCCGGGGATCAGGTGTACGGCGACAACCTGGCGCTCAAGGGCGGCTTCGCCGAGTACGCAGTCGCCCCGGAGTCCGCGCTGGCCCAGGTGCCGGACGGCCTCGGCTTCGCGGAGGCGTCCACGATCCCGCAGGCCGGTGCCATCGCCTGGCAGGGCACCGAGAAGGTGGGACCCGGTGCGCGGGTGCTGATCAACGGAGCCGGAGGCGGGTCGGGCTCGTTCGCGATCCAGCTCGCGAAGCGGCGCGGTGCCCACGTCACGGCCGTCGACCACGGGACGAAACAGGAGTTCATGCGCTCGCTGGGCGCCGACGAGGTCATCGACTACGAGCACGAGGACTTCACCCGGACGTCCCAGCCCTACGACGTCGTCCTCGATCTGGTCGCCCATCGGTCGCCGCTGGCGTACCGCCGCGCGCTCTCACGCGGTGGGACCTACCGCTGCGTGGGCGGCTCGGTGGGCACGCTCCTGGGCGTGCTCACCGTCGGCGCGGTGGCCGGTGCGGTCACCGGCCGTTCCCTCGGCGTCCTCGCCGTCAAGCAGGGACCCGCCTTCTTCGAGCCGATCAGCGCACTCGTGGCAAGCGGTGAACTGAACACCCACACCGAACGGGTCTTCTCCCTCGAGCAGGTCGCGGACGCCCTGGCCCACGTCGGCGAGGGGCGTGCCCGAGGCAAGGTCGTCGTCGTGCCGTGAGCTCCGGGGACAATGGGCGCATGGTTGTCCTGACTCCCGCCAACGCAGACAACTGGCGCGCCATCGCTCGCGTCCGAGCCGCGGCGGGACAGCGCGAGTGGGTGGCCGACTCGACGTACTACCTGTGCCTGTCGGCGTACGGCGACCTGTGGCGCTCCTACGCCGTCGAAGCCGACGGCGCGACTGTCGGACACGTGATGTGGGCCGTGGACCCCGATGACGGCAGCCACTGGATCGGCGGCCTCGTCATCGACTCCGAGCACCAGCGCCGTGGCCTGGGTCGAGCGACCGTTCAGGCGCTGCTCGATCTGTGGGAGCGCGAGGAGCCGTCCCTGTCCGGTACCCCGTACCGGGAGGCCGCCCTGTCCGTGTCGCCGGACAATCAGGCCGCGATCGGTCTGTACCGGTCGCTCGGGTTCGTGGAGACTGGCGAGATGGAGGACGACGAGATCGTGCTGCGCCGGCCGCGGGCCTGACGCGGTGACCGGCGACGTCAGCGCTCTCACGGTCCGGCCGGCCCGGCACGATGACCAGCCCACGCTCGAAGCGTGGTCGAGCAGGGAACCGGTGGAGTGGGTCGACCGAGCCCGTCTCTCAGCCGAGCTGGGGACACGGAACTACCGGTACGAGTGGTCGTGGATCGCTGAGCGCGGTGACCGCCCGGTCGGCCGCGCCCTGTGGTGGGGGAGCGAGAATGCCGAGCGCCCGGTGACTCTCGACTGCCTCCTCGTCGCGGAGTCCGAGCCCCGTCCCGACGAGGTCGGCGCCGCGCTGATCCGTGCCGGGATCGCCGACTTCGGGGCCGGCCCGGAGTTGGAGTTCAACGTCGACGTCGACGTCCGGTGGACGCAGAACCCGGCCGCGACGCCGCGTCCGCAGCGGCCTCGGCGGCTCGGCTTCCGGCCCGGGACCGACGACGAGTTCCGAACCCTGTTCGCGGCGGTCGCGCCGGGCAGCCTCGATGCCCACACCCTCGCGATGGTGGCGGAGCAGGGCGTCGATGCGCTGGCCGACGACGATCTGCAGTTCTACCTCTCCCTGCCGGGCAGCCGCGACGCCTGGCGGATCGCGACTCTCGCCGACGGCACGACGGTCGGCTTCACGATCGCGACCAGGACGGCCTACGACGCCAGCATCAGCTACCTCGGTGTCCTGCCGGAGCACCGCGGGCGCGGGTTCGTGGACGAGCTGCTGGCGCAGATGGTCCACCTGCACCACGACGACGGGGAGCAGCGCATCGTGGGAACGACCGACGCCGCGAACGCTCCGATGGCCGCCGCCTTCGGGCGCGCCGGGTTCGAGACGACGCGGGTGCGGATCGTCCACGCCCGGTAGGCCGAACCGCGCAGGGCTGCGGCACACTCGTGGGTGATCGCGCCGCCGACCGAAGGACCCGATGTGAGCCAAGCCGCCCCCCAGCTCGACCGCCGTGACGACGTCTTCGTCCTGAACCTCGGTGACGGAGAGAACCGCTTCCACCCCGACTGGATCGCCGCGGTCGATGCCGCCCTCGATGAGGTCGAGCAGGCCGACGGCGCCAAGGCGCTCGTCACCACGGCGACCGGCAAGTTCTTCTCCAACGGCCTCGACCTCGACTGGCTGGGCAGCCATGCCGAGCAGATGGGCGAGTACGTCGCGGCCGTGGAGGGCCTGTTCGCGCGGGTGCTGGCCCTGCCCCTGATCACCGTCGCTGCCGTCCAGGGTCACGCGTTCGCCGCCGGCGCGATGCTGACGCTGGCCCACGACTTCCGGGTGATGCGCGACGACCGCGGCTTCTGGTGCCTGCCCGAGGTCGACATCCACATCCCGTTCACGCCGGGCATGAACGCGCTCATCACGTCGCGCCTCGCGCCGCAGGTCGCCCACGAGTCCATGACGACGGGTCGCCGCTACGGCGGTGCCGATGCGCGTGACCTCGCGATCGTCGACCGGGCGGTCTCGGAAGACGCGGTGCTGCCGACGGCACTCGAGATCGCCACGGCGAACGCCGGCAAGGCCGGCGAGACGCTCGGCACGATCAAGGCCCGCATGTACGAGGAGACGCTGAAGGTCCTGCGCGACCACTGAGCCTCGAGTGATGAGTTCCTGAGCTCCCGACCGTCATACGTGTGACAGGACACGAACCGACGGAAGAGGATGACCATGAGTGTGAACACACGAGTGGGGGAGCGGGGCGACATGACCGGGGTCGAGGAGCCGACGTTCTCCGCGATGACGGAGCCGCACCGGCGCGAGCTGCACGTGCACTGCTACCGGATGCTCGGCTCGTTCGAGGATGCCGAGGACGCGGTGCAGGAGACGTTCCTGCGGGCGTGGCGGCGGCGCGCGACCTTCGAGGGGCGCTCGACGTTCCGGGCGTGGCTCTACAAGATCGCGACGAACACCTGCCTGGACCTGCTGGCGAAGCGACGTCCCGCCCCGGCGACCGGTGGTGAGGTGGTGTGGCTCCAGCCGTACCCGGACCGGTTGCTGGACGAGCTCCGCGCCGACGAGAACGGACCCGAGGCGGCGGCGCTCGCGCGCGAGACCATCGAGCTGGCATACGTCGTCGCGTTGCAGCACCTCGCGCCCCGGCCACGGGCGGCGCTGATCCTGCGCGACGTGATCGGCTGGCCCGCGAAGCAGGTGGCCGAGCTGCTGGGGGACTCGGTGAACTCGGTCAACAGTGCGCTGCAGCGTGGGCGGGCGGCGATGCGCGAGCATCTGCCGGCCGAGCGACAGGACTGGACGGGAGGCGAGGAGGACGTCGCCACCCGTGAGCTGGTGCGGCGCTACACCGAGGCGAGCATCGCCGCCGACATCGACGCGCTCGCCGCGATGCTCAGCGACGACGTCCGCTTCTCCATGCCGCCCACGCCGGGTCTGCACGTCGGCCGCGACACGGTGGTCGCCGACTGGGTGCAGGACGGTTTCGAGACCATGACCGGACTGCGGGTCCTGCCGACCGCGGTGAACCGGCAGCCCGCCCTGGCCGCGTACATCTGGCAGGACGAGGAGCAGGCCTACCTGCCGCTGACGCTGGACGCCCTGCGGATCGAGGGCGGGGAGATCACCGAGATCTTCATCTTCCACGGCGACCGGTTCCCGCAGCTGGGTCTGCCCGACCGGCTGGAGGCGGACGCATGAGCGCCCTGACCGCGGGCCGTCCCCGCCTGGGTCGCGTGGCGGTCATGGGTGTCCTCGCGACGGTCGCCGCCGCGGTGGTCACGACGACGCTCGGAGCCCTGGCGAAGAGGGCCGGTGTCGAGTTCGAGATCCCCGCCGGCGGCGACGCGATCCCCACCGGCGCGTTCGCGACCGTGACGTCGTTCTTCTCCCTGATCGGGGTGGGCGTCGCGCTGGCCGCAGGACGGTGGAGCGATCGTCCCGCGCAGCGCTTCGTGGCGATCACCGTCCCGCTGGCGGTGGCGTCCCTCGTTCCGCCGTTCGTCGTGGGGGCGAGCGCCGAGACTTCCCTCGTGCTCGTCGTGTTGCACCTTGCCGCCGCGGCGGTGGTGATCCCGACGCTCGCCCGCACCCTGCGGGTGTCCAGCGTCAGCCCGCGCGCTGCAGCCAGTCGACGATGAGGCCGCCGACCAGCGTTGACTCACTCGGTCCAGCGCGCAGGCGCGTCGAGGTGCCGGTCGTCCAGGTGACCGTGGGACTTCATGTTGTGGTGCTTGCGGCACAGGCACCGCAGATTGGCTCCGGTGGTTCTGCCGCCGTGGCCGTAGGGGATGTGGTGGTCGAGGTCGGTGTCGTGGACCGGGGCTCGGCATCCGGCGACGCGGCAGCTGCCGTCTCTCCAGCGGAGTGCTTGTCGGAGGGACTCGGGTGGTCGATAGGTGAGGACCTCCGTGTCCAGGACGTGGCCGACCGGATCGAGGACCAACCGCCGGAGGACGGCGTGCTCACTCGCGGCCAGCTCGCGGACCCAGTCGGCCGGGACAGGTTCGCCGTCGAGGGTGACGCCGGGGCCGTTGGTGTGCCCGAGTAGGTCGGTGGCGGCGATGCTGATGGCGATCTCGGCACGGATGTCGGTCGAGGTTCCGGTACTGGACGTGAGCCAGTGGGCGAGGACGTCGGCCTGCTTCTGCTCGCGGGTGCGGTGATCCTTCTCGCCGGTCTCGGGGTCGATGACGGGCAGGGCCCGGGCGGTACGACGCAGCCGGTCGGCGATGACGATCGCGACCCCGGTGGGCAGCAGGGCGTTGAGCCAGCTGGTGCCGTCGTCGTTGTGGGTGATGGTGACGCGCCGGTCCTCGACAGCGCGGGCGGTCTCGGCGTCGGCGACGTCGGGTTCGAGCCGGCGGCGCAGCCGGCGCAACCACGCCCGGAGCTCGGCGATGGTGTGGGCGGCGGCGTAGGCCGGTGCGGTCTGCTCCAACTGGGCCCACGCCTCGGGCGTGACGAGCCGGTCGGCGGTGTCGGCGATCGCGGTGACCCGGACGCCGTCGATGTCCCCGGCGGCGAACGCGCGCCAGATCGCCGGGGTCTTGCGCTGGAGCGTGGCTGCTTCACGCACCATCGCCCAGACCTGGTGCTCGGTCACGTGCAGTGCCTGGGCCAACTCCAGGGTGACCTCGCGCCGAGCGAGCTCCTTGGACAGCACGATGTCGTCGGAGCGATCGATCTCAGCGACGCGCCGGCCGTGGTGCCGCGCGACGAAGTCCCACTCCTCGAACTCCGCGATCGCCCGGGCACGACGGACCGCGTCACCGGTGACCACTGCCTGACTCGAGCTCATGCACCCAACGTAGTGGGCGCCACTGACACTTCCTCGAGGCCCGTGCAGGGAGGCCGCGCATCACCGACGGGACGACCTGCTCTCCATCCCGGAGGAGGTCGCGATGGATGTCAGCACGTTCTACGCGGTGTTCTCCGCGACCTGCTTCGCCCTCGTGGGGCTGTGGTGGGGCGTCACGTTGCGCGACACGCGGTGGGTCGCCGAGCCGGCGCGCCGACGGGCGATCGGCGGGGTCTACCTGGCCTTCCTGCTCCCGGCGCTGATGGGCCTGTTCGCGCAGGTCGGCGGAGTCGAGGAGCCGCTGGTCTGGCGGATCAGCTTCATCATCATCTCGGTGGTCGGGTGCGTGGCCACGATTCGCCTGCTCGCCACCGATGCGAAGCCCGCCGTCACCGGTATCCGTGCCGGGGCCGCCGCCGTCTACGTGCTGGTGGCGCTCCTGGGCGTGTTTCCCGCCTCCTCCGACGTCCTGGACCTGCGGCCCATCCAGGTCGAGGCGCTGCTGCTGGTCGTCCTGGTCGCACTCGGGCATGCGCTCGCCTGGCATTTCGTGGTGCATGACGCGATCGAGGAGGACGCCTAGTCTGTGGCCGTGAGCGAGATTCTGGACGAGGGGCCGTTCTTCCACGGGACGAAAGCAGACCTGCGCGTGGGTGACATCCTCACTGCGGGCTTCCGGTCGAACTACCGGCCCGAGGTGGTCATGAACCACATCTACTTCTCGGCACTGCTGGCCGGCGCGGGTCTCGCGGCCGAGTTGGCGGCGGGCGACGGCGAGCCACGCGTCTACGAGGTCGAGCCGACCGGCGACTTCGAGAACGACCCGAACGTCACCGACAAGAAGTTCCCCGGCAACCCGACGAGGTCCTACCGCAGCACCGAGCCGCTGCGCGTCGTCCGCGAGGTGCTCGACTGGCCGCGGCTGACTCCCGAAGGTCTCCAGGACTGGCGCGACCGAATCGCAGCGCTCCGCGCCGAGGGGACCGACGAGATCATCAACTGAGCGAGCTCGCGGCGAACCAGTCGGCGATCGAGGGCAGGACCAGGTCGAGCCGCCGCAGCATCGCGTCGTGATCGAGCCCGGGCACGACCGCGTACGGAATCCGGCGCGCGTCCAGGTCGCGGCGGAACTCGGCGGGGGACAGGAGTGACGCCACGAGGGTGTCGTCGGCACCCCACCAGGCGTGAAGTGGCCGGCCGAGGTCCGCCAGCGCGGCCAGCGGCAGCCTGGCGACCTCATCCCAGAAGACCTCGGCGGCGATCGGATCGTAGGTGGCCAGCACGTCCGCCCATGCGTCCGGGTCGCGCCGAGCGTCATCGTTGCGTGCGCGAGCCCGCTCGCCCATGCCGGCGAGGTCCGCCGTGAGCGGAAAGCCGCCGCACGCCACCGCCGTGACGCGAAGGCTGTTCAGTGCGAGACGGGCCGCCATCACCCCGTTCATCGAGTAGCCGAACGTGGCGTAGGAGTCGATGCCCACGTGGTCCACGACCCGTTCGACGTCGCCGACGAATCCGTCCATGTCGTACCGACCCGGACGCGAGCTCGGACCGAACCCTCGCGGCGCCACGGTCACCACGCGGAAGCGGTCGGTCAGTGCCGAGAGATCGACCGTGTTCCAGTCGACGTTCAGCCGAGGCACCACGACCGCGGGCCCGTCGCCCGTGGCCGTCCACCAGATCCCGTCGAGTTCCGCCACGCGGCCAGCCTAGGCCGCGAGGAGCGCTGATTACTGTGGACGACGGCCACCCCCGACCACCTCGATCCGGCTCGGCAAGTTTGCTCGGGTGACCGATGTCGTCGAGCGGATCGGTGGCCGCACCCCACCTCGCTCGAGAGCCTGGTCGCCGTTCCGGACTGAGTGGACCGCGCGCCTGAGAGGATGTCGCCGTGCGCGCTCTCGTCCTCGATTCGGTTCGTTCCCAGCCGGAGATCCGTGACGTTCCCGCGCCCGTGGCTCCCGCCGGTGGCGTCGTCGTCCGCGTGGTCGCCACGGGGCTGTGCCGCAGCGACTGGCATGCGTGGGCCGGCCACGACGACGGTGTCGCCTTCCCTCACGTGCCGGGTCACGAGCTGGCCGGAGAGATCAGCGAGGTCGGTGCCGGCGTCACGCAGTGGAAGGTCGGCGACCGGGTCACGGTCCCGTTCGTGGCCGGCTGCGGCACGTGCGAGTGGTGCCTGGCCGGGGACGCGCAGGTGTGCCCGGACCAGGAGCAGCCGGGCTTCACGTACTGGGGCTCGTTCGCCGAGTACGTCGTGGTCCACGCCGCCGACACCAACCTGGTGGCGATCCCCGAGTCGGTCGACTTCGCGACGGCCGCCAGTCTGGGCTGCCGTTTCGCCACCGCGTACCGGGCGCTCGTCGGCCGGGTCCGCGTCGCCGAGGGTGAGTGGGTCACGGTGATCGGCGCCGGGGGAGTGGGACTGAGCTCGGTCATGATCGCCCGCGCTCTGGGTGCCCGGGTGATCGCGGTGGATCGGAACGCCGAGGCACTCGCCGTCGCCGCCGAGCTCGGTGCCGAGCACACGGTCCTGGCCGACGGGCGCGACATCCCCGCAGCGGTCACCGAGCTCACCGGCGGCAGCCACGTCGCCGTGGACGCGGTGGGCAGCGAGCAGACCTGCGCCGACGCGATCCTCAGCCTGCGTCGCCGTGGACGCCTGGCCCAGGTGGGTCTGCTGCCGGCGCTTGACGGGAACCCGCGCGTGCCGATGGGTCGCGTGATCGGCTGGGAGCTGGACGTGCTCGGCAGTCACGGCATGGCCGCGGCGGACTACCCGGGGATGATGGCGCTGATCGAGTCCGGTGCGCTGCGGCCCGACCGTCTGATCGAGCGCACGATCGGGCTCGCCGAGGCGGCGGAGCTGCTGCCGGTCTTCGACGGGGCGACGGTCGCGGGGATGACCATCATCGACCCGCGTCGCTGAGGGAACTAGGTCCGACGAACCCGCCCGAACCCCTCGGATGAGCGGTCCCGGGCGCGGCCCGACCCTGCCTACGGTGATGGGGTCCACGTCTCGGGAACCCCTCTGGAACCGGAGTGTTCGAGATGCGCACCACCTTCAGAACGATCACCGCCATCGGCATCGCAGCCGGCGTGGCCCTGGGGCTGGCTCCCTCGGCGTCAGCCCACGGCAAGCACCGCCCGCCTGCTCCCGTCACCGTCGTCGCCAGCGGCTTGGCCGGTCCCTATCAGGTCTCGTCGTCGGGTCGAGATCTGATCGTCACCGAGGCCGACGCCGGTCGCGTGGTCGCGATCAACCGACACCGGCGCGGCTCCGTGAGGACGCTCGTCAGCGGCCTGGGCGAAGGTGCCGCGGCGGGCGCGGTGCGGATCGGCAACAAGGTGCTCATCGCGACCGCCGAGGCGGGCGGACCTCCGGATGCTCCGCCGCGGCCGCCGTCGCCGTATCCCGGGTCCTCGGTGCTGGTGGCGTCGAAGGGCCGGGTCAGCCAGTTCGCCGACCTGCTCGCGTACGAGCTGAGGAACAACCCCGACGGTCAGACGCAGTTCGGACCCGACGGGGCGCCGCTCGATGCGCTGTCCAACCCGTTCAGCCTGCTCGCCGCCCGGGGCGGGGGAGTCCTGGTGGCCGATGGCGGTGCGAACGTCGTGCTGCGCGTCAGTGCGAGTGGACGGGTGTCGACGTTCTTCGTCCCGCCGGTCGTCACGACCGGTGCGTGCGCGGGCCGGCCGAACAACGACGCCGCCTCGACGGGCTGTGACCCCGTGCCGACGGGCCTGGCGTACGGACCTCGCAACACGCTCTACGTCTCGACGCTCTCGGGTGAGGCACCCGGCCAGGGTCGGGTCTACGTCCTGGACGCGCGTCGAGGCACCGTCAATCGGGTCATCAGCGGCTTCACGTCGCCGACCGGTGTCGCGGTCGCTCCCGACGGAACCGTCTACGTGTCCGAGGCGCTCGAGGGCCAGCCGACATCGGAGCCGGGTCCGGACTTCGATCCCTCGACCGTGGGTCAGGTCGTGAAGGTCAGCCCGCGCGGTCAGCGCACCTACGCGCAGATCACGACGCCGACCGGCATCGTCTGGACGGGTGGGAAGCTCTACTCCACCGCCTGGTCGCTAGGCAGCTTCTTCGGCCAGTTCGGCACCGGCCAGATCGTGGCGCTGAGCCCGCGAGCGTTCCGATGACAGGACCTCACCGACTCAGCGCAGGCGGTCCCAGAGGAAGACGTCCTCGCGTCGGTTGCCGTCACCGCTGACCAGGTCGGTCGCGTAGCTGGTGTAGACGATGTGGCGGCCGTTGCGGGAGGTGCGGGCGTACCAGCCGGACTGCTGGTTGCCCGCCATCCCCGCGGCGCCCGCGCTGATCAGTGACGAGGCGGCGGCGGGCGAGGTGCGGTCCCAGAGGAAGATGTCGCTGGCCCCGTTCTCGTCGCCGGGGGCGATGTCGCTGGCCCAGCTGACGTACGAGACGTAGCGTCCGTCGCCCGAGATGTCGCCATGCCTCGACCGTTCGTCAGCCGCTCCGCCGCCCATCCGCCGGGAGACCAGGACGGCCGCCGTGGAGGGAGCCAGCCGGTCCCACACGAAGACGTCGTGGTGTCCGCCCGTGTGACCTGCTGAGATGTCGTCGGCGCTGCTGCTGAAGGTGATGAAGCGACCGTCGTCGGAGAGCGACTCTGCCGCGGACTCCCCGTCGGGTTGGCCACCCGTGGCGGCCCGCGAGACCAGGATGGGGCGCGTCGTCGCAGCGGACAGGTCGATCACGTAGGCCGAGGGGGTCGAGGAGCTCTCCGTCGCCATGAGGTTGGTCGCCGCCGAGGTGAAGGCGACGAACCGGCCGTTGCCGGAGATCACCGGGTTGACCGAGTCCCCGTCGGCGCTGCCACCGCCCGCCGCGCGCGTCAGCAGGGTGACGCCTTCACCGCGCGTCCACAGGAACGCGTTCGACCGGCTCTGGGTGTCGTCATCGACGAGGTTGGTGGCCGAGGTGCTCCACACGACGCGGTTGCCGTCATCGGAGATGGAGGGCACTCCCGACTCGTGACTCGACGACCAGCCCAGCTGCTTCGAGCTGATCAACTGGGTGGCGTCAGGGTTCTCGCGATCCCACAGGAACACCTGGAAGTGGTCGGGACCGCGGCCACCTGCCGCCATCTCCATGGCTCTCGACCGGTACGCGATCCAGCGTCCGTCCGCCGAGATGGAGGGCGCCTCGGAGCGGCCCGATCCGTATCCCCCGCTCGGGGGACGGCTGACCCGGACGGTGGCGCCTGTCGTGTTGTTGGTCGCGTAGACGTCGCCGGCCGCCTGGGTCGCCCCGGTCACCAGGTTCGAGGAGTCGGACACGTAGGCGGTCCAGGTGCCGTCCGCCGAGACGGCCGGAAATCCTGACCCCCCGTCGGCGCCGGCGCCCGACGGCGACCGGCTGATCAGCGTCGTGCGGGGCTGGGGAGCGGGCGGCTTGGGTGCCGGCGTCGCCTTGGGCCTGGGACGTGCCGTGATGGCGCGGGTCCTGGAGGCCTTGGCCCGCAGTCGGCCGGTCTTCGGAGCGAGGACCCGGAACTTCGTCCGGCCCGCGGCCGTGAGCGTGATCGAGAGCTTGTAGGTGCCCGTGCGCTTGGTGCGCACCGTGCGGACGGTGCGCCACTTCTTGCCGGTCTGCTTCTGGACTCGGACCTTGATGCGCTTCTTGGTGCGAGTGACCTTGCCCGACAACGAGACCTTGCTGCCGACGTAGACGGTGGTCGCCGACGTCTTGAGGCTGACCTTCCGCTGCGGGGCCGCCTCGGCGGGCGCGGAGACGGCGATGAGGCACGTGAGGGCGACGGCGAGCGCGGCGAGGATCGCGATGGAGGGGCGAGGGACGCTGATGGCGCGCGGAGGTCGGGTCACCGGCCAAGGCTAGGGGTCCGATCACCTGCCGTCCGACGTTTGGTACAGCCAGTGGACGATTCTCCCGGATCCATGCCCCGGGACGTAGGAGGCCGAGACTCCCGTCTCCTCGGCGGGAACCGACAGTTGGGAGCCGACGGACCCGACGATGCCGCGGTCGAGGACGTAGGAGCCCTTCGACTCGAGGGCGGGGTTCGCCTCGAGCAGGCCGGCGACGTGCGCCGTCGCGTCGTCCATCGTCACTCCATCGGGCAGGGGGAGCGACGAGGGGGCCAGCTTCTCGGCGACCAGCCTGAGGCCCGTTGCACGCACCACATCGGTCTCGGGCGTGGAACCCGGTCGGTGGTGCCCAGCCACGCCGTTCCGGCGCAGACCGCCGCGAGCCCGCCGGCGAGAACGACGCGACGTGCGCGGTGTGTCGAGTGCAGCGGTCGACGCTCACCTTTCGTGATCGATCTGGCGGTCGCGGCCATGGCGGGACCCGCGGCAGGGGGGGACGTGCACCTCCGGTGACGTCTGGCGCAGCAGGTGGTCGAGGTCGGTACTGGGCATGTGGTGCTCCTTCGGCTGGGGTCCTTCAGGAAGGAAATGTCCAGACGATCGAGAAATGTGACGCCATGCGTCCAGCTCTTTCAGTCGTGCGTGAGGCGCGGCGACCTCGGGCGTGGTCGTCCAGCGATACGACCTCAGACTTTCGGACGGTCCGCTGACGGCGTTCCATCTCTACGCTGAAGGGCGTGAGCAACCTGTTGCGCTCCTTCCTGGGGGAACCCCGGCCTCCGGCCCCGCCGGTGCACCTCTGGCGCGACTGGACGCTGGTGGCGCTCGTGGTGGTCGCTGGGGTGCTGGAGGGCGTCCTGCGCACGGACATGCCGCTACGGGTGCTGTCGGTGATCCTGGTGGTCGCACTGGCGCCGCTGCTGCTGTGGCGACGCACCCATCCGCTCGCCGTGGTGGCGACCGTCTTCGGTGTGATCGCGCTGACCGACATCGCCTTGCTCGTGGCAGGCGCGCGGGCGCTCGACGTGAACACCTTGCTCTTCGTCCTGCTGCTGGCCTACTCCCTGTTCCGCTGGGGCTCAGGGCGCGAGGTCGTGGCGGGGCTGGCGATCATCGCCGTTCCGGCCACCCTGGCCATCGTCGTCAGCTGGACCGGGTTCGCGGAGGCGATCGGCGGGGTCGCCGTCCTGTTCTCCGCGTTCGCCCTGGGCTGGGCCGTGCGTGCCCAGCACGGGGCCCGCGAGCGATGGCTGGAACAGGTGAAGTCGCAGGAGCGGGTCCTGCTGGCGCGGGAGCTGCACGACACGGTGGCCCACCACGTCTCGGCCATCGCCATCCACGCCCAGGCTGGACGAGTCCTCGCGGCGACCAGTCCGTCGGCGTCGCTCGAAGCGCTGGAGGTGATCGAGGTGGAGGCGTCGAGAACCCTGGCCGAGATGCGGACGATGGTCCGCGTGCTGCGCAACGAGGCGCCCGTCGACTACGCGCCGCAACGCGGTGTGGCCGACCTCGAGCTGTTGTCCGGTGCCTCGCCTGCCGGGCCGCGGGTGGAGGTCACGGTCTCGGGCGACCTGGTCGCCCTTCCGGCGGCGATCGACGCCGCGGTCTTCCGGATCGCTCAAGAGGCGGTCACCAACGCCCTGCGGCATGCCCGGAACGCCACGCTGGTCGACGTGCGCGTCGCCGGCGAGCCGACGACGGTCAGCCTCGTCGTGCGCGATGACGGTGACCCGGGAGGACCCGACCCCGCGCCTGATGCGGGGTTCGGGCTCACCGGGATGGTGGAACGCGCGTTGCTCCTGGGCGGCGCCTGCCAGGCCGGACCCTGCCCCGATCGTGGCTGGGTCGTCAGCGCCACCCTGCCGCGGGAGGTGCCGGCGTGAGCATCCGGGTGCTGGTCGCCGACGACCAGGATCTCGTGCGGACCGGACTGCGGCTGATCCTCGGCACCCTGGAGGGCATCGAGGTCGTGGGGGAGGCGCGCGACGGCCAGGAGGCGGTCCGGCTGGCTCGCGAGCTGCGTCCCGACGTGTGCCTGATGGACATCCGGATGCCCGTGCTCGACGGCGTCGAGGCGACCCGCCTCCTGGCCGGGCCGAGCGTCGTGGACCCGGTCGCGGTCGTCGTGATCACCACCTTCGACCTCGACGAGTACGTGCACGGTGCGCTGGCGGCCGGCGCCACAGGGTTCCTGCTGAAGGACGCCGGGCCCGAACTGCTGGGCGAGGCGATCCGGGCGGCCACCCGAGGGGACTCGCTCATCTCGCCGAGCATCACCCGCCGACTGCTGTCGACCTTCGCGCGCACGGGTCGGGCAGCACCTCCCGCGCAGCCTATCGACCCGCTCACCGAACGCGAGGAGCAGGTGCTGCTCACCCTCGCGCGCGGCAGCACCAACGCCGAGATCGCCGCCGAACTGCACATCAGCCTCAGCACCGTGAAGACCCACATCGGCAGCCTCATGGCCAAGCTCGGCGCCCGGAATCGGGTGGAGGTCGCGATGTGGGGGTACGAGACCGGCCGGATCCGGGAGTAGGCGAGACCCGGGGCCCGGCCTCGTACTTTCGGTCAGGACAGGACGGGCCGTCAGACCGATCCGCGACCGCCGCGTTGCCGCGAGCGTGGAACCCATGATCACTGTCGAGTCACTGACCCGGAGGTACGCCGGCTTCACCGCCGTCGACAACGTCTCCTTCACTGCCCAGCCCGGCCGCGTGACCGGATTCCTCGGTCCGAACGGCGCCGGCAAGTCCACCACGATGCGCGTCATGGTCGGACTGACCGCCCCGACGTCCGGCTCGGCCACCATCGACGGGGTCCGGTTCACCGACCTGCCCAACCCCGGGCTCGAGGTCGGCGTCCTCCTCGACGCCTCGGCACAGCACGCCGGCCGTACCGGGCGCGAGATCCTCACCGTGGCCGCCGACACGATGGGGCTGCCCCGAGCCCGCGTCGACGAGATGATCGAGCTGGTGAGCCTGACGCCCACCGAGGCCCGGCGCCGCGTGCGCCACTACTCGCTCGGGATGCGTCAACGCCTCGGCATCGCCACCGCACTGCTCGGGGATCCCCGGGTGCTGATCCTCGACGAGCCCGCCAACGGGCTCGACCCCGCGGGGATCCGGTGGATGCGCGACCTGCTGACGGACTTCGCCGGCCGCGGCGGCACCGTGCTGCTGTCCTCCCACCTGCTCCACGAGATCGAGGTCATCGCCGACGACCTGGTCGTGATCGGCCACGGCAGGATCGTCGCGTCCGGTACGAAGGAGGGACTCCTCGCGGCGGTCGGGACGCTCGCCCGCTCGACCTCGCCCCTCGATCTCGCCCACGCCCTCGAGCAGGCCGGGATCGCCAGCACGCTCGCCGGCGACGGTTCGGTCCGCACGGAAGCCGACCCCGCACGCGTGGGAGCCGTCGCCCTGACCGCCGGCATCGCCCTCACCGAGCTCCGATCGGCCGATGGCGCCGGTCTCGAAGAGATGTTCCTGTCGCTCACCGCCGACACCCAGCGCGAAGGAGTCGCAGCATGACCACCACGATCACCATCCCGATCACTCGGCTCGTCCGAGTCGAGTTGCGCAAGATGTTCGACACCCGCTCGGGGTTCTGGTTGCTCGTCAGCATCGGCGTCCTGGCGGTCGCCTCGACCGTGGCGGTCGTCGTCGTCGCTCCCGACGCCAACATCACCTACTGGAGCTTCGGGACGGCGATCGGCTTCCCGATGTCCGTGATCCTGCCGATCATCGCGATCCTGGCCGTCACGAGCGAGTGGAGCCAGCGCAGTGGGCTCACGACCTTCACCCTGGTCCCGAGTCGCGGGCGCGTGATCGGAGCCAAGGGGATCGCGGCCCTCCTGGTGGGCGTCGGTTCCATGGTGGTCGCCTTCGCGGTGGGCGCCCTCGGGAACCTCGTCGGCCCCGGACTCGCCGGCGTCGACACCGTCTGGGACGTCTCCCTGACCGCCGCGCCCCAGATCGTGCTCGGCAACCTCGTCGGCATGGGCATCGGCTTCACCCTCGGCGTGGTCCTGCGCAACTCCGCGGCCGCGATCGTGGGCTACTTCGTCGTCTCCTTCGTCCTGTCGGGCATCCTCGTCCTCCTGGCGCAGGTGCGCCCGTGGTTCGAGGACCTGCAGCCGTGGGTCGACTGGAACCAGACGCAGGTGGTGCTCTTCGACGGCACCACGAACACCGCTGAGGAGTGGGCGATGCTCGCCTCGACGACGATGATCTGGATCGTCGCGCCCCTCGTCCTCGGACTGCTGTCCCTGCGTCATGGCGAGGTCAAGTGACCGGACTCGCCACCAGCGTGTGGGCATGCCTGTCGTCGAAGCGAAGCTGAGGGTCCCGGTCCAACGGTGCCGTCATCCGTCGTCCTCAGCGGCCGCCGCGGATCGGCCCTAGGCTCGGGAGGCTTGCGTCGACACCACGTCAGCCCCCAACAGTGAAGGAAGCCCATGTGCCGCGTTCTCGCCTATCTCGGGTCCGAAGTTCCGCTTGAGGATCTGCTCATCAAGCCCGAGAACAGCCTGATCAACCAGTCCCTCGACCCGGAGCGCCACCCGCAGCTGCAACTGGCCGGCTGGGGTTTCGGGGCGTGGGGCGAGCACCTGCTCAAGCCGGAGAAGCCCTTCCTCTACCACCGGCCGATGGCGGCCTTCTACGACGACAACGTCGCCGGAATCGTGCCCAGCCTCCAGGTCAGCACGATGCTCGCCCATGTGAGGGCGGCGGACTACAACGCCAAGACGGTGCTGGCCGACGAGAACTGCCACCCGTTCTCCTTCGAGGGGACTCCGTGGATCGTCGCGCAGAACGGCGACGTGCCGAACTGGCAGCTCTTGCAGCGCGAGCTGCTGCAGCACTGCAAGGACGAGTACCTCGAGCAGATGGTGGGCACCACGGACACGGAGTTCCTCTACGTGCTCCTGCTCTCGGTGCTCGAGAGCAACAGCGACGAGGACGTGAAGCGCGCCTTCGAGGAGGTCATCCGACTCCTCGTGCAGGCGATGGAGGATCTCGATCTGCCGGCGCTGGCCAAGCTGAAGATGGCTCTGGTCTCCCCCAACCGGATCATCGGCGTCAACGTCGGAACCGGGCACCAGGGAGAGCCGGATCCAGAAGGTGACTGGCGCGAGCTGCGCAAGTCCGGTCCGGGCACGGACGACTACGCCCTCTCGATGCTCCTGGAGCCGATGTACCTGCTGATGGGTCGCAACTTCGACTACGACGGCCCGACGTACGACTTCGAGGAGACCACCGCCGACGAGGCGACCTCCGTCATCTTCGCCTCCGAGCCGCTGACCGAGAGCACCGAGGACTGGTCGACGTTGGAGTTCGGCGAGATCGTGTTCCTGGAGAGGGACGGCGAGAAGATCACCAAGACCGTCGACAAGCTGAAGGTGTAGACCGCCTCAGGGCTCGAAGTACTCGGACATGACGTCGCCAACCCATTCGGGTTGGCGCACGTCTGTCGGGAGGAACTCGCGCATCACCGGTTTGAGGTCGACGACCGGGGTGCCGGCGACGGCGTCGAGGCCGATCACGGTCAGCTCGCGACCGTCGACCGACTCGATCGCGCAGCAGGTCACCCCGATGCGGTTCGGCCGACGGGGCGCGCGGCCCGCGAAGACGCCGACCGACGGCAGGTCGGTGCGACCGCGGTAGGGCTTCGGCTCGCGGTGGTCGTCGAGCTCCTCGAACTGGTCGAAGACGAAGAGCACCTCGACGTGCGAGAACCCCTCCAGGCCCTGGAGGCACCTGTCGCCGAACCGCTCATCGACGGTGATGGTGCTGCGAACCGCACCCCACTGGTCCGAGTGCTGGACGTCGGTTCGGTCGTTGCGGACCGAGCCGATGGCGGTGATGGTGAAAGGGCCCATACCCACGTTGTAACTGATGACGTGACACCCGCCTATCCCTCGGCCGGGTGCTCCTGGGCCACGTCGAAGTCGGTCAGCCTGACGTCCGGCTGGTCGGGGCCGCTCAACGCCATGATCAGGGGCGCGAAGATCGCGAGACCTGCACTGGGGGATCAGCTCCGACCGGTTGTCTGACCAACACGGTTGCCGTTCGGTCGACGCCGCCTTCACGCGGGAAGGACGCGGCCGCTTGGCCAATACTGGTGCCCGGTTGCTGTCGGTGGCCGCCAGCAGTGCCACCAGATGCCCGCGGGGGTCCCGACTCCTCGGCCCGCTTACGTAAAATCCGGCTAGCGTGGGTTGCGTGAGCGAACTCACCGTGGTTCCGGCCCGCCCTCCGGTTCGGGGGGTGATCATCGTCCTCGACGTGGCGGCCAAGGCGATGCTCCTGCTCCTGCTGATGACCGCGCTCCGGTACCCCGAGCTCGGCCACCTCGAGGGCAAGGGCGCCACCGCGCGGGCGGTCGGCTATCCACTGGCGGCGTTCATCATCCCCGCCGCGTGGTTCCTGATCTGGCGCCGCCGGGTGACGTTTCCGTGGCTCGTGGACCTGCTGGTGACCCTCACCTGCTTCACGGACACGCTGGGCAACCGGATGGATCTCTACGACACGGTCCGACGGTTCGACGACCTGATGCACTTCGTCAACACCGGCGTGCTGACTGCGGCGTTCATCCTCCTCACTCTGCCGCCGCGGGCGACGCGTGCACAGGTGCTCGAGCGCTCCCTGGCCTTCGGGGTGACCGCAGCGCTCGTCTGGGAGATCGCCGAGTACTACGCCTTCCTCAGCACCTCGGGCATCGTCGACCGGTACGCCGACACGCTGGGCGACATGGCGCTCGGTTCGCTCGGCTCGGTGGCCGCTGGGCAGCTCGTGTACTGGGCTTGGCAGCACCACCACCTTCTGACCGCGGGGCCGCAGCCCTTGCCGGCCTACCCGGGGGCCGACGAACGTCCACCGGCCAGTCGGCAGCCGGGGTTCTGAGCAGGAGCGGTCCTGCCAGTCGCCGTCGCCTCGTGTTCGTGCGCTGGGTGGCCGGCGCGGTGCGCGGGTCGTCGGGCCACGTGACCCGTCCGCTGATCATGAAGGCTGGCGTCGTGACCGTCGCTGCTATGGCGCTTTCCCTGGGCCTGACCGGTTGTTCGACGGCCGGCAGCGATGGGGCGAGTGACTGCGACACTCAGGTGAGAGTGGACGGCATCATCTACACCTCCGTCGGCATCGCCGAGCACGCGGCCACGAAGTTCTCGACGGCAGAACTGGCTGACTGCGACGACGTGGGGAGAGGCGCCCGCGGGTCCGTGTTCCCCGAGCACCCACGCCGAATCACCACCGGGAAGCTCACGGGCTACCCACCCAGCGACGTCCTCGGCATCCGCTTCCAGTTGGATGGTCGACGTCGCACGGTTCTTACTCGATTCGGCATTTCTCGACGGCCGCCCGTGGGACGCTCGCCCCATGACGAACGGTCCCCTTCCGCCGGCGGGCTGGTATCCAGATGCGCAGGGCGAGCTGCGTTACTGGGACGGTGCGGCGTGGACCGACCACACGGCGAGCAACTACCCGCACGCGCAGGATGCTGACCAGCCGACGCCCACCGGTCTCGCAGCCGGGAAGTCCTCGGCGAGTGCGAAGGTTCCGTGGACACGTCGGTGGCAGGTCTGGGTGGTGGGCGGCTGCGCTGCACTCCTGGGGGTCGGGGCCCTCGGAAATGCCGCCACCCCGGACACCGCCGACGACCCCAAGCCGCAGTCCGTCCAGGCAACCGAATCTGCTCCGACGGCGGAGCAGACCACGCCCAGCCCTGAACCGTCTCCCACGCCCACCGAGGAACCAACAGAAGAACCCGTTGTCCTTCTGATCATGAAGGACCAGAAGGACGGCGATTCCTGGGTGGGATCAGATGGCAAGGAGTACCGCCTGGGGCTCGTCAACACACCGGAGCGGAACGAGAAGTGCGGCCCTGAGGCGACCGCTTTCACGCGCAAATTCCTCAGCGACGGCTTCACGGTCGATGCGTACGCGACCGACACGTACGGTCGCGCGGTCGCCGAGGTGTTCGATCCGAAGGGCAGGTCGCTCAACGTCGAGCTCGCCAAGAGCGGGCTCGGCGACGGCCGCTACCTCGATCAGTTCCGTCATGAGAACCCGGACCTGGGTCGTCGTCTCGACCGTGCCTTGGCGTCGGCCGCCAAGCCGGACTGCCGGAAGTCTGCGGCACCGGTCCCTCTCGTCAAGAAGCCCCGCAAGACCAAGGCTCCAGCGAAGGACTGCATGGCCGGGTACGAACCATGCTTGCCGATCGTTGACGACCTCGACTGTGGCGAGATCGGCCACTCGGTCGCCGTGACCGGCAGCGACCCGTACCGGCTGGACCGGGACGGCGACGGCACTGGGTGCGACTGAACACCCGGAGTGACGTAACCTCAGGCCGTTCGGTCACCTCGGTAGATGTTGCTCTCATGAACTGCCCAGGCCGTCCCGTCAGCGGCGACGATGTAGTCCTTGGTCGCCGAGACGAATCGGCGGGCCTGACGTCGAGTGAGTGGCAGGCCGGTCGCGCTCCTGGCCGAAGCGACGACTGCGTTCCGCTCCGACCTGGTTTCGCGCCGGTGGCGCCAGATCAGGACCGACGTCGCAACCATCCCGATCGCCGCGACCACGGTGGCGACGAGCGTCACGATCTGCCCCCGCGACGACCAGCCATTGTCGCGGGCGACCGAAGTCACGAGGAGCATCAGGATTCCGACACCGCAGCAGAACGCACTGGCCGACCACCACGACCACACCTGGGGCGGAGCGGTCGGTGGCATGGGCGCGATGACCTCGCCGGTCGGGGCCAGCGCGAACGACCTGTAGTCGCTTCGAATGTGGAGGGTCCCGTCCCCGTCGATCTCAAATTCGGTTCCTCGTTCGAGATCGAAATGGATGTCTCCGGCGTCTGCAGCGGCGCCTGCGCCCAAGAACATGACCCAAGTGTCCACGGCCAGGACCGTTGTGTCCCGAACACCGCTCGGCGGCACGCGGGTGAGGGCGTGCCCTCAACCCGGCGGAATGGGCCCCGGGCGCCCATCGCGTGTCCGACACCTAGGGCGACGTGGTCACGGAGCTGCCGCGTGAAGGAGCCGTGCGAGGAGTTCTGCCAAGGGCGCCATCGCCGCCTCGAAGGGAACGCCCTCCAGCTCCTCGGCTCTCGACGCATCCTCCTCGAGTCGGAGTGCACGGAAGGTGTCCGGTAGAGAAATGCCCTCGAAGTCGACCTCCACGCCGCGACCGTGTCCGACTGCAAGGTCAATGCAGGCGCCGGTGTCGCGTGGCTGATCGTTCGACTGGGGCAGGCCCGGGAACCGATCGCTCAGGTCGTCGTGGCCCGCACAGTAGATGACATGGGTATCGGAGGCTTGCCCGGGGGCGAAGCCCACCGGGACTAGAAGCGGGTCGAGTGCGGCCAAGACCGATCGCGCGAAGTCCATGCCCGAATCGTCGCCTCAATGACCAGTCTGCGGTGCCATTCGAAGAAATCCGAGCCTTGCTCAATTTCAGTCCTCACCGTCGTGTGGGGCTTCACCGATTCCCTTGTCATCGGGACCGTGGTGCAGACCACCGTGGGTGGGGTCGTCGTCTGTCAGCACGTGCGCGGTGCCGGTGCTCGGAGACCAACGAGAACGACTCGCCGATCATGGGCCACCCGCGGGAATCCGGCGGGACGCATCTGTGGCCGTGGCGCACGGGGGACGGGTTCGCAAGGGCGATGGCGGGTCCCGGAGGGCGGGTGAGTCCGCACTGATAACCTCGACGAGAACCATCCTTTAACCACCGTCCTGTGAGGCGGAGAAGGAGGTCGGCTTTGAGCACCGTCATGGATGCCACCGACATCTCGCGTGCGCTGACACGCATCACCCACGAGATCCTCGAGCGAAATCGCGACGCCGAAGGCGTGGTGATCCTGGGGATTCCCACCCGCGGCGTCGAACTCGCCGAGCGGATCGCCGCGAAGATGGCCGAGGTCGAGGGGACCACCATCAAGCCCGGCGCTCTCGACGTCACGATGTACCGCGACGACCTGCGCCTGAAGGCACCCCGCGCGCTGGAGCGCACCAACGTCCCCGAGGACATCGACGGTCGCGTCGTCGTCCTGGTCGACGACGTGCTGATGAGCGGCCGCACGATCCGGGCCGCGCTCGACGCGCTCAGCGACCTCGGTCGCCCGAAGGCCGTGCAGCTGGCCGTCCTGGTCGACCGCGGCCACCGCGAGCTGCCGATCCGGGCCGACTTCGTCGGCAAGAACCTGCCCACGTCGAAGACCGAGAAGGTCCGCGTCCGGCTCACCGAGACCGACGGCGCCGCTGACTCGGTCTCGATCGAGGGGAGCGACGCATGAAGCACCTCCTGAGCGCCGGCGACCTGAGCCGCGACGAGGCCACCTTGATCCTCGACACCGCCGAGCAGCTGCTCAGCGTCGCGAAGCGGCCCATCAAGAAGCTGCCCACCCTGCGCGGCCGCACGATCGTCAACCTGTTCTTCGAGGACTCGACCCGTACGCGGATCAGCTTCGAGGCCGCGGCCAAGCGCCTCTCGGCCGACGTCATCAACTTCAGCGCCAAGGGCTCCAGCGTCAGCAAGGGGGAGTCCCTCAAGGACACCGCGCTGACCCTGCAGGCCATGGGCGCCGATGCGGTCGTCATCCGCCACCACGCCTCCGGCGCCCCGCACCGCCTCGCCACCTCCGAGTGGACGCGCGGCGCGGTGGTCAACGCCGGCGACGGCACCCACGAGCACCCCACGCAGGCGCTGCTCGACGCGTTCACGATGCGCTCGCGCCTGGGCGACCTCGAGGGCAAGAACGTCACGATCGTCGGCGACGTCCTGCACAGTCGCGTCGCCCGCTCGAACGCGCTGCTGCTCGACACGCTCGGTGCCAACGTCACGCTCGTCGCCCCTCCGACCCTGCTGCCGGTGGGCGTCGAGACCTGGCCCGTCCAGACCTCGTACAACCTCGACGCGAGCCTCGAGAAGGCCGACGCGGTGATGATGCTGCGCGTCCAGCGCGAGCGGATGAACGCCTCGTACTTCCCGAGCGCCCGCGAGTACAGCCGACGCTACGGGCTCGACGTCGCCCGCATGAACCGCCTGCCCGACCACGCCATCGTCATGCACCCCGGACCGATGAACCGCGGCATGGAGATCGGAGCCGACGTCGCCGACAGCGACCGGTCCGTCATCGTCGAGCAGGTCACCAACGGCGTCGCCGTCCGCATGGCCGTCCTGTACCTGCTGCTGGGCGGCGCCACCGAAGGAGAAACAGCATGAGCACCGTCATCAAGGGCGCCCGCATCCTGGGCGACGAGGTGGCCGACATCTTGATGGAGGGCGGTGTCATCACTCAGATCGGCACCGACCTGACCGGTGACGAGGTCGTCGACGCCGAGGGCCTCATCGCCCTGCCCGGCCTCGTCGACCTGCACACCCATCTGCGCGAGCCGGGCCGCGAGGACGCCGAGACCGTCCTCACCGGCACCCAGGCCGCCGCCAAGGGCGGCTTCACCTGCGTCTTCGCGATGGCCAACACCGAGCCCGTCGCCGACACCGCCGGCGTCGTCGAGCAGGTCTGGCGCCTCGGTCGCGAGCACGGCTACGCCGACGTCCAGCCCATCGGCGCCGTCACCGTCGGCCTGGCGGGGGAGCACCTCGCCGAGCTGGGCGCGATGGCCGACTCGGCCGCCCAGGTCCGCGTCTTCAGCGACGACGGCAAGTGCGTCAGCGACGCCGTCCTCATGCGCCGCGCCCTGGAGTACGTCAAGGCGTTCGACGGCGTCATCGCCCAGCACGCGCAGGAGCCGCGCCTCACCGAGGGCGCCCAGATGAACGAGGGCCCGCTCTCGGGGGAGCTCGGCCTCACCGGCTGGCCCGCGGTCGCCGAGGAGGCGATCATCGCCCGCGACGTCCTGCTGGCCGAGCACGTCGGCAGCCGCCTGCACGTGTGCCACCTGTCCACGCGCGGCTCGGTCGAGATCGTGCGCTGGGCCAAGAGCCGCGGCATCGACGTCACCGCCGAGGTCACGCCCCACCACCTGCTGCTCGACGACGAACTGGTCCGCAGCTACGACCCGATCTACAAGGTCAACCCGCCGCTGCGCAGCAAGGACGACGTCCTCGCCGTCCGCGAGGGCCTGGCCGACGGCACGATCGACATCGTCGCCACCGACCACGCCCCGCACCCCATGGAGGACAAGGAGTGCGAGTGGCAGGCCGCGGCCTTCGGCATGATCGGCCTCGAGACCGCGCTGTCGATCGTGCAGCAGACCATGGTCGACACCGGCGCCCTCACCTGGGCCCGCGTCGCCGAGGTGATGAGCGCCAATCCGGCGCGCATCGGCCGAGCCACCACCCACGGCCGCCCGCTGGCGATCGGCGAGCCCGCCCACGTGGTGCTCTACGACCCGACGGCGAAGCGTACGATCGAGCCCGCCGACACCGCGAGCCTCTCGCGCAACACACCGTACGCCGGAAGGGAACTTCCCGGCCGCGTGGTCGCGACGTTCCTCGCCGGCAAGCCCACCGTCCTGGAAGGAAAGCTGCAGTGACGTTCACCCCCGCCATCCTCGTGCTCGAGGACGGACGCACCTTCCGCGGCCGCTCCTACGGCGCGACCGGCACCACCATCGCCGAGATCGTCTTCAACACCGGCATGACCGGCTACCAGGAGACGCTCACCGACCCGTCGTACCGCGGCCAGATCGTCGTCATGACGGCCCCGCACATCGGCAACACCGGCGCCAACCCCGAGGACTTCGAGTCCGGCCGGGTCTGGGTCGACGGCTACGTCGTGCGCGACCCCGCCCGCCAGCGCTCCAACTGGCGCTCCGACCGCACCCTCGACGAGCTGCTCGCCGAGCAGGGCGTCGTCGGCATCAGCGGCATCGACACCCGCGCCCTGACGCGCCACCTGCGCGAGCGCGGCTCCATGCGCGCCGGCATCAGCACCGAGGTCCTCGACCCCGAGCAGCTGCTCGAGCAGGTGCAGCAGGCGCCGGGCATGACCGGCTCGAACTACCTCGCCGACGTCACCGTCCCCGAGGCGCACGTCGTCCCGGCCGAGGGTGAGAAGAAGTACACGGTCGTCGCGCTCGACCTGGGCATCAAGGGCATGACCCCCAAGCTCATGGCCAAGCGCGGCATCGAGGTGCACGTGCTGCCCGCCACGGCCTCGCTCGACGAGGTCCTCGCGATCGAGCCCGACGGCGTCTTCATGTCGAACGGCCCCGGCGACCCGGCCACCGCCGACCACCAGGTCGAACTGGTCCAGGGCGTCCTCGAGCGTGGCACGCCGTACTTCGGCATCTGCCTGGGCAACCAGATCTTCGGCCGCGCCCTCGGACGCGGCACCTACAAGCTCAAGTACGGACACCGCGGCGTCAACCAGCCGGTGCAGGACCGCACGACGGGCAAGGTCGAGATCACCGCGCACAACCACGGGTTCGCCGTGGACGCGCCGCTCGACGAGGACTTCGAGACGCCCTTCGGGCCGGCTCGGGTCACCCACGTGTGCCTGAACGACGACGTCGTCGAGGGCATCGCCCTGCTGGACCAGCCCGGGTTCAGCGTCCAGTACCACCCCGAGGCCGCCGCGGGTCCGCACGACGCCGGCTACCTCTTCGACCGCTTCACCGACCTCATGGAGGCAGCTCGTGCCGAAGCGCACTGACATCGAGTCCGTTCTCGTCATCGGGTCCGGCCCGATCGTCATCGGCCAGGCGGCCGAGTTCGACTACTCCGGCACCCAGGCCTGCCGCGTCCTGCGCGAGGAGGGCCTGCGGGTCATCTTGGTCAACTCCAACCCGGCCACGATCATGACCGACCCGGAGTTCGCCGACGCCACGTACGTCGAGCCGATCACGCCCGAGTACGTCGAGAAGGTCATCGCCGCGGAGCGTCCCGACGCCCTGCTGGCCACCCTGGGCGGCCAGACCGCCCTCAACGCGGCCATCGAGCTGGACAAGCGCGGCATCCTCGAGAAGTACGGCGTCGAGCTGATCGGCGCGTCCATCGACGCGATCGAGAAGGGCGAGAACCGCGAGTCGTTCAAGCGGATCGTCGAGGGCCTGCCGGCCGAGTGGGGCGCCGAGGTCGCCAAGTCCGTCATCTGCCACACGATGGCCGAGTGCGAGGCCGGCGTCGAGGAGCTCGGCGGCTACCCGGTCGTCGTTCGTCCGTCGTTCACGATGGGCGGCTCCGGCTCCGGCCTGGCGTACGACCACGAGGACCTGCTGCGCATCGCCGGCAGCGGCCTGGCGCTCAGCCCCACCACCGAGGTGCTCCTCGAGGAGTCGATCCTCGGCTGGAAGGAGTACGAGCTCGAGGTCATGCGCGACACCGCCGACAACGTGGTGATCGTCTGCTCGATCGAGAACCTCGACCCGATGGGCGTCCACACCGGCGACTCGATCACCGTCGCCCCGGCCATGACGCTGACCGACGTCGAGTACCAGCGCCTGCGCGACATCTCGATCGGCGTCATCCGCGAGGTCGGCGTCGACACCGGCGGCTGCAACATCCAGTTCGCGGTCAACCCCGAGGACGGCCGCATCGTCGTCATCGAGATGAACCCCCGCGTCTCGCGCTCCTCGGCGCTGGCGTCGAAGGCCACCGGCTTCCCGATCGCCAAGATCGCCGCCAAGGTCGCCATCGGCTACACGCTCGACGAGATCCCCAACGACATCACGCAGGAGACCCCGGCCAGCTTCGAGCCGAGCCTGGACTACGTCGTCGTCAAGGTGCCGCGGTTCGCGTTCGAGAAGTTCCCGGCCGCCGACGCCACGCTGACGACGCACATGAAGTCCGTCGGCGAGGCCATGGCGATCGGCCGCAACTTCACCGAGGCCCTGCAGAAGGCGCTGCGCTCGCTCGACCGGCCCGCCGCCGCGTTCTCGTGGGAGCGCGAGTGGGTCGACCTGGACAAGGACGACCTGCTGCAGCGCGCCTCCGTGCCGCACGACGGCCGGCTCAAGCTGGTCATGGACGCGCTGCGTGCCGGCGCCACCGCCGACGAGGTCTTCGAGGCCACTCGCATCGACCCGTGGTTCGTCGACCAGTTGGCGCTGCTCAACGAGGTCGCGGCCGAGCTGACGGCGGCCGAGCGGCTGACGCCCGACCTGCTGCGCCACGCCAAGCGCCACGGCTTCTCCGACGCGCAGATCGGTCGCATCCGCGGCATGTCCGAGGACGTTGTCCGCGGCGTCCGGCACGCCCTGGGCGTCCGTCCGGTCTACAAGACCGTCGACACCTGCGCGGCCGAGTTCGCGGCCAAGACGCCGTACCACTACTCGTCCTACGACGAGGAGACCGAGGTCGAGCCGCGTGAGCGTCCGGCGGTGCTGATCCTGGGCTCCGGCCCGAACCGCATCGGCCAGGGCATCGAGTTCGACTACTCGTGCGTCCACGCGTCGCTCGCGCTGTCCGATGCCGGGTACGAGACCGTCATGGTCAACTGCAACCCCGAGACCGTCTCGACCGACTACGACACGAGCGACCGGCTGTACTTCGAGCCGCTGACGCTCGAGGACGTGCTCGAGGTCGTGCACGCCGAGTCGCAGGCCGGCCCCATCGCGGGCGTCGTCGTGCAGCTCGGCGGCCAGACTCCGCTGGGCCTCGCAGCCGGGCTCAAGGCCAACGGCGTGCCCGTCGTGGGCACCCAGCCCGAGGCGATCGACCTGGCCGAGGAGCGCGGTGCCTTCGGCCGCGTCCTGGCCGAGGCCGGTCTGCCCGCACCCAAGCACGGCACCGCCACCACGTTCGACGGTGCCAAGCGCATCGCCGACGAGATCGGCTACCCGGTCCTGGTGCGCCCGTCCTACGTGCTCGGCGGCCGCGGTATGGAGATCGTGTACGACGAGGAGTCGCTCTCGTCCTACATCGAGAACGCCACCGAGATCTCGCCCGACCGGCCCGTGCTGGTCGACCGCTTCCTCGACGACGCGGTGGAGATCGACGTCGACGCGCTGTTCGACGGCGAGGAGCTGTTCCTCGGCGGCGTCATGGAGCACATCGAGGAGGCCGGGGTCCACTCCGGCGACTCGGCGTGCGCCCTGCCCCCGATCACCCTGGGCAGTCTCGAGATCGACCGGATCCGCGCCTCGACCGAGGCGATCGCCCGCGGTGTCGGCGTCCACGGCCTGCTGAACATCCAGTTCGCGCTCAGCTCGGACACGCTCTACGTGCTCGAGGCCAACCCGCGCGCCTCGCGCACCGTGCCGTTCGTCTCCAAGGCGACCGCGACGCCGCTGGCCAAGGCCGCCGCCCGGATCATGCTCGGCGAGTCCATCGCCGACCTGCGCACCGCCGGTGTCCTGCCCGCCGAGGGTGACGGAGGCCGACTGCCGGCCACCGCGCCGATCGCGGTCAAGGAGGCGGTCATGCCGTTCAACCGCTTCCGGACCTACGACGGTCGATATGTCGACACGTTGCTCGGCCCCGAGATGCGCTCGACCGGCGAGGTCATGGGCATCGACGCCTCGTTCGGCTCGGCGTTCGCCAAGAGCCAGTCCGCGTCCGGTCCGCAGAACGGCCTGCCCACCTCGGGCACGGTGTTCGTGTCGGTGGCCAACCGCGACAAGCGCCACATGATCTTCCCGATCAAGCGTCTGGCCGATCTCGGCTTCGAGATCCTGGCCACCAGCGGCACGGCCGAGGTCCTGCAGCGCAACGGCGTCCAGGCCACGGTCCTGCGCAAGCTGCACGAGGAGGGCTCGACCGGCAGCACCGTGGTCGAGAAGATCAACGACCGCGAGGTCCAGCTGATCGTCAACACCCCGCACGGCCTGGGCAGCGGTGTGAACGCGCGCATCGACGGCTACGAGATCCGCACGGCCGCCGTGGCCGAGGGCATCCCGTGCCTCACGACGGTGCAGGCGCTCGCCGCCGCGGTCCAGGGCATCGAGGCCGAGATCGCCGGCAGCATCGGCGTCCGCTCGCTGCAGTCCTGGGCGGAGACGGTGACGCGATGAGCTTCGGCAGTCGCGCCCAGGTGGCGATGCAGGCGTACGGTCCGCTGTGCGTCGGCATCGACCCCCACCCTCATCTGCTCGAGGAGTGGGGGCTGGAGGACTCGGTCGAGGGACTCGATCGGTTCGCCGCCACCTGCGTCGAGGCGTTCGCCGGCAAGGTCGCGTTCGTGAAGCCGCAGTCGGCCTTCTTCGAGCGCTTCGGCGCCCGCGGCGTCGCCATCCTCGAGCGCACGCTGCAGGACCTGCGGCACACCGGGTCGTTGACGATCCTGGACGTCAAGCGCGGGGACATCGGCAGCACCACCGAGGCCTACGCCGACGCCTACCTCGACGACGACGCCCCGATGGCCGCCGACGCGATCACCGTCAGCCCGTACCTGGGCTTCGGGTCGCTGACGCCGTTCTTCGCGGCCGCCGAGAAGAACGACGCCGGCGTGTTCGTGCTGGCGTTCACCTCGAACCCCGAGGCGATCCGCCTGCAGACCGCGACGACCTCGTCGGGGATGACGGTCGGCGACCAGACCCTGGCCCAGTTGGCGCTGGCCAACGAGGGTGCCGAGCCGATGGGCTCCTTCGGTGCCGTCATCGGGGCGCGCGTGGCCCACGTCGACGCGCGGCGCCTGGACATCAACGGGCCGATCCTGGTGCCGGGCTTCGGCGCCCAGGGCGGCACGGTCGAGCACCTGCGCGAGCTGTTCGGGTCGGTCCTCGACTCGATCATCCCCAGCACCTCCCGCGAGGTGCTGGCGAAGGGCCCCGACGTCATCGCGCTGCGTGCCGCTGCCGCTGCGGCGAACGACTCGCTGTCCCTGCTCTAGTCACCAGCCGGCGCCGAAGCAGACGAACGAGGTCGGCCGGTCGGCCGTGGCCTCGGCCAGCGCGACGGCCGGGGGAGTGCCACCGGCCATGAGCCGGTGTACGTCCTGCAGGAGCTCGCAGGCCTCGTCGTCGGCGACGGCGGCCGGCGAGGCGATGACGCAGCGGGCGCCCGCGTGCAGCCATGCGTTGACCATGCCGAGCGACTCCTCGGCCCAGCGCTGGGTCGAGCGGCCCACCTCACAGGCCGAGAGGATCACCACGTCGGGCACTCGGGCCAGTTCGTCGAGGTCGTAGCCGAAGAGGGGGCCGTCGGCCAGCCGGAGACCCGAGAAGAGGGGGTTCTCCACCGCGTGGCGGCCATGCGCGGAGATGTGCAGCAGGTCGACCTGTCCCGCGGCGGCCAAGGTGGCGGCGACCGTCGCTGCGTCGTCGGTGAGCGTCACTGCTCGCGGCCATCGCGCCGCCGACTGCTTGACCTCCTCCATGGCGCGGACCACCTCGGGCCCGGCCACGAAGGCTGCTCGGCGCGGCTGCGGCAGGCCGCGGGTGGCCAGCCAGCGGGTGGCCGCGGAGGCGACCGTGACGGGCCGTCCCGCGAAGCCGGGAAGCATCGACCACGGGATGCCGGCGAGGACGCCGGCCTGGGTGACGACGACGCGCCGATCGCCGACCCGGTCGAGGAGCGGCGCGACCAGCGCATCGCCCACCTCACCCAGACGACGCAGCAGACCTGCCCGCACCACGCGAGCGATGGCGTCACCGGAGCGCCCTGCGCTGACGTCGAGGTCCGCACGCAGGCCGCCGAGCAGGCGCAGGATCGGACCGGACGCGCCCAGGTCGACCACGGATCGGGCCGCATCGGTGACGACGAGGGCGCTGATCCGCGCGGCGCCGTCCCACACGTAGCTGACCAGGGCGCTGTCGTGACCGAGCGCCCGTTCGAGGTCGTCGAGCGCGCAGATCTCGTTCACCTCGCCGGAGCCCGCGTCCAGCCACGCCCGTTGCCGGACGCGCTCGCGCAGGTTCTCGAGTCGCCGGGCCGCGCTCGTGTCCGGTTCGGGCTCGGCCACGGTCAGCGCACGGATCTCCATCAGGTCTGCGGCCGTGGCGCCGTCGCGGGGCGGTCGCACGGGAACGACCCGTGTCGTCAGCGCCCGGGCGCGCTCCGACCACTCGAAGACCAGCTCGGGCGATCCGCCGTCCAGCGTCAGGCGGATGCCCGATGCGGCGAGTCCGCGGCCGTGGCCGACCACCGAGCTCATCATGTCGAGGCTGCCGAACGTCGACTGCCAGTCGTGGAGGAGACCCAGCCCCGCGCGCAGGTGCGCCAAGGCGTCGTCACGGGACCCCTCAGCCAGTGCGAGATCGGCCATCGCGGCCCGCTCGAGCAGCCGCTCGGTGAGGGAGTCGGTGCTGGTGGTGCGGCTGCGCTGCATCCGCGTCCGTGCCGCGGTCAGGTCGCCCACGGCGATCGCGGCGCGGGCAGCGTTGAGATCGAGCAACTGTGCCTCGTGATCGAGGCGGCGCTCGCGCAGGGCGGCAGCCAACCGGTCCGTCTCCGGCAACCAGGCCGCGGGCACGGTGGCGATGCGCGCCTGCGCGACCGCCTCGAGGATCTCGGCGCGAAGAGCCCATGACTCGCTCCCGATCCGGCGCAGTCGCTGTGCCGTGAGGCGCGCGAGTCGCCGGGACCGCTGCGGGTCCGTGGCCAGCAGGGCTCGGGCGGCGACCAGGTCGCACTCCGCCCGCATCTGGTGGTGGCGGTGTCGTCCCAGGATCGCGGCGCTGGCCTCCAGCAGGCCGATCGCCTCGCTGGCCATGCCGGCATTGAGCAGTGCCTCGGCCCGGTCCTGGTCGACGAGCGCCAGCGCCACCTGCGAGCCCTCGGCCAGGACGGGACGTGCCGCCTCCATCAGGCGCAGTGCGGTGGCGAGGTCCCACCGGCGCATCGCCGCATAACCGCTGTTGTGCTGCGCCGTCGCGTGGCCCACCGCGTCGCCGAGTTGCTGGAAGGCGGCAGCGGCGCGGGCGAAGTCGCGCTCGGCCGCGGCGAAGTCGCCGAGTCGCAGCCGGACGACACCCAGATCGTTGAGGCTGTTGGCGAGCTCCAAGGACGCGTCGGGCAGGTGGTCGATCGACTGCTCGTAGAGCGCCAAGGATCGGTCGTACTCGCCGCGCCGCTGGTGCAGCGCCGCCTCCTGGCTCGTGATGAGCGCGGTGACCTGCGGCGAGTCGACGCCGAGGCCATGGGCCTGCCCGCACAGTTCGAGACCTGTCTCGGGCTCGCCCAGCTCCGTCACTGCCAGGGCCAGGCTGACCAGGATCCGCGCCTGCAACTCCAGCGACGGGTCGCGGGTCAGGGCGCGCTGGAACTCACGGCGTGCCGAGGCGTACCGCCACTGGTGGAGGTGTTCGAGCCCCCGACGGTGCAGCTCCTGCGCGGTGAGCATGCCTCCATCATGGTCGAGCGGCGACGAGCTTGGCCACGACCGACGCGTTCTGCTGGACGATCTCCTCGGCCGGACGTTCAGGTGCGTCGGGTGGCGGCAGTTCGCGGCTGAGACGCTGGGCGAGCTCCGCCGCGAACACGGGGGCGGCGAACGAGGTCCCGCTCCACACGGCGAAACCGCCTCGGTAGTCGTCCGGGTCGATCGCCTCGCGGACCCGCGAGCCATGGCGGATCCGAGCGACGGGCTCGAGTCCGCCCTGGAACGGTGGCACGGTGCTGACCAGGGACGAGCCGGGGCGATGCACGGCGACCCAGGGCCCGGCGTTCGAGTACAGCGCGTCGGTGACGGCGTTCGGGTTGAGCGCGCCCACCGCCACGATCGGAGTGCTGCGGGGGTCGTGGACCACGATCTGGTCGGCGCCGTCCCACGGCGCGAACGCCGCCGGGAACATCGGGCGAGTGGTGGCGTCGTTGCCCGACGAGCAGACGACGACGGTTCCGGTCCGGCCGATCGCGGCGAGGATCTCGTAGAGCGTCGGGTCGAAGAGGTGGTCGACCGGCGTCTCGTGGTAGTACCCGAACGAGAGGTTGAGGACGTCGAGGTCGAGTCCGCCACCGGTGTCGCCGAGGCGCACCAGCTGGGCGATCCGCATGAGCACCGTCGCGAGGTCGGACTCGGGCGTGGTGCCGTCGGAGTCCAGGACCCGCCACCAGTGGATGTCGGCGTCGGGCGCACCCTGATGGAGCAGACCGACGATGAACGTGCCGTGACCGGAGGCCTCGTCGAGCGAGCCGTCCAGCGGTCCGGAGACGTCACCCACGGACTCGGGGTCGGTGGCCGTGTCGGTCCGACCGATCGTCGCGCCCGGCAACAGCCCGCTGCCGTCGTGCACGGCGACGGTGAACCAGGGATGGGCCCCGCAGCCCGTGTCGACCACTCCGATCCGGGCGCGACGCGGCCCGTCGGGGTCGTCCGGGGCACGCCCCGGAGCCGGGCCGACGTACGAGACGGGTTGACGGCCCCCGCTGCCCTGGTCGGCGTACGAGTCGACTCCGTTGCCTCGCGTCAGGGGATTGCCTCGGGTCAACGGGTTGCCCCGGGTGAGCGGGTTGCCCCGCGTGAGGGGGTTCCCGCGGGTGAGCGGCGAGGTCGACAGGACGTGGTCCAGGCCGATGCCCCGCAGCAGGTCGCCGTCCGGCGAGCTGGCGCGCGCCGCCTGCAGGAGCGTCCAGGCGTCCGGCGGGCGCGTGGGGGAGTTCTGGGTGGCCGAGATGACCACCCGGGCGAGGCCGAGCACACCGGCGGCCCACGGGTAGCGCTCGAGGCGCTCGCGACGCTCCTGGGGTGACTCGTCGAGCGTGATGCGGGGGAAGTCGGGGTCCTCCTCGACGAGCCAGTCGAACGCCCGCGCGGCATCGCGCAACAGGGCGATCGCCGCGTCGACGTCGATCAGCGTCGACACCAGGAGCCGGGTGCTGAGGTAGGCGGTCGGGTTCGCCCGCACACCGTCGACCAGCGCCCCGGACTCGGCCGCGAGCAGGCGGCCCTGCTCCTCGGCGATCGATCGGGCGCGCGTCCAGTCGTCGAACGACTCGAACCGCGGGGTCCGGCGGTGGCCGTTGTCCTCGGGGGCCATGGTGCTCCTCAGATCTCGAAGGTCGGGGTGGCGAGGTTGTCGCGGTCCGCGACCTCGAACCAGATGCGCACCAGGCCGGCGGGCACCTCGTCGAACTCGAACCGTCCGGCGACGAGGTCGGCCGTCAGGGCATCGTCTCCGCGCTGGAGCCGGGCCCCGCCGTCGTGGGCCGGGGTGACCCAGCCGTCGATGCGGCGGGTGTCGGACGTCGGTCCCTCGGTCACGCGCACCAACACCGTGACGTCGTCGTAGGCGAACTCGATCGTGAGCGGGCCGGAGCCGCGCGTGCCGACCAGTGCCGTGCTGCGGTTGACCAGGCTCAGCAACTCGTACTCGTTGTCGAGGTCCTCGGCGGCGATCACGGCGATCATGGCGTCGGCCAGGTGCGCCGGCGGCGGGTCGATGGCCTCGTACATGGCCCGGAGGTCGCTGAAGACCGGTTCGCGTTCAGTCATGACGAGGCCCCCTTGGCGATGACGGACTTGAGCTTCTCGAGGCAGCGGCGCCGCGTCGGGCCGATGCTGCCCACGGGCATGCCGAGGTCCTCGGAGATGTGGTGGTAGTCGGGCCGGTCGTCGAACGCGATCACCCGCAACAACCGCTGGCACCGTTCGTTCAGCTGCGCGACCGCGTGCCAGAGCCGATGGTTCTCGTCGGCCTCGACGGCCTCGGACTCGGCGGCGCGCGTGGTCGGCAGGACCGGCGCCAGCACCTCGTCGTCGGTGGCGTCCTCGCGGCGGTTGCGCGTGGCGACGCGCCACGCCTGGCGCCGGGCGGTGATGATCAACCACGACGCCACGGCGCGGGGGTTCTCGACCGCATCGGCCTTGCGCACCAGGGTCAGCCAGGTGAACTGGATGACGTCCTCGCAGACGTCCTCATCGAGCCGGTAGGCGCGGACCACGTGCCACAGCACCGGGGTCATCTCGCGCACGAGCTCGTCGATCGCTGCTCGGTCTCCGTCACGCCAGCGTGCGAAGGCCTCACCGGAGCGGATCCACGGGCCGTCGTCGGCTTCTGCTGGTTCGTGTGACTTGCTGTCGGTCACAGGTTTCATTGTGCGCACATCCGGGACGAGTCGAGAAGGGGTCGGCCTGATACACGCCGACACGGAGCGCTGTCCAATCGACCCGCGCAGGTAGCCTGTCGGGGTGCGACGACCCATCCTGATGCTCTGCCTGGTCCTCGGTCTCGGCACGGTGGCGGGGTGCTCCGGTGGCGGTCCGTACTGCGACGCGATCGACGAGGCCAAGGAGCCGTTGACCTCCTTCGGCAAGCAGACCGACACCGCCTTCGCCTCGTACGCCGAGGTCACGCAGGACATCGCCGAGGTCGCACCGGCGGAGGTCAAGAAGGAGTGGCAGGCGATCGCCAAGGCCACCCGCAGGGTCGTCGTCGCGCACCGCAAGGCCGACTTCCGCCTCCAGGACATGAAGGACGAGGTGAAGGTGAACGCGTTGTCCAAGGAGGACATCGACCGCATCACCGCGGCCCACGAGGCCTTCAACGACACGAAGTCCCAGCGGGTCACGGTCGTCGAGAACGTGGACGCCGAGTGCGGCATCGACCTGTCCCAGAAGTGAGGAGTTGATCGTGGCACTGCCCGAACTGACCGACGAACAGCGCCGCCAGGCGCTGGCCAAGGCTGCCGAGGCGCGCCAGGTGCGCGCCGAGGTGAAGAACCGGCTGCGTCACTCCGGTGCCTCGGTCGCCCAGGTGCTCGCCGAGGCCGAGCGCAACGAGGCGATCGCCAAGATCAAGGTGCTCGACCTGCTGCAGAGCATCCCGGGCATCGGCAAGCTGACCGCCCAGCAGATCATGGACGACCTCAAGATCGCCCAGAGCCGGCGCCTGCGCGGCCTCGGGGCCAACCAGGCCAAGGGCCTCATCGCCGAGATCGCCCGTCGTGGCTGACCGGCACGGGGCCGTGCGCGGCCGACTGATCGTCCTGGCCGGCCCGACCGCCGTCGGCAAGGGCACCGTGGCGGCGTGGGTGCGCGAGCACCACCCCGAGATCTGGATGTCGGTCTCGGCGACGACGCGTCCGCCGCGCCCCGGCGAGATCGACGGCAAGCACTACCACTTCGTCTCGAACGAGGAGTTCGACCGGCTGGTCGCCACCGACGGTCTGCTCGAGTGGGCCGTCGTCCACGGGGTCAACCGCTACGGCACCCCGCGCGCCGCGGTCGAGGCGAAACTGGCCGAGGGCGAGTCGGTCCTGCTCGAGATCGACCTGCAGGGCGCTCGCCAGGTGCGCGAGCACATGCCCGAGGCGTACCTGGTGTTCCTGGCACCGCCCAGCTGGGAGGAACTGGTCAAGCGCCTCGTCGGGCGCGGCACCGAGACCGAGGCCGAGCGCGAGCGACGCCTGGAGACGGCGCGCGAGGAGTTGGCGGCGGTCTCGGAGTTCGACACCACCATCGTCAACACCGAAGTCGATGAAGCGGGGCGCGAGTTGGTAGACTTGTTCAGATCCCACCCGACGGCCGACCCTGCCGGGTGACCCCACCACACTTCTGGAGATTCTGAGTGTCCACGACACGTTCTGCTGCCGAAGGCATCACCAACCCGCCGATCGACGACCTGCTCGAGAAGGCGGACTCCAAGTACAAGCTGGTCCTGTACAGCGCCAAGCGCGCCCGTCAGATCAACGCCTACTACTCCCAGCTGGGCGAGGGCCTGCTCGAGTACGTCGGCCCGCTGCTCGAGACGCAGGTCCAGGAGAAGCCCCTGTCGATCGCGCTGCGCGAGATCAACGCCGGCCTGCTGACCGTCGAGGACATCACGCCCGACGCCGCCGCGTCCACCGACGAGGCCTGAGCCTCTCGCGATGAGTCGCATCGTCCTCGGCGTCACCGGAGGCGTCGCCGTCTACAAGGCGGCGCTGCTGCTGCGGCTCTTCACCGAGGCGGGGCACGACGTCCGCGTCGTCCCCACCGATGCCGCACTCGAGTTCGTCGGCGCGCCGACGTGGGAGGCGCTGTCGGGCCACCCGGTCCAGACCGGCGTCTTCGAGAACGTCCCCGAGGTCCCGCACGTCAAGCTCGGCCAGACCGCTGACCTCGTCGTCGTGGTGCCGGCCACCGCCAACACCCTGGCGCGGGCCGCCCACGGACTGGCCGACGACCTGTTGACCAACACCTTGCTGACGGCGCGGTGTCCGGTGGTCATGGCCCCGGCCATGCACACCGAGATGTGGCAGCACCCGGCCACCGTCGCCAACGTCGAGACGCTGCGTGAGCGCGGCGTCCTGGTGATCGACCCCGACTCCGGGCGCCTCACCGGCACCGACACCGGTCCGGGACGCCTGCCCGATCCCGAGGCGATCTTCGCCTTCTGCCTGCAGGTCCTGCACGGGCGTCCGCGCGATCTCGCCGGCCGGCACGTCGTCGTCTCGGCCGGCGGCACCCGCGAGTTCCTCGATCCGGTGCGCTTCCTGGGCAACCGGTCGTCGGGCCGCCAGGGGATCGCCCTGGCCGAGGCCGCGCTGGCCCGCGGCGCCTCCGTCACGCTCGTCGCCGCCAACGTCAGCCTCGACGTCCCGGCCGGTGCCGAGGTCGTGCGTGTCGTCACGACCGCCGAGCTGCGCGAGGCGATGCTCAAGGCCTCCGCGTCGGCCGACGCCGTCGTCATGGCGGCCGCCCCGGCCGACTTCCGGCCCGTCTCGATGGCCGACGCCAAGATCAAGAAGCAGGCCGACGGCGTCGCGCCCACGATCGAGCTGACCGAGAATCCCGACATCCTCGTCGAACTCGTGCGCACCCGCACGGGGCGATCCCCGGTCATCGCCGGCTTCGCCGCCGAGACCGGCGACGCGAACGGCACGGTCCTGGACCACGCCCGCGCCAAGTTGGCCCGCAAGGGCTGCGACCTGCTCGTGGTCAACGACGTCGGATCCGAGCGCGTGTTCGGGCGCCCCGACAACGAAGTCACCATCTTGTCCGACGATGGATCCGAGCAGCCGGTGCCCCGGGCGGCGAAGGGCGAAATCGCCCACGCCATCTGGGACGCGGTCGTCCAACGGGTGGAATGAACCGGGCGCGTCACCGTACGCCCACTACAGTCGACACGACGTCCGCGACGTCGTAGCCCATCAGCCAGAGAGGTAACCGTGAGCCGTCTTTTCACCTCCGAGTCCGTGACCGAGGGTCACCCGGACAAGATCGCCGACCAGATCAGCGACAGCATCCTGGACGCCCTGCTCGCGCAGGACCCCAAGAGCCGTGTCGCCGCGGAGACGTTCGTGACCACCGGTCTGGTCCTGGTGGGCGGCGAGGTCACCACCGAGGCCTACGCCGACATCGCACGGATCGCCCGTGACCGCGTGCTCGAGATCGGCTACGACTCGTCCACCAAGGGCTTCGACGGCGAGTCCTGCGCCGTGCAGGTCACGCTGGACGCGCAGTCGCCCGACATCGCCCAGGGCGTCGACACGGCCGAGGAGGCCCGCGTCGGCGGCGCCACCGACCCGCTCGACCTGCAGGGCGCCGGCGACCAGGGCCTGATGTTCGGCTTCGCGTGCGACGAGACGCCTGAGCTGATGCCGCTGCCGATCACGATCGCGCACCGCCTCTCCGAGCAGCTGACCAAGGTCCGCAAGGACGGCACGCTCCCGTACCTGCGTCCTGACGGCAAGACCCAGGTCACCATCGAGTACGACGACAACGACCGGCCCGTCCGCGTCGAGGCCATCGTCATCTCGACCCAGCACGAAGAGGGCGTCGACCTCGAGACCCAGCTGCCCGCCGACCTCAAGAAGCACGTCATCGACGAGGTCCTGAGCCAGTACGACATCGACGCGTCGAACTACAAGTCGCACATCAACCCGACCGGCAAGTTCGTCATCGGCGGCCCCATGGGCGACGCCGGCCTGACCGGCCGCAAGATCATCGTCGACACCTACGGCGGCTACGCCCGTCACGGCGGTGGCGCCTTCAGCGGCAAGGATCCGAGCAAGGTCGACCGCTCGGCCGCCTACGCGATGCGTTGGGTCGCCAAGAACATCGTCGCCTCGGGTCTGGCGACCAAGGCCGAGGTCCAGGTCGCCTACGCGATCGGCGTCGCCCGCCCCGTCGGCTTCTACGTCGACACGTTCGGTACCGAGACCGTCCCGGTCGACACCATCCGCGACGCCGTGCTCGAGGTCTTCGACCTGCGTCCGGCCGCGATCGTGCGCGACCTGGACCTGCTGCGTCCGATCTACGCCGCGACGGCCGCCTACGGTCACTTCGGCCGCCCGGGCCTGCCGTGGGAGAGCACGGACCGCGCCGACGCCCTGCGCGCGGCAGCCGGCCTCTGACCGGAGTGAGTCCCGCCCAGCGGCGTGTCGCGAGAATCCTCGTCGACACGCCGCTGTCGCATCTGGACCGCCCGTTCGACTACGCCGTCCCCGACGACCTCGAGGTCGTGGCGGGGTGCCGCATCAAGGTGCGGTTCGCCGGGCGCCTCGTCGACGGCTACGTGCTCGAGCTCGCCGACGACACCGCCCACGAGGGCAAGCTGGCGACGATCGCGAAGGTCGTGTCGCCCGAGCCGGTCCTGACGCCCGAGATCGCGCGGCTGGCCCGTGACGTGGCCGACCGGTACGCCGGCACGATCGCCGACGTGCTGCGCCTGGCGATCCCGCCGCGGCACGCCCGCGCCGAGGCCCATCCCGGCGGTGCGACGCCGCCCGAGCCGCCCGACATCGGTGACGCGTCGTGGCACGCCTACGTGCACGGCGCGGCCTACGTACAGGCGCTCGCGGCCGGCCAGTCGCCCCGCGCCGTCCTCAACGCCCTGCCGCGCCACGAGCCCGAGCGCGCCGTCGCCGAGGCGGTGTCCGCCGTCGTCCGGGCGGGCCGCGGCGCCGTCGTCTGCGTGCCCGACGTGCGCGACGTCGCGCGCTGGGACGCAGTCTTCGCCGAGGCGCTCGGTCCCGGCGCCCACGTGACCTTGACCGCCGCCGACAAGCCCGCGGCGCGCTACCGCAACTTCCTGCGCGTGTCCCGCGGCGAGGTGCACGTGGTGTTGGGGACCCGAGGCGCCGCCTACGCGCCGGTCCACGACCTCGGTCTCGTCGTGATCTGGGACGACGGCGACGACCTGTACGCCGAGCCGCGCGCTCCCTACCCGCACACCCGCGAGGTGCTGCTGACCCGCGCCGTCGAGACCGGTGCCGCCGTCCTGATCGCCGGACACGCCCGCACGGCCGAGGCGCAGTCGCTCGTCGAGCAGGGCTGGTGCGCCGAGATCGTGGGCGACCAGCCCGCCCGCCGGCGGGAGTGGCCCGTGGTCGACGTGACCGACGGGACCGAGCACGGCGCCGCGCCGGCACGGCTGCCCGCCGCGGTCTTCGAGATGGTCCGAGCCGCTCACGGCCCGGTGCTGATCCAGGTGCCGCGGCGCGGCTACCGGACCTCACTGGTCTGCGACCGCTGCCGCACCCCGGCCCAGTGCCCCGCGTGTGCCGGACCGCTCGTGCAGCACCGTGCCGACGCACCCCTGGCCTGCCGCTGGTGTGCCACGACGGTGGCGCAGTGGCAGTGCGGCGAGTGTCACGGCACGCGGCTGCGCGCCCCCGTGGTCGGGCAGCTGCGCACGGCGGAGGAGTTCGCCGCGGCGTTCCCCGGCCGCGCGATCGTCACGTCCGGCGGGCAGACGGTGCTGGACCGCATCGAGCGCGACGAGACGGCTCTCGTGCTGGCCACTCCCGGAGCCGAGCCGGTGGTGCCCGGCGGCTACGCCGTGGTCGTGCTGCTCGACACCTGGCTCATGCTGGCGCGCGACGACGTCCGGGTCTTCGAGGAGTCGCACCGGCGGTGGTTCAACGCCCTCGCGCTGGCCGCGTACGGCGCCCGAGCGGTCGCGGTGGGCGACAGCGGCATTCTGCAGGGACTCGTGCGCGCCGACCCGGCGGGTGTCGCGGCGCGCGAGCTGGCCGACCGCGCCCAGACCCACCTGCCTCCGGTCGGTCGGCTGGCCACGGTCGACGGTCCCGCAGACGTCATCACCGGGCTCTCGACGCGCGAGTGGCCGCCGTTCGTCGACGTGCTGGGTCCGGTCCCGGTCGAGCCCGGCCGCGACCGACTCATTCTGCGCGTGCCACGACGCGAGGGCCTGGCGCTGGCGAAGGTCCTCAAGGGCGTCGCCGGCGAGCGCAGCGCGGCCAAGGAACCGCCCGTGCGGATCCAGGTCGACCCCGTCGCCTTCTGAGCCCCGGGTGCCCACGACCTAGACTCGGCGGGTGAAGATCGTCTTCGCCGGCACGCCGGCCACCGCAGTCCCGACGCTCGAGGCGCTCGTCGCCAGCCGCCACGAGGTCGCCGCCGTCATCACCCGTCCCGACGCGCGCGTCGGCCGGGGACGGTCCCTGCAGCCGTCGCCGGTCGCCGTCGCCGCCGAGGCCCACGGCATCCCCGTCCTGAAGCCCACGTCGACGTCCGACCCCGAGTTCCTCGACGAGCTCGCCGCGACCGAGGCGCGGGTGGGCGTGATCGTCGCGTACGGCGCGCTGCTGCGCCGCGACGTCCTGGACGCGCTCGAGTTCGGCTGGATCAACCTGCACTACTCGGTGCTGCCGTCGTGGCGCGGTGCCGCGCCCGTCCAGCGGTCGATCATGGCCGGCGACGAGGTCACCGGCGCCACCGTCTTCAGCCTCGTCGAGGCGCTCGACGCCGGTCCGGTGCTGGGCACGATCACCGAGCGCATCCGCGAGGACGACACCACGGGCACCCTGCTGGGCCGGCTGTCGGACCAGGGAGCGCGGCTCGTGGTGGACGTGGTCGACCACATCGAGGACGGCGACATCGGCGCAGTGAGCCAGCCCGAGGACGGCGTCTCGTACGCCCACAAGCTCAGCACCGAGGACGCCCGCATCGACTGGCGGCGTCCGGCGTTTGCCATCGACCGGCACGTGCGCGGGTGCACTCCCGCGCCGGGCGCCTGGACCGAGGTCGACGGCGCCCGTCTGAAGGTCGGGCCGCTCACGATCGCCGAGGACTCGACGCTCGAACCCGGTGTCGCGGCGATCGGCAAGCGCGAGGTGCGCGTCGGCACCGCCACCACGGACGTGATCCTGGGAGAGGTGCAGCCGCACGGCAAGAAGGCGATGAACGCGGCCGACTGGGGCCGAGGACTCGGCGGAGCCACGGAGGTGGTGTTCGCATGAGCAACGCCATCACCGATCCCCGCGAGGTCGCCTTCGAGGTCATGTCGGCGGTCCGGACGCGTGAGGTCTACGTCAACCTGCTGCTGCCGACGCTGCTGGGCGGACTGTCCGAGCGGGACGCCGCGCTGGCCACGGAGCTGACCCACAACACGATCCGCAACCAGGGCACGTACGACGCGATCATCGACCGCGTCGCGACCGGCACGGTCCACCCGGCGGTGCGCGACGCGTTGCGGCTGGGCACCCACCAGCTGCTGGCGATGCGCGTGCCCCCGCACGCCGCCGTGGACACCACCGTGAACCTGGTCCGTCGCCGGATCGGGCACCGGCCCGTCGGGTTCACCAACGCGGTGCTGCGCAAGATCGGGCAGAAGGACCTCGGCATGTGGATCAACGAGGTCACGGCAGGGCTGAGCCGGCTCGACGCGCTGGCCGTCCGGTACTCGCATCCCACATGGGTCGTCGAGGCGCTGGAGCAGGCGGTCGGTGCGGACCAGCTCGAGGACCTGCTCGAGGCCGACAACGTGCCGCCGTACGTCACGCTGGTCGCCCGCCCGGGCCTCGTCGACCCGCGGTCCCTGCCCGGTGAGACGGGACAGCTCAGTCCGTACGCCCGGGTGATGACCGGTGGCGGCGACCCCGGCTTCGTCCCGGCCGTGCGCGACGGCCGCGCGGGCGTGCAGGACGAGGGCTCGCAGATGGTCGCGATCACGACCGCCGAGGCCCCGATCGAGGGCTACGACACCCACTGGCTCGACCTGGCTGCCGGTCCCGGCGGCAAGGCCGCCCTGCTCGGCGCCCTCGCGGCGCAGCGCGGGGCCACCCTGGTCGCCAACGAGATGCAGCCGCACCGGGCCGAGCTGGTCCGTCAGTCGGTGAAGGCGCTGAAGAACGTCGAGGTCACCGTCTTCGACGGCCGCGAGGGTCCGTGGGAGGAGGAGTCCTTCGACCGCGTCCTGCTGGACGCCCCGTGCACCGGGCTCGGCGCGCTCCGCCGGCGTCCGGAGGCCCGCTGGCGTCGCAAGCCTGAGGACGTCCCCGAGCTCGTGACGTTGCAGCGCGAGCTGCTGGGCCGCGCTGTCGACCTCGTCCGTCCGGGCGGCGTCGTCGGCTACGCGACGTGCTCGCCGCTGCTGGCCGAGACCCGCGAGGTCGTGGACGCTGTTCTCGCGGACCGTCCCGATCTCAAGCTCGAGTCCGAGCACCACTGGTGGCCGCACACCGACGGCACCGACGCGATGTACCTCGCCATCGTCCGGCGCTCCTGATCTCGGTACCCTCGCCCCATGCGCATCACCCCGAGCCTGCTGAACGCCGACTTCGCGAACCTGGCGGGGGAGGCGGCACGGATCCCCAGTGCCGACTACCTGCACATGGACGTGATGGACAACCACTTCGTGCCGAACCTGACGCTCGGCGCTCCGGTGATCGAGGCGCTGGCGAAGGCGGCCCCGCAGCCGATCGACGCGCACCTCATGATCGAGGAGCCCGACCGCTGGGCCCCGCAGTTCGTCGAGGCCGGGGCGTCCAGCGTGACGTTCCACGTCGAGGCAGCCCAGGCTCCCGTACGGCTCGCTCGTGAGATCCGTGCCCAGGGTGCGCGTGCCTCGATGGCGCTCAAGCCCGCGACGCCGATCGAGCCCTACGAGGACCTGCTGCCCGAGCTCGACATGGTGCTGATCATGACCGTCGAGCCGGGATTCGGCGGCCAGAAGTTCCTCGACCTGTGCCTGCCCAAGATCCGTCGCACCCGCGCGCTGCTCGACAAGGTCGGCGGCGACATCTGGCTTCAGGTCGACGGGGGAGTGTCGCTGGAGACCATCGAGCGTTGCGCCGAGGCCGGCGCCGACACGTTCGTGGCGGGCTCCGCGGTCTACGGCGCGGACGACCCGGGCGCGATGGTCGAGCGTCTGCGTGAGACGGCCGCCGGCGCTTGTCACTGAGCCGGTAGACTCTCCGCAGAACGAGCTAACGCTCGCGTGCTCCGGGGTCGGTGAAAGTCCGAACCGGCGGTGACAGTCCGCGACCCGAGGCCCTCCGGGGCTGAGGTTGAACCGGTGGAACTCCGGTACCGACGGTTAAAGTCCGGATGGAAGGTGCACGCTGCTCGGGCGCGACGCGTCCGAGCCGTCCCCGGTGTGTCGTGAGCCCGACCGCAGGGGGCCCGGTGGCCAGTCAGACCGAGATCGACGCGATGCGTCGAGCGATCGACGCCGCACGCACGGTGGGCCGCACGCTGCCCAACCCTCCGGTCGGCTGCGTGCTGCTCGCGCCGGACGGCACCGAGCTGGCGGTCGGCGTCCATCGTGGCGCCGGCACCGACCACGCCGAGGTCGACGCCCTCAAGCAGGCCGGCGACCGGGCCCGCGGCGCCACTGCCGTCGTGACGCTCGAGCCCTGCGACCACACCGGCCGGACCGGCCCGTGCACCCGCGCTCTGCTCGACGCGGGTGTCGCCCGGGTCGTCCACGGCTCCAGCGATCCCGCGGAGGGCGCCGGGGGAGCGAAGGCGCTGATCGACGCCGGGGTCGACGTCGAGAGTGGTGTCCTGGTCGACGAGACCGACGAGCTGATCCGGTTCTGGGCCTTCCGTCACGTCCACGGCCGGCCGTTCGTGACCTGGAAGTACGCCGCCACCCTCGACGGGCTCAGCGCGGCGCCGGACGGCACGAGCCAGTGGATCACCAGCCAGACGGCACGCCGCGACGTGCAGCAGTTCCGGGCCGAGTGCGACGCCATCATGGCGGGCACGAACTCGGTGTTGACCGACGATCCCCGGCTCACGGTGCGCGATGACGACGACCGGCCCCTGCCGTACGACCGCCAGCCGCTGCGGGTCGTGGTGGGGGAGTCGAAGATCCCGCAGTACTACCGCGTCCTCGACCGCGTGGCTCCCACCCGGCTGATCCAGTCCCGTGACCCGCACGAGGTACTGGGCCTGCTGAACGAGGCCGGCATCCACCACGTGTGGCTCGAGGGCGGACCGCGTCTGGCGGGCGCCTTCTGGGGCGCAGGCCTGATCGACCGCGTCATCGGCTACCTGGCGCCGGCGATGCTCGGCTCCGGCCGTGCCGCGCTCGAGGGCGAGGCCACGACGCTGGCGGACATCCGCCCCATCGCCATCACCGACCTGAGCATGGTCGGCCCCGACATCCGCATCATCGGCACGCCCGGCCGGGCGCCCAGAGAGGACATGGACTGATGTTCACCGGACTGGTGGAGGAGAAGGGCACCGTCGTGGCCCTGGACGACCTCGGCGACTCCGTGAGGATCACGATCCGCGGACCCGTCGTGACCTCGGACGCCGCCCACGGCGACTCGATCGCCGTCAACGGCTGCTGCCTGACGGTCGTCGACCCGACGCAGGACACCTTCAGCGCCGACGTCATGCGCGAGTCGCTCGACCGGACCAGCCTGGGCGACCTGACGCCGGGCGCCGAGGTCAACCTCGAGCGCGCGATGCAGGCCGGCGCCCGCATGGGCGGCCACATCGTCCAGGGACACGTCGACGGCACGGCGACGTTGCTGGACCGCACCCCCAGCGAGCACTGGGAGGTCGTCCGCTTCAGCCTGCCGCCCGAGCTCGCCCGCTACGTCGTCGACAAGGGATCGATCACCGTCGACGGCACGTCGCTCACGGTCGTCGAGGCCGGCGACGACTGGTTCAGCGTCTCGCTGATCCCCACCACCTTGGCCGACACCGTGCTCGGCACCCGTCAACCCGGCGACCGCGTCAACCTCGAGGTGGACGTCATCGCCAAGTACGTCGAGCGGCTGCTCGAGAAGGGAGCTCACGCATGAGCGAGCAGTACTCCGGAGTCCGCCTCGACAGCATCGAGCGCGCGATCAACGACATCCGCGAGGGCAAGGCCATCGTCGTCGTCGACGACGAGGGCCGCGAGAACGAGGGCGACATCATCTTCGCCGCATCCAAGGCCACGCCCGAGCTCATGGCCTTCCTGGTCCGTTACTCCAGCGGTCTGGTCTGCGCGCCGGTCACCGGCGAGATCCTCGACCGGCTCGCGATCCCGCTGATGACCCCGCACAACCGCGACCGGTTGCGTACCGCGTACACGGTCTCGATCGACGCCCGCGACGGCGTCACCACGGGCATCTCGGCCTCCGACCGCGCCCGCACCTGCCGCGTCCTGGCGGACTCGGCGACCGAGCCGTTCGAGATCACCCAGCCCGGCCACATCGTGCCGCTGCGCGCGAAGGCCGGGGGAGTGCTGGAGCGTCCCGGTCACACCGAGGCCGCCGTCGACTTCGCCCGCCTCGCGGGCCTGACGCCCGCGGGCGTGATCGGCGAGGTCATGAACGACGACGGCACGCTCAAGCGCGCGCCCGAGCTGCGCGAGTTCGCCGACGAGCACGGGCTGGCGCTCGTGTCGATTGCGGATCTGCAGGTGCACCTGCGGCTGCACGAGTCGCAGATCGACCGCCTCGCCGAGACCCGGCTGCCCACCGAGTTCGGCCAGTTCCGTGCGCTCGGGTACCGCGACCGGATCGACGGCGCCGAGCACGTCGCGCTGGTCCACGGCGACCCCGGCACCGAGGACGTGCTGGTGCGCCTGCACTCGGAGTGCCTGACCGGCGACGTCTTCGGCTCGCGCCGCTGCGACTGCGGACCGCAGTTCGAGGCGGCGATGGCCGCCGTCGTCGCCGAGGGCGCGGGCATCGTGGTCTACCTGCGCGGCCACGAGGGCCGCGGGATCGGCCTGCTGCACAAGCTGCAGGCCTACGAACTGCAGGACGAGGGCCAGGACACGGTCGACGCGAACCTCGCGCTGGGATTCGGCGAGGACGAGCGCGACTACGCCGCGGGCGCCCAGATCCTGCGCGACCTGGGCATCACCTCGGTCCGGCTCATGACGAACAACCCCGACAAGTCCACCCAGCTGGAGCAGTACGGCGTCAAGGTCGCCGAGCGTCTCCCGGTGGTCATCGCGCCCACCCCCGACAACCTGCGGTACCTGCAGACCAAGGCCGCGCGCATGGGTCACGACCTGCCCGACCTGCACATCGACGAGGAGAGCTGACATGGCCGGACACGGCGCCCCCGAACTGACGGTCGACGGGGCCGGCGCGAAGGTCGCCATCGTGGCGTCCAGCTGGCACACCGAGGTCATGGACGGCCTCGTCGCCGGTGCCGAGCGCGCCCTCAAGGAGGCCGGGGTCAGCGACCCCACGCTCGTGCGCGCCGCCGGCTCGTTCGAGCTGCCGATCATCGCCCAGGGCTGCGCGAAGGCCGGGTACGACGTGGTGGTGGCGCTCGGCGTCATCATCCGCGGCGGCACGCCGCACTTCGAGTACGTGTCGGCCGCGACCACCGACGGACTGTCGCGCGTCGCGCTCGACACCGGCGTCCCGGTGGGCTTCGGACTGCTCACGTGCGACGACGAGCAGCAGGCGCTGGACCGCGCCGGACTGCCCGGATCGAACGAGGACAAGGGCCGTGAGGCCGCCGAGGCGGCGCTCGCGGCATGGGTGACCCTCCGGGGTCTGACCCCTCGCCGATAGGATCGACGCGATGAAGACGTTCGATGGCCTGTTCGCGGAACTGTCCGAGAAGGCCGCCACCCGCCCCGAGGGCTCCCGCACCGTCGCGGAGCTCGACGGTGGCGTGCACGCGATCGGCAAGAAGCTCGTCGAGGAGGCCGCCGAGTCGTGGATGGCCGCCGAGCACGAGGGACCTGCGCGTGCGGCCGAGGAGATCAGCCAACTGCTGTACCACGCGCAGGTGATGATGATCGCCGCTGGCATCTCGCTCGATGACGTCTACTCACACCTCTAGGAACCACATGCTCAAGGTCGCCGTCCCCAACAAGGGGGCCCTGTCCGAGGCTGCTGCCGAGATGCTGGCCGAGGCCGGCTACCGCCAGCGCCGCAACGCCAAGGACCTCGTCTGCGTCGATGCCGACAACGACGTCGAGTTCTTCTACCTGCGTCCGCGCGACATCGCGATCTACGTCGGCGAGGGCACCCTCGACGCCGGGATCACCGGCCGCGACCTGCTGCTGGACTCCGGCGCCAAGGCCGACGAGGTCATGACGCTGGGCTTCGCCGGCTCGACGTTCCGCTTCGCGGCACCTCGCGGCACGCTGACGTCCGAGGCCGAGCTGGCCGGTCGTCGCATCGCCACCTCGTACCCGGGCATCGTCCGGGCGCACCTCGAGACCCTGGGCATCGACGCCCAGGTCGTGCGCCTCGACGGCGCCGTCGAGACCTCGATCCGGTTGGGCGTCGCGGACGCGATCGCCGACGTCGTCGAGACCGGCACCACGCTGCGTCAAGCAGGGCTCGAGGTCTTCGGCGAGCCGATCCTGCAGTCCGAGGCGCTGATGATCACGCGGTCCGCCGCCGAGGCTCCCGCCGGCATGGAGGTCTTCCGCCGTCGCCTCGAGAGCGTCATCGTCGCGCGCACCTACGTGATGATGGACTACGACATCCGCGTCGAGAACGTCGAGAAGGCCGTCGGCCTCACGCCCGGCATCGAGTCGCCCACGGTCTCGCCGCTTCATCGTGAGGGCTGGGTCGCGGTGCGGGCGATGGTTCCGCGCGACGCCAGCCAACGGATCATGGACGACCTCTACGCCCTCGGCGGTCGCGGCATCCTCGTCACCGACATCCTGTCGTGCCGGATCTGATGGATATGACCACGCGCCGCACCTTCCGTCCCACCGGTGTCATCGTCGTGATGTGGGCGATGGTGGTCGTGCTGACCGTCATGGCCTTCGTCATCGGCACCCGACTGCCCGAGGGCTACCAGTTCCGCACGTCCGAGACGGTCACGATCGGCGCGCTGATCTGCGCCGTGGCGATCTTCGCGCTGGCCTGCACCCTGAGCCGGGCCAGCGGCGACGAGGAGTCGCTGACCTTCGTCAACGGGTTCCGCAAGCACGTCCTGCGCTGGGACGAGATCGCCGTCATCTCGATGCGCGCCGGTGCGCCGTGGCCCACCGTCGAGACCAAGGACGGCCGGCGGCTGCCGGTGTTCGCGATCCAGGGCAGTGAGGGCGGCTCCGCGCGCGACGCGGTGTCGTGGCTCGTCGGGCACCTGCGATGAGCGTCCACGGCGGAGGCCGTTCGCTCGCCTCGCCGGCGTTCCCGGACGACGACGGCTCGACCGATCCGACGCTGGACCTCACGGACGACACGACCGTGCTGGCGACCCTCGGCACGGCCCGGGTGTTCGTCCCCGTGGTCGCGGTGCTGGGGGAGCAGGCCACCGACGGCAGCGACAAGAACTCCGACATGGCCGCGGTGCTGATGACCGGAGCCGACGGCCGCACCGCCCTGCTGGCGTTCAGCTCGATCGAGACGATGACGCGCTGGAACCCGAACTCGCGCCCCGTCCCCGTCTACGGCCGGGACGCCGCGCGTGCCGCGATCTCGGAGGGCGCCTCGGCCCTGCTGCTCGACCTGGCCCAGCCGTCGTTCAGCGTCGTCGAGACCGAAGACCTCGAGCACCTCGCCGCCGAGCACGTCCTCGTCACGACGCCCGCCGGCACCGCCTGGGTCGAGCCGGCCTAGTCCTGATCGATGCGCGTGGCCGGCAGATTGACGAGGTTCACGTCGGCCTCGTACGTGATTGCCGAGGCCGGTAGACCCGCGAACCGCGCGAGCTCCCGCTGCTCGTCCTGACTCGGCACATCGGCGGTCACGCCGACCCGCACGCCCGATCCGTCCGAGTTCACCGAGACCTCCGTGAGGCCGAGGGCTCGACCCTCTGTCGAGTCGGCCAGCCTCCGCGCCACCTCCTGCAGCTCGGAGCGGGTGTAGGCGGCTTGGGACGTCGCGACGATCCGGATGCCCCCTGGAGTCTCGGCCGCGTACTCCGTCACCCTGGCCGGTACCGACCCGTGCCATCTGGCGGTGATGACCTTCTGGTCGGCGATCTCGGCGATGCTGGAGGGAGGCGTCGCATGGGAGGCACCCGCTTGGGCGACGCCGAACCCGCCGGCCGCCACGGCGAGAGCGCCAACGGCGAGCGAAGTCATCGTGCGAAGAGCGCTCATGGTCAGGTCAGCTGAACAGGTCGCCGATGATGCCGCCACCGCCGCCGGAGGACCCGCCGGACGAGCCGCTGGCGCCGCTGTCCCACTCGCTCGGCTGGACGACCACGAAGCCCTGACCGTGGTAGCGGTACTGGAACGCCTCGCCCGATCCGCCGCGCAGCATGGAGCGCACGTTCATCGAGTTGACCAGCTGCGGCTGCAGGTGCGACGACCAGGCGACCGCCGCGTTCACGTCGACGTGGGTGGGCTGCTGGGCGCAGTCGAGCACCACCGGCTGGCCGACGGCGTGCAGCGCCACGGTCCCGGTGCCGGAGAGTTCCATGTTGAACAGGCCGCCGGCCATCATGCTGCCGGCCTTGACCCGCTTGATGTCCCACTTCAGGGACGAGTCGAACGCCAGCAGGTTGCGGCCGCTGACGCTGAGCGCGTCACCGGTCAGCTGGACGAGGAACACGTAGCCGGCGGTGTCGGCGAAGAAGACCTCGCCCTGACCGGAGACCCGCATGAGCGGCACGTCGTCGCCGCTGACGGCCTTCTTCAGCAGGCGGCCCATCGAGCCCGCGCTCTCGTGGTTGAACGTGACCGCACCCTGGTACGCGACCATCGCGCCCTTGACGGCCAGCACGTCGTCACCGAGGGAGACGCGCAGCATCTGGGGGTTCTGGACGACGAAGCGCTCGTTCGTCTGCTTCTCGAGGTTGGCCTGGCTGAACAGTTCGCTCTGCATGGGCACAGCCTAGGGGGCGTCAGCCGTCGAAGTGGTGCATGTCGGAGCGGCCGTACGACCAGCGGAACCCGTGCTTGCGCATGAGCTTCACCACGGGGTCCGACGAGCTGCGCCACGTGACCCGTGCCGGACTGGCGTGCGTGACGAACCATTTGTTCGGGACCCACCCGCCGGAGGAGCGGAACGGGTTCTCCCACGGGTTCACGTCGATGGCGCGGCCGGAGGCGTGCGGGCTGCGCACGGACCGGCCGACGACCTTGCGGCAGTTGAACCCCGAGGTGTTGTCCGCCCGCATCGACTTGCGGTCGTCGGCGCCCTTCAGTGACTTGGACCAGCCGAACCGGTCGACGCGGTACATGTGCCGGATCGGGTGCCGGCCCTTGAACATGGCGGTGAAGGCGCGCGCGGTCTTGCCGGCGACCTTGCGGTGGACGACGATCTCGCCGCGCCGCACGTACCCGTCGAAGGCCCAGTAGTTGACCCGCACGATCCGCAGGTCCGAGCGGCCGACGGGGCAGCCGGCGTGCCAGCTGCGACCCTTCATCGACTTCCAGACCGAGTCCGAGAGCTTCGAGATTCTCGCATCGGCGGCCTGACGGGACGCCCGGGGCTGGGCCGGGAGGCTGCTGGGCCGGGGAGCGCCCCGGGGGAGCACCACCTTGGCGCCGGGCGGGACGTTGTCGAGAGCCCTGGTCGGCGACGTCGCCCGGGCGTAGGTCCGGGTTCCGGCGAACCGCAGCCGGTACCGGCCGTCGTCACGGGGCGCGAAGGTGACCGAGCCCGTTCCCTTCCGGACGCTGATCGTGCGGGCCTTGCGCCAGGTCTTCGTTCCGGCCTTGCGGAACTCGAGCCGCACGGATCCCGTGGGCGCCGGGCCGTGGGCGGCCCGCCAGGTCGCGACGAAGCGCGCCTTGCGGTGGTCGACGACCCGTTTCGGACTCTGCAGCCGCAGGGACGTGGCGATCGCGGTGCCCGTGACGGTGGCCGTGCCCGAGGTCGCCACGACCGCTCCGGCCGCATCGACGACCTGCAGGCGCAGCCGCACGGGATCCACCGCGGTGCGCACGCGCACGGTGACGCGAGGCCCGTCGACGCTCAGCGCGCCGGTTCCCTCCAACCGCACGGTCGCACCCTGCGGCAGGTCGGCAGCCGTGCCGGTGAGGGTGACGTCGGTGCCGATGGGACCCGAGGCGCTGGCACGAGCCCACGCGATCGAGGGAGCCGCAGGCTCCTCGGCCCGTGCCGTCGCCGCAGAGCCCAGCACGAGTGCGCCGAGCACGGCGGGCAGGACGAGTCGACCGGTCCACCGCGCGATTCCCGGGGTCACGGGCTCAGGGTAAGTCAGACACGCAGGGGAGTGCGATTTCCGTTGGGAAGGATCTGGCTGCTAGCATGGTTGATCGAAGTGGAGGTCACTCCCACCTGCCGGGTTTTTGATCCGGGGGTCACCCATTGCGGGTCGTCTCTGACGATCGTGCGGTGTGCGGCACCGTAGGGTGCGTGTGGTGACTTTCGCTTCGACGGAGGTCACCTTTTTTCGTGTCCTCCACCACCGATCTCAGGAGGATCCATCAGCACAGATCTGCGCGTCAACGAGCGCATTCGCGTACCCGAGGTCCGGCTCGTCGGACCCAGTGGTGAACAGGTCGGCATCGTTCGTATCGAAGATGCCATGCGCCTGGCTGCAGAAGCCGATCTCGACCTGGTCGAGATCGCGCCCCATGAGCGCCCCCCGGTGTGCCGTCTCATGGATTTCGGAAAGTTCAAGTACGAATCGGCGCAGAAGGCTCGCGAGTCCCGTCGCAACCAGACGAACACGGTCATCAAGGAGATGAAGCTCCGCCCCAAGATCGACCAGCACGACTACGCCACGAAGAAGGGCCACGTCGTGCGGTTCCTGCAGGCGGGCGACAAGGTCAAGATCACGATCATGTTCCGCGGCCGCGAGCAGCACCGTCCCGAGCTCGGGTACCGGTTGCTGCAGAAGCTGGCTGCCGACGTCGAGGATCTGGGCTTCATCGAGTCCAATGCGCGCCAGGACGGCCGCAACATGACGATGGTGCTCGCTCCGCACAAGAAGAAGTCCGAGGCGCAGGCCGAGGTCAAGGCCGCCAAGGCCGTGACCACCGCCGCGCGTGAGGCTGAACGCGAGGCCGAGGCCGAGGCCGAGAAGGCGCATCGCGAAGAACACAAGAAGACCGCGACGGCGAAGAAGCCCCGTCGTCGCTCCGAGAACCTCGACCCAGACATGGAGGCATAACCGTGCCGAAGTTCAAGCCCCACTCGGGCATGAAGAAGCGCATCAAGGTCACCGGCAAGGGCAAGCTCCGCCGCGAGCAGACCAACCGCCGCCACCTCTTGGAGGTCAAGTCCTCGACCCGGAAGCGCCGCCTCGCCGGCACGACCGAGGTGTCGAAGGCTGACACCAAGGCGGTCAAGAAGCTGCTCGGTCTCTGAGCGCCCCACCCCCCAAAGATTTGAAGGAGTAACACTGTGGCACGCGTCAAGCGTTCAGTGAACGCGCAGAAGAAGCGCCGCGAAGTCCTCGAGCGGGCCTCCGGCTACCGTGGCCAGCGCTCGCGGCTGTACCGCAAGGCCAAGGAGCAGGTCACCCACTCGCTGGTCTACTCGTACAACGACCGCAAGGCTCGCAAGGGCGACTTCCGTCGTCTCTGGATCCAGCGAATCAATGCCGCGGCTCGCGCCCAGGGCATGACGTACAACCGCTTCATCCAGGGCCTCAAGGCCGCCGAGGTCGAGGTCGACCGCAAGATCCTCGCGGATCTGGCCGTCAACGACATCGCCGCGTTCAACGCTCTCGTCGAGGTCGCCAAGGCGAACCTGCCCGAGGACGTCAACGCCCCCAAGGCCGACCAGGCCGTCTGAGCTCCGGCTCAAACTCTCACTCGTGGCGAGCCCCGGCGATCTCACCGTCCGTTCCGGACGGGTCAAGGTCGCGCGGCGGCTCGCCACGCGTGCGTTCCGGGTCAAGACCGGCGAGTTCCTCGCCGAGGGACCCCAGGCCGTGCGTGAGGCTCTCGCAGAGCCCGGCGTGGTGATCGAGGTCTTCGCGACCGTCGACGCCACCGAGCGGTACCCCGAGCTCGCGGACATGGCCGAGACGTGGCACGTCGTCACCGACGACGTCGTCGCCGAGATCGCCGACTCCGTCACGCCCCAGGGCCTCGTCGCCCGCTGTCACTCGGTGCTGACCACGATCGAGGACATCCCCGAGGACGCGCGCCTCGTGCTGGTCTGCGCCGAGATCCGCGACCCGGGCAACCTCGGTGCGGTCATCCGCTGCGCCGACGCGGCCGGGGCCGCCGGCGTCATCGTCGCGGGCGAGAGTGTCGACCCGCTCAACCCCAAGGTCGTGCGCGCCACCGCCGGCTCGCTGTTCCACCTGCCGATCGCGGTCGAGGACGACGTCGAGGCCGTCATCGCCGAGCTGCAGTCCCGCGGCGTCCAGGTGCTCGCCGCCGACGGCGCAGGGGAGACGGGCCTGTTCGACGCCGATCTCGACCTGACGGCGCCCACCGCCTGGATGATGGGCAACGAGGCCCACGGACTGCCCGACGAGTGGTCCGCGCTGGCCGACCGGGTCGTCCACGTGCCGATCCTGGGCCGGGCCGAGAGCTTGAATCTTGCCACCGCCGCAGCGGTCTGCCTCTACTCCTCAGCCCGCGAGCAGGGTTAGGCTCTGGCCCGTGCCCTCAGACGAGTACCCCGACGGCATCATCGTCGCCGACGCCGACGGGCGGGTGACGTACGTCAACGAATGGATCAAGTACTGGGCCCGCGCCGAGGGCGACGAGATGCTCGGCATGCATCTGAACGACGCCGTGCCGTTCGACGATCTCGCGGGCAACAGCTGGTTCGACTCGGTCCACCCGTACGACGGGCTCGCGATCCGCACCCGCATCAGCGAGGCGTCCTGGTACTCCCCGCGTGGCAGTGAGTACCTGATCACCGCCGCCCTCGTGCGCGACCGCCCGGCCGGCAAGGTCATCAAGGTCGTCGTCTCGGTCCGCAACGCCCGCGTCCGCCTGCAGCGCGACCGCGAGAAGTCCGACATGGTCGCCACCGTCGCCCACGAGCTGCGGTCCCCGCTGACCGGCATCAAGGGGTTCACGGCCACGCTGCTGAGCCGCTGGGACGCGTTCACCGAGGAGCAGCGCCTCTTCATGCTGCAGACCATCGATGCGGACGCCGACCGGTTGAGCCGCCTCATCACCGAGCTGCTCGACGCCGCCCGGATCGATGCGGGTCGCCTGTCCCTGCGCACCGAGCCCGTGCGGCTCGACGAGCTGGCCACGCGGGTCCTCAAGTCGGTGTTCTCCACGGCGGACGACGTGCCGACGCCCCGGGTCATCGGCGATGTCCCGGTCGTGTGGGGCGACGCCGACCGCGTCACCCAGGTGCTGACCAACCTCATCGAGAACGCCATCCGCCACGGCGAGGGCCTGCGCGAGGTCGTGATCTCGCCGGAGGGTCGCGGTGACACGGCGGGCGTGGCCGTGCGCATCGTCGACAACGGTCCGGGCATCCCGGAGGAGTCGCGGGTGCGCATCTTCAGCCGGTTCTGGCGCTCGGGTCCCGGCGCCGGCAGCGGCCTGGGCATGTTCATCGTGCGCGGTGTCGTGGACCAGCACGGCGGCTCGATCTCGATCGAGGACGCCGACGGCGGGGGAGCCTCGATCTGCGTGTGGTTCCCGGTCAACGAGCCGGACTCCCTGACCTCCTGACCCGCCGATAGACTCGAGGGCGTGTCTGCGCCCAATTCCGACTACGACCCGGTCGAGGTGACGCCTCTGCGCGCCGACGAGGTCGAACGCATGCGTGACGAGGCCCTCGCGGCCATCGCCGCGGCCGACTCCCTCGACGCCATCAAGCAGGTGCGCATCGACCACACCGGCGACCGCTCGCCGCTGGCGTTGGCCAACCGCGAGATCGGTGCGCTGCCGCCTGCCGCCCGCAAGGAGGCCGGCAAGCGCGTCGGCCAGGCCCGTGGCGCCGTCAACCAGGCGCTGGCCGCCCGCACCGCCGAGGTCGAGGCCGTCGAGTTCGAGCGTCGCCTGGCCGCCGAGACGGTCGACGTCACGCTGCCGACCGACGTCGAGCCCGTGGGGGCCCGTCACCCGATCACCACGATCCAAGAGCACGTCGCCGACATCTTCGTCGCGATGGGCTGGGAGGTCGCCGAGGGTCCCGAGGTCGAGGCCGAGTGGCTCAACTTCGATGCGCTCAACCTGGGTCCGGACCATCCCGCCCGCACGATGCAGGACACGTTCTGGCTCTCGCCGGAGTCCGCGGCGATGGTGCTGCGCACCCACACCTCGCCGGTGCAGGCCCGCACGATGCTCACGAACGAGCCCCCGATCTACATCGTGTGCCCCGGCCGCGTCTACCGCACCGACGAGGCCGACGCGACGCACATGCCCGTCTTCCACCAGGTCGAGGGCCTGGCGATCGACAAGGGCCTGTCCATGGCGCACCTCAAGGGCACGCTCGACCACTTCGCGCGCGCCATCTACGGCACCGAGATCACCACCCGGTTCCGCCCGTCGTACTTCCCGTTCACCGAGCCCAGCGCCGAGGTCGACCTGCTCTGCTACGTCTGCCACAACGATCCGGCCGAGGTCGCCTCGTGCCGCACGTGCGGCGGCGAGGGCTGGGTCGAGTGGGGCGGCTGCGGTGTCGTCAACCCGCGCGTCCTGATCGCCTGCGGCGTCGATCCCGAGGAGTACTCGGGCTTTGCGTTCGGCATGGGCTTGGACCGCACCATCACCAGTCGTTACGACATCGCCGACCTGCGCGACCTGTGGGACGGCGACGTTCGCTTCACCGAGCCCTTCGGAGTTGGTCTCTGACATGCGTGTCCCCGTGGAGTGGCTGCGGTCACTCGTCGAGTTGCCCGATGCCGTCACGACGGAGCAGTTGGCCGATCGCCTGACGATGTACGACCTCAAGCTCGAGGAGATCGTCGGCGGCGGCCTGTCCGGCCCGCTGACGGTCGGCCGCGTGCTGGCGATCTCGCCCGAGGAGCAGAAGAACGGCAAGACGATCAACTGGTGCCGCGTCGACGTCGGTGCGCACAACGAGCCGTCGGTGCCCGACGCCCCCGGTGACGACGTGCCCTCGCGCGGCATCATCTGCGGCGCGCACAACTTCGGTGTCGGCGACCTCGTCGTCGTGTCGCTGCCGGGCACGTACCTGCCCGCGCTCGGCTTCGAGATCGGCTCGCGCAAGACCTACGGCCACGTGTCCGACGGCATGATCTGCTCGACCACCGAACTCGGTTTGGCCGAGGACGAGTCGACCGCCCACGGCATCGTCGTGCTCGAGCCCGGCTCCGCGGAGCCCGGCGACGACGCGATCGCGCTGCTGGGCCTGGCCGACCAGACCCTCGACCTCGAGGTGAACCCCGACCGTGCCTACGCGCTGAGCCTGCGTGGCGTCGCCCGCGACGCCGCCCTGGCGTTCGACGTGCCGTTCACCGACCCCGCCGACCGTCCCGTGCCGTCCACCGATGCCGCGGCCTACCCGGTCCGCGTCGAGGACCCGATCGGCTGCCCCGTCTTCACGACGCTCGTCGTCGAGGGCATCGACCCGTCCGCGAAGACTCCGGCGTGGCTGGCCAAGCGGATCACCGACGCGGGCATGCGTCCCATCTCGTTGACCGTCGACGTCAGCAACTACGTCATGCTCGAGCTCGGTCAGCCGAACCACTGCTACGACCGCGCCAAGCTGAGCGGCGACATCGTCGTCCGCCGCGCGCACGAGGGCGAGACCCTGCGCACGCTCGACGACGTCGACCGCAAGCTGAGCACCGACGACCTCCTCATCACCGACTCCGCGGGCCCCATCGGCCTGGCCGGCGTCATGGGCGGCGACCGCGTCGAGATCGACGCCACCAGCACCGACGTCGTCATCGAGGCCGCGCACTTCGACCCCGTCACGATCTTCCGCACCCAGAAGCGCCACAAGCTGCCCACCGAGGCCGCCAAGCGGTTCGAGCGTGGCGTCGACCCCGAGCTGCCGCTGCGCGCCGCCACCCGGGTCGCCGAGCTGCTGGTCGAGTTGGCCGGCGGCACCCTGGTCCCCGGCGCCACCGTCGTCGGCACCGCTCCGGAGCGGAAGCCGGTCACGTTCTCGACCGAACTGCCCGCCCGGATCAGCGGCCTTCCGATCACCGCCGAGCAGGCGCGTGACACGTACGAGCGCAACGGCTGCCTCGTCGAGGTGGCCGGTGACCGGTTCACCGTCACGCCGCCGTCGTGGCGCTTCGACCTGAACGACCCCTACGACTTCGTCGAGGAGGCGCTGCGCACCGCTGGGTACGAGAACGTCCCCTCCGTGCTGCCCACGCCGACCGGCGGTCGCGGACTCACCCGCTCGCAGGAACTGCGGCGCCGAGTCGGCCACGTGCTGGCCGGTGCCGGCCTCGTCGAGGTCACGACGCTGCCGTTCGTCGGCGACGCCGACCTCGACCGGCTCGCGCTGCCGCAGGGCGACCCGCGACGCGACCTCGTCCGCCTGGCGAACCCCCTGTCGGCCGAGGAGCCGGGCCTGACCCCGACGCTGCTGATCGGCCTGCTGCGCGCGGCCTCGCTCAACATCGGTCGCGGTCACGACTCCGTGCAGATCAGCGAGATCGGCCGTGTGTTCCACCCGCGTTCCGGCGATGCCGTCGCGCCCATCTACGGCGTCGACCGTCGTCCGACGGCCGAGGAGCTGGCTGCCCTCGACGCCGCCCTGCCCGAGCAGCCGCGCCACGTCGGCTTCGTCCTGGTGGGCGAGCGCGAGCGCTCCGGCTGGTCCGGCCCCGGCCGACCCGTCGCCTGGACCGATGCTCTGGAGATCGCCCGGCTCCTGGCCCAGAACCTGCACGTCGAGCTGACGGTCGAGGCGGCGCAGTTGGCGCCGTTCCACCCCGGCCGCTGCGCGCAGCTGAGCGTGGGGGAGCAGGTCGTCGGTCACGTCGGCGAGCTGCACCCCAAGGTCGCCGAGGCGTACGGCCTCCCGGGCCGGGTCGCCGTCGGCGAGCTCGACCTCGATGCGCTGATCGACGCGGCGCCGCTGGTCGGCCCCAAGCCCGACTTCTCGGCCTTCCCGGTCGCGAAGGAGGACTTCGCGTTCATCGTCGACGAGGCGCTGCCCGCGGGTGAGCTGGAGTCGGTCATCGCCGGTGCCAGCGACCTCTTGGAGTCGGTGCGACTGTTCGACGTCTACACGGGCGACCAGGTGGGCGAGGGCAGCAAGTCCCTGGCCTTCAAGGTGCGCCTGCGTGCGGATGACCGGACGCTCACCGAGGCTGACATCAAGGCTGCGCGCGACCAGATCGTGGCGGCTGCCGCGACACTCGGAGCGCAGCTGCGCTGACCGGCACCCGGGTGGTCGGTCTGGTTACATGGCACCATGACCGACCACGAGCGCGTTCGGACCGAGCATGACCTGCTGGGGGAGCGCGAGGTACCGGCGGACGTCTACTGGGGAGTGCACACCCTGCGCGCCCTGGAGAACTTCCCGATCACCGGTGTGCCCATCGCCATCAGCCCGTACCTCCCGCAAGCCCTCGCGGCGGTGAAGGAGGCGGCGGCCGAGGCGAACCACGACCTCGGCCTGCTGGACGACGAACGCCATGCGGCGATCGTGCAGGCCTGCCGCGAGATCCGGGCCGGCGAGCTGCACGACCAGTTCGTCGTCGACGTCATCCAGGGTGGCGCCGGCACGTCGACGAACATGAACGCCAACGAGGTCATCGCCAACCGGGCGCTGGAGATCCTCGGGCACCGCTTCGGCGACTACGACCGCCTGCACCCGAACGAGCAGGTGAACCTGAGCCAGTCGACGAACGACGTCTACCCGACGGCCGTCAAGATCGCGGTCATCAACGCGACGTACGACCTGATCGACTCCATGGGTCGCCTCGAGGACGCCTTCGCCGAGAAGGCGGTCGAGTTCCACGAGGTCCTCAAGATGGGCCGCACGCAGCTGCAGGACGCCGTGCCGATGACGCTCGGCCAGGAGTTCGGCACCTACGCGCTGATGATCGGCGAGGACCGCGAGCGCCTGCGCGAGGCCGTCCTGCTGCTGCACGAGATCAACCTCGGTGCCACCGCGATCGGCACCCAGCTCAACGCCCCGCAGGGGTACGTGCCCCGCGCCCGCGAGCACCTGTCGCGCATCACCGGCCTGCCCCTGCGCACGGCCGTCGACCTGATCGAGGCGACGCAGGACTGCGGCTCCTTCGTGCAGATGTCCGGTGTGCTCAAGCGCGTCGCGGTGAAGCTCTCGAAGATCTGCAACGACCTGCGTCTGCTGTCGTCCGGCCCGCGTGCCGGCCTCGGCGAGATCAACCTGCCCGCGCGCCAGGCCGGGTCCAGCATCATGCCGGGCAAGGTCAACCCGGTCATCCCCGAGGTCGTCAACCAGGTGGCGTTCCAGATCATCGGCCACGACGTCACGGTGTCGATGGCGGCCGAGGCCGGACAGCTGCAGCTCAACGCCTTCGAGCCGGTGATCTGCTACTCCCTGTCGGCCGGTCTCTACCGGCTGCGGATGGCGATCGAGTCGCTGACCGAGCACTGCGTCCGAGGGATCACCGCCAACCGCGAGCACCTCGCGGCCGAGGTCGCCAACTCCGTCGGCCTCGTCACGGCCCTGAACCCGTACCTGGGCTACCAGACCGCCACCGAGCTGGCCAAGGAGGCGTTGCTCAGCGGGCGCGGCGTCGCCGAGCTCGTGCTGGAGAAGGGCCTGCTGCCCGCGGACGAGCTCGAGCGGATCCTGCGGCCCGAGACGCTGGCCCATCTGGGGCCCAAGCCGGCGGACCGCTCCGGCGGCGTCTGAGGCCTCGCGGGGTGGCCGCAGCGTGCGTGTACGCTGTGGCCATGACCACATCGGTGATCATCATTGGAAAGCGCGTCTGAAGCACCATCTCAGACGCGCCGCCTCCCGTACCCGGGGGGCTTTTTTTGTGAACGAACAGTGTGTGGAACGAACAGAGCAGGACAACCATGAGCACGAGCTTCGGCAAGCACGACCCGGCGGACTTCCACGTCTATGACACGACGCTGCGTGACGGCGCCCAGCAGGAGGGCCTGAACCTCTCCGTGCAGGACAAGATGGCCATCTCCCAGCATCTCGACGAGCTGGGCGTGGGCTACATCGAGGGCGGCTGGCCCGGCTCGAACCCCAAGGACACCGAGTTCTTCGCCCTCGCGGCCAAGGAACTGGACCTCAAGCACGCGACCCTGGCCGCGTTCGGCTCGACCCGCCGCGCCGGTGCGGTCGCCGCCGACGATCCGCAGGTCGCCGCGTTGCGCGACTCCGGCGCGTCCGTCGTGACCGTGGTGGCCAAGAGCCACGACCAGCACGTGCTCCGCGCCCTGCGCACCACGCTGGACGAGAACCTCGCGATGGTCCGCGACACCGTGACCCACCTGCGCGAGGAGGGCCAGCGCGTCTTCCTGGACTGCGAGCACTTCTTCAACGGCTACATCGACAACCGCGATTACGCGATCGAGGTCGTGCGCACCGCCGCCGAGGCGGGTGCCGAGGTCGCGGTGCTGTGCGACACGAACGGCGGCATGCTGCCGCACTGGGTGAACGAGATCGTGGCCGATGTCCTCGCCTCGACCAACATCCGCTTGGGCATCCACGCCCACAACGACACCGGCTGCGCCGTGGCGAACTCGATCGCCGCCGTGCAGGCCGGCGCGACCCACGTGCAGGGCTGCATCAACGGCTACGGCGAGCGCACCGGCAACGCCGACCTCGTCACGTGTGTGGCGAACCTGGAGTTCAAGCTGGGCATGAGCGTCATGCCCGAGGGCGTGCTGGCCGATGCCACGCGCATCTCGCACGCGATCAGCGAGATCACGAACTACCCGCCTGTCGCCCGTCAGCCGTACACGGGAGTGTCGGCGTTCGCGCACAAGGCCGGGCTGCACGCCAGCGCGATCCGGGTCGATCCGGACCTGTACCAGCACATGGATCCGGCCCTGGTCGGCAACGACATGCGGCTGCTGGTCTCGGAGATGGCCGGTCGCGCGACGATCGAGCTCAAGGGCCGCGAGTTGGGCTTCGACCTCTCGGGCGACAACGAGCTGCTGACCCGCATCACCGACCAGGTCAAGAAGATGGAGCAGGACGGCTACACGTTCGAGGCGGCCGACGCCTCGTTCGAGCTGCTGCTGACCGAGGCGGTCACCGGCGTGCGCCCGGCCTACTTCGACGTCGAGTCCTGGCGCGTGATCGCCGGCTCCGCCGGTGACGGTGGTGCCGAGGCGATCGTCAAGGTCGTCGCCGGCGGCCGCCGGACCGCCGTGGTGGGCGAGGGCAACGGCCCGGTCAACGCGCTCGACCACGCATTGCGTCAGGCAATCGAGCGGATCTACCCCGATGTCGCCCAGTTCCACCTGATCGACTTCCGCGTGCGCATCCTCGACCAGGGGCACGGCACGGACGCCGTGACGCGCGTGCTGATCGAGACGACGGACGGCAAGAGCTCGTGGGTCACCGTGGGGGTGGGGCCGAACATGATCGAGGCCTCCTTCGAGGCGCTCGTGGACGCGCTGACCTACGGTCTGCGCTCGCACGGGGTCGAGACGCCCTAGTCTTCGGCGCATGAGTGACGCGCTGCAGGGGTTGAGAGAGCTCGCCAGGGTCGAGGTCGAACGCGACGGTCTGCAGCAGCAACTGCAGGCAGCCCGGCAGCAGGTGGACGAGGCGACCCGCCGTTACGTGGACGCCGCGGCGAAGCTGGAGCAGGAGAAGTCGGACGTCGCGGAACTCGAGTCGTTCTCGATGGCCCGCATCCTGGCCGGGCTGCGCGGCACCCGCGACGTCGACCTGTCGCGTGAGCAGGCCGAGTACCTGGCCGCCCAGTACGCGACGTCGGATGCCGAGGCGCGCTTGGCTGCTGCGCGACGTGAGGTCATCGACCGCGAGACACGGCTGGACGCGATCGGCGACCTCGAGGCTCGCCGCGTCGAACTGCTCAACCAGCGCGAGCGAGAGCTGGCGGCCGATCCGGGATCGCTCGCGGTCTCGACCGAGTTGACCGAGCTCGCTGCCCGGCAAGGGGGCCTCGAGGCCGAGGTCGTCCAGCTGCAGGAGGCGATCACCGCGGCAAGCCAGGCGAGCGAGGCGCTCCGTGAGGCGTCTCTCCACCTCGGCAACGCCGGCAGCTGGGCGACGTACGACACCTTCTTCGGCGGCGGGCTGGTGGCCGACCTCGCGAAGCACAACCGTCTGGACAAGGCTGGTGAGCTGATGCATCGGGCGGACGCGGCGCTGGCGCACCTGTCGGCCGAGCTCGCTGACGTGCGCGTCGACGCGGTCGGGTCGGTGGGTGTCACGGAGCTCGCCCGCACCTTCGACATCTGGTTCGACAACATCTTCAGCGACCTGCAGGTCCGGGGTCGGATTCACGACGCGGCGGCTCGGGTGGACGGGTTGCTGCGGGACGTCGAGTCGGTCGGGCGCGATCTGACCAGGCGGCTGGCGGATGCCGAGCGGTCCGTGAGCGCGGTGGAGGACGCGCGTCGCGATCTGCTCGTCACGTGAGCGAGGCTGACGCGGGCATCGCGTACTGCTCGCTCCACTGAGCGGGCGGAGCGAGGTGGCGCTCGGCGAGGTGGCCGTGCGACTTCATGTTGTGGTGCTTGCGACACAGGCACCGCAGATTGTCTCCCGAGGTCTGGCCGCCGGAGTCGTAGGCGACGGCATGGTCCTGATCGGTCCCCGAGGCGGGAGCACGACACCCCGCAACTCTGCAGGTGCCGTCTCGCCATCGGAGCGCCTGACGTAGATCCTCGGTGGGTCGATATCGCAGGACCGTGGTGTCGAGCACCCGACCCCTCGGGTCGAGGACGAGCCGGCGGAACAGCGTGTGCTCGGACTGAGCCAGTTCGCGGACCCACTCGCTGCCGATCGGCTCGCCGTCGAGCGCGATCCCGGGCCCGTCGGTGAGCCCGATCAGATCGGTGGCCGCGATCGAGATCGCGATCTCGGCGCGGACGTCGGTCCCCGTGCCGGTGCAGGACGTGAGCCAGTGCGCGACCAGGTCGGCCTGCTTCTGGTCGCGGGTGCGGCGGTCCCGCTCGTCGGTCTCGGGGTCGATCGCGGGCAGTGCCTTGGCCGCCCGTCGGAGCCGCTCGCCGACGGCGATGGCGACGCCAGTGGGCAGGAGTGCGTTCAGCCAGGAGGTGCCGTCGTCGTTGTGGGTGATGGAGACGCGCCGCTCCTCGAGGGCACGCGCGCGCTCGATTGCGGTCTGCTCGGGTTCGAGGCGCTCCCGCAGGCGGCGTAGCCACGAGCGCAGCTCACCGACGGTGTGGGTGGCGGCGTACTGGACCGCGGAGCGGGCAAGAGCGAGCCAACTCTCGGCCCTGGTGAGGCGTTCGGCCGTGTAGGCGATCGCGCTGGCCCGGCCAGCGTCGAGGTCGCCACGTCCGAACGCCTCCCACACCTCGGGTGTCCGCTCGCGGAGGGTTTCGGTCTCGGAGACGATCGCCCACACGTGACGCTCGGTGACCCGCAGGGCCTGGGCGATCTCGAGCGTGACCTCGCGCCGGGCCAACTCCTTGCTCAGGACGATGTCGTCGGAGCGATCGATCTCGGCGACCCGGCGGTCGTGATGCCGGGCGATCAACTGCCACTCCGCGAACTCCGCGATCGCCCGGGCGCGACGGACCTCGTCGAACGCACCAGCCGTGGTCTCGAAGTTCATGCACCCAACCTAGTGGGCGCCACCGACACTTCCGATGGGCCGCTGCATCAGCCCTTCGACGTCTCAATCGGCGGTCATCGGTGGTGAGGATGCCGGAGGCGTTGACGGACGATGCGCTGGATCATGATCGGATACGCGTGAAGTGGGAGACCGACCAGAATGATCTGGACGGCTCCGGCGACATGCGCTGTGCCGACAGCCGCCGCGGCCAGCAGAAGCGTCGCCACTCCCGCGATGATGTGCCCCGTTTCGGAGAGTTCTGTGCCTCGGAGCAGGCGAGTCCGGCGTGTGTGACCCTCACCGTGTTCACGCGGGCTGTCGATGACCGAGTTCCAGCCGATGCGTCCGAGTAACCGACGCAGCGCGTCGGCCCCGAGCAGTGCATGGATTCTCGGTTCCGCGCTGCTGACCGCGTATCGGCGGCGTGCGGTGTCGACGAACAGTGGCCCCGCGAGCAGTCCCAGGAAGGTGAATCCACCCTGTACGACCACCGCGTAGACGATGTGGTCCGGCCCGATGAAGCGCCATCCTGTGACCGCCAGACCGGCCGCCACGATGGCGCCGATCGCAGCCGCCACGCCGGGTTGAGCAGCTGTCTCGCTCGTTCCCTCGCCGCGCGATCTCACACGTCACAGGCTAGTCGTGAGGCTGAACGGCTCCGGCGCGGATCAGGACTTCTGGAGGGCCTCGGCGAGCATCACGATGATGCCGCTGGGCCCGCGGACGTAGGTGAGCTTGTAGATGTCCTCGTAGGTCGCGACCCCGCGCAGCGGGTGGCACCCATGCCGCGCGGCGATCTCGAGGGCCTCGTCGATGTCGTCGACGGAGAAGGCCACGCGGTGCATGCCGATCTCGTTCGGACGGGTCGGCTCGGTCTCGATCGGGTCGGGGTGGATGTACTCGAACAGCTCGAGGCGGCCGTGGCCGTCGGGCGTCTGGAGCATCGCGATGCGCACGCGGTTCCCGTCGAGGCCGACGGCGGTCTCGGCCCACTCGCCGCTGACGGTGTCACGACCGAGTTCCGTGAGCCCGAGGTCGGTGAAGAAGGCGATGGCGGCGTCGAGGTCGCGGACGGCGATGCCGACGTTCTCGAGCGTGATGGGCATGCGTGAACACTAGGCAAGACAGGAGTCGGAGGCCATGGCCCGAAGCGATCCCAGCGTCATCAGCATGTGGAATGAACGACGATCTTCAGTGCCGGAGGGAAACCGGTCCAGGTGCGGGAGCAGGCGGGTCCAGTTACTGGGGCCGAGTCACTCACGGTGTGTCTGGTTGCGGCGCGTATGCCAAAGCTGCCGACGATTCGGCCGGCGTGCCACTCGGGCCTACCCGTCGAGTCCGTCCGAAGCTGCAATCGATCGGTCGGGGGCCTCATCGCGAACTGCGAACTGGAGGCGCTCGGACTCGGGAAGCATCATTGACTGCGCCAATATCGCTGCGAACGCCTCGAGGTCGGGCGTTCCGATCTGAGGCGAGAAGAACCACTCGTGATTCTTCACGCGCGTAATGAGATCGATCCTGCTTTCCTGAGACTCACCCTCACCCGCGATGGCTCGTACGTAGCGAACCTCGTCGAGCCTGGTGTCGTCTTGGAAGACAGCTTCCTTGAAAAACTCGGTCGTGCCACCAGTCAGGATTCGACGGTCGGTGACGGCGACCATGACCCGGTTCGGGTCCTTGTCGAGAGTCGAGCCGATCTTCTCCTTCGCCGCGCTCACGACAGCACCAACCCTGCCATGGGCAGGGTTCTCAGCAGCCAAACCGATGGCGCGTAGTTGTTCGTCGGGTTCCAGCAACCAGCGCAAGAGCTCCCAGTACGGTTCAAGGACCACGTCCGGTGGAGCACACACCACTTCAGGTCTCTCGAGAGGTGCCGAAGGCGCGAGAAACGTGTCCCCCAGTGGGGCGATGGCTTCGAGGACGCTCGACGCAAGCTTTCGAGTGGTGTCGATGTCTTTTCGCTTCGAAGACAACTTGAGCGAGCTGGGTCCCGGCATCGCGACGATGATCCGTAACTCTCGCGTGAGCGAACCCAACAGGGTCGCAATGTCGTCGAGGTCGGAGGTGAGCTCGCGCTGAGTGTTCTCGACGATGGACTCGAAGTGCTTTGCTTCGGCGGGGTCTGTTGCGCCCGCCTCTCGCGCGACGGCACCCGCGAGCGCTTGGAATCCGGTCCACGCCTTCACTGCAGCCAAGAGGGCGAAGGCGTCGAACGCGATCGTTTGCGCATTCGACTGCAGGAACTCCCGCCGCTGGCGAACGTTCAGTTCGGTGATCTTCCGAAGATGGTCCTCGATACTTGAACGGTACTTGTTGCGTTCCGTACCTATGTCAGTCTTCTTGCTCGCGATCGTGTCCCACAGTGACGCAGGCACTGAACCTGCGATCTGAGCAGCTTCGAGCGCCTGGTCGACGGACTCGATGAGACTCATCAGCCGCGCTCGTTCGTCTCGGCGGTTGCTCTCGATCACGCTTTGCGTCAGATCGATGTTCCTCCGGACTAGTGCGCTGACCTCGTTCAGTTGAGTCTGTAGCGCAACCATCGCGAGGGCGGGACCGAGCGCGACGGCCGTCTGGGCAACGCTTACACCTGCCGCGGGAGTAAATCGTGCTTGGGCGAGCGTTTTTGTCGAACCTTTCGGGAGCAGGATGGTTCCGAGGTTCTTGCCGTCCTTGACCGCGAGCCGCCCGCCTGCATTCAGCAGGGCTCGGCTCTCCTCCGAGAGTCGGTAAAGCCCCTGCATGCTTGCGGCGCCCTGAGCGAGGTTTCCACCCACCGTGGCGGCGGTACCTGCGGCCGCAACGACGCTGGCGATGTGCGTGTGATCGCGCGTTGAGAGCAGCCCCGTGTTCAGTCGTTCGAGGGAGTTTTCCAGCTCCTCGGGGAGCTCACCGAAAACGGCAACGACGTTAGGGAGCACCTCGACGAGTTCCGGTGCCGTCTCGTTCGCCCGCGATTCGTCTTCGTTGGGAAGCCCCGGTCTACCGGGGCCGGACTCCTGGCCATCGATAGGCTCATCGGTGCCGTCCGAGACGTTCTCGGGCATTTTGTCTCCTGGCGAGTCGGGTGGTGCGGCGGTGCCCGGACGGTCCGTCACCCTGCAGGGAGTGTAGATCTCCGCGGCCACCCGTTTGAGGCAAACGACGAACGACTAACGACCGCAACGTCTCACGGCTCGTGGTTGGCCAAGCGTTCGCTGGGCTCGCACGTGACGTGAATCCAGCCCTCCCTCCGCGCTGCAGCGGCGTCTTCGCCAGGCGGGGGGATGGTCAGGTCGAGATCGCGTGCTCGTGCGACGAGCGCACACACTACGGCGTCGCACACGTCGTCGCTCTTGAAGAACCTTGAGACCAAATCCTGGTCTGCGGTCAGGAACGGAAAGTTCGACTGCAAGGCGGGCCACGCAAGCTTCGACTTGCCGAACTCCCAAGCCGAGAGCGCTGCTGCGGGATAGGTCTCGCACACCGTTCCGTCCGACCCGGACCGATCGACAGCGACACCGAGACGAAGCAGTTCTGCCTCAACCAGCACCCACATGGCAGCGGTCGCCCCGAGCATCTGGAACGACGCGGGGAGCGGACGAGTTCTGATCGCAGGATGTTCCGTGAGGAACCGGTCGGTGCGTCGTTGGGCGACCTGCTTGGTGCGCCAGACGCTCCAGTCACCCGGGCGAGGCAAGTCATCATCGGGCAGAGGCTGGTCGTGCCGTTTCGCCATCAGAGCGACGAACAGATCCGGCCATCCGAATGGGACGTCGACGGCCCAGGTGCTTTCCCGGTGCTCAGCGATCAGTGGTGCGATGGCGATGGCTTCGAGTGGGTGACGCACGTCGACAACCCGAGCCTCACCTGGAACTGACCAGTCGATGGCGACGGCCGCGGTCTTCTTCTTGTTGGTCGAGACGTCGAGGCCCCAGGTCACGTGGTTCACCGGGACATCCTCGCGTGGATCTCGGTCCGAGAGCCGTGGTTCGGACGAATGAGTTCGTCTGGGTTGCGTCCTTGCAGAGGACCAGAGCATGGAAACCTGAGCGGTGCGTCGCGTGTCGTGGCAGACCGTGTCAAGCATGGGAGGCGTGGGGTCCGGAGGGACGTGACGATGATGTCGTTCACCCCTTCGCCCTCACATGCCGAGGGCGAGAAGTCCACGGTGGTCGACTGGAGTCGAGAGTTGCGGCGTCCACGGACGTCTGCCGGAGGCCCTGCACATCGCGCGCCAAGCATTGGCGGACGGTGATGCCGCCGAAGCCGCGAGCCGTGACGCGTTTTCGTTCTGTCACGGGTTCTGCACCGCGCTGACGCAGCACCACGAAGGTGAGGACCGCCTGCGTCGACAGTCACCTCGAGGGTTTCGCCGCCGTCATGCAGTCGCACCTCCGCTACCAGAGCGACAACTGCTGGTGGTGCTCGAAACCCTCGAGTTGGATGCGCAGGTCGACGCAGTCTTCGGTCCGCTGTGATGGAAAGGTGGGGGAGTGATGGACGAGTACACGCTGATCGAGTCGGCCCCCGACGTGACGGACTACCTCCACCTGCGGCGCGCGTCGGGGCTCACGCCCAAGTCGCTCGAGCAGGCCCGACCGGCGGTCGCGGGAGGGTGGGCCGCCTGCCATGTCCGGCACTCCAGTGGCCGGACGGTGGCGATGGGGCGCGTCATCGGCGACGGTGGCTGGTACTTCCACATCGTCGACATGGCCGTGCTGCCGGACCACCAGCGGCGAGGGCTCGGTGATCGTGTCCTCTCGCATCTGCTGGACGTGATCCGCCGGGACGCCCCTCCGGGTGCCTACGTCTCTCTGATGGCCGATCCGCCGGGGCGACGACTCTACGAGCGTCACGGCTTCGTCGAGAGTGCGCCGCACTCGGTCGGGATGGTGCTGGCCCCGGGGACCTGACCCTCGTCTCGTCAGGTGGCGATCAACGGCGGATGAGCCGCGTCCACCGGGACGATGTCCCGACCCAGGGGCCACAGCGAGACGGGGATCAGCTTGAAGTTCGCCAGGCCCAGCGGGATGCCGATGATCGTGATGCAGAGCAGAGCCCCGGTCACGGCGTGCCCGATCGCGAGCCACAAGCCCGAGAAGATGAACCAGATGACGTTGCCGACCCCAGAGCCGACGCCGGCGGTGGGCTTGGTGACGACCGTGCGCCCGAACGGCCAGAGGGCGAACAGGCCGATCCTGAACGACGCGATGCCGAACGGGATGCCGATGATCGTGATGCACCAGAGTGCTCCGGCGACCATGTAGCCGAGGAACATCCAAAAGCCCGAGACGACGAGCCACAAGATGTTGAGCAGTAGTCGCATGGTTCCCCCACGTGAGTTCGGACTCTCAGAATCTCACGCATGAGGTCGATTCAACCGTAATAGGTGGCGATCAGCTGGCCGTCGAGCTCGTGCACGCGGACCGGCAGGCCGTAGATCTCCTCCAGCAGTTCGGGGCGCATGATGTCGGCGGGAGACCCGCAAGCAGCGACGGTGCCGTCGCGCATCGCGACGATCGTGTCGGCGTAGCAGGACGCCACGTTGATGTCGTGCACGACGACCACGACGGTCCGGCCCAGTTCGCGCGCGGCGTCGCGCAGGCGCCCCATCATCGAGACGGCATGGCGCAGGTCGAGGTTGTTGAGCGGCTCGTCGAGCAGGACGACGTCGGTGTCCTGGCACAGCACCATCGCCACGAACGCCCGCTGACGCTGACCGCCCGAGAGCTGGTCGAGGAAGCGGTCGGCGAGGTGGTCGAGATCCAGGTAGTGCAGTGCCTTCTCGACGTGCTCGAGATCGTCGGCCGTGGGCCGTCCCTTGGAGTGCGGGTAGCGGCCGAAGGTGACCAGGTCGCGCACGGTGAGCCGGATGTCGAGGTGGTTCTCCTGGCGCAGCACCGCCATGCGCTTCGCCAGCTCGTCGCTGCGGGTGGTGGCCACGTCGAGGCCGGTGACGGTGACGCGGCCTCCGTCGGCGGTCAGCAGCCGGCCCACGATCGAGAGCAGGGTCGACTTCCCGGCGCCGTTCGGTCCGATCAGCGCGGTGACCCCGCCGAGCGGCAGGTCCAGGTGCACGTCGTCGACCACGACCGTGCGGCCGTACCGCTTGGTGACCCCCTCGGCGCGGATGGCGGGGTGGTCGGTGTCGACGCAGGCACGAGTGTCGGCGGCGGGCGTGAGGGTCATGCGAGGTTCCTCCTGGCGCGACGGATCAACAGGGCGATGAAGGTGAGGCCGCCGACGAGCTCGATGACGACGGACAAGGTGGTGGTCACCTCGAGCAGGCGCTCGAGCACGAACTGCCCGCCCACGAGGCAGATCACGGCGGACAGGCCGGCCATCGGCAGGACGACGGCGTGCCGATGGGTGCCGGCCAGCTGGTAGGCGAGGTGGGCGACGAGCAGGCCGAAGAAGGTGATCGGGCCGACCAGCGCCGTCGAGCCCGAGACGAGGACGGCGACGAGCGCCAGCACCCGCGTGGTCTCGCGGCGGTGGTCGACGCCGAGGCTGGTGGCCGGTCCTGCTCCCAGAGCGAGCACGTCGTAGACCCGCAGCCGGCGGACCACAAGAACGGTGGCGACGGCGACGACCGCGGCGGTGACCCACACCAGGTCCTCGTCGACGGTGGTGAACGAGGCGAACATCAGGTTCTGCAGCACCTGGAACTCGCTGGGATCGATCAGTCGCTGGAGGAAGGCCGCGATGCTGCGGAACAACGTCGCGAAGACCATGCCGACCAGGATCAGCACGTGCAGCTCGTAGCGTCCGGACGAGAACAGCCAGCGGAACAGGGTCAGCGCGAAGCCCAGCATCAGCAGCGTCTCGAGGACGAACTGCAGGCGCGTGTCCGTGGCGTTGAGCAGCGAGGCGGAGAACGCGAAGACGACGACCGTCTGGACCAGGACGTAGAGCGCGTCGAACCCCATCAGTGCCGGGGTGAGGATGCGGTTGCCCGTGACCGTCTGGAACAGCACGGTCGACAGGGCGATCGCCCAGCCGACCAGGACCAGCGCGACGAGGCGCCGCACCCGCAGCGGCACGACGAAGTCGGCGTAGCCGTGAGTGTCGGCGAACAGGAAGCCCGCGATCACGGTGAGGGCGATGGCCCCGGCGATCGCGACCCGGGTCCACGGGTTCAGTCCCGGGGAGACCCGGGTGGCTGTCTCAGTCGGCACGGGGAGCACTCCTCAACAGCAGGAACAGGAAGAAGCCCGCGCCCAGCACGCCCATGACGGTGCCGACGGGGATCTCGTAGGGATAACGCACGACCCGCCCGACGATGTCGCAGGCCAGGACCAGGCCCGAGCCGAGGACGGCCACCCAGGGCAGTCCGCGCCGGGCATTGTCGCCGACCAGCGTGCTGACGATGTTCGGGACGACGAGGCCAAGGAACGGGATGACCCCGACGGTCACCACCACGACGGCGCTGACGACCGAGACGATGGTCAGGCCGACCGCGACGACCGTGCGGTGGTCGAGGCCGGCGTTGGTCGAGAAGGTGTCTCCCATGCCGGCGACGGTGAAACGGTCGGCCGCCAGGAACGCGATCACGACCAGGCCGGCCACCAGCCAGAGCAACTCGTAGCGGCCCCTCAAGACGCCGGAGAAATCGCCGGTCATCCAGCTGTTGAGGGTCTGGAGCAGGTCGTGGTGGAAGGCCAGGAAGGTCGTCATCGCGGCGATCACGCCACCGAGCATCAGCCCGATCAACGGCACGAGGATCGTCTCGCGCACGGGCATCATCCGCACGACGCGCAGGAACAACCAGGTGCCGGCCAGGGCGAAGAGCGCGGCGGTGATCATCTTCACCATCAGTGGCGCGCCGGGAGCGAGGAGGGTGATGGCGATCAGTCCCAGGCCGGCGGCCTCGGTGGTGCCGACGGTGGAGGGCTCGACGAAGCGGTTGCGCACCAGCAACTGCATCAGCAGGCCGCAGACGGCCAGGGCCGCGCCGGCGAGTACGAGCGCCACGGTGCGGGGGATCCGCGAGACCCAGAGGATCTCCCACGAGATCTCGGCGACGCCCACCATCGTGCTGATCACGGCCAGGACGACCAGCCCGACGACCCCGCCGGCCAGTGCGGCCGGCGGGGTGGTGCGGGTGGTGTGACGGGTGACCGTCATGGTCAGGCCAGGCTCTTCTCGACGTCGTCGATCAGGGTGCCGAGGCTGGTCAGGCCACCGATGACGATGTACCAGGCCTCCGCGTCGACGTAGGTGACCTTCTCGTTCTTCCAGGCGTTGGTCTTCTTCACGAGGGCGTTGTCGAGGATCTCCTCGGCCGACTTGCCGTCCTCGCCGATGGCCGAGTCGCGGTCGACGACGTAGAGCAGGTCGGGGTTGACCTTGCGGATGAACTCGAAGGAGACGGCCTCGCCGTGGCGGGACTCGCTGTCACCCAGCTCGCCGGTGGCGGCGGGGACGCCGAAGACGTCGTGCACGAATCCGAAGCGCGAGTTGATGGAGTAGGCGGTGACCTCGCCGCCGCTCGTCAGCAGGACGAGGCCCTTGCCGGCGCTGCTCGCCTGCTTCTTGACCGCGGCGATCCGCTCGTCGTAGCCGGCGAGGATCTCCTCGGCCTGCTTCTCCTTCTCGAAGATGCTGGCCAAGGTGAGGATGTTCTTGCGCGAGCTGTCGAGGTAGGCGTTCTGGTCGACCGACATGTCCAGCACGGGGACGCCCTCGAAGGTGTCCTCGAGGGTGTCGTGCATGGAGGCCGAGCGGCCGCCGACGATGATCAGGTCGGGCTTGGCGCGGGGGATGGCCTCGAGGTTCGGCTCGAAGAGGTCGCCGACCGCGACGTAGTCGTCGCCGTCGTACTTCTTCAGGTAGGAGGGGGTCGCGCCGCCCTTGGCGACGCCCGTGACCGCGTCGACACCGAGCGTGTCGAGCGTGTCGAGAACGCCCATGTCGAAGACCACGACGCTCTTGGGGTTGAGCGGGACCTCTTCATCGCCGAGGGCATCGGTCACGGTGATCGTCTCGGTGTCACCACCGGACGCGGACTCGTTCTCGTTGCCGCACGCGCTGAGCGCGAGGCCGAGGAGGGGAAGAGTGAGAACTGCCGCGAAGCGACGGCGCAGGGACATGAGTAGTCCTTTCGAACTAGTTGGTTAGGTAAGGCGACACTAACCAATAGCTCTCCCGAGTCAGTCGTCGGGCCAGTCGTCCGCCTCAGGTGAGGCCTCGAAGCTGCGCGGCCCGGACGCGAGCAGGCTCCTCGTGAAGGAGTCCTGGTCGGACAACAGCTCGTCGAGCGCAACGGTCAGATCCGCGTCGCCGGGCGGCCGGTGGGCGATCGCGGCCGACAGCACCGCGCGTCGGACCAGCTCCTTCGCGAAGGACGCCGTCACGCCCTCGGCCCGGTCGGCGGCGAGGTCGAGCGCCTCGGCCGAGAAGCCCAGGCCGTCGGCGTACAGGGCGAAGAGCGCACGGCGGGCGTCGAGGTCCGGAAGGGGGATCTCCACCGCCAGGTCGATGCGGCCCGGACGCTGCGACAACGCCCGCTCCAGCAGGTCGGGTCGGTTCGTCGTCATGAGGAAGGTGACGTCGGCGTCCCCGTCGAGTCCGTCCAGCGCTTCGAGCAGCTCGAAGAGCATCGAGTCGGGCGAGTCGACCATGTCGCGGTCCTCGGCGACGAGGTCGCAGTCCTCGAGGACGACGATGGCCGGTTCCATCGCGCGGGCGATCTGCGTCGCCTCCTTGACCAGGCCCAGGGTGTTGCCGCTGAGCAGGATCGCGGTGATGCCGGGGGAGCGACTCAGCAGGTGCCTGACGGTGTGGGTCTTGCCCGTGCCGGGCGGGCCGTAGAGCAGGATGCCGCGCTTGAGGTGCTGGCCGGCGCGCAGCAGCTCGTCACGGAACTCGCCCATCGCCAGGGCGTGCCGCTCGATCCTGCGCAGCGACTCACCCGGCAGCACGACGGCGGACGCGGGAACGGTGGGTCGCTCATGGAACGTCACCCCGCCCAGCGACGAGCCGTACTCGTCCCCGGCGAAGGACAGGACCTGCCCGCGCAGCACGCTGTTCTCGCGCATGAGCGTGCGGAGGCGAGCCAGGAACGCGCTGGTGGTCTCGCGGTCGGCCGCCATGATCTCGAGGGTGGGGGACGAGCGGCCCCATTCGGGGTTGGCGTCCCGTTGGAGCAGCGCGAGCGCCGTGCCCTCGAAGGTCAGCAGCCGAACGGCGCTCGCCACGACCTGACGATCCTGGTTCGGGCCGACCGGCGAACTCACGTACTCGACCGGTCCCAGGTCGACCGGGCCGTGCTCGCCGCGCACGAGGCCGAGGAACCCGAGGTCGTGTCCACGGCCGCCGAAGCCGATCACTCGAGCCTCCGGGTCGATGAGATCGAGCGCGATGTCCGCGTCGACCAGCTGGGCGCGGCTCAGCCGCTCGGTGACGGCCGTCAGCTCTCGGGCATCCACGCCGAGGTGCTCGGTCAGGGCCGTCGTCAGCTCGCCCGGGCCGTGAGGCGCCGCACCGTGCTGCTCGACCACGTCACGCAGGAACGCGGTGAATGTCTCGATGAAGTCGGTCTGCTCGGTCACGCAGACACCTTCGCAGAGCGGAGTGCTCCGCGCGGCCGTTCGACCGATCGCGTCACGTGGTCGCGAGGTCCTCGATCAGGTCCTGGGACGGGTCCCACCAGCGGAGGCGGTCGCAGGTCAGCTCGACCGGCGCCTCGGTGGACTCCAGGACCTCGAGGGCAGCCGGCAGCAGGCGCCGGGGGACACGTCGCGCCAAGGTGACGTGCGGAGTCCAGACGGGATGCCGCCCGGTCGGGACCAGCTCGCGGATGCGTGCCGTGGCAGCCGCGAGTGCCGGATCAGGCTCGATCAGGTGGGCGATGGTCACGCGAGGGCCTTGGCCGAACAGGACGAGTCCTCGCACTCCGATGCGTGCTGGCAAAAACGGTCCGATCGCGTCGCGCGCGGCGTCCACCACTGCCGGCGCGATCCCGACGGCTGCCACCAGCGTGAGGTGCGGCGCATTGGTCATCGACCGGTGGTCCGCCTGCGACGGGATGCCGGCCGCCTTCAACGCCTCCCACTGGGCCACGACCGCAGCATCGGACGAGGGCTCGAAGCTGAGTTCGAGGGCTTGGTCGGGCACACGTGGAGGATAGGTCAACCTCGGTCACGACTCATGGCGCCGGCCGAGTGATCCGGTAGAGCACGTGGCGCACCGGTGGGCCGTCCGGGGCACTCGCGTCGTCGAAGTCGTCGGCCGGATCTCGGGTCATGCCGATGCGCTGCATCACGAGCTGCGAACGGACGTTGTCCACGGTGGTGATGGCGAGGACCTCACGCAGGTCGAGGGACTCGAAGGCGAAAGTGAGGGTGGCGATTGCGGCTTCCGTGGCGTAGCCCTGGCCCCACGCGGAGCGGGCCAACCGCCAACCGATCTCGACGCCGCTGAACGGCAGGTGCTCATCGACCTGATCCAGTCCCGCGAAGCCGATGAACGCACCGGTCGCCTGCTCCTCGACCGCCCACCAGCCGTAGCCGCGCTGAGCGAAGTCGGCTTGGAACCTCGCGACCGAGGAGTCGCTCTGAGACCGGGTCAACGGGCCGCCGAGGTGTTCTCGAACCTCGGGGTCGGCGTTCATGGCGGCCCACGGCTCGAGGTCGGACTGGCGCCACGGGCGCAGCAGCAGGCGAGTCGTCCGGATGTCGGTCATGGCGCTGCGGTCGGGCACACGTGGAGGATAGGCCCGAGCGTGGTCGAGCCGTGCGGATGGGCGCAGCGACGCACGTCAGAAGTCAGGCATGAAGAACAGGTACCAGACCACGGCCGCGCCCAGCAGCGCGCCGAGCAGCCAGGTCATCAGCTGACGGGCCGAACCTCGATCCCACCCGTGTCGTTGCGGGGACATCGTCCAGAACACGAAGAGCGCCAGAGCGACGAGCGCCGAGCCCAGTGCCAGTTCGAAGAAGGGGCCGGCCAGGAGCGCGCAGACGGAGGCGAGGACGACCGACCCGAAACCGCTCGCGAACAGGTGCCATCCCTCGTCGAACCGGACACCACGACGGTGAGTATCGCCGCGGTCTTCCTCGCTGTCGTGCATTCCGTCTCCTACGCGATCATCGTGCGCGGCAGCGTACTCCCTCGCGGACCGGCTGGAAGTCCCTGTGACTGCGGGGTTGACTCGAAGGTGTGGCGCCGCTCGGTGTCGCGCGGGCGGGAGCCACGATGCGGGGTGCGGCGATGCATGAGTCGGGGAGAGTCACGCAGTGAGGACCATCGCGGTCAGTCGCGTGGCGGTCCTCGTTCTGGCGGCTGTCGCCCTGCCTGCGGTGGTGGCGGCGTGCGGGACGTCCAACGGGACGCCGGACGGGACGAACAACAGCGCTGCGGAGCGTTCCACCGCCATCCGCACTCCCACCACCGAAGCCCAGGAGAACATCATGCAGATCCGCATCACCATCGGCGACGAACGATTCACCGCGACCCTCGACGACAGTGCAGCAGCGGACGATCTGCTGGCCCAGCTGCCCGTGACGATCGACATGGTCGACCACGGTGGTGTGGAGAAGACCGGTCCGCTGCCGTCGCCGCTGTCGTTGGCCGGCCAGCCCGAGGGAGCGGACCCGGACGTGGGGGACCTCGGCTACTACGCGCCCGGCCGTGACCTGGTCCTCTACTACGGCGACCAGTCCTACTTCGACGGCATCGTGGTCCTGGGGCGCCTCGACGGTGACGCCGCGAAGCGGATCGCGCAGCTCGACGGCAATGTCACCGCCAGGGTGGAAGCCGGGTGAGCCGGAAGGACCGGGGAGCGTTCCTCTGTCGAATCCGGGTACTCCTCATGACATGGAGCAGAAGACGATCGTCATCACCGGAGCCAGCGACGGGGTCGGCGCCGCGGCCGCTCAAGCTCTCAGCGATCACGGTCATCGGGTGGCCATCGTGGGACGGGACCCGGACAAGACGCGCACCGTGGCCGAGGAGTTGGGAGTCCCGTTCCATCTCGCCGACTACGCCGACCTGGCCCAGGTCCGACGCCTCGGGGCAGAGCTCGCCGAGGCCTACCCGCGCATCGACGTCCTGGCGAACAACGCCGGCGCGTTGACGGACCACCGGACCATGACCGTGGACGGGTTCGAGAAGACCTTCCAGGTGAACCACCTCGCCGGGTTCCTCCTGACGCAACTGCTGCTTCCACAGCTGATCGAGAGCCGCGCCACCGTCATCCAGACCGCGTCGATCGCGGCGAGACTTTTCAGTGACTTCGACATCGACGACCTGCAGAACACGAGGCACGACGGAGGCCAGCGGGCGTACGGGAACACGAAGCTGGAGAACATCCTGTTCACCCGAGAGCTGGACCGGCGCCACCGCGACCAAGGGATCTCGGCCGCGGCGTTCCATCCCGGCCTGGTCGGCTCCAACTTCGCCCACGGCACGAAGTCGCCGCTGAACTTCGTCTACCACACGCCGATGGTGAGCAAGCTCTTCACGATCTCGCCCGAGCGCGGGGCGGAGCAGCTCGTCTGGCTCGCCACGTCGACGCCCGGCACGGACTGGGAGCGCGGTCAGTACTACGAGAAGAAGAAGCCCGCGAAGTCGGCGCCCGAGGCCCACGACGGCGAGCTCGGGCGGCGACTCTGGGATGAGTCGATGCGGATGGTCGCGCCGCTCTGAGTCGCCCGCCTCGCCACCTCACTCCGGGGGAGCGGCGCGGGTGAACCGCACCTCCTCGATGTCCAGTCGGGCCTGCACCTGACGCAGCACGATGTCGTCGATCCGCCGCTCGTCGCGCAGCTGCAGGAGCGCGTCGCGCCGCAGCGCGAGCAGTGCGAGCGACAGGCTGGTGTACTCGCTGGTGTGCTGGACGAGCGGGTCGTCGCCGGCGCCTTCGGCGTCCACGAGTCGTCGCTGCTTGTCGAGCTCCTTCCGGACCCGCTCGGTCACGTGCCCGTCGACGCCGAGATCGGCAGCAGCGTCGTCGAGGGCCTCGATCGCCGCGTCCAGGGTGAAGACCTCGGCGAGCTGGATCTCGTCGATCACGGACTGGTCGCTGGGCAACCGGGCGTAACGGACGACGGCGGGCAGCACCAACGCCTGCAACAGGCTCAGCACGATGACGCCGCAGGCGATCACCACGATCAGGTCGCGGTCGGGGAAGGGCGCACCGGACTCGAGGGTCCGAGGGACCGCCAGCACCGCGGCGAGGGAGATCGCTCCGCGGAAGCCGGCAGTTGCACTGACCGTGCGCTGGCGCGCGCTGACCCGACGCTCGCGCTGGGAGGGACGCCGGTCGACGGCCCGGATCAGGTACGGGGTCGTGTAGATCCATGCCCAACGCACCCCGATGACGACGGCGGTGACCAGCAGGATGTCCAGCCACGCGCGTTGCAGGGTCGTGCTCGACAGGCCACGGAAGGCGGACTGGGCCTCGAGCCCGATCAGCACGAACAGGGCGCTGCTCAGCACCGTCGTCGAGAGTGTCCAGAACGGGGTCACGAGGTGCCGGGTGGCCGCTGTCGTGATCCGTGGCGCGACCTGGCTGATGAACAGGCCGCAGGCCACGACGGCCAGCACGCCGGACGCCTCGATGAGCTCGGCCGCGAGGAAGGCGGCGAACGGCGTGACGAGCATCGCGATGCCCTCGAGCATCGGGTCGTCCATCCGGCGGCGGATCTGCCAGCTGAGCAGGCCGACGACACCGCCGGCCAGGACGCCGCCGCCGTAGGAGACCACGAGCAGCCACGTGACGTGCCAGCCGGTCAAGGTCTCCTCACCGACGGTGACGCCCACGGCGAGTCCGTAGAGCACCAGCGCCGTGCCGTCGTTCACGAGGCTCTCGGCGCGCAGTGTCGTGACGGTCCGGCGCGGCAGGTTGCGCGCCAGCACGCCCACCGCAGTCGCGTCGGTCGGGGCGAGTGCGGCGCCGAGCACCCACGCGGGACCCCACGGCATGCCCAGCGCGTGAGCGGTCGCTGCGACCGCTCCTGCGGTGGCCAACACCAGCGCCGTGCTGGTGAGCACCACCACCCGCAGGTTGTTGCGGATCTCGCGCAGCGAGGTGGTCAGGCTCTCCCAGTAGAGAATCGCGGGCAGGAAGACCAGGAGGATGACCTCGGGCGGCAGATGGGCATGACGTAGGTGGGGCACGAACCCGATGAGGATGCCGGCGATCACGAGCAGGATCGCCGGGGCGATCGGGTAGCGGCGGGCGAGCGCGCCGCACACCACGAGGGCGATTCCCAGCAGGACGACCATCTCGAGTCCGAGCACGGGTCAATCTTCGTCTCGGTGCTGCAACTCGACCACCCCTCGACACTTCGCCGGGCATGATGAGCAGGTCGACGGGAGGGGGAGAGAATGGCGCGTCATCGCCTGTCCGTCAGGTTCGTCCCGGACTGGTCGGCCCGGGGCGGCCAGTGGGTGGCCACGCCGCCTGAGCGATCAGGCGGCGCTCGTCGCCGTCGGTTGGCGCGACGAGCCCAGTCGGCGCGAGTTCCTCGCAGTCCTCGATCGCATCGAGATCTCACTGCGCCTTCGTCTCGGCGGGGAGTGGGATGTCGTGGTGCAACGCAGCCCCGGCGTCAACGAGGTCAGGCTCATGGGGGAGTACGGGTGCGACTGGCCGCTGTGGACCGATGACGGCGGCAGCGACCGCAGCGACTGGCCGATGCTGTCCGATGCGATGGCCGAGCGGCTGCGCGCATGGGCGGTCGAGGCCGAGCCGGACCACCGGGTGAATCACCTGCCGGGGCCGGACCCGGAGGTGACCCAGAGACTGCTTCGCGATCTGCGCCGCGAGCTGGGCGACCGGTACAGGATCGTCACCGTCCTCTAGGCCGGCCGGTGGAGCGGACGCGAGGATTTGAACCTCGACCCATTCCCTGGAAGGGAAGCATGCTGCCACTACACCACATCCGCGACGCCGGTCTCTGCCGAGACCGACAGGTGCCAGTATGCCGATCTCCGGGACCACTCGGATGCCCGGGGTGAGTTCTAGCCGGCCGCCAAGTCCTGGGAGGCGAGCCTGATCCCGCCGCCGGAACGGGGGTGAGGATCGTCTTGGCTCTCGACCCGGAACGAGCCGTCGAGGACCTGTTGGGCCAGCACTCGGAGCTTGACGTTGCGATGCTGCGAGTTGCGTACGAGAAAGCCGAACGCTCGGTCCCAATCGAGTCCGTAGCGTTCCATGAGGATGCCGACCGCGGCGCCGATGTCCTGCCGAGAGTCGACGGCCCTGCTCAGGTGCTCCACCTGGTGCGCCGAACGGAGCAGGACGGCGCCGTAGCTGGCGAAGAGCTCGACGAGGTGCGTGGTCAACTCGTCGAAGGCGCCACGTCGGCGGGAGTAGAGGTTCAGCCCGGCGACCTGATCGGTGTGGGTGAGCTGGACGGCGGCCTGGGAACCGACGCCGCGTCTGGCTGCGAGCGGGCCGTAGTGGCTGAAGGGCTCCGCATGGACCAGGTCGTTGACCAGGACCAGGCGTTCGTGGGTGACCGCAGCGACGCAAGGGCCCTCGCCGACGTCGTACTGGAGCTGGTCGCACTCGTTCGCCAACGCATCGGTGGCCGCGACGGTCCGAAAGCCACCGTCGACGTGGACGGTGATGCTGGCGAAGTCGACACCGGGGATGCTCTCTGCGGCCAGGGCAGCCAATGACGTGAGTGCCGCCGCCCGCGCCGAGGGCGCGGGGGAGCGCATCGTGTCAGCCGCCATGTGGCGTGTCTCCATCCGATCGACGTCCGAAGCCGACGTCGAGCCTCTCGAGGCTGGACCGTGGCGTCCCATCAGGCGAGACCGGGAGCCGCAGTTGCGGCCCCTCCGCGCATCACCGGTGCCAACCTAGGCTTTCGCGCCGGGCCCACACCTCACCCTTAAGGGTGAATCACTGCCGGAGGCGGGCGGGGTGGATCACTCGCTCGCTGCGTCAGGCCGTGCGGCCTTGATGGCGTCAGGTCGAAACCCGTGATCGACACCCCAGAGGACCGCCCGAGTCCGACTGTCCACGCCGATCTTGCGATAGGCCGTCCGGATGTTCGTCTTCACGGTGTTGATGCTGGTGAAGGTGCGTGCGGCGATCTCCTCGTTGCCGAAGCCCTGGGTGATCAGCGCGATCACCTCGGACTCACGGGCACTCAACCCGTACTCGCGGCCGGGCCACTGTCCGAGGTCCGCGTCGGGCGACGCCGGATAGTCGGAGCTGACGACGCCGCTCTCGCCACGAGCGATCCGCTCGAGCGCGTCGGCCAGCTCCTCGGCCGTCAGTCTCTTGTCGAGGAAGTCGATCACCCCGAACCGTGACCACGTCTCGATGAGCTCGGGTTTCAGGCTCCAGCTGTAGAAGACGTACCGCTCCGCGTTCGCGGCGGCCAGGACCTCGTTGATGTCGCGCGTCTGTGCGAACGAGTCGATGAGCGCGATGTCCACCCGTTCGCGGCCGGGCTGATTGGTGGAGACCTCCACCACCTGGATCCGATCCTTGAACGGCTCGAACATGCGCGCCAGGCCCTGAACCACCACGTCGTAGTCGTTGACGATGGAGATGCGGACCGGCGTCTGGGGCTTCACCACCCCACGGTACGGGACCGGGCTGGTCCGAGGCGGCCGCGACCTCGGTGGCCGAGAGTGAGACGTGCTGTCCCGGGTACACGAGCACCATGAGCCTCTCCATCGGATGCACCCTCATGTGCGAGCAGTCCCCGCCGACGAAACTGGTGTCGTACGCCCAGGCCGCCGAGGAGGCGGGGTTCCCCTTCGCCGTCATGAGCGACCACTTCAACCCGTGGCTCAAGGAACAGGGTCACAGCCCGAACGCGTGGGTGACCCTCGGAGCGGTCGCCCAGGCGACGCAGACGCTCGAGCTGATGACGTACGTGACGTGCCCGATCGGGCGCTATCACCCGGCGGTGGTGGCGCAGCAGGCCGCGACCCTCGGGGCTCTGAGCGAGGGACGCTTCTCGCTGGGCCTGGGTGCGGGGGAGAACCTCAACGAGCATGTCGTCGGCGAGGGCTGGGACCCGGTCAACGTGCGCCACGAGCGGTTCTCCGAGGCGCTCCAGATCATCAGTGCCCTCCTCGACGGCGGGTACGTCAACTTCGTCGGTGACCACTACCGGGTCGACTCGGCGAAGCTCTGGGACCTGCCGGAGTCGCGGGTGCCGATGGGCGTCGCGGTCAGCGGGCCCCAGTCGATCGAGGTCGCTGCTCCGTGGGCCGATTTCATGATCGCGGTCGAGCCCGACGGCGATGCGGCCACGGCGTTCGACGAGGCGACCCGCGCGATGACGCCGGCTCGCAAGGTGGGTCAGCTGCCGATCTCGTGGGACACCGACGCCGACCGGGCCGTCGCTCGGGCCCATGAGCAGTTCCGGTGGTTCGCCGGTGGCTGGAAGGTCAACGCCGAGCTCCCGGGACCGTCGGCGTTCGACGCGGCCACCCAGTTCGTCCGGCCCGAGGACGTGGCCGACCAGATCCCCTGCGGCAACGACATCGACGCGGTGATCGAGGCCGTGCGGCCGTTCGCCGAGGCAGGGTTCACCGACCTCGCGCTGATCCAGATCGGCGACGAGGGGCAGGACCCGTTCTTCGAGGCTGCGCCCGACATCCTGGCGGCGTTGGAGCAGGAGTTCGGGGCCTGAGCGAGCGGGGGCGGGCTCGGACGGTCGGAGGTCCTCGCCGTGATCCCGCTGCTCAGCGGTCCGCTGACGATGCTCCAGGTGCGGCGCGCCGTGCTCGGGTCTTGCGACCCGACGACGCAACAACGGCGAACATCACGAGTTGGGCGGCCAGGACGGTCATGCCGGCCACCACTTCGCCGCGACCGAAGCTCAAGCCTGCATCGATGCTGCCGATCCCCGAGCTGATGGCCCAGGTCAACGGCCACATCGACAGCAGGTTGTTGGTGAGGGCGAAGACCGCGCCCAGGACCAGTCCGACCGCGGCGAAGCCGAGCGCGGTGCCCACGGGTACGGAGCCCAGGTGATAGACGCCGAACGCGAGGGCGGTCAGCACGGGAGCACACAGGTAGCCGAACGCTCGCTCGAAGCTGAGCTGCAGCCAGCCGAACAGGAAGAGCGGTTCCCACAGGACGGTGAGGTTGTAGAGCAGGTGCGTGACCGGATCCACGCCGGCGCCGCTGGCCCGGTCGAGCAACGCAGGCAGGCTGCCCATCGAGACCACGGCGATCAGCAGCGCCCAGCGCCACCGGTGGCGCGTGATTCCCAGGCCCGCGAGGTTGCTGCCATCGGCCCGGTTGGCCATCAGCGGCAACAGCGTTGCCACGAGCAGACACGCGCCGCCGAGGAAGAGCAGGAGCGACAACGGGACGGACCAGTCCCGCACGACTGACTCGCCCCAGTAGAAGAGCCACATCGCCGGAACCGAGGCGATGGCGAGCCACGTCCGGCGGGTGGGTTCGAAGGCGGTCGCACGACGCACGGCGACCGGCGCGTCGTCGGTGATGAAGTCCGTCATGGTGGCACGAACCTAGCCGAGGCTCTGCTGGCGGCGGCTCACCTTCGAGCGCGGGGCGTGTTGGTCCGTCGGGTGGCGGGAGCGCTGCGGGGATCGTCGGGCCAGGAGTGCTTGGGGTACCGCCCGCGCAGGTCTGCGCGCACGGCCGGGTAACCGGTGTCCCAGAAGGAATCGAGGTCGGCCGTGATCGCTGCCGGGCGGCGGGCGGGGGAGAGCAGGTGCAGCAGGAGCGGCACCCGGCCACCGGCGAGGGCGGGCGCCGAGGACCAGCCGAAGACCTCCTGGAGCCTGACCGCGAGCACCGGTTGCTCCTGGGAGTAGTCGATCCGCACGACCGATCCGCTGGGGACCTCCACGCGCTCCGGCGCCAACTCGTCGAGCCGGCTCGCCTCGGGCCATGGCAACAGCGCCCGCAGGGCGCCGAGGATGTCGATGCGGCGGAGGTCCTGCGCCGATCGGACCCGCGCCAGCTGCGGTCCCAGCCACGACCGGAGGTTCTCCGTCAGCGCCTCGTCGCTCACGTCGGGCCACGGGTCGCCCAGTGCGCGGTGAAGGAAGTCGAGACGAGCACGCAGCGCCGTGGCCGCCTCGGACCAGGTGAAGAGACCGATGCCTTCTGTCTCCAGTGCCTGTCGGATGGCCTCGGTCACGGCCTCGGCTGGCGGGTCGCTGAGCCGGACGGAGCCGAGCTCGATCGCGCCCAGCAGCGTGCGTCGGCGCGCCAGCACCCGCCCGCCGGTCCAGCTGACCTCGTCCACCTCGGTCCACAGCGAGCCGGCAGCCTCCAGCGCGAGGTCCTCGGTCAGCGGGGCAGCCGACCGGATCCGGGCCTCACGCTGCCCGGACCGGCGATCGGCATCGCCGATCGCGAGCCACTCCAGGCCGGCCAGAGGACCGGGGTCGCGCTGATCGAGCGCCGCGCCCGTGCCGGAGGTCATCAGGTAGCTGGAGGAGCCGGAGCGCTTCCGCGCGATCCGGTCCGGGTGTGCCAGCGCGACCACCAGACCCACCGCCACGTCATCGGTCAGTGCCGCGCCGCGCTTCTCGGCGCCATGCTCCTTCGCGATGGCCTCGAGCCGGGTCACCTGGGTGCGCCACCCGCCCGCCCGGTGGCCCGCGCGCAACGAGCGGAGCGCAGCCACCAGGTCGGCGCCGGGAGCCCGGACGTCCTCGCTGAGCATCGCCACGACCTCGGCGGCCCGCCTCGTCCCGACGAGGCCGGCACCGTCGATGAGGGCCCGAGCCAACCGGGGGTCGACGGGCACGCCGGCGATGACCCGGCCTCGGGCCGTGGCGCGTCCGTCCTCGGTGATCGCTCCGAGGTCCAGCAGCACCTGCCGAGCGGCCGACATGGCGTGCTCCGGCGGCTGGTCGAGCAGCGCCAGGTCGCGCACGTCGTCCGTTCCCCAGCACGCCACCTCGAGAGTGAAGGCGGTCAGGTCGGCGGTGGCGATCTCGGGCTCGGGGTGAGCGGCCAGGTGCGCGTGCTCCGCCTTGGACCAGCACCGCAGCACGGCGCCCGGACCCAGGCGGCCGGCGCGGCCCGCGCGCTGCTCGGCCGCTGCCCGGCTCACGGCGACGGTGACGAGGGAGGCCAGTCCGCGACGGTGGTCGGTGCGGGGCTCGCGCGAGAATCCGGCATCCACCACGACACGCACGCCGGGCACCGTCAGCGACGACTCGGCGACGGCGGTCGAGACGATCACGCGGCGACGTGGGCCCTCGGTGAGCGCACGGTCCTGCTCGGCGCCGGACAGACGTCCGTGCAGGGGATGCACGTCGGCGTCGACGCCGGTGAGACGACGCATGGTCGCGTCGACCTCGGCGACACCCGGCACGAAGACCAGGACGTCACCCTCGTGCTCGGCCAGAGCCCGGCGCACGGTCGCGGCGACGTGGTCGTGGAAGGCGGGAGTGATGCCGCGATCGTCGGTGCGGCGCGATCCCGGCGGCAGCGGACACCAGACCGTCTCCACGGGGTGCAGGGCACCGGGGACGCTGATCACCGGAGCGCCACCGATCAGCGCGGCCGTCCGTTCGGCCTCGATGGTGGCCGACATCGCCACCAGGGCGAGGTCCTCGCGGAGGTTGGCCCGGATGTCGACGAGCAGGGCCAGGGTCAGGTCGGCGTCGAGATGGCGCTCGTGCACCTCGTCGAGGACGACGGCGCCCACGCCGGCCAACTCCGGATCGTGCTGGATCCGCCGCAACAGCAGTCCGGTCGTGACGATCTCGACCCGCGTGCGTCGACTGGTGCGCCGGTCTCCGCGGACGGAGTATCCGACGGTCTCGCCGACCTGTTCACCCAGCAGGTGCGCCAACCGGCGGGCAGCGGCGCGGGCCGCGATGCGACTCGGTTGCGTGACGACGACCCGTCCAGCGACGACGTTCGCGACCGCGGGCGGGACCAGGGTCGTCTTGCCGGTGCCGGGGGGAGCGTGGACCACGGCGATGCCGCTGGCGCGGAGCGCCTCGTCGAGAGCGGGCAGGCCCGCAGTGACCGGGAGGTCGGGCGGTGCGGCGAGCAGACGGCTCAGCGGGTCGGACACCCCTGCAGTCTGCCTGCCTCAGTCGAGCAGGTGCGCCATCACCCGCTCGACGAACTCCGCCCGTTGCGCGGCGGTCTGGAGCCCTTCGGCGCCGAAACCGGTGAACACGGTGTCCTTGGTCAGTGTCGCCGAACCCTCTTCGAACGCCCGCTGCGAACGCTCCCAGGTGTTGGTCTGGCGGGATCCCTCGGGCGCCGGCGGGGTGGTCCAGCCGCCCAGGTCGGTCTCGAAGGACGTCGCCGTCGTCTCGGCGCCGTCCACGATGACGTGGGCATCGTCGACGAACACGCCGAGACCCTGGGTGACCCAGTCGCTGATGTAGCTGATCGACACCTCGACCTGCTTGCCGGCGAACGGCGTCAGGTCGAGGTTCCAGTCCTGCCAGCCGTTGCTGCTTCCGGTCGCCGCGTTCCACTCCCCGGTGGAACCCGTCGGCGAGCAGTCCGCGCCCTGGTAGTGCGCGACCTGCGGGTGGATGTCCACCCAGCCCTCCGGGCACGCTGCGCCCGTGGACTGTGTCGTGTGGCCGTTGGTCTCCGGGAGCGTCGTCCAGTTCTCGGTGCCGACCTCGCGGGCCTCGACGACGAGGAAGTCCCAGTCGGTCTCGGTGTCGTACGAGACCTGGAACTGCAGCGCACCCGACGTCGCACCGGTCAGGTCGACCGTGCGGGCGAGCCGCTTCCAGCCTTGGTCCGCCACCTGGCTGAAGGCGTACCAGTCGCCGTCGACCGGATCGAACGGAGCCGCTCCGGGCCGGTCCCATTTCAGCGGAGCGGAGCTCCTGAACTGGGGGAACTCGTCGGGGGGCAGGAAGCTGGACGTGGACAGCAACGAAGCCGTGTGCTCCTGGTTGTCGGGGGAGTCCCCGCCGTTGAGGGCGCTGGCGAAGCCGGCGAACGGTCCGCCGTCCTCACCCCGCACGCCGTACGGTCCGTCCTCGCCGGTGGCACCGTCGCTGACGTAGTTGTAGGCGCCGAGCCAGTACTGCTGGAAGTCGTTCTCCAGCGTTAGGCAGGGTTCGGCGCGCACGGTGCACTCCGGTGGTGCGGTCGGACTGAAGAAGTACGACGCCGCGGTCGCCTGGCCGTATTGGTTGTACTGGCCGGTGACCAGCGCCTTGCCACCCTCGTTGAGGTAGTCGCGGACGGTCAGCTCGAGGTCGTTGGCCAGCTTGGCCGCGGTGCCGCCGGGTTGCTCGACGGCGCGGGTGATGATGTCGTCCCCGGACTCCCAGACGATCGCGTCGTAGTGGGACAGCACCCCGAGGTGATGGGGAGCGACCCGGCCGTTGACGTCCACGTCGTAGACGTCCGAGGAGTACCCGGCGGCGGTGAGCGCAGCGGCGTACTCGTCGGCGTACTTCGCGCTGGCGACGCCTTGGACCGGACTGATGCCGGTGACGTCCTCGGCGGCCAGGATCAGCACGTCGCCTCCGATGTCGTTCGCCACTCGATAGGTGAACGGCGTGCTGCTGACGCTGGTGCCCTTCCCGCCGCCGTGCCTGCCGCGGCTGCCGTGGTGACGGGAGCGCGGCTCGGTGCCGGTGAACCACACCTCGACCGAGTCACCCGGACGGGTACGCTCCACCTTCCCGCGGAACTCCGCGTAGTAGTCGTCGTGGGTGTCGCCGTAGCGCTCGCCGCCCCTCCACTCGCGCACCTTCACCGACTGCGTGCGACCACGGTTGATCCGGTAGCGCAGCCGCAGATCCTTGAGGGCGCGCTTCGCGGTCACTGCAACCGGCTGCGTCCTGCCGTGCGACACGGAGAAGGGGTCGGCCACCAGCGCCGGGGTGTCACGTCCGACGACCGAGACCGGGTCGTCCGGATCCTGGGCCGAGGCGGCCGTGGCCAGTGCGAAGGGGATGTTCTTCTCGAACTCGGCCTGGATGAGCTCCTCGTCGTCGGGGAAGTTGAAGCCGCTGACGCAGTCCTCACTCACCCACTCGTCGTCCGGGACCGAATCGGAGACCGTCTCGCAGGTCGTCATCTCGGGGGTGAAGCCGAGGGTTCCGTACTTCACGGTCGCGTGCGTGTCGGTGTCTCCGTTGGTGGTGTAGAGCTCCGCGGAGATGTCCGGGTCGTAGCCCGGGACGGCCGGCTCGGCGTCGTCGCCGGCCATGGCCACGTTGATCACGTCGTCGGGGGATGGAGTGGAGACCTGCCAGCCGATGCCGTAGAGGAGGAGCTCGGCGGCCGAGTGGTAGTTGATGTAGAACTCGAAGCCGACTTTCCTGAACAGTGAGTCGAGCGCCTTGGTCTCCGGCTCGGAGCCGGCGCTCGGCCCGCGGTACGTCTCACTGGTCGGGTCGGGGGAGGAGCCCTCGTTGTCCCAGCCCCACTTGGTCTTGAAGTTGCGGTTCGGGTCCACGCCGTCGCCGGGCGTGATGGCGCCGTCGCCGTTGTTGTCGCGCACGTTCTTGCGCCACAGGCGGTTGCCCTCGGTGAAGGTGAGGTCGTAGCCGTCGGGGTTGGACACCGGCAGGAACCACAGCTCGGTGGTGTTCACCAGCCGGGTGATCTGCGCGTCGGTGCCGTAACCGTCCAGGAAGTGGTGCATCAGCCGGCGCACCATCTCGGGGGTGATCCACTCGCGGGCGTGTTGTGCGCCGCCGTACAACACGGCCTTGCGCGAGCCGTCCCTCATGTTCCGGGCGTTCTTGGTGACCTTGAGGGCGAGGATCTCCTTGCCCTGGACGGTCCGACCGATGCGGACGAGCTTGGCGATGCGGGGATTCGCGGCCGCGGTGGCGCGAAGCTCGTCCGCGATGCCGCCGTCCTCGCTCCAGGAGCGGTAGACCGAGTAGCCGGCCCGCTGCTGGGCGCGGGCAGCCTGCGAGGCCTTCTTGCCGTCGACTTGCTTGACCTTGGCCTGGAAGCCCGCGTCGCGGACCTTGGCCGCCTGGCGGCCCGTGACGATGAGCTCGAGGCGTACCTTCCCGGCCCCGGCGCTCTCCTGCATCACGTGCTGGGTGTCGATGCCCAGCTCACCGAGTTGCCCGAGGTTCGCGGTGGGGCCTTCGACGACGTACACCTCGAGGGCGTCGCTCTGTGGTGGGGCTGCCGCGGGTTGGCTCGCCGCGGGCAGGGTGGAGAGACTGAGTCCGGCCACCAGGACCAGGGCACCGAGGGGAATGGTCAGGGATTTCATGGGGCCCTCCGGGGAGCGATGTTACGTTCCAACTTGATGTGAGCCCGGTCACACGTCAAGAGGTCAGAGGATCCGGATTCAGGCGCCTTCCTCGGTCAGGGTCGTGGGCGGGAGCCAGTCGGCCCCGAGCAGCTCGGCGAGTTCGGACAGGCCGGTGGTGTCGCTGCCGGCCGTGTCGGAGGCGGCGGCGATCCGCTCGACCATGACCTTGCCGACCTGTTCCTCGACGGTGCCCTCGGCGTAGGCGATGTGCCACGGCGAGACCTGGTGGTCGCGGTGCGTCCGTCCGGTCACCTGGCGTCCGGCGATGCCCGAGAAGCGCGCCTGGTGGAAGACGCCGACCCGTGGGTCCGTGCTCGCCTGGCTGCCGTCGGCCAGGGTCTCGCCGGCGTGCAGGCTGATCGAAGCGACCGTCGTGAACACGCAGACCTTCGCCTGCCCGGTCTGGAACCGGAGCCGCTCGGCCTCGACGTCGAACCGGTCGCGGCCGTAGATGGTGGCGACCTCGATGCCGCTGTCGCGCAGCCGGTCGGCGATCGGGTCGGCGGCGGTGGCGACGAACTCGACGGAGCACGCGACCTGGCGCTCGGCCTCGACCTGCTGGGCGATCCAGGCGACGGTCGAGTCGACGCGGATCAGTCCGGCCTTCTGCCGGAAGCGCAGCAGCGCGGAGCGGCCCTTCGCGACGCTGCGGCCGCGTCGGGCGATGTCCATCTCGCGGCAGAACTCGCCCCACTCGGCCTCATAGGCACTTCGCTCCGTCGGGGTGAGCGTCACGGGCATGCCGGAGATCGGCACCGGTCCCCACGGCGCGGCGCGGTGCAGCATCGCGGGCGGCTGCTCCTCGGCCAGCCAGCCGCGCACGAGTTTGAGATCGGCCGCGCGCCGGGCCGGATCGGTGGTCCAGGTCGCGCCGTAGCGTCCACGTTCCACCCCGACGCCGTGGCGCTCGAGCGCGGTGGCGAACGCGGCTCCGGGCTGTGTGGCCGAGGTCCACTCCTTCATCGGCTCACCGAGCACCTGCGCGTAGGCCGGAGCGAGGTAGGGCAGCTCGAGCGGCGTGTGCCCGGGTGTCGCGGTCGTCGCGATGACGAACGGCGCCTGGTCGTGCGGCCGCCCGTGCCCGGAGATCCGCGCCCAGAGCTTCCACCGCTTCGTCGTCGTGCGTCGCAGCGCGTGGGCCTCGTCCGCGATGATGACGTCCCAGGGGTGGTCCTTGACCTTCTCCAGACGGTCCCAGGTGATCACCACCCACTCGAGGCCGCCGTCGCCCAGTGCTGTGATGGTGCGGCACCAGTGGCCGATGGTGATCGCAGCGGGCCGGTCGGCCACGACGAGGACCCGCTGAGCACCTCGGAGGTCGCCCACCGCCGTCGCGCCGAGGACGGCCGAGATCGTCTTGCCGACACCCGGCTCGTCGGCGAGCAGGAACTGCCGCCCGCCCGCTGCGGCCCGCGCGGCGATCGCGTCGGCTGCTTCGTACTGAATCTGCCGGGGCTCCAGGTCACCCGTTGCCTCGGGCTGAGGCGTCGGATCGCCGGGGTTCAGCGAGTTCTCGATGAATCGACCGAGCGTGTACGGCCCGGGGGAGTAGGGCGCGAGGTGCGCGGGCAGCCCGCGCCCGACGTGGAGATGGGTCTTGACCGCCGGATGCCACGTGGCACCGTCGACCTGGGTCCCGTAGGGGACGTCGAGCACCCATACCCGCTCACCCGGTCCGGCCGCCGGCAACGGGCGCGGTTGCTGCCGCGGCTTGCCACGTCGGGTCGAGGGGCTGCGCCGACGAGCACTGGATCGGCGAGTAGTGGCCACCCTCGGACGCTACCGGGGCGCCCGCGGTGAGGAGAGTTGGCTCGCCCGAGTCCGCTGCCCGGTGACCCAGGCGCGGACGTGCCGCGCCACATCCCGTTGCGAACGCATCTTTGTGGGGGTCACGGGTACAGAGACCTCGTGACTGACACCAAACACGGCTTTCTCACGATGATCGGCGCCCCTTCCCCTGAGGCAGCCGACGGACAAGCGACGTTGACGATGGATGCCGATGAACGTCATCTCAATCCGGCTGGCACGGTTCACGGCGGCATGCTCGCCACCTTGGTCGACACGACGATGGGCGCAGCCATCCTCAGCGTCGTGGAGGACGAGACGCCCGCCACCAGTCAGCTCACGGTCACCTACCTCCGGCCCGGGAAGCCTGGTCCGCTCACGGTCACTGCCACGGTGCGCAAGCGCGGCGACAGGCTCACCATCTGCGAAGCCGAGGTGGAGCAGGATGGGAAGTCGCTCGTGCACGCGCTGGCCACCTTCGCACTCAAAGAGACCTGACAGGCCGACACGCGGTGGAATGGGCGACCGTTGGTCGTTTCAGTTGTCGGACATGGAGGCGAAGTCGCCGCTCCTCGTCATGGCCGTACTCCACGACGAGGCCAGACGAATGCAGTGCGGTCTGAAGAACGATGTGCGTACAACTGTTCCGCGCGGACACCCGCTCGCGACACTCGCGGTGGTAAGACGCAGATCCTGGAGTGCGCGACTTGCGGCAGATGCGGGCGCGCCACTGAGCCTGGGCCTCGGGACATGTCTGCGCACATCCGTCTTGCGGTTCCGCGCGGCTGAAGGGGCGACATCTGCTTGCTTCGTCAACTCGGATAGTTGATGGTCGAAGTCACAGCAGATAGCCGCCGCTTCCGTGGCAGAGGAGTACACGATGACCGCGACCTACACCTGGGACGTCTTCTCCACACTGGACGGCTATGGCTCGTTCGGCCCGGAGGGCGACTGGGGCGGCTACTGGGGCAAGCAGGGACCTGAGCTGCTCGACCACCGCGCCGCTCTCTTCGACGCCGAGCAACGGATGATCTTTGGAGCCACCACCTTCCGGGAGAACGCCGAGATTCTGTTTCGCGCCGACGACCCGAACAATCAGGACGAGTGGAACCTTCGGATGCTGCGAATGCCCGCCACCGTCATCTCCTCCACCCTGCATGACACCCTCGGCTGGCCGAACGCCACCATCGTCAGCGGCGACGCTGTCAACATTGTCTCCAGGCTGAAGGACGAATCAGACATCCCTCTGCGCTCACAGGCCAGCTTGTCGCTGAACTGGTCGCTGATGGCCGCAGGTCTGGTCGACCGCCTTCAAGTCACGATCTTCCCTGCGATCTCAGGGCGGACCGGAACCAGTCCCATCCTCAAGGGAGCGGGCGATTTCGACCTGGAGCTGCTGGAGAGCCGCACCTTCGACCGGCGCACCCAAGAGCTGGTCTACCGACCTAGTCGCCGCTAACCACATACAACCCAGGCAACTTCCGCCAACTCCGCCAGTGAGAGGTGATGAACATGTCTGACAATGACGAGATCGGAAAGCTCTCGGCTACGCAGCCGAACACCGATCTGAAGACGCTCGACAAACTGGTAAGCACCTGGACCGTGTCGGGTGGGGCTGAGGGCACGGTCATCTACGAGTGGACCGAGGGAGGGTTCTTCCTGCTGCAGCACGTCGACCTGGGCGGCAACCAGGGCCTCGAAGTCATCGGTCACGAATCCAAGTACGGCGAGGAACCGAGCGTCGACATCCGGTCTCGTTACCACGGATTCTCGGAGGGAGAGACCCTCGACTACACCTATGAGGTCCTCGACGACACGCTCGCGATCCGGATGGGCGAACGCGGATCGCTGGCGTACTACCAGGGCACGTTCGATCAGGAGGGAAACACCCTCACGGGCGCGTGGCACTATCCGGACGGTGGCGGATACTCGACGATCTCGACCCGCGTGGTCGACTGAAGATCGAATCTCGGCATGAGCGGATGTGCACCTGGCGTGCGTGCCCATAAGCGGTGTTATGACGCGAGGCCTTCGGCGAGCGTCCCGTCGCGCAATGATCACGCGGGCGGGAGTGTGGACGGCCTCGTCCGGAACACATTCGACGGACATCGGGCGGCACACGAACCTAAGGTGGCCGTGTGACGACCGCCCGTGTCCTGACTGGTCTGAGCCGCACGGTCCCTCCGGGCGTGGGCCTGGGTGTGTGCGTGGCGCTCAACTACGTGGTCGCGTACGCGATCCTCGAGTCGCGCTACGGGTCGGTGTTCTTCATGTCGGACGACACCCGCAGCAGCGTCGTGTGGGTCCCGCTCCTGGTGGGCGTGGTGGTGGGCTGCGCCCAGTCGTTGTCGTTCGGCTTCCGTGTCGCGGCGGGTGCTTCGGTTCTCACCGTTGTTCTCAGCTATGCGTTCCTCTTCACACGCCTGGGTCTGCTTTCGGGGACGCTGATCCTGTGTGCCATGGGTACTGCCGCGGGATGGGCAGTGGCATGGGCTCTTGCCCGGTTGACCTCGAGGCTCGTGCCGGCGTCGCGCCTTCTCCTGGCGGCCGTCGTGGTGGCCTCGCCGGTCAGCGTCGTCGTTTCCAAGGCGACTGCCGCTGGTGATGAGGACTTCGCTCGCGTCCACACGTCGTCAGATGGGCCGGCCGTGCTGATCCGGGTAGGGGGCGACGCCCATCAGCACGCCGTCACCGGACGACTGGCCGACGTCGACGGCTGCCTGGGGATCGTCGACGCGGCTCCCGTGCCCGTCCGTGGCCGCGATCCCCGATCCCTGATCGAGGCAGCCGAGTCAGGCAGGGCCGTGGTGATCTGGCCGTCGGGGACGACTGTCGGGTCCGATCCGTACACCGTGTCCAGCGAGGGACGCACCTATCAACTTGGCGACCACGTGACCGTCGGTGGGTGGTGGGTCCGACTTGACGAGGACGACCCGTTCTACAGCCAGACACCCGAGGCCTGTCTCGCGAACCCCTTCATTTCCTAGCTCGGCGCCGTCTTGTCTCGGGTCCTCCTGCGTATGCGCACGCTCGGCGAAGCGACGCGCTTTTGAGGTGCGGCGCGTCAGAGGCAGATGGGTGCGGTTCCATCTCTGAGGCAGCGGCTCGTGGACGATGATGTTCCAGTGATCGATGGAGACTTGACTGGCTGGTTACCCGCCTAACGGTCCCTGCCCATTCGCCGACTGACATGACAACGGCTCCGAGAACGATGCTCACGATCAGCGACTGCCTCATGAGGACTCGTCCACGGCCCGAGTTTTGGGATTGGCACGCGAACGTCGATGAGACCACCCTCGCCCGATTGGAGCTTGCACCCGAGGCGAACGTCACCCCAGTCGCGCTTCGTACCGCTGATGCGAACTCACTAGTGCTCGCGATGGGTGAGGTCTACCAAAGTATCGGCCGTCCCTTGTCGCGGCTTTCCAGTGGCGGGTTACACCTGGTTAGCAGGGCGGGCACAGCGCGAGTCTCCTGCGGCAAGGAGCTGCGACGTACTAAGGTCGCCGCAAACACCTGCCGCGAGGCCGTACCTCAAGAAAGTGACCGATGGACTACGTGGATCTGCCAGTGCCGCCTGATGGCGCTGAAGGACCAGTAGTTCCCCGTCTTTCTCCTCGCCAACTCGTCGCTGTCTACGAGCCAGGAGACTGGGAGTCGTTTGTCCACGAGTGGCTCCAAACGCGAGATGGCTACGCGCGGCTCGTACGCCCTTCCGGGCCAGGCGACGAAGGGATCGACGTCGCCGGGCTGGCCGACGCGGATGGGTTAGAAGGAGTCTGGGACAACTACCAGTGCAAGCACTATCAGGCTTCCCTTACGCCAAGTGACGTCTACCCCGAGGTTTACAAGGTGCTCAGAGGGGTTATCAAAGGGGCCTACGTGATGCCGCGAAAGTACTACTTCGTGGCACCAAAGGGATGCGGCACCAAGCTTGGGAAGTTGCTCAGCAGTCCAACAAAGTTTCGAGAATCATTCCTCAAGCTGCTTGAAGATGACCCGCCGGCTTGGTTATCAACGAAGCCCGAAGAGGAGCGGAATGAAGTCGCCGAACTCGCGGCGACGACGAACTTCCAGCTCTTCAACGAGATTCCGGTCGCAGACGTCGTCAAGGAACACTCGAGCCATCCCAACCACGCCGCGCGATTCCAAGTCGCCCTCTCGCGCCGTGGTCCGGCCGAACGGCCGCCCGCGGAACCGGCAGCGCTGGAAAGTCGATACGTCGAACAACTCGTCGACGTCTACTGCGAACGCTTCGGCTTGCCGGCCCCGGGCACGCTTGAGGATGTAGTGGGCCATGACCAAGCGCGGGAGCACCTCCAGTGGCAAAGGGTTGCCTTCTACAGCGCCGAGGCGCTCAAGCGGTTCGCCCGCGATGAGGTTCCGGACGGAACGTTCGAGGCTCTTGCCGATCAGTTGCATGCAGGCGTCGTAAATGTGCATGACGATGACTACTCCTCGGGGTACGCCCGTCTCTTGGCTGTGCTCAACACGGCTGGAAACCTTGCGCTAGGTGCCAACGCGCTGCTTCCCCGTGTCGAGATTCAAGATCGCCACGGCATTTGCCACCAACTCGCCAACGTCGACCGTCTGGTGTGGGTGCGGCCATGATCCAGGTACTCAACGGCCCGATCGAGATGGCACTTCGTGTCATCGCTCTGCTGGACGCCTACGAGGATGTTCCGCTTAGTCGGGAACAGCTGATCCTTCTGGACCACGCATTGATTCACAGTGCCGACTACGACGGTCCTCCCAGTCTGCACCCACCCTTGCCGGCGCGCGAAAGTGAACTCTCGGTGAAGCGCAGCCAGGTCAACGCTGCCCTGCAACTGCTCGTACGAGCCGGCCTGGCCGATATTCAGAGCCGGGGACCGGAAGTTGGCGTCCGGGCGGCCGACGGCGCGCGGCCCTTCCTGCAGCTCCTCGAGACTCCCTACGCACGTCGCTGCGGCGAGCTCGCCCGCTGGACCCGAGAGGTGTTCGGCGAAGCAAGTGTCATAGACCTGGATCGCCGGATCGGGCTGCTCGCGGCCAGAAGCGTCCCGAACCGCCGCGATGCCGAAAATCGCGACTCAACTACGGAGGATTGATGACCAGCATCACGCTACGGTCGCTCGCTGTGGTCGGGAGCGGAGTCCCTCCGGCGGTCGTCGAGTTCGGTGACGACCTCACTGTCGTCCACGGTGCGAGCGACACAGGAAAGTCATTCGTGTTTAACGCCATCGACTACATGCTCGGCGGGAAGTCGATTAGGCACGTAAGGGAACTCGACGCCTACGACACCGCACTCCTCGCTCTAACCCTTGCGGATGGCACCGAGTGGACGCTGTCCCGGGGGCTGAATGGCGGAGCATTCCAGCTTTACAACGGCCTTCACTTGGTCGAGCCCACAGCCGGGGGTGAGAAGTTGGCGGCAAAACATCATTCGGAGAACGATGAGAACGTCTCGGCTTGGCTCTTGGCCAAGAGCGGCATCGGTCGCCGACGAATCCGCAAGAACGCGAGCAACGCGACAGTCGGTTTGAGTTTCAGGGACGTGGTTCGCTTATGCATGGTGGACGAGGTTGAAGCAATCTCCACGCACTCGCCTGTAGAGACTGGTCAGTTCACCAGCCGCACGAAAGAGCGGTCAGCATTTCGAGTGATTCTTGAGGACTCCGACGACGCTTCCCTTGTCGACATTTCCTCGGCCAGCGACAGGACCAAAAGCACGAAGTCGCAGCAAGATGCACTCGGGCGCCTGCTTGGTCGCCTGCAGGAAGAGACCGGCTCAAGCCTCGAGAGACCTCAGGTTGAGGAACAGCTTGAGCGGCTCGACCTAAGCCTCACAGACGCGATCGGGAATCTGACAAGCGCGGCAACGGAAGCAGAGCGGATACAAACCGCGCAGGCCCAATTGTCCAGGACTCTGCGCGAAGTCGGCGACTCCATCTCGGACCGACAGACCCTCATCGCGCGCTTTTCTCTGCTGGGTGAGGCGTACCAGTCCGACCTGGAGCGGTTGGACGCGGTGGAAGAACTTGGCTCGCTACTCGGCTTCTTCGGTGAAGACACCTGTCCGTTCTGTGGCGCGCCCTCAACCGCCTGGGAGCACGCTGAAGTCGAGGGAGATGTACTTCGCGGCTTGGTTGAGTCCGAGAGGGACAAGATCCGTCTCCTCGGATCGCAGTTACAGGACACGCTCCGTGCCATGCAGGTCGACCTGGCCGCCGATGAGGAGAACCTCGCCAACCTGCGAGCGTCGCACGACGCGCTGGTCGCGGAACTGGCGGAGTTGAACGGACGAGTGTCGCCGATCAGCGTAGAGATGCGCGAAGTGATGGACTTGCAGAACCAACTCCGCGAGCGCGTCGCGCGGTGGGACCAGATAGCCGAGATCGAAGAGTTTCGTGACACTCTGGGCGAGACGGAGTCCCCTGAAGCTGAGCCGAGCTCGTCGCCGTTGGGTTCGCTTTCAGAGTTCGAGCGGCAGATGGAGTTGGTCCTTCGGGCCTGGGAAGTACCTGGCGTGGACTCGGTGGCCTTTGACCAGACGAACTGGGACTTGGTCGTTGGCGGCCGTCCGCGTGCAGAACGCGGGGCTGGCATGCGAGCTCTGCTGCACGCTGCGTTTACGGTCTCGTTCGCTGAGTTCTGCATAGACAACGAGCGTCCGCATCCAGGATTTGTCGTGCTTGATTCGCCATTGGTCACCTACCGGGATCCCGAGGACGAAACAAGCGTCGACTTCGTTGGTGGACAGGTCGCCGATGCGTTCTATAGCTACCTTGGCAATCAGTTCTCGGGACAGGCGATCGTTTTCGAGAACACGCAGCCACCGGGCGCTGGCCTCGGAAGTGCGTTGCTGCACACCTTCACTCGTTCAAAGAAGAAGGGGCGGTACGGCTTCTTCCCGTTGTCTGCGGAGGACTGACGTCGCTGGCGTCGTTCTGGGCGGAAGGACGCAACCTGGAGGCTGCGGCGGGAGGTCTGCAGGGACCGCCGGTCCCTGCAGAATGGCGAACCGCATCGCCTCACCGATCTGGGCCCGGCCCTTGCGCGACGACTGGCCGGTCGTCCACGCGCTGCATGCATGGAGGACCGACCACTCAGCCGCATCCACCGTCAGTCGGCGGTGGCTTTGGCGGCCTCGTCGATGACCAGCGCGACGGTCTCGGGTCGTGAGACCGTGACGGCGTGCGAGGCGTCGACCTCGACGTTCTTCGAGCCGGCGCGGTCGCCCATGAACCGCTGCGACTCGGCCGGGACGGCGAGGTCCTGGAGCGTGACGATGTTCCATGTCGGGACGTTCCTCCAGCCCGCCTTCGTGGCCTTCTCCTCGAGGGCGTCGCCGATGATCGGCCGCTGGGTGACGGCCATCAGCGCCGCGTCCTCCTCGGGGACGTCGGCGGCGAAGACTGCATGGAACTTCTCCTGTTCGATGTAGAGGTCGACGGCCTCCGCGTTGTCCGGCGTCGCCACCGGCACGGGGTGCAGCGCCGACCCCAGCTCTGCGCCGGGGAACTTGGCCGAGAACTCTCCGGTGCTCTCACCCTCCTCGAGGATGAAGCTGGCCACGTAGACCAGCGCCTTCACGCCGGGGTGACCGTCGATCGCCTGGCTCATCACGCTGCCGCCGTAGGAGTGGCCGGCGATGACGATCGGGCCCTCGATGCTGTCGAGGACGGTGCGCAGGTACTCGGCGTCGCCGTGCAGGGTCCGCAGCGGGTTCGCCGCCGCGATCACGGGGTAGCCGTCGCCCCGCAGGGTCGCGATCACCTCGTTCCAGCTGGAGGAGTCGGCGAAGGCGCCGTGGACCAGGACGATGGTGGGTTGGGTGGTGGCCATGATGGGTTCCTTTCGGTGGGTCAGCTCTGGGTGAAGGCGAGGAGGTCGGCGTTGATGACGTCGGCGTTGACGGTCGCCATGCCGTGGGGGAAGCCGGGGTAGACCGTGAGCGTCCCGTTCGGCAGCAGCTTGATCGCGACCTCCGCCGAGGCGCCGATCGGCACGACCTGGTCGTCGTCGCCGTGCATGAGCAGTGTCGGCACGTCGATGGCACGCAGGTCCTCGGTGAAGTCGGTCTCGGAGAAGGCCTTCACACCGTCGTAGTGCGCCTTCGCGCCGCCGGCCATGCCCTGTCGCCACCAGTTCCAGACGATCCCCTCCGAGGCGTTCGCGCCCGGCCGGTTGAACCCGTAGAAGGGACCTGAGGCGACGTCGAGATAGAACTGCGACCGGTTGGTCGCGACGCCCTCGCGGAAGCCGTCGAAGACCTCGATCGGCAGGCCGCCCGGGTTCGCCTCGGTCTGCAGCATCAGCGGAGGAACGGCGCCGATCAGCACGGCCTTCGCCACGCGGCCGTCACCGTGTCGAGCGACGTAGCGCGCGACCTCGCCGCCGCCCGTGGAGTGCCCCACGTGCACGACGTCGTGCAGGTCGAGGTGCCGGACCACGTCGGCGGCGTCGGCCGCGTAGTGGTCCATGTCGTGCCCTTCGGCGACCTGGCTGGACCGGCCGTGGCCGCGCCGGTCGTGCGCGATGACGCGGTAGCCGTGCTGGACGAAGAACAACAACTGGGCGTCCCAGTCGTCCGAGCTCAGCGGCCAGCCGTGGTGGAACATGATCGGCTGCCCCGATCCCCAGTCCTTGTAGAAGATCTCGGTGCCGTCGTCGGTGGTGATGGTCGCCATGGCGGACTCCTCGCAGGTGGCGACCGGCGATCTGCCGGTGTCCCACCACGGTGGTCCGGTGCGAGGCTGACAGCGTCAGTCAGATGACTGCACGTCCACTCGGCGATGACTGCAGTCGTCAGTGACGGGCTGCGTCGCCGAGGGCGTCGCGCAGTGCCGCCCGGCTGGTGATCCCGAGCTTGGGGAAGATCCGATAGAGATGCGCCGACACGGTACGCGGGGAGACGTAGAGCCGGGCCGCGATCTCGCGGTTGGTCAGGCCGCTCGCCGCCAGCTCGGCGACCTCGAGCTCCTGCGGCGTCAACGAGTCCGCACCGGTCACCGTGGCGGTGCCCCGGCTGACGCCGGTCGCGCGCAGCTCGGTCGCCGCTCGGTGCGCCCACGGTACGGCGCCCAACCGCTCGAACCCGGCGCGGGCGGCGTCGAGCTGCACGCGCGCGTCACGCGTACGGCGCAGCCGACGCAGGCGCTCACCGAGGGCCAGGCGCACCCTGGCCAGCTCGAACGGCCACGACTCGACAGCCGGGAGGGCCACCGCCCGTTCGAACAGCCCGGGCGCCTCAGCGTCGGGGGCCACCATCGCCGCCGCCGCGGCCGTGGTGAACGCGAACCGCGGGGTGATCCGGCCGAGATCGGCCTGCTGCAGGACGGCCGCGTGATGGCGTGCCTGAGCCGTGCGGCCCGTGTGGTGCGCTGCCTCCACCAGGTCGAGTCCGGTCCAGACCGCCTCTGGGTTGTGGGTGCCGAGGCTGCCCGGCTCCGTGATGCTCACGGCGTGGGCGTAAGCGGTCTCGAAATCACCGTGTGCGAGGGCGGCTTCGGTCAGCGCGTGCCGGGCCCAGTTGGCCACCCATCCGAACTGGCGCGGCTCGGCCCAGTCGAGCATCGCCCGGCACTGGGCGATGCACGCGTCCCGGTCGCCCCGATTGGCCGCGACGAGAGCCAGGCCGTACAGCGGGCCCCAGGTGTAGAGCCGGTACCCGAGGTCGGCGCACAGGTCCTTGGTCTCGTGAGCCGCCCGAGCAGCTGCGTCCCACCGTCCCGACCGGTAGTCATCGAACGCCACCATGGTCAGGGCCAGGACCGCCGAGCCGGCGGCACCGCCCTCCCGCCCGTCGTGGACGACGCGGTCCAGCGCACCTCGGCAGCCGGCCAGACGGTCCACGTTGAAGGCGGCGATCACGGTACGGACGATGTGCGCGACGTCCATCGAGTCATCGAGCCCCGTGATGGCCCGATCGAGCTTCTCCAGCGTGGCGGGGGGTACCACCAGCGGGTCACCCTGCGCCGCGGCGATCACGACCGCGTCGGTGATCGCGGAAGGGGGGAGGCGCGCGACGATCTCGCGCAGGCTCTCCCAGTAGTCCGCGCGTCCGGCGAACTGGCACACGGAGGACAAGGTGTAGACGGCCTGGGTGAGGTCGTCCCCGCATGCTTCCGGCCGATCCAGCGCGGAGCGGATCGCATCGGTCAGCAGTTGGTGGGCCGTCGTGACGTCGGCCTCGCTCGTGAGCAGCAGGTAGCTGGCCGTGACCGCCGCCTGCAGCGTCTCGGCCGCCGTCGGGTCGCCGCGCGTCACGTCGCGCAACAGCCGGGACGCGTCCTCGAGCCGGCCCGTGGAGAACGCCCCGATGAACGCGGCGTCCGCCAGCCGACGGTTGCGCTGGGTGCGGTCCGGGCTCAGGTCGGCGGCCCGCATCAGTCGGGTGACGGCTCCGACGACGTCACCGCGCTGGAGCGTGCTGCGAGCGCCGGCCTCCACGGCCGCCGCCGTGTCCTCGTCCGGGCAGAGCGCGGCCTCGGCCAGGTGGTGTCCGCGTCGCTCGGGGTCGGTGAAGACCTCGGCGAGTGCCAGGTGCACGCCGCGGCGTTCCTCGAACGTGGAGCGGTCGACCATGACGCTCTTGATCAGGGGATGGCGGAAGGTCATGTGGCCCGCCGCGTCATCCACGAGGACGAGATGGTCGAGCTCTGCCGGAGCGAGGTCGTCGAGGGTGCCGGTCAGGCTGGCTGCGGCGATGACCGCCAGGTCACCGGACCCCTCGAGCGCGGCGAGCAGCATTAGCGAGCGCGTCGCGCTGGGCAGCACGGCGATCCGGGCGTTGTACAGCGCCTTCACCTCGCGCACCGTCCCGTCGACCTGGCCGCCGGTCCCGGTGGGTCCTCGTCCCGCCGAGGCGAACTCCAACAGGGCCAGCGGGTTCCCTTGGGTCTCGTGGGCGATCTCGCGGTGCACCCTGATCGGGAGGTGCGCGAACTGGTGCGCCAGCAACTCCAACGACTCCGCGTCCGCCAGCGGCGGGACGACGACGTCGCGCCAGCCGGTGCGGTCGAAGAACCCGCCGGCACCGGGACGCGCCGCCGCGAGCAAACCGAGCCGGGAGTCGTCCAGGCGCCGTCCGACGAAGCCGATGACCGACGCGCTGGCTCGGTCCACCCAGTGCATGTCGTCGATCACCACCAGCAGAGGCAGCTCGGCGGCGGCCAGGCGGAAGAGAGTCAGGGCGGCGTCGAACACGGCCAATCGGTCGGGGATCGGCGCGGACCCGATGCCCAATGTCGTCTCGAGGGTCGCGCGGGTCGCGTCCGGCAGCCGGGGCAACCAGGCGGCGAGCGGGACGACCAGCTGGTGCAGGGCGGAGAAGCTGACATCGGACTCGTACTCGACACCGGCGCCGCGGACCACCCGCATCTGCTCGGCGTCGGCGACATCACAGGCAGCGTGCAGGAGGGCTGACTTCCCGACGCCCGGTTCGCCCGTCAGCAGCAGGGCACCGCCGTCGACCGCGGCCTTGCGCACGAAATCGGTGAGGGCGGCTACCTCGCGCGCGCGTCCTACGAGGCGGGGCGTCGGCGGATGCGCGTTGGCCATGATGCTCCAGGAGCCCGCGAGTCGCGGGACGGCGTTGGATGCTGCTGGTCAGTGAGCTCAAGGCTAGAGGCTCGACGCTTCGGAGCGCACCCCATTTCTCGCTCTCTGGCCAGAGCGGGGAGGTGGGCCGGCAGGGGGTGACCCTTGGCGGTGTTTGCATGATGAACTCTGGTGCGGTGATCGCCATGGTGTCGCCGCGAGCGGGACTCCACAGGGGCAGACCATCGAGAACTCGAGCACCGGACCTCATTGCTACGCCTGAGGCCCACGACCCCAGATGTCCGTTCTTGCTGGCGGGGCTTGATGCGTCACGGGGCATGAGAGGTTTCGAATCCCGCTCGATTCTCTCTTTGCGGGACTAGCATCCAGACACCGGCATGCACTACGCGACAAGACCGGCGACTAAGAACAGGGGGGAATGGGTGACCCTTGGGATCGGCCTTCTTGCTGCGGTGCTCGCGATCGCCCTGTTAGTGGTGCTCCTGCGCGGGAACGATGCTCGTCGAGCAACGATTCAGTCGCTCCCCAGGTACGCGACTGATGAAGCTGAGGTACTTCAAAGCGCGATCGCAAAACACGGCGCTCCGCGACTGGCCTCTTCAGATGATTCAGTCCCGAAGTTTGTGGTGATTGATCCTCCCCGGGGCGTGGACGACTTCCGTGGGGAGATGGGACTGTCTCAGGACTCCCGCGTAACGCCCCTGGTGAGGTGGCGTCGCTACAAGGTGAGGCCTGCCCGGCCGAAGCCGATGACCGCGCCTAAGCCGCGGCCCGGCCAAGCCCCTCCGCGCCTTCTCCTGGTGGAGGCCGATAGATGCCGAATCTGCGGTCGGATGCTGTCCAATACTGAGAGTCGCAAGAGAGGCGTCGGCCCAGATTGTTACCGAAACTACGGACCGCGTGTCGTGCATCGACCAAATCCCGCGTTCGCCGTCTGGTCGGAGCGCCGAGGGGTCATGTACGACCAGCATGACGCGTGGCAAGCGCTTCTCGACGCGATGTATGAGCAACTCTTGGAACGCTTCGAAATAGAGTTCAGCAACTGGGCCGAGGCAGGGAAGCTCGATAAGTGAGGCGTGCTGTGCTTGTACGAGCGCTTACCCGCCGTTTGTACGAAGGCTTAACCGCCGCACGCCTGTCGCACCATGGGGATGTGGTCGATGCCGGCGTCCAGGTAGTGGGGGCCGGAGGTGACGAAGCCGAAGGTGCCGTACCAGTCCTCGAGGTAGGCCTGGGCGCCGATGTGGATCTCCTCGGTGCCCCAGCGGTCCAGGACCTCACGCAACAGCGAGCCCGAGAGCCCTTGTCCGCGGGCTTCCTTGAGCGTGGCGACGCGGCCGATCTTGCGGTGGCCGTCGGCCACGTAGGTGCGCAGGTACGACTGGATGATCCCGTCGTCGTCGGCGATCCACAGGTGGATGCAGTCGTCGCGCAGGTCGACACCGTCGACGTCCGGCTCGTCGCACTGCTGCTCGACGGCGAAGACGACGTCGCGAATGCGCCAGATCTCGTAGACCTCGCGGGCGGTCAGCTCGGCCGCGGGCCGGACGGTGATGCTCACGCGTCGACTGTAGTGAGCAGTCCCTCGACCAGCTCGAGCAACCGGGCGCGCAGGGGAGCGGCGGCCTCGGTGAAGCCGCGCTGGCGGCGCACGTACTCGGCCTTGCCCTCGGAGGTCTCGATAGCGATCGGCTCGTAGCCCAGACTCGCGAGGTCGTAGGGCGAGGCCATCATGTCGACCTCGCGGATCGCCAGAGCCAGCTCGAACGTGTCGAGCACGATCGTGGCCTCGATGAACGGCAGGAGCCGGAAGGCGATCCGGTACAGATCCATGTTCGCGTGCAGACAACCCGGTTGCTCGCGGTCGAGCTGGTGCTCGCGGCCGAGCTCCTCGATGTTGAGCGGCCGTGCCTCGTCGGTGAAGAACCGGAACGCGTCGACGTGGGTGCACGTCAGCTTGTGCGACTCGACGACCTCGTCGGTGCCGGCGGCACCGAGGCGCAGGGGAGCGGGGTGGCGGCGGTCGTCGGCGTCGCGGTAGACCATGGCCCACTCGTGCAGGCCGAAGCAGCCGGTGCGGGCGGGACGCGACGCCGTGCGTGAGAGCAGGTCGCGGGTCCACTTCAGGCCCGGCAGCCGCTTCCCGAGCCGAGCCTCATCGACCGAAGCGACGCCGTCGGACTCGACGTAGGCGCCCAGGGCGGCGTACTCCGGCGCGTCGGCCAGGCCCACGCCGAGGCCCGGGTGCCAGCGCTCGAGCTGACCGGGGGAGAGGTTGTAGTACTCGAACAGGAAGTCGGCGACGGGGTGCTTCTCGCCGTCGGCACGCCGCGCCAGATGAGGACGCGTGTGAACCTGCGCCCGCTCACGGTGCGCCTCGGCCAGCGGCAGCCACTCGGAGCGGCTCAGGACCTGCATGATCCGCAGGTGCCGAAGATCTCGAGCGTGTGCGAGACGTCGGCGAATCCGTTCTCCTCGGCCACGCGGTCGGCCCAGCGCTCGACCGTGGGGCCCTCGACCTCGACCGTGCGGCCGCAGTCGCGGCACACCAGGTGATGGTGATGACCGTGGCTGCACCGGCGGTACAGCGTCTCGCCGTCGTCGGAGCGCAGCGCGTCGATCTCGTCGGCGTCCGCCAGCGCCTGCAGCGTGCGGTACACCGTCGACAGGCCCACGTTCTCGCCACGCGACGCCAGCATCGCGTGGATCTGCTGCGCCGAGCTGAACCCGTCGAGGTCCTCCATGAGGTCCGCGACGGCGCGACGCTGACGGGTGTTGCGGGGGGCCTCAACCACGGGGTGCCTCCTGGCGGGTGCGGATGTGCGACAGCGCATGGACCAGCGCGGTGACGATGAAGACGGCCAGCGCGATGACCACGATCGTGGGTCCGGGCTGCGTGTCGATCTGGTAGCTCGCCAGCAGGCCCGCGACCGCGGAGAACAGACCGATCGCCATGGCCGCGAGGTGCGTCGAGCGGAAGCTGCGCGTGACCTGTTGGGCCGCCGCAACCGGCACCACCATCAGTGCCGACACCAGCAGTAGTCCGACGGTGCGCATCGCGACGGTGATCGTCACGGCCGCCAGGACCGCGATGAGCATCCCGTACAGCCGCACGGGGATGCCCATGACGCGCGCCTGCGCCTCGTCCTGGCACAGCGCGAACAGCTGCGGCCGCAGGGCGATCGTCGTGACCACCACGACCAGCCCGAGCACGGCCACGATCGTCAGATCGGTGGGGCTCATCGTGATGATCGATCCGAACAGGTACTGGTTCAGGGCGGCGGCCGACTCGTCGGCGAGGTTCGCCAGCAGGACGCCGCCGGCGATGCCGCCGTAGAACAGCATCGCCAGGGCCAGGTCGCCGCTGGTGCGGCCGACGCTGCGCAGCACCTCCAGCAGGATCGCTCCGGCGACGGCCACGATGATCGCCGTCGTGAGCGGTGCGACGCCGGTGAGCATGCCCAGCGCGACACCGGTCAGCGCCACGTGGCCCAGGCCGTCGCCGAGGAGGGCCAGCCGGCGCTGCACGATGAAGGTGCCGACAGCCGGGGCCGACAGCCCGGTGATGATCGCCGCGGCCAGCGCGTACTGCATGAAGGGGTAGGACAGGACGCTCATGCGTCGCCTCCCGGGAGCGGCCCCTGCGAGGGGACGGGGCGCGTCACGGCGGGCTCGCTGCTGTGCGCGTGGTCATGGGCGTGCTCATGGGTGCCCGGCCCGTGCGCCGGACCCTCGTACTCCACGAGTCCGGCGTCGAGGTGGACCGCCCGGTCGACCAGCGGTGCCAGCGGGCCTAGCTCGTGCGCCACCATGACGATGGCGGTGCCGCGCTCGTCGAGCTCGCTCAGCAGGCCGGCGAACACCTCGGCGCTGTGCGCGTCGATGCCGGCCATCGGCTCGTCCATCACGACCAGGTCGGGATCGGCGACCAGAGCGCGGGCGATGTGGGCCCGCTGCTGCTGTCCGCCGGACAGGTGGGTGATCGGTCGCTTGGCGAGGCGCGCCAGGCCGACGCGCTCGATCAGCTCGGCGGCGGCGGCGCGGTCGGCGCGTGTGGGCCAGCCGAAGCGGGGTCGGCGGGACAGGGCACCGCTGACGACGACCTCGGTCACGGTGGCCGGCACGCCGGAGAACACCTCGGGGCGCTGGGCCATGTAGCCGACGCGCTGGTGGTCGTGGAAGCGGTCGAGCGGCGTGCCGAACAGCTCGATCGAACCGCGGTGCGGGATCAAACCCACGAGCGCCCGGACGAGGGTGGACTTGCCCGAGCCGTTGGCGCCCAGGATCGTCACGAACTCGCCGGGCATGACCCGCAGGTCGACCCCGCGCAGCACCGGCGTGCCGGCGAGGTCGACCATGACGCCTTCGGCGTCGATGACGGGGGTGGTGGTCATGCGCAGCCGTTCGCCTTCTGCAGCGCGGCCAGGTTCTGTCGCATGAGGGAAACGTAGTCCTCGTCGGCGGTCTCGTCCGAGAGGCCCTCGATCGGATCGAGCACCGCGGTGGCCACGCCCGTCTCACGGGCGACGGTCTCGGCCAGCGCCGAGGAGGCGAGTCGCTCGGTGAAGACCGTGGTGATCCCGTCGCGCTTGACCAGGTCCGTGATCTCGGCCAGCGCCGCGCTCGACGGCTCGGCCGTCGGGTCGATGCCGCTGATCGCGATCTGCTCGAGGTCGTAGGCGTGGGCGAGGTAGGCGAAGGCGGCGTGCGAGGTCACGAAGTCACGGCGCTCGCAGTCGGCCAGACCGCTCTCGAAGTCGGCGTTCAGCGACTCGAGCTCGGTGACGAGCGCGTCGGCGTTGGCCTCGAACTGGTCCCGGCGATCCGGGTCGGCGGCGATGAGGGCGTCACGGACGTGGCCTGCCGCGATGACCATGTTGGCCGGGTCGAGCCAGACGTGCGGGTCGTCGCCGCCGTGGTCGTGGCCGTGGTCGTCCTCGTGCGCGTCGTCGTCCTCGCCCTCGTGCAGCTCGGGCACGCCCTCGGCGATGTTCACCGTCGTCTTCGCGTCGCGGTCGGCGTCCTCCAGGGCCTTGTCGACGGCCGGCTGGAAGTGGTCGAGGTACACGACGACGTCGGCCTCGTTCACCTTGACGACCTGCTTGGCGGTCAGCTCCAGGTCGTGCGCCTCGACACCGGGGGAGGTCAGCGTCGTGACGGCGACGTCGTCGCCGCCGACCCGCTCGGCCAGGAACGCCGCGGGGTAGAAGGAGGCGACGACCTGGGTGTGGCCGTCGTCCTTCGCGTCGGTGCCGCAGGCGGACAGGGACAGACCGGCGAGCAGGCACGCGGCGGCGACGAGGGGGAGACGCTTCATGAGAATCATTCTCAACTCGATTGAGAACGATTGTCAAATCCTGCTGCGGTAGAGTGGGCGGTTGATCTCGGGCGCGCCTCGTCACGACGACGCGCAACGGCCCGCCGACATCCAGCCGGACAGGAATTCCCCCCATGGCCTCAGTCATCGACACCGTCATCAGCCTCTGCAAGCGCCGCGGCTTCGTCTACCAGTGCGGAGAGATCTACGGCGGCACCCGCTCCGCCTGGGACTACGGCCCGCTGGGCGTCGAGCTCAAGGAGAACGTCAAGCGCCAGTGGTGGCGTTCGATGGTGCAGAGCCGTGACGACGTCGTCGGTCTCGACTCGTCGGTCATCCTGCCCACGCAGGTCTGGGAGGCCTCCGGCCACCTCAACGCGTTCGTCGACCCGCTGGTCGAGTGCCTGAACTGCCACAAGCGGTACCGCCAGGACCACCTGCAGGAGGCCTACGCCGAGAAGCACGACATCGCCGACCCCGACTCGGTCGAGATGTCGCTGCTGGCCTGCGCCAACTGCGGCACCCGCGGCGAGTGGACCGAGCCGCGCATGTTCAACGGCCTGCTCAAGACGTTCCTCGGCCCCGTCGAGTCCGAGGAGGGCCTGCACTACCTGCGTCCCGAGACGGCCCAGGGCATCTTCGTGAACTTCGCCCAGGTGATGAACTCCTCGCGCAAGAAGCCCCCGTTCGGCATCGGCCAGATCGGCAAGAGCTTCCGCAACGAGATCACGCCCGGCAACTTCATCTTCCGCACGCGCGAGTTCGAGCAGATGGAGATGGAGTTCTTCGTCAAGCCCGGCGAGGACGAGGAGTGGCACCAGTACTGGATCGACACCCGGCTGAAGTGGTACACGGACCTGGGCGTCAACCCCGACAACCTGCGCCTCTTCGAGCACCCGGCCGAGAAGCTCTCGCACTACTCCAAGCGCACCGTCGACATCGAGTACCGCTTCGGCTTCGCCGGCTCGGAGTTCGGTGAGCTCGAGGGCGTCGCCAACCGCACCGACTTCGACCTGTCGACGCACGCCAAGCACTCGGGTCAGGACCTGTCGTACTTCGACCAGGCCAACAACGAGCGCTGGACGCCGTACGTCATCGAGCCCGCAGCCGGTGTCAACCGCTCGCTGATGGCGTTCCTGGTCGACGCGTACACCGAGGACGAGGCCCCCAACGCCAAGGGCGGCGTCGACAAGCGCACCGTCCTGCGCCTGGATCCGCGCCTCTCGCCGGTCAAGGCCGCCGTGCTGCCGCTCTCGCGCAACGAGGCGCTGTCGCCCAAGGCGCGCGACCTCGCTGCCGAGCTGCGTCAGAACTGGAACGTCGACTTCGACGACTCGCAGGCGATCGGCAAGCGCTACCGCCGTCAGGACGAGATCGGCACGCCGTACTGCATCACGGTCGACTTCGACACGCTCGAGGACGACGCCGTGACGATCCGCGAGCGCGACTCGATGTCGCAGGAGCGGATCGCCCTGGACCAGGTGAGCGGCTACCTGGCGTCGCGTCTCATCGGTTGCTGAGCATGCGCGCGCTGGCCGCCGCCGTCCTGCTGTTCGCGCTGACCGCGTGCTCGGGCGGGGACACCGAGGAGTCGTCGGACACCAAGCCGGGCTTCGACGTGCCCACCGGTCTCACGCTGTCCGATCCCGGCACCGAGAAGAAGGTCGGCGAGAGCCTCGCGATCGGCTACCCGTCCGCCGAGGACGAGGCCGGGACCGCGTTGGCCCTCGGTGTCACGAAGGTGGTGCCAGCGCCGCGCAAGGACCTGTCGCTCTACCGGATCCCGGCCGGGATGCAGCCGTACTACGTGCGCGTCATGGTCGGGAACCGTGGCCCGGCGGAGGCCTCGTTCCCCGAGGGCCTGCCGTGGTGGCTGCACGTCGCCGGCGACACGCTGATCCCCGCGACCCCGACGCCCGGCGGCTTCTCGAAGTGCGCGCCGCCGCAGGTGGGTCGCACGATGGCGGCCGGCACCACGGCCAAGGGCTGCCTGCTGTTCCTGGTCCCGCGAGGGACGGCGGTCGAATCGGTCGACTTCCAGCCCGGCGGCGTCGCGACGGCGGTGCGGTGGCGACCGTGACGGCGGGGCTGGACCTGGGGCGCGTCCACGTGGACGTGCCGGTGGTGCTCGCCCCGATGGCCGGCGTCACCAACGTCGCGTTCCGCCGGCTGTGCGCCGAGCAGGGCGCGGGTCTCTACGTGTGCGAGATGATCACCAGCCGTGGCCTGGTCGAGAACGACCGGGTCAGTCTCTCGATGCTGACGTTCGCCGAGGGCGAGCAGGTGCGCTCGGTGCAGCTCTACGGCATCGACCCCGAGACCGTCGGCAAGGCCGTCGAGATCCTGTGCGCCGACCACGGTGTCGACCATGTCGACCTCAACTTCGGCTGCCCCGTCCCCAAGATCACGCGCAAGGGCGGCGGGTCCGCGCTGCCGTGGAAGGCGACGCTGCTCGGCCAGATCCTCACCGAGGCCGTCCGCGCCGCCGAGCCCTACGGCGTCCCGGTCACGATGAAGACCCGCAAGGGCATCGACGAGGATCACCTCACCTACCTCGACGCCGGACGCATTGCCCAGGACACCGGCTGCGCCGCGATCGCCCTGCACGGTCGTACCGCCGCCCAGCACTACAGCGGCCAGGCCGACTGGAACGCGATCGGCGAGCTCAAGGCCGCCGTCGACATCCCGGTGCTGGGCAACGGCGACATCTGGGAGGCCGCCGACGCCCTGGCCATGGTCGAGCAGACCGGTTGCGACGGCGTCGTCGTGGGACGCGGCTGCCTCGGCCGACCCTGGCTCTTCCGCGACCTCGCGGCCGCGTTCGAAGGGCGCACGGTCGCCACCTTGCCGAACCTCGGCGAGGTCACCGCGGTGATGCGGCGGCACGCCCAGCTGCTGGGGGAGTGGCTCGGCGAGGAGCGCGGCTGTGTCGAGTTCCGCAAGCACGTCGCCTGGTACCTCAAGGGGTTCCCGGCCGGCTCCAGCGTGCGTGAGCGACTGGGTCACGTCAGCTCCTACCGGGCCCTGGACGAGCTGCTCGAGGACCTCGATCCCGACGTGCCGTTCCCGGTCAGCGAGCTGGGTGTCCCGCGCGGGCGTCAGGGCTCGCCGCGCAAGGTCGTGCTGCCCGAGGGCTGGCTGGACTCGCGCGAGATGGTGGGCGCGCTCGACGCGGCCGCCGAGGACGCCGTCAGCGGCGGCTGAGCCGCCGGGCCAGCCGGGCCCGCTCGACCTCGTCGAACGTCACGTCGCGCGCGACGGGCGCGTCGAGGTGCTTGATCTTGGCCGAGACGGGGCCGTCGGGCGTGTGCACCTGCACCGTGGCCACGCCGCGCCGCCGCTGCAGCGGCCCCTGCGACAGCCCCACCGACTGCACCTTGTGGTGCGGCACGATCGAGCGGTGCCGGGTGATCCAGCCCGTGGTGGTCGTGACGGTGTGCAGCGTGGCCGCGAACGACCGGAACTTCCAGCCGATCGGCGCGAAGATCCAGGAGCGCCGCGTCGGGCGGACCTCGGGCGCCGTGCCGCGCTCCGGGTCGGGGATGAGCTCCTCGACGATCCGGCGGGCGACGTCGTCGTTGGCGATCGGCAACAGCGTCGTCGACGCCACGCCACCGCTGTCGTCGCTGGCGTTGCCGTAGCCGGCCACGTCGACGTCCAGTCGCGACCAGCCGAACCGGCGCCACACGATCGGCTCGACCACGCCGATGCCCTGCACCCGGTCGTAGGGGATCGTCTGGGAGCTGCGGCTCAGCAGGCCGCGCTCGATCCGCACGCCGCGCTCGCCGCGCGACACCGTGAAGTTCCACTGGGCGATGATGCGGGTCATGATCATCTGCGCGACGGCCCAGGACGAGGGGATGATCAGGCCGAGCAGCGCCCAGCCGCCGTCCTCGAGCAGCACCGCCGCGACGATCGAGCCGACGGTGGTCAGGACCGTGGCGGCGAAGTCCAGCGACAGCAGGGTGCCGATGATGATCTGATCGGGCGTCACGACGTGCAGGATCGTGCGGTGCTCCTCGACGAGCGACTCGCCGGACTCGTCGGTCGCCTCGGTGCCCTGGGCGCGCGCGAGCAGCAGGCGGCGCAGCCGCCGGGACTCCACGAGGGTCAGGAAGCGCAGCGTCGTGCGCGAGTCCGACCCGCCGGCCATCTCGATGGTCAGCTCGGACAGGCCGACGACACGAGCGATGAGCGGCTCGTTGATGTCGACCGACTGCAGACGCTCGAAGGGGATCCGGCGCGACGAACGGAACAGCACGCCGCGCTCGATGCGGATCTCGGCGTCGTCGATGACGTAGCGCGTGAACAGCCAGCTGACGTAGCCCGCCAGCACGCCGACCACGAACCCGCCCGGTACCGCCAGCAGCTTCCACCACTGGGGGTCCTGGACGTCGAAGACCTGCCAGGCGACGGCCACCGCGACGCCCGCACCCCAGATGAGCCCTTGCAGCAGTGCGGTCAGGGGGTGGGTGCGGTGCGCGTCAGACGCCGGCGCCATGGCTCTCGCCCAGATCGGTGAGCCGGTCACGCAGGCGGGCCGCCTCGTCCAGGGGGACGCCGGGGATCGCGGCGGCCGTGGCGGTCGAGGCGGTGTGCAGGGTGACCGTGCCGAACCCGAACCAGCGCGCGAGGGGACCGGACTCGACGTCGACGAACTGCATGCGGCCGTAGGGGACCACCACGAGTCGGCGGAACATGATGCCGCCGCGCACCAGGAAGTCGTCCTCGGCCTCGGCGTAGCCCCAGCTGCGACGGTTGCGCGGCGCCCACCACCAGACCCATGCGGTCAGACCGACGCCGATGACGGCCGGGACCCACAGCACCGGCTCCCACGCGCCGGCGGCGTCGGCGAACACCAGCCACAGGCCGAGCGACACGAGCACCAGGACCACTCCCGTGATGGTGCCGATGAGACCGCGTACCGTCGCGAGTCGGGACGAGACCGGGGTCCACTGACCCTCGGTGCTGGTGAACAGGTCCTGACGCATGACGTACACCCTAGGGGGCGCGACGCGCGAGGGCGGTTGACCCTTCCGTATGGGCGGTGAGACACTGATAGACGCAGCCTTCGGGCTGCAACACCACCTGATTTCCCTGCTGAAGGATCACCATGGCCAAAGCCCTGTACGGCTACCTCGGCGGCCCGTCCCCGGAGCACGCCCACGAGGTCGCAGTCCTGCGCCGCCGCATCGGAGACCTCGAGAACGAGGTCCTGCGACTGAAGGCCGAGAACGACGGCCTGCTGGCTCGCCTCGCCGAGACCGCCCACGACGGCGATCTGGCCGAGCTGCTCGAGTCCGCATCGCGCTGACCTGCGGCGTTTCCCCTGCGGTGGCCCCCACCGCAGGCACTAGGCTGACGTCGTGTACCTGAAGACCCTGACGCTGCGGGGATTCAAGTCGTTCGCCTCGTCGACGACTCTGGCCCTCGAACCGGGCATCACCGCGGTCGTCGGCCCCAACGGCTCCGGCAAGTCCAATGTCGTCGACGCCTTGTCCTGGGTCATGGGCGAGCAGGGCGCCAAGACCCTGCGCGGCGGCAAGATGGAGGACGTCATCTTCGCCGGCACCGCCGGTCGCGCCCCGTTGGGCCGCGCCGAGGTCGTGCTGACGATCGACAACACCGACGGCGCGCTGCCGATCGAGTACTCCGAGGTCACGATCAGCCGCACGATGTTCCGCAGCGGCGGCTCCGAGTACGCCATCAACGGCAACACCTGCCGGCTGCTCGACGTCCAGGAGCTGCTGAGCGACTCCGGCATCGGCCGCGAGATGCACGTCATCGTCGGCCAGGGACAGCTCGACTCGGTCCTGCGGGCCACGCCCGAGGAGCGCCGCGGCTTCGTCGAGGAGGCCGCCGGCGTCCTGAAGCACCGCAAGCGCAAGGAGAAGGCGCTCCGCAAGCTCGACGCGACGCAGGACAACCTGACCCGCCTCAACGACGTGCTGACCGAGCTGCGCCGCCAGCTCAAGCCCCTGGGTCGCCAGGCCGAGGTCGCGCGCCGGGCCGCCGGCATCCAGGCCACCGTCCGTGACGCCCGCGCCCGCCTGCTGGCCGATGACATCGTCGCCGCCCGCACCACCATCGAGACCGAGCTGGCCGACGAGCACGCCCTGCGCACCCGCCGCGAGGAGGTCGAGAAGGCTCTCGCCGAGGCCCGTCAGGTCGAGACCGAGCTCGAACAGGCGCTGGCCGCTGACGCCCCGTTGCTGGCCCGCGCCCGTGACACCGTCTACGCGCTGGGCAGCCTGCGCGAGCGGTTCAACGGCACCGCCAACCTGGCGCGCGACCGCATCCGGCTCGCTGCCGACGCCACCGACGACCGGGTCGACGGCCGCGACCCCGAGGAGCTGGAGGCCGACGCGCGGCGCGCCCAGGAGCGCCTCGTCGAGCTCGAGGCCGACGTCGCGACGTCCGGCGAAGGACTGAAGGAGGCCGTCGCCGCCCGTGGCGAGGCCGAGCAGGCGTACTCCACCGAGGAGCGGCGCATCGCCGGGCTGCTGCGCGCGGCTGCCGACCGTCGTGAGGGCTTGGCCCGGCTGCACGGCCAGGTCAACGGTCTCAAGAGCCGCGCCGCCGCGGCCGACGAGGAGATCGGTCGACTGACGGCTGCCCAGGCCGAGGCCCGCCAGCGCGCCGACGACTCCCAGCACGAGTTCAGCGCTCTCGAGAGCACGATCGCGGGCCTGAGCGCCGGCGAGTCCGGCCTCGACGAGGAGCTGGAGGACGCCGAGGAGGTGCTCGCCCGCGCCGAGGCCGAGGAAGCCGAGATCGCCACCCGCCGGGGCGAGCTGGAGCGTCGGCTCGCGACGGCCACCGCCCGCAAGGAGGCGCTCGAGCTGGGCCTCAACCGCAAGGACGGGTCCGGTGCCCTGCTGGCCGCGTCCGACCGGCTCAACGGCGTCCTGGGTTCGCTCGCCGCGCTCATCACCGTCACCGGGGGCCATGAGGCCGCGGTCGGTGCCGCGCTCGGCTCGGCCGCCGATGCCGTGGCGGTCGACCGCGTCGACTCCGCGATCGACGCTCTGCACCTGTTGCGCGAGGAGGACCTGGGCCGGGCCGGCCTGCTGCTGGGCTCGGGCGACGTCTCCACCGACGACTGGCCGGCGCTGCCCGCCGGCGCCGTCTACGCCGAGTCGCTCGTCGAGGCGCCCGCCGAGCTGCGCGGCTCGATGCGTCGGCTGCTACACAAGGTGGCCGTCGTCGAGGACCTCGCCGCCGCGAAGCGTCTCGTGGCCGACCTGCCCGACGTCACCGCGGTCACCGCCGCCGGCGACCGGATCGGGGCGCACTTCGCCGAGGGCGGCTCCACGTCGACGCCCAGCCTGATCGAGGTCACGGCCGCGATCGACGAGGCCACCGACACGATCGAGCGCACCGGACGCGAGCTGGAGACGCTGCGCTTCGAGACCGAGAAGGCCAAGGCGGCCACCCAGGCTGCCCAGGACCGCGTCGACGCCGCGCTGGCGCGCCTGCACGAGTCCGACGCGTCGATGTCTGCCGTCGCCGAGAAGCTGGCCCAGCTGGGCACCACGAGCCGCTCGGCAGCCGCCGAGGCCGACCGCCTGCAGGCCGCGATCGTCGCCGCCGAGGAGGCGCGCGACCGCGACGTCGCCGGTCTCGCCGAGCTGGAGGAGCGCCTGGCCGCCGCACAGGAGGCGCCCGACGAGGAGCCCGACACGACCGAGCTCGAGCAGTTGGCCGAGCGCGCCTCGGCCAGCCGTCGGGCCGAGATGGACGCGCGGCTGGCGCTGCGCACCGCCGAGGAGCGGGCCAAGGCACTGACGGCGCAGGTCGCCTCCCTGCTGCAGGCCGCCGAGGCCGAGCGCGAGGCGCGGGAGCGTGCCCGACTGCGGGCCGAGCGACGTCGTCGCGAGGCCGAGACGGCCACGGACGTGCTGCGTGCCGCCGAGATCACCATGCAGCGGCTGCAGCAGTCGCACGACGAGGCCACCCGCACCCGCATCGAGATCGAGCAGTCGCGGGCCGACCGCGAGCAGCGCCTCAAGGAGGCCCGCTCGACCGTCCGTGGCCTGTCGTCGGACCTCGAGGGCCTGACCGACTCGGTGCACAAGGACGAGATGGCCCGTGCGCAACTGCGGCTGCGCCTCGAGGGCCTGCAGGAGCGGGCCCTGGAGGAGCTGGGCATCGATCCCGACACCCTCGTGGCCGAGTACGGACCCGACCAGCTGATCCCGCCGATCGGTGGCGACGACACCGACGAGGCCCCGTCGATCCCGTTCGACCGCGCCGAGCAGGCCAAGCGCCTCAAGACCGCCGAGCGTGAGCTGGCGATGCTGGGCAAGGTCAACCCGCTGGCGCTCGAGGAGTTCTCCGCGCTGGAGGAGCGCCACCAGTTCCTCTCCGAGCAGCTCGATGACCTGAGGAAGACCCGCGAGGACCTGCTGGGCATCGTCTCGGACGTCGACGCCCAGGTCGAGCGCGTGTTCACCGAGGCGTGGGCCGACGTCGAGCGCGAGTTCGACGACGTCTTCTCGCGGCTGTTCCCCGGTGGCGAGGGCCGCCTGATCCTGACCGATCCGTCCGACATGCTCGCGACCGGCATCGACGTCGAGGCGCGGCCGCCGGGCAAGAAGGTCAAGCGGCTGTCGCTGCTGTCCGGTGGTGAGCGCTCACTGGTCGCCGTGGCGTTCCTCGTGGCGCTGTTCAAGGCCCGGCCCAGCCCGTTCTACATCCTCGACGAGGTCGAGGCCGCCCTGGACGACACCAACCTGGGCCGCCTGCTGGAGATCTACGAGGAGTTGCGCACCAACTCCCAGCTCATCGTCATCACCCACCAGAAGCGCACGATGGAGGTGGCCGACGCGCTCTACGGCGTCTCGATGCGAGGCGACGGCGTCTCGGCCGTCATCAGTCAGCGCATGCGCGAGGAGGCATCAGCGTGACCCTGGCCGAGTATCGCGGCACCTACACGATCTCGACCCGTTGGGAGGACGAGGACGTCTACGGCCACGTCAACAACGTCAAGTACTACTCGTACTTCGACACGGCCGTGAACGGCTACCTGATCCGCGAGACCGGGATCGACATCCGGACCCTGCCGGCCTACGGCATCGTCGCGGAGTCCTCGTGCCGGTTCCAGCGTGAGCTGAAGTTCCCGCTCGACGTCGTCGCGGGCCTCAAGGTCACCAAGCTGGGCAACTCCAGCGTCGTGTACGAGATCGCCCTGTTCCAGGGCGACGAGCCCGAGCCGGCTGCCGTCGGCCGGTTCGTGCACGTGTACGTCACCGGGTCGGACCGCAAGGTCACACCCGTTCCCGCGCAGATCCGCGCGGTGCTGGAGCCGCTCGCCGGCTGAGTCAGCCCGCGGTCGTGCGGTAGTGCAGCCAGCTGCGGCGCAGCCGCCGGGCGACCTCCTCGATCGTCTCGACATCGGTCAGGTGCTCGCGCGAGAGGTCGGCGCGGACCGCGTCGACGTGATCGAACTCGCGGGCGGTCTCGAGGGTCTCCTCGCACTCGCCGGGCGAGCGGTTGAGCGCGATCTCGTCGTGGCTGCGCACGTCGAAGCCCGTGCGGTGCGAGTCGGCCAGCAGGCGCAACCGCTCGGGATCCATCGTGACGAACGGGTCGAGCGGACGCGGGTTGCCGGCCCGGTCGCCGCGATTGCCCAGGGTCAGCACCGCGGGCTCGTCGGGAGGTGTCACCTCGTCGTGGAGGGTCACCGCCGTCAGGGTCCGCATCGGGCGGTTGCCGCGCGCCAGCACCAACCGGCGCACCAGCTCGAGGCGCGTCGCGCGATAGACGTCGGCGCCCCGGGCGGCGACCTCGGCCACGACGTCCGGGTCGGGGGAGAGCAGGACGGTCGGGTCGGGGTGCGAGACGACGCGCGGGTGCGGGTTCTCGATGTAGATGACGGTCGGGTCGATCGTCGCCCAGCGGCGAGCGACGAGCCGAGCACGACCGCTGGCGACGTCGTCCTGACGGCGCCGGGTCAGGGTGGGAGAGACCCACGGCTCGAGCTCGGCCGGCCACGGCGCGGTGGCGTCCGGACAGGTCACCAGCACCTCGGCGTCGGCCACCGCGTCGGCCAGCGATCTGTGCCGTGAATCAGCGAAAAAAGTGATGTCAGCCACATCAAAGGCGGCTCCCGCGGTGATGTACGCCACTGCGTCCTCGTGCACCCCCTCACGGTAGTGCTCAACGGTCGTTTCGTGACCCCTGCGCGACCTACCATCACCGTGGAGTCACAACGTCGTGACTCATGGATCTGAAGGGACCAGTGTGGATACAGCACTCGACCTCGCGCGGTGGCAGTTCGGCATCACGACCGTCTACCACTTCCTCTTCGTCCCGATGACGATCAGCATGGCGTTCCTCGTCGCCATCATGCAGACCGTCTGGTGGAAGACCGGCAACGAGCGGTGGCTCAAGCTGACCCGCTTCTTCGGCAAGCTCTTCCTCATCAACTTCGCCATGGGCGTCGTGACCGGCATCGTGCAGGAGTTCCAGTTCGGCATGAACTGGAGCAGCTACTCCCGCTTCGTCGGCGACATCTTCGGTGCGCCGCTGGCGATCGAGGGCCTGCTGGCCTTCTTCCTCGAGTCGACGTTCCTGGGCCTGTGGATCTTCGGCTGGGACCGGCTCAAGCCCGGCCTGCACCTCATGACGATCTGGATCGCCGCGATCGGCACCGCACTGTCGGCCTACTTCATCCTGGCCGCCAACTCCTTCATGCAGAACCCGGTCGGGTTCACGATGAACGAGGAGCGGGGCCGCGCCGAGCTGACCGACTTCATGGCGGTGCTGACCAACAAGGTCGCCCTGATCACCGTGCCGCACACCCTGTTCGCGGCCTTCATGGTCGGTGGCGGCTTCGTCGCGGCCGTCGCCATGTGGCACCTGCTGCGCCGGCCCGAGCAGGACGTCGAGGCGTTCCGCAGTGCCGCCAAGCTCGGTGCGGTCACCCTCCTGATCGCCGGCATCGGCGTCGTCCTCACCGGCGACATCCAGGGCAAGATCATGACCGAGGTCCAGCCCATGAAGATGGCGGCCGCCGAGGCGCTCTACGAGGACGCCGACTCGAACGCGCCGTTCTCGGTGTTCACCGTCGGTACGCTCGACGGCACCAAGCCGCTGTTCAGCATCGAGGTGCCGGGCCTGCTGTCGCAGCTGGCCACGGGCAGCTTCGACGGCGAGGTGCGCGGCATCAACTCCCTCAACGAGGAGTACGCCACGAAGTACGCCGACTCCGGCATCACCGACTTCGCGCCGAACATCCCCGTCACGTACTGGAGCTTCCGCCTGATGATGGGTCTGGGCTTCGCCGCGATGGCGGCCAGCGCCTGGATCCTGTGGGTGCTGCGCAAGGGCCGCGTCCCGAACCCCGCCGCGCGCTCGACCCGTTGGCTGCTCTGGACCGCGCTGGTGCTGCCGCTGATGCCGCTGTTCGCGAACTCCTTCGGCTGGATCTTCACCGAGATGGGTCGCCAGCCGTGGGTCGTCTTCGGCCTCATGTCCACCGAGACGGGCGTCTCGCCGTCCGTCTCCTCCGCCCAGGTCTGGACCTCGATGATCGGCTTCACGCTGCTCTACGGCGCCCTGGCCGTCGTCGAGGTCAAGCTGCTGCTGACCTTCATCGGCAAGGGCCTGCCGGAGGCGAACCCGCCCCAGCTCGACGACGACTCCGACGCCCCGCTGGCGTTCGCATACTGAGGAGCACGACATGGAACTCACCACCGTCTGGTTCATCCTGATCGGCGTCCTGTTCGTCGGCTACTTCGTCCTCGAGGGCTTCGACTTCGGGGTCGGCATGCTCGTCGGCCTGCTGGCCAAGGACGAGAAGGAGCGCCGCGTCCTCATCAACACCATCGGCCCCCTGTGGGACGGCAACGAGGTCTGGCTCCTGGTCGGCGGCGGCGCGCTGTTCGCCGCCTTCCCCGAGTGGTACGCCACCTTGTTCAGCGGGTTCTACCTGCCGCTGTTCCTCATCCTCGTCGCGCTGATCATCCGCGGCGTGGCCTTCGAGTACCGCGGCAAGCGCGACGACCAGGCCTGGCGTGACCGCTGGGACTGGGCCATCATCATCGGCTCGTTCCTGCCCGCCCTGCTGTGGGGCGTTGCCTTCGCGAACATCATCCGTGGCGTCCCGATCGACTCCTCGCACGAGTACGTCGGCGGGTTCTTCAACCTGCTGAACCCGTACGCGCTGCTCGGCGGCCTGCTCACGACCACGGTCTTCCTGGTCCACGGTGCGGTCTTCGTCGCACTCAAGACCGTCGGCGACATCCGCGAGCGCGCCCACGTGTTCGCCCAGAAGGTCGGCGCCGTCGCAGCGGTCCTCGCCGTGCTCTTCATCGGCTGGACGGCCATCCGCGACGGTGACCTGGCGGTCTGGTTGATCGGCGCCGTGGCGGCGGTCGCGTTCCTCGGCGGGCTGGCGGCCAGCCGGGCAGGCCGCGACGGCTGGGCCTTCATCGGCACGGCGGTCGCGATCGCCGGGGTCGTCACGATGCTGTTCGTCGCGCTGTTCCCCGACGTCATGCCCTCGAGCCTGGACGCCGCGTACAGCCTGAACACCGAGAACGCGTCTTCGACGCCGTACACGCTGAAGATCATGACCTGGGTGGCCGTGGCCTTCGTGCCCATCGTGCTGATGTACCAGTCCTGGTCGTACTGGGTGTTCCGCAAGCGCATCGGCGTGCAGCACATCCCGGCATGAAGCCCCTGGACCCCCGGCTGGTCCGCCGTTCGAGCACCGTCCGCACCCATCTGGTGTGGTCGGTGCTCCTCGGCGTCCTGACGGCCCTGCTGGTCATCGGCGTCTCGTGGTGTGTCGCCGAGGTCGTCGCCCGGCGCTTCGACGGCGACGAGGTGCTGCTGTTCCCGATCGCCATCGCGGCTGCCTTCGGGCTGCGTGCGGCGATCGCCTGGGCGCACGGGGTGGTCAGCGAGCGCGCTGCCATCCGGGTGAAGGCCGAGCTGCGGGCCGAGGTGGTCGACGACCTCCTCGACCCGCGGCGGGTCGGCCCGCGCCCCGAGAGCGGTCGACTGGTGGCCCTGCTCGGACCGGGCATGGACGCCTTCGACGGGTACGTCGGGCGTTTCCTGCCGCAGCTGGGGCTCGCCGCGATCGTGCCCGCCGCCGTCGTGGCGTCGATCGCGTGGGTCGATCTGCTGTCGGCCGTCATCATCGTGGTGACGCTGCCGTTGATCGGGCTGTTCATGTGGCTCGTCGGCGTCCTGACCCGGGACCGGGTCACCCGCCGGTGGGCCGCGATGGAGCGCCTCGCCCGGCACTTCACCGACGTGCTCGACGGCCTGGTCGTGCTCAAGGTGTTCGGGCGTCGCCAGGAGCAGGGCATCCGCGAGGTCGGGGACCGGCATCGCGTCGAGACGATGCGCGCCCTGCGGCTGGCCTTCCTGTCCTCGCTCGTCCTCGAGCTCATCTCGACGATCTCGGTCGCGCTCGTGGCCGTCAGCGTGGGGCTGCGCGTCGTCGACGGAGGACTGGGCCTGCGTGACGCGATGTTCGTGCTGCTGCTGGCGCCGGAGGCGTACCTGCCGGTGCGCCGGGTCGGGATGATGTTCCACGACAGCACGGAGGGCGCCACCGCGACCGCCGAGCTGCTGGACCTGCTCGACCACGACCGCCACCACGGCACCGTCGCCCCGCCGACGGCACCTGCACCGATCGCGGTGCGGGGAGCCCGCCTGACGCATCCCGGCCGCACCGCCGTGTCGCTGGCCGTGGACGACCTGCACGTCGCACCGGGGGAGTTCGTCGCGGTCGTCGGTCCCTCCGGTGGCGGCAAGTCGACCCTGTTGGACGTCCTGCTGGGCTTCGAGCGCCTGGACGACGGTGAGGTCACCGTCGGCGGCACGTCGCTGGCCGACCTCGACGTGGCCGCGTGGCGCGAGTCCGTCGCCTGGGTGCCCCAGACGCCGCATCTGGTCGGTGGCACCCTCGCCGACAACGTCGCCCTCGGCCAGCCCGGCGCCGATCGCGCCGAGATCGCCGCCGCGACGCGGGACGCCGGCCTGGACCTGGATCTCGATCGGGTCGTCCGCGAAGGCACGACCGACCTGTCGGCGGGGGAGCGTCGCCGTCTCGCCGTGGCCCGGGCCCTGTTGCGGGTCCGCCGTCGTGGAGCGTGGCTGGTCCTGCTGGACGAGCCCACCGCCGGGCTCGACGCCCACCACGAGGCCCAGGTGCTCGAGGCGCTGCGTGCCTCGGGCGGAACCGTCCTGGTGGTGACACACCGGCCCGAGTCGGTCGCCGCCGCCGATCGCGTCGTGGAGGTCGCGTCATGAGCCGCACGTATCCCCGCCGGGCGCGCCTGGCGTACGGCGTCACCATGGGAGTCGCCGCCCAGCTGGCCGCCGTCGGCCTGCTGCTGGCCTCGGCCTGGCTCATCGTCCGCGCGGCCGAGCAGCCGCCGGTCCTGTACCTCATGGTCGCGATCGTCTCGGTGCGCTTCTTCGGCATCTCGCGCTCGGTGCTGCGGTACCTCGAGCGGCTCGCGACCCACGACGTCGCTCTGGCCGACGCGGTCGAGCAGCGCGTCACGACGTACGTCGCTCTGGACCGTGCGGCTCCCGCCGGTCTGGGCGGCCTGCGCCGGGGCGACCTGGTCAGCCGCGTCGTCGCCGATGTCGCCCGGATGCAGGACCGGCTGCTGCGTCTGCGCGTGCCGTGGTGGGTCGGCCTCGTGGCGACCCTCGTGGTCGTGGGCGTGGTGGGCGTCCTCGACGCGCGCTCCGGCCTCGTGATCCTCGCCGGCGTCGCCGTCTGCGCGATCGCCTTGCGCCGCCTCGTGCCGCTGGTCGGGGCTCGCCGCAGCGGCCGGGCCGAGGCCCAGGGCCGACTGTCGGCCGAGGTCGCGGCGTCGGCGGTCGCAGCCCGCGAGCTGGTCGCGTTCGGTGCTGCCGACGAGGCGCGCGCCAAGGCCCGGGCCGCCACGCAGGACGCGCAGTCGGCACAGTCCGGCGGTGCGAGCGTCGCCGGGATGGGCTCGGCGATCGTGCTGGCCGTCGCCGGCCTGACCGTCGCCCTCCTGGCCGCGTGGTCGGCCGGGATCGACCCCGTCGTCATCGGCGTCATCCTCCTGGCGCCCATCGCGCTGGTCGAGCCGTGGGACGGTTGGTCCGAGGCCGAGCGGCTCCGACCCGAGATCGCGGCCGCGGGGGAGAGGCTGGCGGCACTGGCCGCGCTGTCGAACCCGGTCGTGGATCCCGAACGCCCCGCGGATCTGCCCGACGCCTACGACCTCGTCGTGGACGACGTCGTCGTCGGCTGGGAGGGGCCGGTGACCGCACCGATCTCGTTCCGCGTGGGCGAGGGCGAGGTCGTCGCCGTCACCGGGCCCAGCGGGGTCGGCAAGTCGACACTCGCCTACGCGCTGGCGCGGCTGCTGCCGACCTGGCAGGGCGACATCGTGCTGGGCGGGGTGCCGACGCGCGACATCCTCGCGGCCGACGTGCGTCGTCGGGTGGGCTACCTCGGTCAGGACGATGCCGTCTTCGACACGTCCGTCCGCGAGAACCTGCGGATCGCGGACCCCGACGCGGACGACGACCGGCTGCGTGCCGCTCTGGCGTCCGCCGGGCTGCTGGCCGCGGTCGACGCCATGCCGCAAGGGCTCGACACCTCGGTGGGCGAGCACGGCGGGCGCCTCTCCGGGGGCGAGCGCCAGCGTCTGTGCCTGGCGCGGCTGCTGCTGGCCGACCACCGGGTCCTGGTGCTGGACGAGCCGACCGAGCACCTGGACGCTCCGACGGCCGCGGCGTTGATGGACGACGTGCTCGCCCTGGCGGGTCCGGGGGGTCGCAGTCTCGTCGTCATCAGCCACAGCCCCAGCGTGCTGGCGCGGTTCGCGTCGGTGATCGAGGTGCGACCCGCCGACAGGCCCGTCGTGACCCACGCGGTCCCTGTCTAGGGTGGACCCGTGACCAACGAGAGCCTTGTCCTGCTTGTCGTCCTGATCGCCGCGGCCGTCGTCGTCCTCGGCGCCGGCATCGCCTATCTCGTCGCGCGCCGGCACCGGGAGCTGCCTCCGCCGGACGTCATGGACGAGCTGACCGAGCGGGAGATCGAGCATCCCGAGCTGCGCGAGGTCGACCTCGACGAGGTCGAGGAGCTCGAGGCCGGTGTCCTCGAGGAGGAGCCGGTCGCCGAGCCCGCGCTGGCCACGCCCACCATCGAGCGTCCCGAGACCCCGCAGGGCCGGCTCGCACGGCTGCGCTCGCGGCTCTCGCGCTCGCAGTCCAGCCTGGGTCGCGGCCTGCTGACCCTGCTCGGCGGTGGCGACCTCACCGAGGACGAGTGGGAGGAGATCGAGGACACCCTGCTGGCGGCCGACGTCGGCGTCGGCCCCACCACCGAGCTCGTCACCAACCTGCGTGCCCGGCTGGCCGCGGAGGGCGCCAAGGACCCCGCCCGCGCGAAGGCGGTGCTCCGCGAGGAGCTGCTCGGCCTCGTCGGCCCCTCCCTGGACCGCACCCTGCACGCCACCGGCGACGACGACAAGCCCGGCGTCGTCCTGGTGGTCGGCGTCAACGGCACCGGCAAGACCACGACCGTCGGTCGCCTCGCGCGTGTCCTGGTGGCCGAGGACCGCTCCGTGCTGCTCGGCGCGGCCGACACGTTCCGCGCCGCGGCCGCCGACCAGCTCGAGACCTGGGGCGGGCGCGTCGGCGTGCCGGTCGTCCGCAGTCACGAGGGCGCCGATCCGGCCAGCGTCGGCTTCGAGACGGTCAAGCAGGGCATCTCCGACGGTGTCGACGTCGTCCTGGTCGACACGGCCGGCCGCCTGCACACCAAGTCCGGCCTGATGGACGAGCTCGGCAAGGTCAAGCGCGTCATCGAGAAGCAGGCCCCGGTCACCGAGGTGCTGCTGGTCATCGACGCGACCACCGGCCAGAACGGCCTCACCCAGGCCCGCGTGTTCAGTGAGGTCGTCGACGTCACCGGCATCGTCCTGACCAAGCTCGACGGCACCGCCAAGGGCGGCATCGTCATCGCCGTCCAGCGCGAGCTGGGCGTCCCGGTGAAGTTCGTCGGCCTGGGGGAGGGCCCCGACGATCTGGCTCCGTTCGAGCCGGAGGACTTCGTCGACGCCCTCCTCGACTGAGCTCCCGCCGCTGTCGCGGCGTCTACCGTACGGACGTCTCCGGTTGACGAAACATTCGTGAAATCTGCGCCGAAACACGAAACGGAGACGAAATCCGGTGGCGCCGTTCCGCGAAATCCACGTCCGCCACAGTGACGCTCATGGATGGTTACTACGCCTGGATGCTCATGGCCACAGCCATGGTGCTCCTCATGACTGTGCCCGCGCTCGCCCTCTTCTACGGCGGCATGACCCGAGCCCGATCAGTGCTCAACATGATGATGATGTCCTACGCCGCCGCGGCGGTCGTGGGCCTCGTGTACGTGCTGTGGGGCTGGTCGATGTCGTTCGGCACGCAGAGCGCCGGCGGCTTCTTCGCCAATCCCTTCGAGCTCTTCGGCCTCGAGGGAGTCGAGTGGGGCGACTACATCTCCGTCGCGTTCCAGATGACCTTCGCGATCATCACCGCCGCCCTCATCTCGGGCGCGATCGCCGACCGCGTCAAGTTCTCCGCCTGGCTGGTCTTCCTGCCGCTGTGGGTCACGTTCTCGTACTTCCCGATCGCGCACATGGTGTGGGGAGGGGGCTTCATCCACGAGCACTTCCCGGCGCAGGACTACGCCGGCGGCACCGTCGTTCACATCAACGCCGGCATCGCGGGCGGCATCCTCGCCCTGATCATCGGCAAGCGCATCGGGTGGCCGCGTGAGCAGATGCGCCCGCACAACCTGCCGCTGACGATGATGGGCGCGGCGCTGCTGTGGTTCGGCTGGTACGGCTTCAACGTCGGCTCCATCGTCTTCGCCGAGGGTGCCTCCGACGCCGAGATGACGGCTCAGTTCATGACCGAGACCGGTGTCACCTTCATGAACACCACGGTCGCCACGATGGCCGCGATCCTGGCCTGGCTGCTGGTCGAGAAGCTGCTGCACGGCAAGGCGACCTCGCTCGGTGCGGCCTCTGGCATCGTCGCGGGCCTGGTCGCGATCACCCCCGCCGCCGGTGCGGTCAACATCGTCGGCGCCATCGCGATCGGTGCGATCTCGGGCGGTCTGTGCGCCTGGGCCGTCGGGCTCAAGTTCAGGTGGGGCCTCGACGACTCGCTCGACGTCGTGGGCGTCCACCTCGTCGGCGGCCTCGTCGGTACGCTCCTGATCGGCTTCCTGTCCACCTCGTCGGCTCCCGGTGGCATCGACGGCCTCCTCTACGGCGGCGGCTTCGATTCGCTGTTCAACCAGACGATGGCCGTGGTCATCGCGGTGATCTGGACCGGCGTCTTCACCACGCTGATCGCCCTGGCGATCAAGCACACGATCGGCTGGCGCGTCGAGGACGAGGACGAGGTCACGAACGGGATCGACTTCTCCGAACACGGCGAATCCGCCTACGACATCGCCGGGTCCTCCGGCACGATCCTCTGAGAACGGGAGAATGAACGCATGAAGCTCGTCACCGCAGTGATCAAGCCGCACAAGTGGGAAGAGGTCCGCGAGGCGCTCGCCGCCTCGGGAGTCGCCGGGATGACCGTCACGGAGGCCAGCGGCTACGGCCAGCAGAAGGGGCACACCGAGGTCTACCGCGGCGCCGAGTACGACGTCTCGCTGGTTCCGAAGATCCGCCTGGAGGTCGTCGTCGACGACGCCGACGTCGAGGGGGTCGTCTCGACGATCGTCTCGGCCGCCCAGACGGGCAAGATCGGCGACGGCAAGGTCTGGGTCATGCCGGTGGACTCCGTCGTGCGCGTGCGCACCGGCGAGACGGACGAAGCGGCACTCTGAGCCCCACGCTGGACCTGGCCCGCCGGGGCCGGGCCGAGGAGATGGACCGGCTGCTGCGCGACGCGTTCGCGGCAGTGGCCGGTGACATCGAGACCGGCCTGGCCCTGGCGGCCGTCGGCGGTTACGGGCGTGGTCGGCTGTCGCCGCACAGTGACGTCGACGTGGTCCTGATCCATTCCGACCAGCTCGATCCCGCCGAGGTGGACACCCGCGCCGCGCAGCTGTGGAGCCGGTTGTGGGAGGCGAAGGTTCCCCTGGACCATGCTGTCCACTCGATCACCGAGGCCGAGCACCTGGCCTCGACCGACCATCGCGTGGCGGTCGGTGTCATCGACGCCCGTTGCGTGGCCGGGGACGCCGGCGCGGTCGTCGCGATGCGCTCCACGGTGCTGGCCGGCTGGCGGCGTGAGGCGCGCCGCCGGTTGGTCGCCGTGCGAGAGGACCGCGATGCCCGGCTCGAGCGTTCGGGCCAACTGGCCTACGAGGCCGTGCCCGACCTGAAGAACTCCGGCGGAGGGCTGCGCGACACCGTGCTGCTGAAGGCGATCGCGGCCACCTGGCTGGTCGACGTGCCCACCCACGAGGTGTCCCAGCTGACCGACGAGCTCCTCGACGTCCGCGACCTGCTGCACGAGGTCGGCGGGCGCCGCTCCGACAAGCTGCTGCCCGAGCTGGTGCCGGACATCGCCGCTCGGCTGGACCGGTCGCCCGTGGACCTCGACGTCCACGTCCGGGACCTGGGCCGCCGGATCGACCACCTGGTGGCGCGTGCGTGGCGCCGCCTCGACGAGCTCGACCGCGACCCGCACCGCTCGGTCGGCAGCCGAGGCCCGGTGATCGAGCGGATCGTTCCGGGCGTGGGCCTCCTCGACGGTGAGATCGTGTTGACGGCGGACGCCAAGCCGGCCGAGGATCCCGAGCTGCTGTTCCGGGTCGCGACCTCGTCGGCGCGGCGCAACCTGCCGATCAACCAGGCGTCGCTGGACCGGCTGGCCCGCGACATCCGGTGGCCCGACGAGCCGATGCCGCCGTCGACCCACCGCTGGCTGCTGGAGTGGCTGACGGCGGGCCGCCGCCTGGTGCCGGTGTGGCTGCAACTGGACTTCGCCGGCCTGATCGACTCCTTCTGTCCCGAGTGGGCGGGCATCCGGCTGCGGGGCTCGTCGTCGCCGATCCACCGGTTCACCGTCGACCGCCACAGTCTCGAGGCGGTCGTGAACGCCGACGAGCTCAACCGCGACGTCGCTCGTCCGGACCTGCTGGCGGTGGCGTGCCTCCTGCACGACATCGGCAAGGGAGTCGAGGGCGATCACAGCGAGGTGGGCGAGCCGATGGCCGTGGCCATCGCGCGGCGCTGGGGCTTCGACGACGAGGACGCGCGGACGGTCGGCTGGCTGGTCCGGCGGCACCTGTTGCTGCCCACGATCGCGACCCGGCGCGACATCGAGGACCCCGTCACGGCGGCCAACGTCGCCGAGTTCATCGCGGACGAGGGCGCGCTGGACCTGCTGGCCGCCCTGACGGCCTGCGACGCTCGAGCCACCAGCGCCGGGGCGTGGAGCGATTGGCGCCGGAGCCTGATCGAAGGGCTCGTCGGCAAGGTCCGCGACCAGCTCTGCGGGCGGGCGCCTGTCGAGGAGGTGGAGTATGCCGGCTGGCCGGCGCACGTCCCGGTCCCGCAGATCCAGTCCGTGGCCCCCGACGAGCTCATCGTGACCGCTCAGCCGCACCACGACGGCTCGCTCATCACCATCGTCTCGGCCGATCGCCGCGGCATGCTCGCGGACCTGGCCGGTGGGCTGACGGTCGCCGGGCTGAACATCCGGTCCTGTCGCAGCGTCACGATCGGCAGCGTGGCGGCGACATTGTGGGAGGTCTCCCGGCCCCAGGTCGACACGGCGGCGCTCACCCAACGGCTGAAGCCCGTGCTCGAGGGCCGGATGGACCTGTCGCAGCGTCTCGCCTATCGCCTCGAACGCGACGAGTACGAGCCGCGCGTCAGCGTGCTGGACACCTCCGAGCAGTCCGCCACCCTGGTGCAGGTGCGCACGCTGGATCGCCGGGGTCTGGTGTGGACGGTGTGTCACACGATCGCGTCGCTGGGGCACCACATCCGCTCGGCGCACCTGTCGACCTACGGCGACGAGGCCCGCGACGTCTTCTACGCGACGGACGACGACAACCGGGCCCTGACGGACGAAGCGGCGCAGGTGTTGCGCCAGGCGGTGAGCGACGCCCTGTCCTGACGAGTGCTCGGCTACTCTGGGGACCTATGTTCGATTCGCTGCAGGACCGGCTCCAGTCGGCATTCAAGGGACTCCGCGGCAAGGGCAAGCTGTCCGACGCCGACATCGACGCGGTCGCCCGCGAGATCCGCGTCGCTCTGCTCGACGCCGATGTCGCCGTGCCGGTCGTGCGCGAGTTCATCTCCAACGTCAAGGAGCGCGCCCGCGGCGCCGAGGTGAGCCAGGCGCTCAACCCGGCGCAGCAGGTCATCAAGATCGTCAACGACGAGCTCGTGCGCATCCTCGGTGGCGAGACGCGTCGCATCCGCTTCGCCAAGAACCCGCCGACCGTCATCATGCTGGCCGGCCTCCAGGGCGCGGGCAAGACGACCCTCGCGGGCAAGCTGGGTCGCTGGCTCAAGGCCCAGGGCCACTCGCCCATGCTGGTCGCGGCCGACCTGCAGCGCCCCAACGCCGTCACCCAGTTGAAGGTCGTCGGCGACCAGGCCGGGGTCACCGTCTTCGCGCCCGAGGCCGGCAACGTCGGCGGGGTCCAGACCACCTCGGGCACCCAGAGCATCGGCGACCCGGTCCAGGTCGCGCGCGACGCCATCACCGAGGCCAAGCGCACGCTGCACGACGTCGTCGTCATCGACACCGCCGGCCGCCTGGCGATCGACGCCGACCTGATGAAGCAGGCCCGGGACATCCGCGACGCCACGCAGCCCGACGAGGTGCTGTTCGTCATCGACGCGATGATCGGCCAGGACGCGGTCGGCACGGCCGAGGCCTTCCTCGAGGGCGTCGACTTCACCGGTGTCGTCCTGTCGAAGCTCGACGGCGACGCCCGCGGCGGTGCCGCGCTGTCGGTCCGCTCGGTCACCGGCCGGCCGATCATGTTCGCCTCCACGGGCGAGAAGCTCGACGAGTTCGACGTCTTCCACCCCGACCGCATGGCCTCGCGCATCCTCGACATGGGCGACGTCATGACGCTCATCGAGCAGGCCGAGAAGGTCATGGACGCCGAGCAGGCGGCCGCCGCGGCCGAGAAGGTCGCCGGCGGGTCGTTCACGCTGGCCGACTTCCTCCAGCAGATGGAGGCCCTGTCGAAGATGGGGTCGATGACCAAGATGCTCGGGATGCTCCCGGGCATGGGTCAGTTCAAGGACCAGCTCGCGAACTTCGACGAGAAGGACATCGACAAGATCAAGGCGATCATCCGCTCGATGACGCCCGCCGAGCGCGACAATCCCAAGATCATCGACGGTTCGCGCCGCGCCCGGATCGCCCGCGGCTCGGGCACGCAGGTCAGCGACGTCAACCAGCTGGTCACCCGCTTCTTCGAGGCGGCCAAGATGATGCAGCGCATGGCCAAGGGCGGCGGAATGCCCGGCATGCCCGGTATGGGTGGCATGCCCGGGATGCCCGGCATGGGTGCGGGCAAGCGCGCCGGCGCCAAGCAGCCGAAGCAGGCCAACAAGAAGAAGGGCAAGCGCGTGTCGGGCAATCCCGCCAAGCGCGCCGCCGCGGCCAAGGCCGAACCGACCAAGCCCGCCGGTGCGGGCGCGTTCGGGTTCGACGCCAACTCCGCCGACGACTTCGAGTTGCCCAAGGAACTGCGCGACCTGCTCTGACGCGACGGTCGCCGCGTTGCGGCGTAAGGTTCTGGCCATGAAACCGGTCCTGGTCGTGGTGATGGGGATCTCCGGGGTCGGGAAATCGGCGGTCGGTCATGCCGTCGCCGACCGTGCCGGTGTCCCGTACGCCGACGGAGACGATTACCACCCGAAGGCCAACATCGAGAAGATGTCGGCCGGCCAGGCGCTCACCGACGAGGACCGCTGGCCCTGGCTCGAGTTGATCGGCCAGTGGCTGGCCGATCACGACGCGACCGGCGGCGTGGTGAGCTGCTCGGCCCTGCGCCGGGTCTACCGCGAGGTGCTGACCCAGCACGCGCCCCGCACCGTCTTCCTGCACCTCGTCGGCGACCACGCGCTGATCCAGTCGCGCATGGAGGCGCGCGACCACTTCATGCCCGTGTCGCTGCTGGAGTCCCAGGAGGCCACCCTCGAGCCGCTCGAGGCCGACGAGAACGGCGTCGTCTTCGACGTCACGGAGACGCCCGATCGGATCGCTGCGGCGTTCCTGGTCTGGCTGCGCAGCCAGGAGGACCGGCATGAGTGACTCGACCCAACTGATTCTGGCGGCGCTGCTGGGCATCACCGTCATCGTCGTGCTGATCACGGTGGCCAAGCTGCACCCGTTCCTGAGTCTGACGCTCGGCTCGCTCGTGGTGGGCGCCGCGGCCGGCATGTCGCTGACCGACACGGTCGAGAGCTTCAGCGCCGGTGTCGGGTCGACCGTCGCCGGAGTGGGCATGCTGATCGCGCTGGGCGCGATGTTCGGCAAGCTGCTGGCCGACTCCGGGGGAGCGGACCAGGTCGTCGACACGATCATCGGCAAGTCGCCCGAGAAGCTGCTGCCCTGGGCGATGGCCGCGATCGGAGCGATCATCGGCCTGCCGATGTTCTTCGAGATCGGCCTCGTGCTCCTGATGCCGGTCATCTTCCTGGTCGCGCGCCGATCGGGTCAGTCGCTGATCGCGTTGGGAATCCCCGCGCTGGCCGGCCTGTCGGCGATGCACGGCTTCGTGCCCCCGCACCCGGGTCCGCTGATCGCGGTGGACGCGCTGGGGGCCGACCTCGGCCTGACCCTCGGCCTGGGTGTCCTGGTGGCGATCCCGACGATCATCGTGGCGGGCCCTCTGTTCGCCCAACTCGCGACCCGCTGGGTCGACGTCCCGACGCCGACGCTGTTCGAGGCCGAGGAGCCGCGCAAAGCAGAGGACCGTCCCTCGTTCGCCATCACGCTGGCCACCGTCCTGCTGCCCGTCGTGCTGATGCTGGCCAAGACCGTCGCGGACATCGTCGACGCCCAGGGCACCGTTCGCGCGGCGCTCGACTTCATCGGCACGCCGCTGATCGCGCTGCTGATCTCGGTCCTGGTCGCCCTGTTCACGTTCGGCAAGGGCGGCCGGATGAGCTGGCAGAGCATCAACGACAGTGTCGCCAACTCCCTGGGCCCGATCGCGGGCATCGTGTTCATCGTCGGCGCCGGCGGCGGCTTCAAGCAGACGCTCGTCGACACCGGCATCGCCGACGTGATCGCGGAGTGGGTCGAGGGGACGGATCTCTCGGTGCTGCTGGTGGCCTGGCTCGTGGCCGTGCTGATCCGGCTCGCCACCGGCTCGGCGACCGTGGCCACGGTGACCGCCGCGGGCATCATGGTGCCGCTCGCCGAAGGGCTCAGCACCCCCGAGACCTCGCTCATGGTGCTGGCGATCGGTGCCGGATCGGTCTTCTTCAGCCATGTCAACGACGCGGGCTTCTGGTTGGTCAAGGAGTACTTCGGCATGACCGTGGGCCAGACGATCAAGACGTGGTCTCTCATGGAGACGGTGCTCTCGGTGTCGGGACTGGCGTTCGTCATGTTGTTGAGCCTCGTAGTGTGACCACGTGCTGATCGCGCTCCTGCGCCACCACCTGCGCCCCTACCGGGTGTCAATCCTGGTGGTCTGCCTCTTCCAGTTGATCCAGACCGTCGCCACGCTCTACCTGCCCGGCCTGAACGCCGACATCATCGACGAGGGCGTGGCCCAGGGCGACGTCGGGCACATCTGGCAGGTCGGTGGCCTGATGCTGGGCGTGACGGTGCTGCAGGTCGTGTGCAACGTGGTGGCCGTCTTCGTCGGTTCGCGGGTGGCGATGGCGGTCGGCCGGGACCTGCGCCGCGAGGTCTTCGGCAAGGTGCAGTCGTTCGGCAGCCGCGAGGTCGCCTCGTTCGGACCGCCGACGCTCATCACCCGGAACACCAACGACGTCCAGCAGGTCCAACTGCTGCTCTTCATGGGCCTGACGATGATGGTCGCCGCGCCGATCACCGGCATCGGCGGGCTGGTGCTGGCGTTGCGCGAGGACGTGCCGCTGTCGGGCGTCTTCCTCATCGTGCTGCCGGTGCTGGCGATCTCGTTGGGCCTGATCATCGCCCGGATGCGGCCGCTCTTCCGGCTGATGCAGGTCCGGATCGACACCCTGAACCAGATCATGCGCGAGCAGATCACCGGCGTACGTGTCGTGCGCGCGTTCGTGCGTGAGGACCAGGAGGCCGCCCGCTTCGCCGAGGCCAACGAGCTGAACCGCCAGGTCGCCGTCGGCGCCGGTCGGCTCATGTCCTCGTTCTTTCCTCTGCTGATGGGAATCATGAATCTCTCGGTCGTCCTGGTGCTGTGGTGGGGCGGCTCGCGGGTGGGCGCAGGGGACCTGCAGATCGGTCAGCTGACGGCGTTCCAGCAGTACCTGATCCAGACCCTGATGGCCGTCATGATGGCGACCTTCATGTTCATGCTGTGGCCGCGCTCGGAGGTCTCGGCCGAGCGCATCACCGAGGTCCTGAGCACCGAGCCCGCGATCGACCTCGATCCCGAGGTCCCGAGCGTCGACCTCGTCGGTGGGCGCGTCGACGTCGAGGGTGCGGCGTTCGCCTACCCGGGCGCCGAGCACGCCGTGGTCGAGGACGTGTCCTTCATCGCCCGCCCGGGCCAGACCACCGCGATCGTCGGGTCGACCGGCAGCGGCAAGACGACCGTGCTGGGCCTCGTCGCGCGGCTGTTCGACGTCACGGCCGGACGGGTCCTGATCGACGGCCTCGACATCCGCGACGTGCGACCCGCCGACGTGTGGCGGGCGGTCGGACTCGTGCCGCAGAAGGCGCTGCTGTTCAGCGGCACCATCGCGGACAACCTGCGGTTCGGCCGCGCCGACGCCACCGACGACGAGCTGTGGGACGCGCTGCGGATCGCCCAGGCCGAGGACTTCGTGCGCGCGATGCCCGACGGCCTGGAGTCGTCGGTGTCCCAGGGCGGCTCGAACTTCTCCGGCGGCCAGCGTCAGCGCCTCGCGATCGCCCGGGCCGTGGTGAAGCGACCGCGGATCTACCTATTCGACGACTCGTTCTCGGCCCTGGACTACGCCACGGACGCCGCCCTCCGCTCCGCGCTCAAGCCGGTGACGGCCGACGCGGCCGTGCTGATCGTCGCCCAGCGGATCAGCACGATCCGTCAGGCCGAGCGCATCGTGGTCCTCGACGAGGGTCGCGTCGTCGGCACGGGCACGCACGACGAGCTCATGGACGACTGTGAGGTCTACCGCGAGATCGTCCTGTCGCAGCTCTCGCCGGAGGAGGCCCGATGAGCTGGCACGGGTCGCCGCAGAAGCCGGCGAAGGCGAACAACTTCCGTGCGACGTCCGGCCGGGTCTTCCGCCGACTGTTGCTCGATCGCACGATGGTGCTCTCGCTGGGCCTCTTCGGACTGATCGGTGTGACGCTCTCGGTCATCGGGCCCAAGGTGCTCGGTCACGCGACGGACATCATCTTCGACGGCTTCATCTCGAGCCGGTTCCCCGAGGGCATGACGAAGGCCGAGGCGGTCGCGTCCCTGCGTGCCGACGGGCAGGACCAGCTGGCCGAGCTCGTCGGAGCGCTGGACCTGCGCCCGGGCGAGGGGATCGACATGCGCGAGCTGGGCACGGTCCTGGCGATCGTCGCCGTGATCTACCTGGTGTCGTCGCTGTTCATGTGGCTGCAGGGCGTCCTGGCCACCACGGTCGTTCAACGCATGGTCGCCGACCTGCGCAACGACGTCGAGGACCAGTTGAATCACCTACCGCTGGCGCACCTGGACGGCCAGGAGCGCGGCGAGATCATGTCGCGGACCACGAACGACCTGGACAACCTGGCCCAGTCGCTGCAGCAGACGCTGAGCCAGATGATCACGAGCATTCTCATGGTCATCGGCACCCTGGCGATGATGTTCTGGATCTCGCCGCTGCTGACGATCATCGCGCTGGTGACGATCCCGGTCGCGCTGGTCATCACCGGTGCGGTGATGAAGCGCTCGCAGCCGCAGTTCGTGGCCCAGTGGACGCAGACCGGACGGCTCAACGCGATCGTCGAGGAGTCGTTCACCGGTCACGAGGTCGTCAAGGTCTTCGGGCGTCAGCAGGCCGCCGAGGAGGAGTTCGCCACCACCAACGATGCGTTGTTCGGGGCCGCGTTCCGCGCGCAGTTCATCTCCGGCGTCATCCAGCCCTTGATGATGTTCGTCTCCAACCTCAACTACGTGCTGGTCGCCGTCGTGGGCGGTCTGCGCGTCGCCTCCGGATCGTTGTCGCTGGGCTCGGTGCAGGCGTTCATCCAGTACTCGCGCCAGTTCACCCAACCCCTGACACAGGTGGCCGCGATGGTGAACCTGCTGCAGTCGGGGATGGCCTCGGCCGAGCGCGTCTTCGCCTTCCTCGACGAGGAGCGCGAGCGCCCCGACCGCGAGGACGCCCCGGCGCCCGATCCGCTGCGCGGCCGCGTCGTGTTCGACCACGTCGACTTCTCGTACAGCGACGAGCCGCTGATCGAGGACCTGTCGTTGGTCGCCGAGCCGGGTCAGACGGTCGCGATCGTGGGTCCCACGGGCGCGGGCAAGACGACGCTGACCAACCTCGTGCTGCGCTTCTACGACGTCGACGCCGGGCGCATCACGCTCGACGGTGTCGACATCGCCGAGATGAGCCGCCGCGAGCTGCGTGACGACTTCGGGGTCGTGCTGCAGGACACGTGGCTCTTCTCGGGGACGATCCGCGAGAACATCGCCTACGGCGCCGACGACCCCACGGAGGAGCAGATCCTGGCCGCCGCGAAGGCCGCCTCGGTCGACCACTTCGTGCGCACCCTGCCCGACGGCTACGACACCGTGATCACCGACGACGGCGGGGGAGTGAGCGCCGGTCAGCGGCAGTTGCTCACGATCGCCCGCGCGTTCCTGGCTGATCCGGCGATCCTCGTGCTGGACGAGGCGACCAGTTCGGTGGACACCCGCACCGAGGCGCTGGTGCAGGCGGCGATGAACGATCTTCGCTCCGGTCGCACCAGTTTCGTGGTGGCGCACCGGCTCTCGACCATCCGCGACGCGGACCTGATCGTGGTCATGGAACAGGGCCGGATCGTCGAGCAGGGGACCCACGACGAGCTCATCGCGGCCGAGGGTGCGTACCAACGGTTGTACTCGGCCCAGTTCGCCTCCACGACGTTCACACCGCCCCGATAGGCTGGGGTGGTGTCCACCCAGCCTGTTCTCGCCGTCATCGGCCGTCCCAATGTCGGTAAGTCGACTCTCGTCAACCGCATCATCGGTCGCCGCGAAGCCGTCGTGGAGGACGTTCCCGGCGTGACCCGCGACCGCGTCCCCTACGACGCGATCTGGAACGGCCGTTCCTTCACGGTCGTCGACACCGGCGGCTGGGACCCCGACGCCAAGGGCATGGCCGAGCGCATCGCCGCCCAGGCCGAGGTCGCGATCGCCGTCGCCGACGCCATCTTGTTCGTCGTCGACGCCACGGTCGGCGCCACCGACATCGACGACAAGGTCGTCAAGCTGCTGCGCGCCTCCGGCAAGCCGGTCGTGCTGGCCGCCAACAAGGTCGACGACCAGAAGGGCGAACTCGAGGCGGCCTCGCTGTGGAACCTCGGACTCGGCGAGCCGTACGCCGTCTCGGCCCTGCACGGCCGTGGCAGCGGCGACATGCTCGACGCGATCCTCGACGCGCTGCCCGAGGCCCCGAAGGAGGACTTCGACGCCCCCCGCGGCCCGCGCCGGGTCGCGATCGTCGGCAAGCCGAACGTGGGCAAGTCCAGCCTGCTGAACAAGTTCGCCGGTGAGGACCGCGTCGTCGTCGACAACGTCTCGGGCACGACCGTCGACCCCGTCGACGAGCTGGTCGAGCTCGGCGGCCGCGTGTGGACCTTCATCGACACCGCCGGCATCCGCAAGCGCGTGAAGACCGCGACGGGTCACGAGTACTACGCCAGCCTGCGCACCTCCGCCGCGATCGAGCGCGCCGAGGTCTGCGTCATGGTGATCGACGCCAGCGAGTCCATCAGCGAGCAGGACCTGCGGATCATCAACTCGATCGAGGAGACCGGCCGCGCCGTCGTGCTGGCCTTCAACAAGTGGGACCTCGTCGACGACGAGCGCCGCTTCTACCTCGAGCGCGAGATCGAGCGCGACCTCGTGCAGATCCCGTGGGCGCCGCGCATCAACGTGGCGGCCCGCACCGGCTGGCACATCGACCGCCTCGTGAAGGCGCTCGACGCCGCCCTCGAGGGCTGGGAGACCCGCGTGTCCACCGGTGCGCTCAACTCGTTCCTCGGCCGCCTCGTGGCCGAGCACCCGCACCCCGTGCGTGGCGGCAAGCAGCCGAAGATCCTGTTCGGCACGCAGGCCTCCACCGCGCCGCCGACCTTCGTGCTGTTCACCTCGGGCAAGCTCGAGGCGGGCTACCTGCGATTCATCGAGCGCCGCCTGCGCGAGGAGTTCGGCTTCGTGGGCAGCCCGATCCACCTGACCCAGCGCCCCCGCAAGAAGCGCGAGCGCCGCTGATGCGGTCGCCGGTTCCGGAGTATCTCGACGCGGTCCTGCGCGACTGCGCCCAGGACGACTCCGAACCGGCGGCCATCGCGATCACGACGATCGACGACTCCCACCATGCGGCCGGCGATGTGGAGCAGCGCTTCACCATCCAGTCGATGTCGAAGCCGTTCGCGTACGCCCTGGCGATCGAGCGGCTGGGCTGGGAGGCCGTGCACGACAAGATCGACGTGGAGCCCTCCGGTGAGGCGTTCAACGAGATCTCGCTGGATTCGGAGACCGGGCGTCCGCACAACCCGATGATCAACGCCGGCGCGATCGCCACCGCCGGGCTCATCGGATCGTTCGAGACGTTCGCCGAGTTCGCCTCGAAGCTGGCCGGCCGCGAGCTGGAGATGGACGAGGCGGTGTTCGAGTCCGAGATGGACGACGCGCATCGCAACCTCGCCCTGGCGCACCTGCTGGCCGCCTACGAGATCATCGACGACCCGGTGGAGGCGGTCGACCACTACCTGCGCCAGTGTGCGCTCTCGGTGGACGTCCGCGACCTCTCGACGATGGCGTCCGTGCTGGCGAACGGGGGAGTGCACCCCGACTCCGGTGAGCGGCTGATGGCCGAGCAGACCGCCATCCAGGTGCTCAGCGTCATGGCGACGTGCGGCATGTACGACGACGCGGGGGACTGGCTGGCCTCGGTCGGCATCCCGGCCAAGAGCGGCGTGTCCGGCGGGATCATCGGGGTGCTGCCCGGACAGGTCGGTGTGGCTGTCTTCTCGCCCGGCCTGGACGACCACGGCACCAGCACCGTGGGTGTGCAGATGATGCGCAAGCTCTCGAGCGACATGGGCATGCATCTGATGAACCCCGGCCGACCGTCGCGATCGGCGCTGGCGGAGGTCAGGGTCGACGATGACGAGACCGTGTACGTGCTGACCGGCGATCTGCTCTTCTCGAGTGCCGAGTCGCTCTTCCGGCGCCTGCTGGCCGAGCCACCCGAGACGGAGACGGTCGTCCTGGAGATCTCGCGGGTCGGCGAGGTCAGCGACGTCGGTCGCCGCATGGCCTTGGAGGCGAAGAGCCGCCTGGAGGAGGACGGGTTCACCGTTCGGGTCAACGACGGGGACGAGACGAACCGGCTCGACTAGCCGGCGCACAGGTCGACCTCGATCACCAGGGGCGAGGGCAGGTGCCATCGTTCGCGATGCTCGATCGGCGGTGCGATGTACTTCTCGGGCAGTCGTCCGTGCGACTTCATGTTGTGGTGTTTGCGGCACAGGCAACGCAGGTTCGCCGCGGTCGTGCCGCCCCCTCGGTCGTAGGCGAGCTCGTGGTCGAGGTCGGTCTCTGATGCCGGTGCCCGGCAACCCGCGACGCGGCAGGTGCCGTCACGCCAGTGCAGCGCGGCCCGGAGCGCGCCGGGCGGTTGATACCCCAGCGCCGTGGTGTCGAGGACGTTGCCCACGGGGTCGAGCACGAGGCGGCGGAAGAGGGTGGTGTCAGAGGCGGCCAGTTCACGGACCCACTCGGGCGGGACCGGATGCTCGCCGTCGCGGGTGATCCCGGGGCCGTCGGTGAGGCCGACCAGGTCGGCGGCATCGATCGCGATGGCGATCTCGGCGTGGATCTGCGTCTCGGTGCCGGTGCACGACGTGAGCCAGTGCCCGACGAGGTCGGCCTGCTTCTGGTCGCGAGTGCGGCGGTCGCGGTCGCCCGTGTCGGGGTTGTACTTCGGCAACGCCTTGGCAGCGCGACGCAGACGTTCACCGGCCGCGATCGCGACAGGCGTGGGGAGCAGTGCGGACAACCAGGACGTGCCGTCGCCGTTGTGGTTGATGTCGACCCGGCGTGTCTCGACTGCCTGGTCGGCCTCGGCCTGGACCTCGGCCGGCTCGAGCCGGGCGCGCATGCGATTCAGCCAGCTGCGCAGCTCTCCCACCGTGTGGGTGGTGGCGTAGGAGACCACACTGGCGTCGAGTGCCTCGACCGAGGCGGTCGCGGTCAACCGGTCGATGGTGGCGGCGATCTGGGAGACGCGTGCGGCATCGAGGGAGCCGTCATGGAAGGCGATCCAGACCCGGGGCGCTCGATCGCGCACGGTGCGGGCGTCGTTGACGATGGCCCACACGCGGTTCTCGGTGACGTGGAGGGCTTGGGCGATCTCGAGGGTGACCTCGCGGCGGCCGAGTTCCTTGCCGATCGGCGGCGCGTCCTGTGCATCGACCTCGTCGGTGCCGAGCGTGTGTGCGGCCAGGATCATCGACCACGTCGCGTACTCCGCACGCGCCTGCACCCGGGCCGCGTGATGCAGCATCAGGGTGGTCGAGGTGTCCATGCAGACAACCTACGAAGGACCTCCGACACTGCCTCGGGGCCGTTGCACCACCGACGGGCGCGTCAGATTCCGAGGTCCTCCTGGACCTTCTTCAGTGCCTCGGCCGAGGCGTGCAGGTGCCGATCCTCCTGCGCCGACATGCGCACGTCGAGGACCTGGGCGACGCCGCGGGAGTTCACGACACTCGGTAGGGACAGGGCGACGCCGTCGATGCCGTGGTGGCCGCGGTGGACGATGCTCACCGGCAGGACGGCGTTCTCGTCGTTGAGGATCGCCTCGACGATGCGGGCAGCCGAGATGCCGATCGCGTAGTTGGTGGCCCCCTTGCCCTCGATGACCTTGTACGCCGCGTTGCGGACGGTGTCGGCGATCTCGTCGAGCTCGGCGTGGGTGAAGGGGCGACGTTCGGGGGCGGTGCTGGAGGGCTGCCAGTCCAGGATGGGCACGGGGCCGATGCGTGCCTGGGACCAGAGGGCGAACTCGGTGTCGCCGTGCTCACCGACGATGTCGGCGTGGACGCTGTTGGGCGCGATACCCGCGCGGGTGGCGAGCAATTGGCGAAGTCGTGAGGTGTCGAGCACGGTGCCCGACGCCATCACCCGCTCGTCGGGAAGTCCCGTGATCTGCTGGGCGGCCACGGTCAGGACGTCGCATGGGTTGGTCACCAGCATGTAGACGGCATTCGGGGCCTGCTCCATCAGGACGGGCAGCAGGCTCTCGAGGATCCGGACGTTCGTCCCCGCCAAGTCGATGCGCGACTGGCCCGGGTCCTGCTTCGCGCCCGCCGTGATCACCACGAGATGCGCGCCGGCGACCACGGAGGGGTCGGCGCCGCCAATGATCTGGCTGCTGCCCGTGTAGAGCGCACCATGCTGCAGATCGAGGACCTCTGCCTCGACCTTCGCCTGGTTCACGTCGTACAGCGCGATGGTGCGCGCCGATCGACGGATCAGGCAGGCGTACGCGATCGCGGTGCCCACACTGCCGGCTCCGATGACGGCGACCTTGGAGTTCTCGATGACGGCCATGTCTCCAGTGTGTGCGCACCAGGGCCCTTGCGCTGGGTCAGCCCCCGTACGGCTCCTCGTACCACGGAGTCACGGCGACGAAGGAGATCCAGTCCCGCGACGCCACGTAACCAGCTCCGAACAGCGCGTTCCCGGTGAGGAGAGCCCGTCGTGTCGGCCGGTCCGCCCGCCAGGCGGCGATCCGACCGCGCGCTCCGGATTCGGCGCTTTCGTGCGCGGCACGCAAGGTGACGCCGTCAGGGATGTAGTCGTGCGGCTGAGGATCCGGCGCCGCGACGGCGAGGTCCCTGACCCAGAGCTGGGCACTGCGGTTGAGCGAAGGGATCAGCGCGATCGGGCCGCGCCCGTGCTTCTTGCGGTACGCGTTGACGTCGCGCTCGATGATGGCGCGCGCCTTCTCACCCTCGGTGCGTGCCTTCGCCGCCCTCACGATGACGCGGCGCGAGTACGCAGTCCTCACCTTCTTCGTGGCATGGAGCTTGACGCGGTACGTGGACTTCCTCGCGGTGACCCGGACGGTGGCGGAGTACCTTGACCACCGATCGACCTTGGTGGTCTTGACGGTTCGCCAGCCCTTGGCCGTCTTCCGCTGCAGGGCGACCTTGGCCCCGATGGCCTTCTTCGAGCCGACCCGTCCGGCGAACATCGACTGGGAGCCCAGCGTGACCTTGGCGATGTGGAAGGACAGCTCGACCTTCGGCTTCGTCCTGGCCTCGGCCGCGCCGGGCGCGAGTGCGACCATGAACGCGGCGAGCGCCGCGACAACGGCGGTCATTCTGGGGGTCATGGAGTTCCTTCCGTCGGACACCTCACTATCCACCCGGCTCGGCGGATGGTCCAGTGAGAACGGCCACCACGGTGCGGGGTCCGTAGCGGGAGTCGGCGAGGCGTGGGGTAGGATCGGAGAGTTGTCACGGGCTGTAGCGCAGCTTGGTAGCGCACCTGACTGGGGGTCAGGGGGTCGCACAGCCGCTACTCGAAAATCACTGCTATTTCAATGTTTTCCTGTGTCGCGAAATTCGTAACTGGCCGTTCTCACCAGATACTCACTCGTAACGACGAATCCTCTTGGGTCAACGACCGGTAACTGATGAGAGTGGGCTACGTTTCGGGATCCCCCAGGAGGCCCTCGACCCAGCGGTCGACATCTTCTCGGCGGAACCGCACATGCCTACCCACTTGGAAGCCTCGCGGGCCGAGTTGAGGTCGAACGGATCGCCAGTTGTAAATGGTTTTCTTCGGTATCTGGAGCTCATTCGCGAGATCGTCGATGCTCAGGTACCGGGGGCGTTCACTGTTCATAACCGCACCCGCTCGCGCTGGACGTGCTTGGTCTACGCATCTGCCACCCCCGCTCCCGGTTAACTGGCGAGACCCACCGGTGAGGGAGCCGGAGCCGGATGTCTCGGCGGCGCCAGGTCTCCGATCTGAAGACGGTCGATCGTCGCTCCAGCGCCTCCTGAAGTCAAGATGCGCAACCGGGCTCGAAGCGCGTTGGCCTCGACTTTGTTCGTCGCGTTCGATCGGGCTTTGCGTTTGGCGCCGTTCGGTCGTACGGCTGTGAAGCAGACGCGTTCCTGTGCGGGCGGGCAGGTTGCCAGGAGCCTGACGGCGGGTCTGCTGCACGAACTGGGCTTAGGGGCTCAGCCGTGCCGCGCTACGGCGAGCAGCGTTGATGACGCGCTCGACTTCCCCCGCTGCCAAGAGTCGCGAGGCTACGTCGTCACTCAAGTCCGCGTTCGGGACATTGAGCCACTTGGCGACGCTCCAACCCCCGTGAAGGCCAATCTCTCGAAAGATCCCGATGACCTCGGGGATGCCTCGGTGAACGTTTCCTGCGGCGTCGAACTGCCATGTGGGGAACCGCCGGTGGTTGTCAGACGTAACGCACATGAGGAGTTGGCCCGTGCTGACTCGGTGGTCTATCGCCTCTTGGGAGATGTCGAGCCAACGCTCGAGGCCAGCAATGTTGTAGAACGGACCAGTCGCCTCGGCCATCGGGCTTCGCCGACGGGGCGGGGATGTCTCTCGCCCGTCGTTCCACGAGTCGCGACGCCGGCCCGTCATCCTCGTACCTCGATCACTGGTCGATTCCCTAGTTCGATCCCACATGCCACTTGCAGTCACCATACGGCGAATCTCGCTGGCGCCACCACGCATGGCGTTGCTGACGGTGTGCGGAATGTGCCTGCGCGACTGCAGTGCTCTTGTCTCTGGACGCACGGGTGTGCTGTTACGGGGGTCTGGAACATCGGGGCAGGTCGCTTCATCCTGGGCGCCGGAAGCCGTTGATAACTTCTAGTTATCGGAGGTCCAGCCCATAAGGGCGGCTGACCGAAGTTGGGCTGCTCGCCGGACAGGATCGACTCGGCGAGCGCGTTGGCGTCACGGTCACGTTGGCGTTCTGCCTCGGCGCGGCGCGCGAGGTTCGGGTCTACCTCGTCAGGGGAGGGGAACGACGTACCGAAGGGGCTCTTCGGTGGGACGTTCGAAGGGGCATCGCTCATGACCTGACTTATGCGACGAAAGAACTCTCACAGCCGCACAAGCCAGAGCGAGTGTCTTACTACCTCTTGAACGTCACCGTCGCGATGTACGTTCCGGACAGGTCAGAGTTACGCACATTCACACCGATAGCGTCCCAATCGGGGCGCATCATGGCCGCGTTGTGAGTTGGAGATGATTTCCACCCACTGATCCACGTGTGTACCTGTTCGAGGTTGAACAAGGTGTTGCGTCGGTTCCCACCCACGGGGGTTGACTCGGTGAGGATCTCTCCCGCTGTTCGAACGGGAGCCCCGCATCGGCGAGCCGTCTCAGCCTTCGCGGCATCTTCATTCAGGTGGACGAATCCACCCATGTGTGCGGCTGAAAGGGCTCCGTCCATCGTGAAGTGGGCGCCGTAGAACAGGATGGACCCATCGGCTTGACGGTCCAAGCATTCCTCGCGGGGGAGACGCGAGAGCCCATGCGATGCCCGGTAGTCATTGACAGCCGCGATGGTCGCGTCTTCCATCTCGGTGATCTGGTTGCGGTCGAGACGGTTGGTGTCGCCCGGCTTACCCGCGAACGCGATGTAGGTCCACACGTCTCCACGGAAGTCCCGGTAGGAACGGAAAGTCGCCGTGTACCCGCGCGCCAGATGCGTCGCGACCGCTCCTTCTGCCGCCCAGTTCTTCGCGTACTTGGATGTGATTCCACCCTCGGTTCGGGTTTCGAGGACTGGCTCGTTGAACAATTCGTTCACGATGGCGTCGGCTGTGCCGCCCTTGGACGCAAGTACGAAGCCTTCCTCGTACCCCTCTTCGCAACCACTGTTGGCGAACGCTTCGTACTTGCCGCCCCACATGGTGTTATCCCGGGAGGGGCTGGCTGCGTAGAAGTTGTAGATGGACTTGTTCTTGGTGCGGTCTTCGGCCTTGGACTTCGCCCACCTCTCAACGGCATCTTGGAGGCACGCATCGGCCTCGGTCCACACGGGGTCACCCTCGGTCCAGAATCCCTCCTCACGGCGGGTGTCGATGAACGTCGATGAACGGGCAAGTATCTTGGCTCGCACGTCTGCCGCGAGGTTGGTGACCTCCACGGGGGCCTTGTACGGCATGTCGTCGAGGATGACGCCAGCGTACGTCCACACATTCCCTCGGTAATCACGGTAGGAGCGGGTGACGATGCGGCCCTCGTCGTGGGTGAGGGCGTAGTTGATGCGGTCCTTGGCGGTGGTTCCGCTGTCCCCGCGAAGGACACCGGTCGTCAGGTCGGCGGCGATCTGCTCGGGTGTCTTGGCGTTGGAGTAGGTGAAGAACTGCTTGTAGAGGTTCGGGCAGTCGAGTGGTTTGGTCGTCCACTGACGTTCGTCGGGGTTGGTCTGACCGGTTGCCATCGTCTTGGCGCGGGCGTCGATCTCGGTGGTGATGCACGCGTCGGCGGTCTGCACGTTCGCGCCAGTCGGAGTGGTCTTGGCGGCCACCGCGTCGGTGACCTGCTTGTCGAACGCGTCGGTGCGCACCGGTGTGGTGTAGCGGGGGTGCTCGAACGTGACGACGGCGACGGCCCACAGGGAACCGTCGTGGTTCCGGTAGACGCTCAGGGCGACTCGGCCGCTGCTGGCTGCGAGCGCGTCAGCGATGGTGCGAGGTCCGGTCGTGGTGGGTCCGGTGACACCGTTCAGCAGTTCGGTGGCGATGTCGAGGGGCGGGTTCATGGGCCATGCGTCGGTCGCGGCGGACAGGACGAGAGACTCGTTGTACGGGTCGCAGGTCGTGACGTCGGCGGGAACACCGGTCAGGGTCCGGGTGGTCGCGATGTTCTTGGCCCACTGGTTCGCGAGCCCGGCCACGCACGAGTCGCCGTCAACCCAGCCGGACGGGCCGGGGATGGTCAGTTCGTGACGGAGCCAATCCTTGACGCCCAGCAGGACGTTTGGGTCAGCAGGAACCGGCGGCGGGGGAGGAGTGGGAGTCGGGACCGTGGTGGGGACCGTGGTGGGAGCGGTCGTCGGGGCGGGCGTGGTCGGTGCCGTCGTAGGAACCGTGGTGGGCGCGGGAGTGGTCGGGACAGTGGTGGGGGCCGGGGCAGTCGGGACAGTGGTCGGGGTCGGCTTGGGTGCCGGGGCGGGCTTCTTCACGACAGGCTTCTTCTGCCCGACGAACAGGACCGTGTACGTGCGACCCTTCTTCTTGTCCCGGTACGTTGCCGCGCCGTACACCTTGTGCTTGGCCGAACGGATCGACTTCTTGTACTCGTGTGTGCGGCGAACCCGCTTCACGACACGGGACTTGGTGCTCTTGGACGACTGCTTCACGAACACCATGTGCACGTGGGCGAGTCCGCACTTCTTCGCGACCGTCTTGCGGTTCACCTTGTAGAAGTTCTTGCCCCGCTTGGCTGAACGGTTCGCCTCGTACCTCGCCTGCTTGCGAAGGCACGAGTTCGCCGTTTCCTTGCCCTTGGTGCGGTTCTGGGAGACGAACGACTTCTCGACCGTCTTCGCGATCGAGGACACCTGTGAAACCTTGCGCCACTTGACAGCATTCGACGCTCCAGCCGTAGCAACCACCATCGCCAGAACTGTCGCCATTACGACGACGAACTTCACTGATGCCCGAGCCATACTGTTCTTCCCCCTGCACGCGGTGTGGCGTCTGAGCCTAATGCGTCCAAAGTAAATCAAGGGGCTTAACGTTCAATCGCACGTTTCTACGGTTTGCCCTCGACGAGCCGTCGGTACCCTGTGACCCCACGAAAAGTACGTCAGGCCATCTGAATGCGGTGCGAACGGCCAGGTGCCTCTTGGCTCGACGAGTTCCTTGCACGAGTCGTTCGTTGTCTGGTGGTGAACCTGGACGGACGGGTTCATCAGAAGCTCGGCCATTTCCCGACGGTGCGTCGACATCGATGATGGACTGAGCGATCGCCCGAGGCGCCACGGTCTTCACGCTGGGCTTGCTGCCGGTGCCGATCGAGGACGTCCTCAGACGACGGGGGAGCGGGCGCGAAGACCGGCGGCGCCACCGGTGGGACAGCACCGAACGGGGGCGCGGGTGGTCGTGGAGTCTGGGCATCGCTCATGCCCTCCCTATGCGACGAACGAATCGTCACATGGCGTACCGCCGCGTTGGCGGCTCCCTAGTTCAGTCGGTCACGCTGGCGGTCACCACGTAATACCCGGCGCGGTCACTGTTGCGAACCTCGAGACCGATCCGCTTGGCGTCCCGGCCTCGAAGGTACGGGTCGTGGGAGCCGGACTCCTTCCAGTTCTGCACGAACCGCTGCGCGAGTTCACGAGCGAACTGGTCTGACCCGTTGTTGTACTTGCCCGAGGAGGTGGTCATGATCTCGGCGGCGGACTTCACATTGCACCGCTTGAACACCTCAGTAACCGTCTTGTTCCCGGGGTCGCGGTGCTCGATGTCTTGGAACCCGAACGAACCATCGACACGGAATGTCCCAGCGAACATGATCGATCCGAGGACCGCTTCGCGGATACAGGAGGAGTTCGTGAGCGGGGTCAGACCGCCAGATGTGGTGCGGTAAGCGTTGATCTCGCTGACGACCGATTCTTCGGCGATCTGGATCTGACGCGGGGTGAGGCGAGTGACGCCCGGCTCACCATCGAAGTCGTGCACGGCGATCATGTACGTCCACACGTCGCCGCGGAAGTCACGGAACGACGCGACGGAGATGGGGCGAGCCGAAGTGAGAGTGTCATCGACGGTGCGGCGCGCTCCCCACCCGCGGGCGTAGAGGTACTTGCCCTCCTGAGTGAAGGTCGGAGACTTGTAGATCTCGTCGGCGATGCTGACGACGGAGTTCGATTTGGTCGCGATCACGTAACCGGCGTGGTGACCGTCGGCGCAGCCGCTCGACGCGAAGGTCTCGTCCATGCCGCCGTAGGTTCGCAGAAGGGGTTTTTCTTCAATGCGAGGAGCCGAAGCGGCCTTCCAGTCGTCGTAGTAGTCCTTGTTCTTCGCCTTGGACTCAGCGATCGACTTCGCCCAATCTGCGGCCTTGGACTCCATGCAGGGATCAACGCTCGGCCACGATGAAGCGCCGGAGCGGGTCAGCAGTTCAGTCTTCAAACCGGTTTCGATGTCGGTCGCTCGCGTCGGCGCCTTGTACGGGTAGTCGTCGAACACGACAGCCATGCCGGTCCAGATGCGACCGCGGTAGTCCTTGTACGAACGGACCGCGATTCGACCCTCCTCGGTGGTGAGCGCCTGACGGATCCGGTCGGCGGCATCGTTACTGCGATCGGTGTTGCGAACGACGCCCGTAACAGTGCCGGTGTGCAAAGCGGTCGCAATGGCCGTCGGGGTGTCGGCCGTGCTGAACTTGTGGAACTGCTCGTACAGGTCAGGGCAGGCGAAGTTACTGTCGTCCCACTGGCGACCGGTGTCGGTCTCACCTGTGGCGATCGACTTCACGCGGCGGTCCATCTCGTTGACGATGCAGTCACCCGGGGCGCGGACCTGCGCCTCGGGGCCACCGTACGCCTCGACGTTGTTCACGATGGTGTTCGTGGCCGGGTTAGTGACCGGGGCCGTGTAGACGGGGTGCTCGAACTTCACGACGAGGTGCGCGACGTACTTGCCGTCACGGGTGGGCGTCTCAGCGACCTTCACGAACACAGTGTCGCCTGTCTTCACATCGGCGAGTGAGCGAGAACCGGTCAAGCCGGTGTTCGGGTTCGTCTCGGTGTGCTTGCGGTCGAGCCGGAGCCCGTCCATGAGCGCCCCGGCGGCCAAGGTGACCATCGCGTCGGTGTCACCGAGGAACGGCTTGTTGAACTCGGCCGTGGTGACGAACCCGTACGGTCCGCACCCGATGCTGGCGAACGTGGCGGGGTTCGTGCCGAGGTTCTCAGCGCACGCCGGGAGCGGGGTCGTGAGGGTCACGCCGTGGTTGCGGCTGATCGCGTCACGCAGCGACTCCTGTACCCGCCCAGCGGGCGGCGCTGCAGGGATCGGGGGAGCGGTCGGCTCGGTGGTGGGAATCGTGGTGGGGACGGTCGTCGGCACCGTTGTCGGCGTGGTTGTGGGGACCGTGGTCGGCACGGTAGCCGGGGTGGGCTTCGGCGTCGGCTGGGGAGCCGGGGGCTTCGGTGCAGGCTTCGGCTTCACGATCGGGCGACCCGCGAGCATGACGGTCCACGCACGCTTCGTCTTCTTGTCCCGGTACGCGCCCGCCCCGTACGAACGGTTCGCCGAACGGATCGCCTTCTTGTACTCGGCGTTCTTGCGGGTCGTCTTCACGATCTGCGACTTCGACTTCACGTTCTTCTTCGACACCCGGACGATGTAGACGTGCGAGACCTTGCACTTCTTCGCCCACCCGGCGCGGTTCGTCTTACCCCACTTGCCGTTCTTGGCCGAGTTCTTGGCGTGCGAGGTCGCCAAGGATGTGAGGCACTTGTTCTTGGCTTCGGCAGGTGAGACCCGGCGGTCCTTCTTGAACTGCTTGGCGACAGCGTTCGCGGCGGACCCGTACGAGGAGACCGGGTGCTTCGAGGCAGCCGTCGCCGCCCCAGTGGCCAGGCTCAAGAGCACAGCCAGGGTTGCAATGATGATTGCCAATCGTGCCTTGAGTTGGTTCACCAATGCCCCTATGTCCGCGATCGCAAAGGGTCACGACGTTTGCGTCGCGCGCTGATCGCCAGACCCCGAGAACGTGCCAACAGTAACGTGAGAACCACTGGCCACTAGGGGAAAATGTTCAGCCTTCCGACCGATCCCCCGGAAACAGACGCCGATCCGAACCATGAAGACCGGGCGAGCTCCGACTCGAGACTGGATGAAGCGATCCAGACGCTGGCGCTGAACGCGGCGATGTCCTTGGCAACTTCGACGACATCCTTGCGATGGTCGAAACCGAGCGTCGCCTCGTAATCGAGGTTCGCGTTCAGCTCCGTGCGCAATAGGCTCATCAGTTTCTCGTGCGATACCACGGGTTCGGCGGCGATCGCAGATACGTCTGAAGCCTCGCTCACGCTGTCATCCCGCTTCTTCGTCCAGCACCCAAGCGCGCTTCATGGGGATGAGGCGTTGCGTCTCCTCTGGCAAGACGTCGTACGTTTCAAATAGTTGGTCCAGCACCTGTTCGGCCTCCCATACGCGAATTGAGAGGCGGTTCGTACGGATCTCACGCCGTGCCGCTGCGTTTAGGCCGCCCCACGCGACGAGAAGTCCTTGCGACGCGCCTTGTGTGGAGATTGCGCCCTGCAGCCCGCGCACCACGAGGGCGCTCACCTGAGACTCTTCTGACTTGACTTCGACGACGACTCTGGGGTCATCGAGTCCGAGCGGGCCGCTGCCAGCGAGGATGTCGACTCCGCCGTCTGGACCTTCGGGCGACACCTCACAGGTGAAGCCTTTGGTTCTGAGGATGTCAGCGACGAGGTGAGTCAACTTGTGGCCCTTGAAGTTCTCGATGAGGTGTGTCTGGACACGATCACGTACCGCCTGCAGAGTTGGTGTCGCCACCGGGTCCGTGACGTCTTCGGTGTCACCGTCGACGGGTTCTACATTGCCAATTCGTCGCGGTCCGGGCACGCCTGAGGCTCCCGGGTCGATTCCGGTCTCGAGGACTGAGCGGAGGCGGTTTTCGGCGGAGTTCCTCACGGCCCGGAAGATCGTCATCGCGCCGCCCAAGGTGTAGAGCAGGTCGTCCTTGATCGCTGCCCGCGCCACGTCTGTGCGTCTCCAATCGACGCCAACTTGATGTCGCCGGCTGGGGTCCGGCTCAGCAGCGTCGTAGGAGTACGACGAGGTGCAGATTCCAATCGCGATCTTCTTCGTCGTCTTCATCGGCATGACGACCACGTCGCCCGGCTTGATGGTGTTGCGGAGTGCATTCAGTTGGCCGGTGAAGTTGTAGATCTTGCCTTGAGCCTCACCGGGGTACCCGTCCTCGACCGCAGCCTGAATCTCGGCGCGGGTCGTCAGAGACTGGAGCGACCCGACCTCATGAAATCCGCCACCTGCGCGCCCTCCGTCGAGGCCCCACTGTTCGCGTTCCCCGGCAACTCCGGCTCTGACAATCCATGCGGTCACTAGTAGTTCTCTCTGTTGTAGACGTACGCCTTCGTGGAACACGGTGCCACCAACAGGAATCCATTCTTCTTCAACACCGTGCGGAGTCCCTTGCGGGGGACGACCTTGTCGCCCGGTTTGCTTTTCGGCCCATCCGGCGGGGGCCACCTGTTTGACGATGGTGTCAACGTCGAGGCCCACCTGTTCAACCACCTCTGTGGACGGAGACTTCGATAAATACTAGTTATCACAGGCAATGTCCCGTCTCGGCGCGCCGGTCGAGGATTGTGGCTCGGGCACAAGGCATGATGCTGTCTTGTCCGCGTTGAAGGGATCCTGCTCGATGTACAACCTGCTAGTCGGCTTCCCTGAGGGCTCTGCCCACGCAGGACGCGTCTTCGAGTACACCCCTGACAGTGTGAAGGCGAAAGTGGCTCCGGGCGGTGTGCCAGATCTGACGGCGTTGATGGGACTGCCGACGTTGGTGATGCCCGAAATCAGAGAAGGTGAGCCGGAGGTGGCGCGTCTGGGGCGGATCCTCAATCTCGCACGTCATGGATCCACTTACACCTTCCAATTCGTGCCCGACGCCAATGTGACACCTTTGCCGCTCGAGAAGATGCTGGCAAACGCTGACCGCTGGGGCATGCAGGATTTCGAGTTCTACCGCACCCACTGGGCCGTGAAGGACGTCGATGCATACGCCGCAATGTGGGGCACGGTGGCGGGTCAGTCGATGCCGGGCCCGAAGGCGTTTCAACTGCCAACCGACAAGCTTCAGTCTCATGACCTGGTCGCTGTCATGATGCCGTTCGACGCGAAGTTCAATTCGGTCTATGAAGCGTTGCGCGGAGCGGCAGCCGAAGCGGGGATGCAGTGTCAGCGGGCCGATGACATCTGGAAGAACGAACACATCTTGGACGATGTGCTGGAGCTCATCTGGACTGCACGGGTAGTAGTGGCTGACCTGACTGATCGCAACGCAAACGTCTTCTACGAAACCGGTATCGCTCACACCATCGGTCGAGACGTCGTGTTGATAACTCAGAACATGGAGCACGTGCCGTTCGACCTGCGAGCGATTCGAGCGCTGAACTACTACCCCAATAGTGAAGGCTTGGACCACCTGAAGGACGGGCTGCGAACGAGGTTGAAGACGATTCTCGCTAGTTCCTGAGGTCGCTTGGACTGCAGCATTCGCAGGCTACGGCGAGGCGATGTTGATGGGTCACAATGTGCGGGTGAGTACGATGACCGCGTCCCAAGCCCGTGAACTTTGGTTGGCTCTGGTGGATAACGCATCGCGACTAATCGCAGATGCGCACCTCCTTCTGAAGCAATCGCCGGGCCGGGCTCGCTCCCTCACGGTCTTGGCTGAGGAGGAGTTGGGTAAGGCGCTTTGGCTCTATGACGAGTTCAATTCGCTCTGGAATGTCGGGTCCAGTGAGCAGCGCACGGTCGAGCGGTTCAAGGCAGACGGTCGCAACCACGCTCGCAAGTATTTCGAAGCGATCGTGTTCGGGCGTGAACTCGCCATGTTCTGGGGGGACTTCTCGGACATTCCCGGGCCGGGAGATGGCGAATCGATCGAAGAGTTCCAAGCCCGAGAGGCCGTCGAGGCGGAGAAGGGGGCGAAAGCAGCCAACTTAGCCAAACAGGCTGGCTTCTACGTCGATGTTGCACCTGACGGCTCGGTTACGTCGCCTGCCTCGATCGAAGGCATCGGAGTAGCAAAAGACCTCGAGCGGGCGGCCAAAGTTGTCGAGATGCTCCTGATACGGGACCACAGCCGAATGAAGTTCGAGGCAGAGGTGCCCTACGAGGGCACTCACGAGCAGCAGTTCCGTCTGCTGCCGGTCTCGCATCCCGAAGAGTTCAGCGCGGCGAGAGAGACCGCCTGGCCGGGCAGCCACGAGACGCCCACGCCCGACTCGGAGTCCGAGTCGAACCAGAACTAACGACGTTTCCGCCCACTCGCACTCATTTGAAGTGACCGTCGGACGGTCGAACAGGAGAGTTCCGTCGCTGCGGGTTGTTAGCGCGGGCTGACGGGCACACCGGGTTTGAGGCTTCCCCCGCGATCCGTCCGAGGGGTCTGCGACGCTTCCACCATGGAAGCCCCAGAACCCTCCGCCAGTCACGATCTGTTCGCGGACTTTGGCGGTGTCCGTCGACGAGTCTTGGCGGGCACGACAAGGAGCGCGATCCGCGAGGCAGCCTCAGCCGACATCACCTTGGAGTCGTCTTCGCAGCAGCCGCCCGTCGACTTGGCTGGGGAGTTCGCTCTCATCGTCTCGACACCCGAAGCGGGGGCCGCCGAGGCGTATGACGAAGTCATATTCACGGGCCACGTGTTATCGGCTACTCCGGAAGCCGGACAAGTCCGCCTCCGTGCTGAATCTGGACGCGCGCTCGCCGAGTCTCGGCTAGGGCTGTTCGGTCACGCGAACGTGCCTCCGCTTGAGCTGATGCACTTTCTCGTCCGCCAAGGCGGACTTCCCGAGGAGCGAGTCCGCATTGGTGGGCTGGACCTGACGCGCGAAGAAACCTACTCCGTCGAGCAGTTCCTCCAAGGCGTTCACGTAGATGGCGCCGTTCAAGGTCCCGACGTCGATATCGCTCCAGTGACGCCGGACCTCAACCCGGATGATGTCCTCGGTCACTCACTCAACAAAGTGTCCGAGCGTTGGGGACGCCCAAGCGCACGGGTCAGGACTCAAGTGCGAGCCACTTCGATCTTTGCGGCCTACGAGGCTGGCATGGCGAAGATCGAGGTCGCGCTCGATTCGTTGCTGGCAACGGCTGTGTACGGGCTGACTGAGGACCCTTGGGGTCGCGAGATCGCGTTCGCAAGAGAAACGCTCTTGGCCAAGCCGGTGGTCATCCCATTCGTGGCCGTCGCTGGCGTCGAGACTCCAAAGCGAATCTGCGTCTCTAGTGGGACGAGTTCGATTGAGACTTCATTTAGTGTTGACGGGGCTCTTGAACGTTGGTCTGAGATCTTGCACAAGGGCCCGAGCGATGCGGTGGCTCGCGGCCTGCGGGCTCTTCGGGACGCGGCGGATGAGAGCCGTGACGTATTCGACCGAGCCCATGCCATCTCCACGGCGCTCGAGTACTACGCCGCCAGTAGCCGCCCTGCTCGGGTAGTCAGTAAGAAGGCCAGGACCGCTGCGGTCGATGGCCTGAGGAAACTGGACATCTTGGATGGCGAGCGCGAGCGTCTCATGGCCCTCGTCAATGCCGTGAACAATCCGCCACTCATGGCCAAGGTTCGACACCAAGTGAATATCGACGAGGTGCCCGTGAGCGAAGCGGAATGGGCGCTCCTGAGGGAACTTCGGACTTTGAGAAACCGGACCGTTCACGGCCACGTGCCGACGCAAGACATCCCCGATCGAGGTGCGCTGCGGTGGGCTGTCAGTGTCACGGCCCGTTTGCTTCTGTTCCGGTGGGCTGCGAGCATCACGGCCGCTCATTCGGATCGATAGATCGGAGGTCCTGCTGTGGCGATCGAGACCCATGCAGACTGCGTCGGCCGAAGTCGCACACCGCATGTATTTAGTCCTGTGTGGCCACAGCTCGAGCCCGCAGCAGGTGGGCGAGGCCAATCTGCCGATGACAACTTGAGTCTCGACCGGGGCTGTAGAACACAAGCGTGCCCGCACGTCTTGTAGGGGATTGACCCCTCGTCTTGCCGGTCTCGGTGGGTCATTTTCCGGCGGTGGCTCATTTTCGTCCATCGGCCCATTCCGAGTCAGACGTCCGCGCGATCCGCCGACGGCGACGCTGCACGGGCGGCGAATATCGGCAACGGATGGGCACCGCCTGGGTGCCCGTCCCCATTTACTCCCCCGAAACGATCAGTGTCGACATGAAGTATCCGGAGACAACAGGGAGGGCACCGGAACAGAGGGTCCTCGGGTCCGGGACCCTTAGTAGTCCGGAGAATCGTTGGGATTCCAGCGAACAACCTCTATCGCGGTCAGAAAATGAACCTGCGACCGTTTGACGATGGGTCAATAACGGAAGGGGACCCAACACCCCATGATGACGATGAAATTGACCCATACTCATCCGCGCGGATCCTCGTCCGACTGGCAGCGTCGCCCCATCTGCGGCGGCGTCGTGGGCTCGATCAACCCGTAACCTCTGCAATGCAAGGCAATATCGACGGTCTGTCCAGTTCCGAAGGGGTTCGTCATCGGCGCGCGGGGGAGTCGTCGACGAGGGCTGCGAAGGGCTGCGCTAGACTCGTTCGAGTTGTCACGGGCTGTAGCGCAGCTTGGTAGCGCACCTGACTGGGGGTCAGGGGGTCGCAGGTTCAAATCCTGTCAGCCCGACAACGGAAAGCCCCGGGAGACCGGGGCTTTCGTCATTTCCGGACACCGGAGCAGACGAAAGTCGGCAGCGGGCAGCGGGTGTGCAGGCCGTTCATCATGTGCCCACGTGGTCACCCAAGGTTCGGCTGCGAGGCCTCCGGCCTGGCCGCCAGTCCGTCGCGCACGATCCGCATCGCGCGCGTGATCAGCTCCTCGGGTTCCCGGTGGCTGGACAGGGTCATGGCGCCCACGATCATCTCGATGGCGAGAAGCAGGTCTTCCTCATCAGTCGAATCGGCCAATCGGCCGTCCCGTCTGCCCTGAGCCACCGGACCGCTCAGCAGGTTTCTCGTGCGGAGCCTGATCGATTCAACCTCTTCGACACGGTCGTCATCGAGCGCGGCCAGCACCCGACTCGATCCGGCATGAAACGAGATGATCTCGTTCAGGATCAGCAGTGCCGCATCCGGTTCATCCGCCACCGCGTGGGCCAGGTCCTCGACGCGGGCGAGATTCTCGAGATAGATGGCGGCTGCAAGATCGTGTCGATGAGGGAAGTTTCTCTGCAGCGTTGCGCGGCCGACGCCCGCCCGCTCGGCGATGCGTGCGAGAGGCACGTCCGCGCCCTCGGAGGCGAAGAGGTCGCGAGCAGCATCGAGGATGGCGGCGCGATTCTGTACCGCGTCGGACCTCTTCTTGGACGGCATCGCGGACTTCCTCCGGGTTGGTGCTGCTGCAGTCTAGTAGGGCACGCCAGGGCGTCGGCGCCCACGCCGGACGCGCTCTCCTGTTGCTTTCCCGCGTATTGCCTGCCGGGCGCACCAGGGCTACGTTAAGTGGGCATCAATGCCCACTTAACTCAGTGACCCGAGAGGTCGAGATCATGGTTGAAGAGCTTCGGTACGACGGACGAGTAGCGATTGTCACGGGAGCAGGTATCGGAATCGGCGCGGCGCACGCTCGTCTCCTGGCTTCGCGCGGAGCGCGTGTGGTCGTGAACGAGCTGCCGCGGAACATCGAGCGTGCCGAACTCGTGTGTGAGCAGATTCGGTCTGCCGGGGGAGAGGCCATCGCGGTTGCCGGTGAGATCGGGATCGACGACGACGCACGCGCGTTGGTCGACGCAACGATCGCGAAGTATGGACGGGTCGACATCGTGATCCACAACGCCGGCGTGCCGTTGGGGCGCGACATGGATGGTTCCGGCTTGGTCCAGGAGGCGCCGTCGCCGAGGTTCGACAGGTACATGGACGTCAACGTGCGCGGGTCGTTGCAGCTGAACCGCGCTGTCTGGCCGCACTTCGTCGCGCAGAAGTACGGGCGCGTCCTGTTCACCTCGTCCGCAGTGGGAACCGGGTTCTGGTACAGCCCGACCGGGTATGAGCTCGACTACGCCACGTCGAAGTTGGCGGTCTTCGCCCTGGCCAGGCAGGTGTCCGCAGCAGGCCAGGAGCACGGCATCATCGCCAACACCGTGATGCCGTGGGCCTTCACCGAGACAGTCGGCGACAGTGCCGACGGCGAAGAGACGGAGTTGATCACCTTCATGCGCGCGACGCTCCAGCCGGAGAAGGTGGCGATCGCCGTCGCCCCGCTGCTCCACGAGAACGCGCCCACCACGGGCGAGGCCTTCACCGCCGGGGGCGGCCGGATCGCCCGAGTGTTCCTCGCGGGCGTCCGTGGCTACTTGAACCCTGAGCTCACGCCGGAGGATGTCGTCGAGAACTGGACACAGGTCTTCGGCGAGACGGGTGCCTCGGGCGAGATGCTCGACGTCTTCGAGCAGAGCCAGCCTCGCGAGGAGCGCATGTTCATGAAGACGCTCGAGACGCAGACGATGCCCGACCTCGCCTGGATCGCGGAACAGTCGGTCAAGGACTCCACTCGCTCGGCTGCGTTGTAGGCGCCGAGGGTCGCGCAACACCAGACGTGTCGTTTGCGGGCCTCCCGCGTTCGCAGCAAGCGGACGCGGGGTGCCCCGTCACCGCCGGTCGCGCGGGTGAAGTTGAGCGAACGCCCAACGCAAGGGGCCATCCACGTCGATACTCGGGTCGAGCATCTGCCGGATCATCAGTCCCTCGTTCAACGCGAGCAGTCCGCGGGCGGCGTCGATGCAGTCGAGGTCGGCAGCGATGACGCCCTCGCGCTGGGCGCGATCGAACAGGTCGACCAGTTCCTGCTCCCAGGCTTCGACCCGACGGCGAACGTGGTCCGCTGCGATGTGCTCCGGTTGCGCGGCGACACTCAACTTGAGGCTGATCCAGAGCCGGACCCAGGCGGGGGTGGATCGACGGCGCTCAGCGACACGCGTATATGCGTCGATGAGGTCGTCGACGTCGAGCGGAGCGTCCGCATCGAAGAACTGCCGGTCAGCCTCCTCTTGAGCCAACAGCACGCCAAGCAGCAGGTCGTCCTTGGACGCGAAATGGTGCTGCAGTCCGGCGTGGGTGATGCCCACCCGGGTGGCGATCGAGCGCAGCGAGGCCGCCTCGAACCCCACGACCGAGAACTCCTGGAGAGCCGCGTCGAGAATCTCAGCGCGCTTTGCCAGTCCGACCTTGTACGGCCCACGTCCAACCTTGGTCACCGGACCACTATCTCCCACCCCCACGCGGCGGCGTCGAGGTGTGGGTGGATCGCCGTGCCGCGAAAACCTGCCATGTGATAGGTATTAGTCCGCAAACGGAGGAGTGTGAGATGGATAACAAGTCATTCGACCTGGTGGTCGTGGGAACTGGCACAGGGATGCTGGCCGCGCTTGCGGCGGCGGAGGCAGGACTGTCGGTTCTCCTGGTGGAGAAGTCGGAATACGTCGGCGGTTCGACCGCCCTGTCCGGCGGTGGTTTCTGGGTTCCGAGCAACCCGATGCTGACCGAGGCCGGCGCGGAGGACCCGATGTCCGAGGCGACCAAGTACCTGGCTGCGGTGACCCGCGGGGAGGCACCCGAAGCTCGCTGGAAGTCGTTCCTGTCACACGGCGCCGAGGCCGTGAAGGCGCTGGCGCGCCTGACGCCGCTGAAGTTCGGTCACATGACCGACTACGCGGACTACTTCCCCGAACTCCCGGGCGGATCGACGGCCGGTCGGGCCATGGAACCGAAGCCGTTCAACGCGCGCAAGCTCGGCGCCGACCGGGGCAAGCTGCGTCCGCCCGCGCTGGAGGCACCGTTCCCGATGCCCGTGAGCGGCACCAGCTACAAGTGGCTCAACCTCGTGGCGCGCACCCCGCGCGGCATCTTCGTCGCCGCGCGCCTGCTGGGGATGGGCGTCGGAGGTCTGGCCATCAAGCGCGAGTACATCGCCGGGGGCGGCGCGCTGGCCGCCGGGCTGTACGCCGGGGTCCGGGCTCGCAACATCCCGGTCTGGCTGGAGTCCCCGCTGAAGGAACTGATCGTCGAGGACGATCGAGTCGTCGGCGTCGTGGTCCAGCGCGACGGCAAGGACATCAGCGTCCGGGCCAAGCACGGCGTGATCCTCGCGGCGGGCGGTTTCGACCGCAACGAGGCGATGCGGCACGCCCACCAGTCCGAGAAGCTGGACACGGACTGGGCGCTCGGCAACCCCGCCAACACCGGCGACGCGATCACCATCGCCCAAGGGATCGGCGCGGACCTCGCCTTCCTCGAAGAGGCCTGGTGGTTCCCGGCGGTCCCCATCCCCGGCCCCATGCCGGGCACGCTGCTCGCCGAGCGTTCGCTGCCCGGCCAGATCATCGTCAACCAGGCCGGCGAACGCTTCATGAACGAAGCTGTCAACTACATGTCGGCCGGCAAGGACCTCCTCGCGCAGGACCTGCCGGTGTGGATGATCTTCGACCAGCGCTACCGCAACCGGTACGTGTTCGGCGGATCCATCTTCCCTCGCCAGTCCTTCCCGAAGGAGTGGTACGACGCGGGCGTGGTCAAGAAGGCCGACTCGCTCGAGAAGCTGGCCGCCGACCTGGGCATGCCGGCCCTGCCGCAGAGCGTCCAACGCTTCAACGACCTGTGCGCCTCCGGGCACGACGACGACTTCGGTCGCGGCGACAGCGCCTATGACCGCTACTACGGAGACCCCGGCATCAAGCCGAACCCGTGCCTGGGCCCGATCGACAAGGGTCCGTACTACGCGGTCCAGGTCGTGCCCGGCGACCTCGGCACCTGCGGTGGCGTGAAGGCCGACGAGTTCGGCCGCGCCCTGCGCCCCGACGGAACGACCATCGAGGGCCTGTACGCCATCGGCAACGCGGCCGGCAACGCCTTCGGCCGGGTCTACCCCGGACCGGGTGCGACGATCGCCCAGGGCCTCGTGTTCGGCTACATCGCCGCCAACCACGCCGCCGGGCGGTTGCCGGACTGACGTCCGCCCGACGACGTGAACAGCGGAGTCGTCGCCGCGGATCAGCGTTCGCGCTGGGCCGCGGCGGCGACTCCGTGGTGGCGTTCGTCGGGACAGCCAACGACGATGAGGGGGAGATCCGCCTGATGCCGGGATTCACGACCAGCACGTTCACCACAGCGGGGCTCCTTGCGGCTGCCGTGGTGCTCGCGGGGTGTTCCGCGGCATCCGGGCCGACCCGTGAACCGTCGAGCGCTCCCACGACGTCCGCGTTGCCGGGTAGCGCCCAGATTGCTGATCGGCTCGCAGCGCTGGAGGAGCAGCACGACGTGACGATCGGCGTCAGCGCCGTCGACGTGCAGGGGAAGCGCGTGGAGTACCGGGCCGGCGACCGATTTGGCTACGCGTCGACGGTGAAGGCGTTCGCCGCCGCGACGATGCTGGCCGAGAAGACACCGCAGGAGCGTGCGAAGACGGTGCGATGGACGCAGGCGGACATCGACGCTGCCGGATACTCGCCCGTGACGTCGGAGCACCCGGAGCGCGGTCTGACCCTGGACGAGCTGGCCGAGGCCGCCGTGCGGGACAGCGACAACACGGCGATGAACCTCGTGCTCCGGTCCGTGGGCGGCCCTGAGGCGGTCGAGAAGTTCCTGCGAACCCTGGGCGACGACCGCACGCAGCTCGACTCCTACGAGCCGGACCTGAACACCGTCACGCCGAGCCAGGTCGCGAACACGACGACGCCGACCGCGTTCGCGACAGCGCTGCAGGCGGCGGTGGAGACGAAGGCGATCGCGCCTCGGGAACGTCGCACCCTGCTGGACTGGATGGGCGGCAACAGCACGGGTGACACGCTGACCCGTGCCGGCCTCCCGGCCGGGTGGGAGGTCGCCGACAAGTCCGGTGGTGCCGGCGGCCTGCGCAACGACATCGGCGTGGTCACCGGCCCCGACGGTCAGACGGTCTACCTCGCGGTGTTCACGTCGACCAACGATCCCGAGGCCGAGTACGACGACGTCGTGGTCGAGGAGGCCGCGCGCGCGGTGCTGGCCGAGTACTCCTGACCAGGCCGCTGCGGCACGCCGGCCTGCTCGGCGAGACGCCGCAGCAGGGGAGCGAGTTGGCGCTCGGCCACCGCAGGATGCTCGGGGTGCCACTGGATCCCGGTGATGGGTGCGCTGTCGTGGACGACCGCCTCCACCACGCCGTCGACGCCGTGCGCGACCACGCGGAGTCCGTCGCCGAGCCGGTCGACGGCCTGGTGATGGCTGCACAGCACGTCCCGGGCGACATCGACCGACGAGGCCAGCGTCTCACCGCGGAGCTCGACCCGATTCGGGACGAAGGGGTCGTCGCCGTCGGCTCGGTGCGCGTGGCCGGTCTCGAGGTGGGGCACGAGCGTGCCGCCCAGCGCGACGTTCAGGAGCTGCAGTCCCCGGCAGATGCCCAGCAGCGGGGTCCCGGAAGCCAGGCACCGGCGCACGGCCTCGATGTGGGCGCGGTCGGCCTCGGGCTCGTGGTGGCCCGCCCCGGGGTAGTCGGTGACGCCGTCGTAGAAGGTCGGGTCGACGTCCTCACCACCCATCAGCACGACCGCGTCGGCACGCAGGACGGCGGCCATCGTCACCTCGGGCTCGACCTCCGCCGAGGCGACGGCCCGGACCCGCCATCCGAGGCCCCGCGCCACCGCCGCGGTGGCGTCGTTGAGGGCGTCCAGCTCCTGCTGGAACCGGGCCGCGTGAGGGCGGCTCGTGCGCAGGTGCAGGAGTGCCAGCGTGGGGCGCGAGGTGGTGGTGGGGGAAGACATGCCCCGAGCCTAGAGATCACGTGTGACGCACATGTTTCAGATTCGTGGCCTCCAGACGGCTGGGGTCGGGTCCCGTAGGTCGCCCCCTCTAGACTCATGCTTCACACTGCGGCGCCCGTCGCGATCCTCGACCAAAGAGAGACATGGACATACACAGTACGAACCCCCTGCCTGCAGCTGAGCGACACGCGGTCGGGGGGAGTGGGAACTGATGTGGTTGCTGACTCTGCTGCTGGGTGTCCTGGTGGTGTTGCTGATCACCGCGGTGACCGGCTACTTCGTCGCCCAGGAATTCGCCTACATGGCGGTCGACCGGGCCCGGTTGGGCTCGCTGGCCGAGCGCGGTGACCGCCGCGCCAAGCGCGCGCTGTCGGTGACGGGCCGCACCTCCTTCATGCTGTCCGGCGCCCAGCTGGGCATCACCGTGACCGGCCTGCTCGTGGGTTACGTGGCCGAGCCGTTGATCGGTGCGTCGCTGGGCACCGCCCTGGGCGGCGTCGACGTGCCGACGGGTGTCGGCATCGCGATCGGCACCGTCCTGGCCCTGCTGTTCTCGACCTTCGTGCAGATGATCTTCGGCGAGCTGTTCCCGAAGAACCTGGCGATCGCGAAGCCCGAGCCCGTCGCCTTGTGGCTCGCTCGCTCGACGACCCTCTACCTCGCCGCGTTCGGCTGGCTGATCACGCTGTTCGACGCGGCCTCCAACGCGCTGCTGCGCGTCCTGAGGATCGAGCCCGTCCACGACGTCGAGCACGCCGCGACCCCGCGCGACCTCGAGCACATCGTCGAGCACTCCGGACGCAGCGGCGACCTGCCGCACGAGCTGTCGACGCTTCTGGACCGGGTGCTGGACTTCCCCGACTCCGACGTCGAGCACGCCATGATCCCGCGGTCGCGGGTCGACGTGCTGCGCGCCGACGACACGCTGGCGGAGGTGCGCGCCGTGATGGCGTCGGGCCACTCCCGGTACCCGGTCCTCAGCGAGGACGAGCAGATCCTGGGCATCGTCGAGCTGGCCGACGTCCTCGTCGCGGACGACCCCGGGCGCACGGCAGCCACGCTGGCGCGTCCCGCGCTGATCCTGCCCGCGACGATGAACCTCCCGATGGCCCTGCGAGAACTACGGGGGTCCAGGCGTCAGCTGGCCTGCGTCGTCGACGAGTACGGCAGTTTCGACGGTGTCCTGACGATCGAGGACATGGCCGAGGAGCTCGTCGGTGAGATCACCGACGAGCACGACCCGGCAGATCCTTCCGTCGAGTCGATCGACGACGACGGCACCTGGGTGATGGGCGGCGACGTCCACATCGACGAGGTCGAGCGCGCCGTGGATCGCGAGTTGCCGCACGGCGACTACGAGACCATCGCCGGCCTCGTCATCGCCGAGCACGGCACGCTGCCCGACGTCGGCTCCACGATCGAGGTCGACCTGCCGGTGGACCCGGCGACCCTGGCCGAGATCGGTGCACCGGCCAGGACGCGGATGCGCGTGGAGGTGCTCGAGATCGACCGGCACGTCCCCGCGCTCGTGCGCATCACGTGCCCGATCGACATCACCGACGAGAACGAGGAGAACGACCGATGAGCGACCCCTGGCTGATCGGTCCGGCGACCGTCGCGCTCATCGCACTGAGCGCCTTCTTCGTCGCGGTGGAGTTCGCCTTGCTGGCCGCCAAACGGCACCGGCTCGAGGACGCCGCCGCCACGAGTCGCTCCGCGCGCGCCGCCCTGCGCAGCTCGGGCGAGCTCACACTGCTGCTCGCGGGATCGCAGCTGGGGATCACGGCCTGCACCCTGGCGCTCGGCGCCATCACGAAGCCGGCCGTCCACCACTGGCTGACACCGTGGTTCGAGACCTGGGGCATGGCGCTGTGGGTCGCGGACGTCGCCGGCTTCGCGCTGGCGCTGGTGATCGTGACGTTCCTGCACCTCGTGGTGGGGGAGATGGCGCCGAAGTCCTGGGCGATCGCGCACCCGGAGCTCTCGGCCACCGTGTTGGCGATCCCGATGCGCGGGTTCATGTGGCTGACGCGTCCGCTGCTGATCGGGCTCAACGAGATGGCGAACTGGTGCCTGCGGAAGGTCGGCGTCGAACCGGCTGACGAGCTGTCGGCAGGGCAGAACTCCGACGACCTCCGGCACCTGGTGGCCCACTCGGCCACCGCCGGCACCCTGGACCCGACCTACTCCAGTCAACTGGCGATCGTCCTCGAACTGGAGTCGCTGACCGTGGCGGACCTGGTCGAGCCGGGGACACGGCCCACTGCTGTGGCGACCGACGCCTCGGTGGCGGAGGTGCGGCAGGCGGCCCTGCACTCGGGCCACCTGCGGATCCTCCTGGCCGATGACGAAGGAGCCCGCGGCTTCGTACACGTGCGCGACACCCTGCTGCACGCCGACGACAGCAACGCCGATGCGCTGCTGCGGCCGGTGTTGGCCCTCGAGCCGTCGACGCCGGTCTACCAGGCGTTGACGTCGATGCGCGAGACCCGGAACCACCTCGCCGTCGTGGCCGCAGCGGGCGAGGCGACCTACGGCGTGATCACGATGACCGACGTCCTGGACCGGCTGTTCCCGTCCGCGCCGGTCGGCGCGGACGGGGCAGCGAACTAGGTGCCGGTGCCGCCGGGCGTCGCCGTTCCGGCGGTCGTCGTCTGCGCTCCGGTGGCGGGTGGCGGGTTGACCAGCACGGTGTCGGCCGTCGCCCGCTCGGCGTCGGTGCGCTGGTCCCAACCGGGCCGTCGCAGCGCGTAGAAGATGAGCGGTGGAGCACCGAGTCCGATCACGACCAGGAGCACCACGAGCGGGTACCCATATTCGGACAGTCCGCTGAAGCCGGACGGACGGACGAAGGCCAGGATGAACGCCACGGCGCAGGCCACGAAGCCCAGCCCGCCGACGAAGGTCATCGCCGGCGTCCGGTAGGTCCGCACGACGTCGGGCTGGGACTTCCTCAGCTTCAGCGCCGCCGCGAACATCAGCATGTACATGATCAGGTACAGCGCGGCCGCCATGTCGACCAGTGCGATGAACGCCGTGTTGCCGTTGGGCAGGAGCACGAACAGCAGCGCCAGCAGCGTCACGATGAGCCCCTGGACGCCGAGGATGCCGACCTGGACGCCCGCCTTGTTGCGGCGCTGCAGCAGCGGCGGCAGCAGGCCCCTCCGCGCCGCGGCGAGCAGACCACGCGAGGGACCGGCGATCCACGTCACGACGGACGCGAACGCGCCCAGCGCGATGAGCGCGGAGATCACCGGGGTGCCCCAGGACATGTCCCAGTGGTCGAAGAACTCCTGGAACGCGAGGTTGATGCCGTTCGTCAGCCCGAGCTCCTTCTTGGGCACGGCCAGGCTGATCGCGATCGTCGGCAGGATGAACACCAGCAGGATCAGCCCCGTGGCCAGCGCGATGGACTTGGGGAACCCGCGACCGGGGTCCTTCATGTCGTTCGCGTGCACCGCGTTGACCTCCATGCCGGCGTACGCCAGCACGTTGGAGACGATCAGCACGATCGACGCCAGCCCGGTCCACGGCGGGATGACGGCCTCGGCCTCCAAGGGCGTCTGCGACTTCTCTCCGGTGGTGAGCCACACGATGCCGAAGATGATCAGCAGCGCCGCCGGCAACAGGGTGCCGAAGATGCCGCTCCACGAGCCCACCTTGGCGAACAGGTTGCCGCCGGCCAGGGTGATCATCGTGGATCCCCAGTACAGGACGAGGATGACCGCCGCGGTGTAGAGGCCCTTGTTCGCGAGCCCTTCGTCACCGATCACGAACGACAGGCTGGCCGCGATGAACGCGATCTGGGTCGGGTACCAGACGACGTTCTGGATCCACTGCAGCCAGATCGCCAGGAATCCCGCCCGGTCGCCGAACGCCTCGCGCACCCAGGTGAAGACGCCACCCTTCCAGCCGGTCGCGAGCTCGGCCGCGACGAGCGCCGTCGGCACGAGGAACACGATCGCAGGCACGATGAACAAGAAGATCGACCCGAGCCCGTAGAGGGCCATCGCCGGAAGGGAGCGCAAGGACGCCACGACGACCACGGTGAGCATCGCCAACTGGGCGACGGACATCGCGACGTTCGCGCTGGCCGCCGGCGCGCCGATCGCCGGACCCGAGTGCTCCGGTGGGTTGCGGTGCCCCGGCTCCCCGTAGGGATGAGGCTTGACGTGCTCCGCCGACGGAGCGTGTGTCCCGTCGGCCCGGACATGCTGCCCGGTACCGCTGTTCGTGTTCGCTGTCCTATGCCCTGTCGCCATGGTCTCGCCCCATCAGTCGGTGCTCGTGCAACTCGGTCAGTGGTGGAAGCCGGAACGCTGCCCCTCGGTGGGCATTGGACCGGTGAGGGCGTCGAGGTAGGCCACCTCGTCACGCAGATCCGCGAGGAACGCCGCCGCGAGATCATGGCTGAAGCCGTTGCGCACCACGATGCGCTGCACCGTGAGCTCGGGCAGGTCGTCCGGCATCGGGTAGGCCGGAACCAGCCAGCCCTTCGTCCGGAGCCGGTCCGACAGGTGATAGAGGTTCCAGTTCTGGGTGTGCCCCTCGCGCAGGGCCCAGGCGAAGACCGGGATGTCGGACCCGTCGTTCCAGAGCTCGAACGCCGGCATCTTGGCGATCTCGCCCGAGAGGAAGAGCGCGACGTTGCGGGAGTTCTCCTGGACCGCCGTGTAACCGGTCCGGCCCAGGCGCAGGAACATGTAGTACTGCAACAGCACCTGCGAGCCCGGCCGCGAGAAGTTCAACGCGAACGTCGGCATGTCGCCACCGAGGTAGGACACCCGGAAGATGAGTTCCTCGGGCAACGACTCCAGATCGCGCCACACGACCCAACCGAGACCGGGGTACACGAGTCCGTACTTGTGACCCGAGGTGTTGATCGACACCACGCGCTCGACCCGGAAGTCCCAGGCGAGGTCGGGCTGGACGAACGGTGCGATCATGCCGCCGGAGGCTCCGTCGACGTGGATCTTGACGTCGAGCCCGGTCGACTCCTGGATCCGGTCGAGTGCCTCGGCGATCTGGGTGACCGGCTCGTACATGCCGGTGTAGGTGACGCCCATGATCGCCACGACGCCGATGGTGTTCTCGTCGACGTAGGACTCCAGGTCGTGTCCGTCGAGCACCTTGTGCTCGAGCGAGATCGGGACGTAGCGGGCCTCGACCTCGAAGTAGTTGCAGAACTTCTCCCAGCAGACCTGCACCGCCGTGGAGAGCACGAGGTTCGGCCGGTCGGTCGACTTCCCCTCAGCGCGGCGGGCGGTCTGCCACCGGCGCTTGAGCGCCAGTCCGCCGAGCATCGCGGCCTCCGACGACCCGATGGTGGACGTACCGATCGTGTGCTCGTGGTCCGGTGCGTGCCACAGGTCGGCGAGCATCGTCCAGCAGCGAGTCTCGACCGCCGCGGTCTGCGGGTACTCGTCCTTGTCGATCATGTTCTTGTCCGCGGCCTCGCTCATCAGGCGCACGGCGTGATCGTCCATCCAGGTGCCGACGAAGGTCGCGAGGTTCAGTCGCGCGTTGCCGTCGAGCATCGCCTCGTCGTGGACGATCTGGTAGGCGGTCTCGGGAAGGGACTCGCCCGGTGGGAAGTCGTACTTCGGCAGTTCGGTGGCCTCTCCGGGCCTGGCGAAGATCGGATTGAGCTCGACAACTCCCGGCTCTTCGGCGCGGTGTGCTGCTCGGGTGGAATTCGTAACCATGACGCCCCCGTGGCGAGTCGGTACCTCCGGTGAGGGGGACCTTTTTCAGGTTAAGCCCGACTCGATGAAGTGCAAAGCCGAACACGGGAGAACGGTGGAATTCGCAGTGATCGCAGGGTTATTACACGAGGGCCGACGCTCGCTCAACCGCCCATGGGACCCGGGTCGCGTACATCTCGTCACGGCATGCGGTGAGCGCGGGGCCCTGCCTCCCGCCGTGAAGAGTCTCACCAGTGAGCACCCACGACGTCCGGGTCGGAAGGGCTGCTCTGGCAGCATGGAGCCCGTGTCCGAGCCCCGTGTCGTCGCCGTCAGCCGCGACGACCGGCACCGCTTCAGCAAGGTGCCCGCCACGTTGATCCACCTGCTCGCCGGCCACGGGGTGGACGGTGATGTCCATGCCGGAGCGACGATGAAGCACCGGTACGGGCCACACCGTGGACAGACGCTCCCGAACCTGCGCCAGGTGCACCTGCTGGCCGCGGAGCTCTTCGACGAGGCGCGCTCCGCGGGCTACGAGCTGGGTCCGGGCGATCTCGGCGAGAACGTGCTCACGGAAGGCGTCGACCTCCAGGTCCTGCCGGAGGGGACCCTGGTGGACCTCGGCGGGCCCGTCGTGCGGCTCACTGGCTTGCGCAATCCGTGCGTGCAGATCAACCGGTTCAAGCCGGGCCTGATGAAGGTCGTGCTGTCGAAGGCCGATGGCACGCCGTCGGAGCGTCCCGTGCCGCTGAGCCGGGCGTCGGCCGTCCGCAAGGTGGGCGTGATGGCCGTGGTCGAGATCGGCGGCGACGTCGCTGCAGGTCAGCCGATCGCCGTGACGCTGCCGGACGGTCCCCACATGCCGCTGGCTCCGCTCTAGTCCTGGACCAACCGCGCCGGGAAGCCGCCCGTGGCGACCGGGCCCCACGAGGTCGGGGTGATGCGGATGATGCTCTTGCCCTGGTCGAGCATCGCCTGGCGGTACTCGTCCCAGTCGGGATGCTCGCCCGAGATGTTGCGGAAGTACTCGACGAACGCGTCGAGGGCCTCGGGAACGTCGAGGACCTCGGCGGTCCCGTCGACCTGGACCCAGGCGTCGTTCCACTCGTCCGACAGGACGACGACGCTGACCTGCGGGTCGCGACGGGCGTTGCGGGTCTTCGCTCGCTCGGGGTAGGTCGAGATCACGAGACGTCCGGAGTCGTCGACGCCGCCGGTGACGGGCGAGGCCTGGGGGCGTCCGTCGGCGCGGCGCGTGATGAGGATGAACCGATGACGCGGCCGGACGAACTCCAGCAGCTCGTCGAGGTCGACGTGGGTGTTCGTGGCGATGGAGCGAGGCATGGGCTCACGCTACGCCCGGGGCATCATGGACGGCATGTCCGAACCCACGGTCCTGGCCGCCGGCGCGGTCATCGTGGACCCCGCCGGCCGTCTCCTGCTGGTCCGTCGCGGCCACGATCCGGGACGCGGACTGTGGTCGGTCCCCGGAGGAAAGGTCGAGCCGGGGGAGACCCTCGCCGAGGCCACCGCGCGCGAGGTGCTGGAGGAGACGGGACTGGACGTCACCGTCGGCCGCGAGCTCTGGGTGGCCCGGGTGCCCACGGGCGACGGACGTGAGTACGAGATCCACGACTTCGTCGCCAGGGTCGTCGGCGGGACGCTGCGCGCCGCCGACGACGCCGACGACGCGGCGTGGTTCGAGCCCGGACAGCTGGAGCGACTTCCCCTCGTGGACACCCTGCTCGACCACCTGCGCCGGGCCGGATTCGTCGCCGACGGCTGATCGCGCTCAGGGGTCGCGCGGGGTGAAGTCGCCCATCACGTCGTCGCCGGGCTGCACGATCCCGAAGCTGGACTCGGGGAAGGGATGCCACACGCCCGACAGGGCGCCGACGGGCTCGGACACCACGACGCGCGTCTCCTCGGAGAGCCCGACGAACGCGGGATTGTCCGGGTAGAGGGAGCGCAGGGTCGCCATCGCGGTGCTGACGTACAGCGTCCGGCTCTGGCGCTCAGTCGAGTATCGGAAGGCCCACAGGCTCTCGCCGTCGGACGTCGCGACCGTCATCTGCATCGGGTTCTCGACCCCGTGACGACGCCCCGTCGCCTCCACGAAGCCGACCATCCGCTCGACCGCCGCGACCGGGTCGTCCTCGAGCCCGAACGTCAGCGCGAGGTGGAACATCACCTCGGAGTCGGTCGAGCCCTCGACGCTGGAGAAGAGCCCGGGGTCGATCGCCAGGAACAGGTCGCGCTTCATCCGCCCGAACTCGCGGATCGCGCCGTTGTGCATCCACAGCCAGCGACCGTGACGGAAGGGGTGGCAGTTCGTCTGCTGCACGGGCGAGCCGGTGCTGGCTCGCAGGTGCGCGAAGAACAGGCCCGACGAGGTCGATCGCGCCAGCTCGCGCAGGTTCTGGTCGTTCCACGCCGGCTCGACGCCGCGGAACAGCACCGGGACCTCGGGACCCCGCGTGTTGGGCATGGACCGAGTCGTCGTGTCCAGGCCGTACCAGCCGACTCCGAAGCCGTCCCCGTTCGTCGCCTCGGCCCCCATCTGCGCGTGCAGGCTCTGGTCGATGAGGGAGGGCGACGGCCGGTAGAGCAACTCCTCGAGCAGGATCGGACTGCCCGAGTACGCCAGCCACCGACACATCGTGAGCTCCTCCCGCAGGCCATGCCACGGGCAGCGTCTCCCAGATCGCGAGCCGGCGCATCATCCGCTGGGGATGAGGCGGATCGGCGCAGTTCGGCGTGGACTCGGGATGTCACACCCGTACCACCGACAAGGAGACCGACGATGGCGCAATCGACATTGACCGTCTGGAAGTTCAACACCCCCGAGGGAGCGGAGGAGGCCGAGCGCACGTTGCAGGACCTGAGCAAGCAGAACGTCCTCAACCTGCTCGACGCCGCGACCGTCTCCTGGCCCGAGGGCAAGAAGAAGCCGAAGACCAAGCAGCTCTACTCGACCACCGGCGTCGGGGCCCTCGGTGGGGCCTTCTGGGGCCTGCTCTTCGGGATCATCTTCTTCCTGCCGGTCATCGGCGCGGCCGTCGGGATGGCGGCCGGAGCCCTGGCGGGCGCGCTGACCGACGTCGGGATCGACGACGACTTCATCAAGAAGGTCCGAGACAAGGTGACGCCCGGGACGTCGGCGCTCTTCGTGCTGACCTCCGACGTGGTGCTGGACAAGGTCAAGGACGCGTTCGCGAGCCACGAGCCCGAGGACCTGCTCTTCACCAACCTCAGCAGCGACCAGGAGGCCGCGCTGCGGGAGGCCTTCGGCACCGAATGAGCCACGCCTGAGACCGGCCGACGCGCGACGCACGAGGGGGACCGATGGACGACAACAACACCGGCGTGGCCGAAGGTCACCCGTCACGCGGCCGATCGGCGGCGGCGGTGCTGTGCCTGGTCGTGGCCGCCCTGCTCACGATCCCCGCGGGCGTCTCGTACTGGGGGCAGCGGACGCTGAACGACACACAGCAGTACGTCGACACGGTGGGCCCCCTCGCGAAGTCGCCCGAGCTGCAGGACGTGATCGCGAGCACCGTCACCGGCGCGATCGAGAAGCAGGTCGACGTCCGGCGCCTGCTGGACGACGTGTTCGCGCGGACCGGCACGGAGGCCGCGCGCCTCGACCTGCTCGCCGGACCGCTGGCCGCTGCGATCGACGCGGCGGTCGACCGCGAGGTGCGGGCGGTCCTCGCGTCCTCGACGTTCGACGAGATCTGGGTCCGCGTGAACACCCGCGTCCAGCAGCTGGTCCACCGGCTGCTGGCCGGAGGGGGCGGGGGCCTGGTCTCGCTCCGGGGCGATGACGTCGTCCTCGATGTGGGCGAGATCATCGACGAGGTCAAGTCCCGGCTCGCCGCGCGTGGGCTGACCTTCGTGCAGGACGTGTCCGTCCCACGCGAGGACCGCGAGGTCGTGCTGATGAAGGCACCCCGGCTCGAGGAGGTCCGGACGATCTACGCGTTCGCCAACCCGGTGGCCCGCTGGATGCTCCCGGCGGTCGCGGTGCTCTTCCTGGCCGCCTTCGTCCTGGCGGGCCGCCGGGCGCGGATGGCCGTCGCGATCGGGATCGCGGTGGCGCTCAACGCCCTCCTGCTCGCGCTGGCGCTGTCGGTCGGGCGCCAGCTGTTCGTCGACGGACTCTCCGACACCTCGTTCGGCCCGGCCAGCGGCTCCTTCTACGCCACCTTGCTCGCGTACCTCTACCGCGGCCAGACGGTCGTGCTGTGGCTGGGGATCACCCTCATCGTGGCCGGCTGGTTCGCGGGACGGAACCGGTACGGCACGGCCGTGCGTGAAGCGGTCCGCGATGGGCTGGAGCGGGCGGGCTCGACCGTGCTGGGCCGGCAGGGACACGAGGCGGGGAGCTGGGTCGCGGCCAATGCGGCGTGGCTCCGTGTCACGGCGGTCGTCGTGGCCGCGGTCGTCCTGCTGTGGGGCGGCGATGTCGACCTCACCCGGTGGTGGTGGTCGCTCGCGCTCGCCGTCGGGTTGCTCGCGGTGGTGCAGTTCCTCATCGGCGCCGCGCGCCCAGGAGCCCGGTCGGCGGCGCCGACCGCCTCGACCGATCCGCTGCCGGCCCCGTCCTCGAGGTGACCCGGGACCATGACCCAACAGCCCCAGCCCCGCCAGGTCTTCGAGATCCGCATCAGCGGCGCCGTTCCCGACGCCGTGATCGCCGAGGTCGGCGGGATCGAGGTGGTCAACCGCGAACTGCTCACCGCGGTCCGGACCCGGCTGCGCGACCAGGCCGACCTCCACGGATTCCTTGCGACCCTGCGCACGTACGGTCTCGAGGTCGTCGAGGTCCGCCGACTCGCTCCGGCGGCCGATGACGCGGACGCACCATGAGCACCCCCGAAGACGGCGAGGAGTACGAGTTCACGATCGTCGGCGACCTGGGCCCGGTGTTGCGGTGGGCCCTGCGGCCCGGCCGCGTCGTGGAGTCGCACCCGTGCACGACCTTCGTGACGGTCACATCGGCGGACCTGGGGGCCATCGTCGCTCGGCTCGATCCGCCGGGACTGCGGCTGGAGAGCGTACGCCTGCTCCGCGGCGCGAGGACCGGCTGACCGTCGGCCCGGGGCTCGTCCCCGGTGGCACGAGCCGGATGTCGGTGTTTCATTGGAGACCAAGGACTCGGCGCGCGTCGCGCGTCGCTCACCGGGGATTCGGGGAGGTGGACACCGTGTCCGCGTCATCGGCTCCGCGCCCGTCAGCGGACGACCACGCATGGCCCGGCGCCACCGCGCCGCACGGCTGGCACGGCGTCCCGGAGCTACCCCGCCAGTTCCATCCGCGGCCCGACCTGCTCACGCGGCTCGACGCCGAGCCGGGGTGCCGCCTGGTCCTGGTCAGCGCTCCGGCCGGCACGGGCAAGACCGCACTCGTGACCGACTGGGTGAGGACGCGCCGGCCTGCGCAAACCGCGTGGATCACGTTCGACGAGGACGATGCGTTCTGGCCCGGACTGGGCGCCGCCCTCGCGCGGCTCGGACTGGACGTCCCGGTGGCCGCGCTGCCCACCGCGGAGGTGGCACTCGACCTGGACGTGCGGCGTCGCCTCGCTCTCGCGGTGGCCTCGTCCGCGCACCCGGTCACCGTCGTCGTCGACGGGTACGAGGTCGACTCCGCCGCCGTCGCCGGCGATCTGGACTATCTGCTCAAGCACAGCGGGCGCCGGCTCCGGCTCGTCCTGCTGACCCGTGCCGACCCGGTGCTGCCGCTCTACCGGTACCGACTCGACGAGACGATCGTGGAGCTCAGGATGGCGGACCTGGCGTTCACCGATCACGACGCCGAGGCGTTGTTCGAGGCGATGGGGGTGCCGCTCGGGCGTGCCGACGTGCGGCTGCTGAACGACCGTGCGCGCGGCTGGGTCACGGGGCTGCGACTCGCGGCCAAGTCGTCGGCCGGGCCGGCGGACGCGACCGAACGGCTCGCCGGCGCCCAGGGCAGCATCGCGGAGTACCTCGTGGGCGAGGTGCTGCAGGCCCATCCGCCGCGGGTGCGCGACCAGCTGATGGCGCTCAGCGTCCCCGACACCATCGAGCCGGGACTCGCCGAGGAGTTGGTCGGCCAGCGGGCGGGCCGGACCCTGGCGGCCCTCGAGCATGTCAACGTGTTCATCGAGCCCGTCCCCGAACAGGCGGGGCACTACCGGTTCCAGCCGTTCTTCCGGGACCTGCTGCGCGCGGAGCTGGCCTACCGGGCGCCCGCGACCCTGCTCGATCTGCACGTGCGGACAGCGGCGTGGTTCGCCGGCCGGGGCATGCTCGGCCCCGCGGTGCACCACCACGGCGCCGCGGGTCGTTGGGACCTCGCGGCCGAGGCCGTCGTGCGTCAGGCGATGATCGGGCGGTTGCTGGCGGACCCCGGTACGAGCGCTCTGGTTCAGACGCTGCGCGCGATCCCCGACGACCTCGACCACGACGCCGCGGCCGTCGTGCGTGGCGCGCTGGCGCTCATCGACGGGGACGTCCAGCGGGTCGACGTCGAGCTGACCCGGTTCGAGGGACGTCGTGAGCCGCGCGACGAGAGCATGCGACACGCGGTCGTCACGCTCCAGGCTGCCCGGGCACGCAGGACCGTCGATCCGGTCGTGTCGCTGGCTCTGGCGCGCCGCGCCGCGCGCCTGATCGGGACGGAGCAGCCGGCTCCCGGCCGGTGGGGCGCACTCCGGGCTCTCGTGGCTTTGGTCGAGGGCCACGCCGAGCTTCGCCTGGGTCGTCCCGGCCGTGCCGAGGACTCCCTGCGGCGCGCCTCGTCGGTGAGGGAAGCCGGCACGGTGCGGGTGGAGAGCCTGGGACTGCTCGCCCTGCTCGCTGGCCTCTCGGGCGACCTCGTACGCGCTGACGCGCTCGCCTCCGAGGCGATCGCCGCCGGTGAGAACGAGGGTGCGGGACCGGGGGAGCGGCCGGCCTACGGCGACCTCGCACTGGCGTGGCTGGCCACCGAGCGGTCGGATCCACGCACCGCGGGTGAGCACCTCCGGGCCGCCCGGAGGACCGACCTCATCGCATCGGATCCGGTGGCACGGGCGGTCGCGACATGGGTCGACACCCGGCTGGGGCAGACCCGCGCAGAGACGTCCGGCGCCCTCGCCGCGCTCCGCGAGCTGGTCGCCGGGCTCGCGGCCGCCGACGTGTGGATCGCCGCCCGGACCCGTGAGGAGATCGTCCGCCTGCTGCTGCTCAGCGGCGATGCGCCGGGCGCGCTGGCAGAGCTCGACGGGCGTCCCGTTTCACCGTCGACCGCGCTGTTGACCGCTCGGGCCAGGGCCGATCTCGGCGATGACGAGGGCGCCACCCGGGCGCTCGTGCTGGCGTGTTCTGCCCGTGCGTCGCTGCCGGTGCGCGTCGGCGCGATCCTCGTGCGGTGCGAGCAGTTGCTGGGCCAGGGCGATGCGACGCGTGCGCGCGAGTGCCTGGGGACGGCGGTGACGCTGGCGCGGCGTTCCGGCCTGAGGCGCCCGTTCCGCGAAGCGGCTCCCGCGGTTCGACGCCTCCTGGCGCGTGAGGAGTCGGCGCCGGTCCCGACCGCCCTGCCTTCCGGCGGTCCGCTCGAGGATCTGACCGCCAAGGAGCTGGAGGTGCTCGAGCACCTCGGCGAGCTGCTGACGACGGAGGAGATCGCCGCGGCCATGTACATCTCGGTGAACACCGTGCGGACGCACGTGCGCCACATCCTGCGCAAGCTCGGGGTGTCGCGCCGCAACGCGGCGGTCCGGGTCGCCCGGCAGTACGAGCTGCTGGGCCACTGAGACCTCAGTCCTCACCCTCGGGCGACCCGCGACGGTCCGTGCGAGCCCATCGGACCGCTGAGACGAACAGCTTGACGACGACGCCGAGCAGGATGAGGTTCAGCAGGATCTGGGCCGTCACCAACAGCCGCATCGACTGGGTCACCGGGACGATGTCGCCGAAGCCGACCGTGGCCAGACAGGTCACCGTGAAGTAGAGCGCGTCCGTGCGGGTCAGCGGCTCGTTGAACGCCGCCGGGTCGCTGGTCGACGCGGCGAGATAGGTCCGCGCGAAGATCACGAGGAAGACGGGCACCACGAGCGCGAGCGCCTCCACCGCCCGGATGGTCGGGTGGCTCGAGCGCACGATGAGGGGGACCTGGACCGCGGCCACGGCACCGAACGCGACCAGCGCCACGGCCAGCCCCGTGAACTCCGTCCCGGCGGACCGCAGGGGCACGAGGCAGTAGGCGGCAGCCAGGGCGGCGAGTGAGACCGCGACGCGCACGGCGGCGATCCAGCCGAGCCGGCGCACGGAAGGGGACGACCGCGGTTCGCTCATGTGATCGCGCCTCCTGCGGGCCGAGGTGTCCTGCGACGGGGTGCGCTGCCGGGGAACTGTGGAAACGCTGGCTCGAGCGTAGTCAGAACATCCGCCCCTCCCGTGGCACGGTCCCTGAGGCGGCGATCCTGTCCTCCACGGCGTTCTCGGGCCTGCACTGGCAGCCGCTGATCGCCATGGTGATCGGACTGCCGGCGCTGGTCTCCGTCCTGAGCCTGCGGTTCGAGCCCTCCGCACCGCCATGGCGCCGCACCGGCTGAGTGGTCAGCCGTTGCCGCGGTTCTTGCCCTTCGCCTTGCCCTTGTCGCTGTTGCCCTGCCCCCGGTTCGCGGGGGTGGCGTCCTTCGGGGCACCCGGGGAGGGAGGCCGCACGGCGCCGCCCGAGCGGGCGATGGTGATCGAGGGGGCCACGGCGACCGACAGCGTGATCGTGGCGCCGTCGGGGAGCCGGCCGGACTTGTCCACCGCCACGACCTGGCCGATGTCGCTCGGCCGCGTGACCTCCTTGCGTCTCACCACGAACCCCTGCTCCTCCAGCTCGGCCGCCGCCTTCGCGTAGCCCTTGCCGATGACCGAGGACGCCGACACGGGCACCTTGCCTGAGGCGACCGAGATCTCGATCGCGGTGTCCTCCGGTGCCTCGTCACCCGGCTCGGGGGACTGCGCGATGACGTTGCCCTGCGCCCGGGTGGCCACGTCGACCACGACGGCTCGCGGGATGAGACCGGCGGCCCGGATCTCCTCGGCCGCGTCCAGCGCGCTCATCCCGACCACGTCGGGCACCTCGGGATCTCCGCCCAACAGCTGCCGCGCGCCCAGCACGACCACCAACGCCAGGACCACCGCGATCGCCGCATAGGCCGGGACGGGCCCCCCGCGCCGCCGCGGTGCGTCGCGTGCCGGGCCGGGAGTGGGAGCCGTGTTGAGGTCGGCCGTGGAGTGCCAGGGCTGGGGCAGCGAGATCTCGAAGGTGGCCGGCAGGTCGATCGACTCGGCAGCGCCTAGCGCGGCCGCCTGGTGCGCCACGTCGGCGGCCGTGGCCGGTCGGTCGGCCGGCTTCTTCGCGGTCATCGCGCGGAGCAGCCGCTCGACGCCGGCCGGGACGGGCGGCTCCAGCGCCGGGAGCTCGTCGTGCAGTTGCGCCACCGCCGTCGCGACGGGGGTGGCGCGGCGGAACGCGGAGCGGCCGGTGAGGCAGTGGTACGCCACCAGGCCGAGGGAGTAGAGGTCGGACTGCGGGCTCGCGGCCTGACCGCGCACCTGCTCGGGGCTGATGTAGTCGGTCGTGCCGACCAGCGCGTCGGTGTCGGTCAGCGGATCGCTCGTGGCCGCCTGGGCGATCCCGAAGTCGACCAGCACCGTGCGGCCGGCCGGCGTCAACATGATGTTCGCGGGCTTGAGGTCGCGGTGGACGATCCCGGCGTCGTGCGCGGCCTGCAGACCCGCGGCGACCTGCTGGACGATCGACATCACCTGGTCGGGGTGAAGAGGACCCCGCTCCTTGAGCAGTTCCGACAACGAACGACCCTCGACGTACTGCATGACGATGTACGTCGAGCCGTCCGACGACGGGTCGTCCTCCTCGAAGTCGAAGACCTGCGCGACACCGGGATGCTGGATCGACGCCGCCAGGTGCGCCTCGCTGCGCAACCGCGCCCGGGCGACCTCGTCGGCGCTCCGGTCCGCGCGCAGGACCTTGACGGCCACCGTGCGGCCCAGTCGGGTGTCCGTCGCGCGGTACACGGCTCCCATTCCCCCGGAGCCGACCACCTCGTCCAGCGTGTACCGCCGGTTGTGGACCGCCATGCTTGAACTCTAATTCCGCAGACAGGGGCCCGCATGACATGAGCGCCCCCGCGGACGCCGGGTTAGAATCGCAGGTCGCCCCCACGATCGCCGCCCCCCCGAACGGAACCGCATGTCCCTGCCCGCGCCCGCCCACGTCCCCGAGTCCGACCAGGTCCACTCGGTCCGCGCGGCGCTGAAGTCCCCGAGGATCCTGCGCACCGAGGTCCTGGCCGGACTCGTCGTCGCGCTGGCGCTGATCCCCGAGGCGATCTCCTTCTCGATCATCGCGGGCGTCGATCCCCAGGTGGGTCTGTTCGCCTCGTTCACCATGGCGGTCACCGTCGCGATCCTCGGCGGCCGGCCCGCCATGATCTCGGCGGCCACCGGAGCCGTTGCACTGGTCGTGGCCCCGGTCATGCGCGACCACGGCTTCGACCACCTGATCGCCACGGTGCTGCTCGGCGGGCTCTTCCAGATCGTGCTGGCGATCGGCGGCGTCGCCAAGCTGATGCGCTTCATCCCGCGCTCGGTGATGGTGGGCTTCGTCAACTCCCTGGCGATCCTCGTCCTGCTGGCGCAGCTCCCGCACCTGATCGACGTGCCGTGGCTGGTCTACCCGATGACCGCCTTCGGCCTGCTGGTGATCGTGCTCCTGCCCCGGATCACGAACGTGGTGCCCGCACCGCTGGTGGCGATCGTGATCCTGACGTCGATCACCGTGGTCGCCGCGCTCAACGTCCCGGACGTGGGTGACGAGGGCGAGCTGCCCAGCAGCCTGCCGGCGCTCTTCACGCCCGATGTTCCCCTGACCTTCGAGACCTTGAGGATCATCGCGCCGTACGCGCTGGCGATGGCCCTCGTGGGGCTCATGGAGTCGCTGATGACGGCCAAGCTGGTCGACGACGTCACCGACACCCACTCGGACAAGACCCGTGAGGCATGGGGCCAGGGCGTGGCCAATGTCGTCACCGGCCTCTTCGGCGGCATGGGCGGCTGCGCGATGATCGGCCAGACGATGATCAACGTGAAGGTCTCGGGAGCCCGGACGCGGATCTCGACCTTCCTCGCGGGCGTCTTACTGCTGATCCTGGTCGTCGGCTTCGGCGACGTCGTCGCGACGATCCCGATGGCCGCCCTGGTCGCCGTCATGATCATGGTGTCGGTCGGCACCTTCGACTGGCACAGCGTCCGGCCGTCCACGCTGCGGCGCATGCCCCGCAGCGAGACCCTCGTGATGCTCACGACCGTCGCGGTGGTCGTCGCCACCGAGAATCTCGCGATCGGCGTCGTGACCGGCGTCGTCGTGGCCTCCGTCATGTTCGCGCGGCGCGTCGCGCACTTCACCCAGGTGATCGACGTGGCCCATCCCGACGAGGACACCCGCGTCTACAAGGTCGTCGGAGAGCTCTTCTTCGCCTCGAGCAACGATCTGGTCTACCAGTTCGACTACGCCGGCGACCCGCGTCACGTCGTGATCGACCTGTCGGACTCGCACGTCTGGGACGCCTCGAGCGTCGCCGCCCTGGACGCCATCGAGACGAAGTACGCCGCCAAGGGCAAGACGGTGACCATCGAAGGGCTCAACGAGGCCAGTCGCACCCGGCACGAGCGCCTGGCCGGCCGGCTCGACGGCGGTCACTGAGCGCCACGCCACGGCCGCGGCCCCTAGAGTCGAGGCGTGACTCTCGACCTGCCCGCCGTCGGCTTCGGCACCTACAAGCTCAACGGCCTCGCCGGTGTCGAGACGATCCGTTCGGCGCTGGACGTCGGCTACCGGGTGCTCGACTCGGCGATGAACTACGAGAACGAGGGCGCCGTCGGCGCGGCGGTCCGCACGTCGAACGTGCCTCGCGACGAGATCGTCGTGACCTCGAAGCTGCCGGGACGCCACCACGGGTACGAGCAGGCGATCACCTCGATCGAGGAGAGCCTGCTGCGGACCGGTCTCGACCACCTCGACCTGCACCTGATCCACTGGCCGAACCCGTCGCACGGGCTCTACGTCGAGGCGTGGCAGGCCCTGATCGACGCCCGGCGCCGCGGGCTCGTCCGCGAGATCGGCGTCTGCAACTTCCTGCCCGAGCACCTCGACCGGCTCGAGGCCGAGACCGGGGTCCTGCCTGCGGTCAACCAGATCGAGGTCCACCCGTACTTCCCGCAGGTCGGGGCGCTCGCCGACCACCGCGCCCGGGGCATCGTCACCCAGGCGTGGAGCCCGCTCGGGCGCAAGAGTGATCTGCTGACGAACCCGGTCGTGACGGAGGTGGCGCACCAGCACGGCGTGACACCGGCCGAGGCGGTGCTGGCGTGGCACGCCGCGGTGGGCACGCTTCCGCTGCCGAAGGCGTCGACCGCCAAGCGGCAGCGCCAGAACCTGGCGGCCGTCGAGATCGAGCTGGACCCGGCGTCGGTGGCCCGACTCACCGCGCTGGGCCGCGCCGACGGGCGATTGTTCGACGGCGATCCCGCCGTGTGGATCGAGGACTGAGAATCGGTCGGGGGACCATGGGCACGACGAGAACCGTACTGCTCGCCGTCGCGGTGGCGATCGCCCTGCGCCTGCCGTTCCTGGGCGTCCTGCCGAGCCCCGACGAGGCCGGTCTGCTGATCGTGGGCGGGCAGTGGGGCCCCGGAACGTCGCTCTACGGCGACCACTGGATCGACCGCCCGCCGATCCTGCTCGCCTGGGCCTGGCTGGCGGCGCACACCGGGGGAGTGGTGGCGCTGCGGGTCCTGGGTCTGATCCCCGTCGTCGTCACGATCGTCGCCTGCTCCGCCGCCGCGGGACGGATCGGCGGCGGCCGTGCCGCTCGGTGGGCGGCCGTCGCGGCGGCCGTCCTGACCGTCAGTCCGTGGGTCGGCGCCGACCGGGTGAACGGCGAGCTGCTCGCCGCTCCGTGGCTGGCGGTGGGGGTGTACGCGGCCATCCGCGCGGTCGAGACCCCGACGGCACGGTGGGGACTCGCGACGGGTGCGGCGGTCGCCGGCGCCGTCCTGACGAAGCAGAACCACGGCGACGCCGCGGTCTTCGCGGTGGTGCTGCTGGCCGGTTGCCTGATGACGGGTCGGCTGCAGCCTGCCGCCGCGCTGCGACTGGCGGCCTCGGCCCTGCTCGGCGCCCTCGCGCTCACCGCCGTCGTGGTGCTCGCGGCGTGGACCCGCGGAACCACCCCGGGCGAGCTGTTCGACGCGCTCTTCGCGTTCCGGCTGCGGGCCGCGGAGGTGATGGGCGCCGACCCCGAGGGTGCGCGGGACGGGCGCCGGGACGAAGTGCTGCGGCGCGCCGTACTCGGTGGACAGGTGCTCCTGGTCCTGATCGTCCTGGTGATGCCCGTGGCGCGCCGATTCCGCTCACCCGTGCACTGGGCCCTGGCGGCGATGGCGGCATTCGGCTGCCTCTCGGTGATCGGCAGCGGGAGCTGGTGGAACCACTACCTCGTCGAGCTGGCGGTGCCGGCGGCGGTCGGTGCCGGAGTCATCGCCGCGCGCACGCGGGTCGTGGTCCCGCTGGTCGTCGGTTACGCGGCCGTGGCCGCGGTGGTCGGGGCGTACTTCCTGCTGCCGGCCATCGGCGCCGTCGACGCTCCGGCGGCGGTCGGGCGCGCGATCGCGGACGCCGCCGAGCCCGGTGACTCGGTGGTCAACGCCTGGGGCCGGGCCGACCTGGTCTACGCGACGGGCCTCGACTCGCCCTATGAGCACCTGTGGAGCCTGCCGGTGCGCACGGACGACCCGCGACTGGCATCGTTCGCCGCGCTCGTCGCGGGGCCGAAGGCGCCCACGTGGCTGGTGGTCCGTCGGCACCTGGAGGGCTGGGGCATGGACGCCGCCGGCACGCAGGCGCTGGTGGATCGCCGGTACCGGCAGGTCGCCACCTTGTGCGACTACCGCGTCTACCTGCTCGGCGGCGTCGATCGCCGCGCGCCGAAGCCGCCCCCGGTCGATCGCTGCAAACCGTCGACGTCGCTGCGGCCGACCGCCATGATGGAGCCATGACGGGCGGACCGGTGGTGCGCGCGGCCGGTCTGACCCGCGTGTTCGAGGGTCGCGTCGCCGTGGCCGCCCTGGACCTGACGGTCGAGCGGGGCCGCGTGCTCGGCGTGCTCGGACCGAACGGCGCCGGCAAGTCCACCACCGTCCGCATGCTCACCGGACTCCTGCGGCCCACGTCCGGGACGGTCGACCTGTTCGGCGAGCGCGTCACGCCGCGCACGGCTCCGCTGCTGCGCGCCCGGGTCGGTGTGCAGACCGAGGCGAACCTCTACCACCGGCTGACCGTCGCCGAGAACCTGCGCACGTGGGGCGACCTGCACGGCCTGCCCCGCCGGACGACCGAGCGCCGCCTGACCGAAGTGCTCGAGATCCTGGGCCTGGCCGATCGTCGCGACACGCCGGTCGGCTCCCTGAGCAAGGGGCTGCGCCAGAAGGCCAAGATCGGTCGTGCGCTGCTCGCCGAGCCCGAGCTGATCTTCCTGGACGAGCCGACGGCGGGGCTCGACCCCGCATCGGCACTCGACGTGCTCGACCACCTGGCCAAGCTGCGCGCCGAGGGCGGCACCACCATCGTGCTGTGCACCCACCAGTTGCACGGGCTGGAGTCGCTGTGCGACGACGTCGTCATGCTCGATCGAGGTCGCGTGGTCGCGGCCGGGCAGGTCGACGACCTGCTCGCCAGGCACTGGCCCACCCGCGAGTACGTCATTCGCGTGGGTGATCGCGCCCTCGCCGACAGCGTCGTCGCCGATCTGCGTGCGTCCGGGCACGCGGTGGAGGAACCCGAGAGTGCCGATCCGTCGCTGCACGACCTGTACTTCCGCATGCTGGCGGGGGAGCAGCAGTGAATGCCGGCCGCGTGCGTGCGCTGATCGTCAAGGACTGGATCGAGCTGAGCCGCAATCGCCAGACCCTGGCGCCGGTCATCATGCTGCCGATCGTCTTCGCCGTGCTGCTGCCGACGACCATGATCGCGGCGACGAGCCGTCCCGAGGCGCTCGCACGACTGGACTTCATCAACTCCTACCTCGAGAGCCTGCCGTCGGCCATCGCCGCCGATCCCACCCGCGCGATGGTCGAGTACTTCATGGCGCCGATCTTCCTGATGATCCCGGTGGTGGTCGCGACGGTGCTCGCGACGGCCGCGTTCGTGGGCGAGAAGGAGCGCGACACGCTCGAAGGGCTGCTGTTCACGCCCCTGACCGACCGCGAGCTCGTCGTCGGCAAGATCCTCGTCTCGTGGGTGCCCGCCGTCCTGGTCACGTGGCTGTCCACCGCGATCTACGCGGTGGTCGTCGCGGTGTTCGCCCGCCCCTGGCAGGACGGGTGGGCGTTCCCCAACGTCACCTGGCTCGCCCTCGTGGGCATCATCGCGCCGTTGGTCTCGTTCTTCGCCATCGGCTGCATCGTGCTGATCTCGCACCGTGCGTCGACGTTGCAGGGCGCGCAGGCCGTCGCGGGTCTGCTCGTCCTGCCGGTCATCGTGCTGATCATGTCCCAGGCGTCCGGCGCGATGGCGTTCGACCGCGGGGTCGTCGTGGTGGTCGGAGTCGTGGCGGCGATCGGTGATCTGATCGTCTTCCACCTCGCGGTCCGGCGCTTCGATCGCGACCGTGTCGTCACGCGACTGTGAGCGCAGCGTCACACGCCTGTGACCGTCTTAGGCTGTGGCATATCCCACAGGGGCGCACGGAGCGTGGCCCCTTCGGCGCGGTAAGGTCGCGGTAATCTCCGGGATCGTGCCGTCGGGAACTTCCGTCGGCACGCGACGGAACATCGACGTGACCGGACCAGCCGGCGGGCTGGTCCAGGAGAGGAACAGGCAGACCGATGGTCGACGTGGACAAGGTCCTGGATGACGCGGGGTTGAACAACCCTCACGTCCATGAGTTCGTGAAGCACTGGGCGGGAGTCACCCAGCCCGATCGCATCGAGGTCGTCAGCGCCAGCGACGACGCTCGGCTGCTGCAAGAGGCGCTCGACGCCGGCGAGCTCGAGCCGGCCGGCGAGGGTCTCTACTACTCGCAGAGCTACTGGAAGGACACGGCCCGCTCCGAGGAGCGGACCATCGTGGCCACCAGCAACCCCGAGGACAAGGGCGTCTACAACAACTGGCGCCACGCCGACGAGATCAAGCCGGTCGTCATCGGCAACATGACGGGTGCCTCGCAGGGCAAGACGATGTACGTCATCCCCTACCTGATGGCCGCTCCCGGCTCGCCGCTGGAGGCGTACGCCGCCGGCGTCGAGCTGACGGACAACCGCAACGTCGTGCTGCAGATGATCCGCATGGCCCGCGTGGGTGTCGACCTGTTCGAGGACCTCAAGGATCCCGAGAGCTTCGTGCGCGCGGTCCATGTCACCGGTGACCTCGAGAACCTCGGTCAGGGCACGCCCGACGACAAGCGCTACTTCGTGACCGTCGCCGACGAGCGCACCATCTTGCACTTCGGCTCGTCCTACGGCGGAAACGCGCTGCTGGGCAAGATCGCCCACGGCCTGCGCCAGGCGAACTGGGACGGCTGGGCGTCGCGCAAGTTCCTCGCCGAGCAGTACATGCTCATCGCGATCCAGGACAAGGAGACCGGCAAGAAGTACCACATCGCCGGTGGCTTCCCGAGCGCTTCGGGCAAGACCAACCTCGCCATGATGGTCGCGCCGGAGGCTCTGGGCGACCGCTACTACGTCGAGTTCTTCGGCGACGACATCGCGTGGCTGTGGGTCGGCGACGACGGCAAGCTCTACGGCATGAACCCCGAGTTCGGTGTGTTCGGCGTGGCGATCGACACCAACGCGATCACCAACCCGAACGCCCTCGCGGCGGTCGAGGCCGGCACCGGCGCCATCTTCACCAACACGGCGTACAACGTGAACACGCACGAGACCTGGTGGGAGGGCAAGACGCCCGACTACCCCGAGGACGTCGAGGGCTGGCGCGACTGGAAGGGCCACCTGATCTCGGAGCGTCCCGTCGAGGAGCAGCGTTCCAAGGACCACGTGTGGGCCCACCCGAACTGCCGCTTCACGTCGACGATGTCGAACGTCCCGAACGAGTCGCCCGACTACAACGACCCGGCGGGCGTCCCGATCGACGGCATCATCTACGGCGGCCGCACGCGTGACCGCGAGCCGCTGATCCGCGCGATCGAGGATCCGGCCGAGGGCGTCTACGACGGTCTGACGCTGGGCGCCGAGGCCACGGCCGCGGCCGAGGGTGTCGCCGGCCAGCTGCGCTACGACCCGATGTCGATGCGTCCGTTCCTGGCGCTGCCCGAGGGCCGCTACGCCCAGCACTGGCTCGACATCCTCGACCAGGTCGAGGACAAGCCGCTGTTCGCGCACGTGAACTGGTTCCAGCGCGACGCCGACGGTGGCTACCTGTGGCCGGGCTACAGCGAGAACCTGCGCGCCCTGCTGTGGATGATGGACTACCGCGAGGGTCGTGTCACCGGCACGAAGACCCCCGTGGGCGTCGTCCCCACCAAGGACGAGCTGAACCTCGACGGCCTCGAGATCGACGACGCCGTGCTCGAGCAGCTGCTGGCGATCGACGTCGAGCGCTGGAAGCAGGAGATCGACCTGCGCGAGGCGCACCTCAAGGCGTTCGACAACCTGCCCGAGCGGATCTGGGAGGCGCACCGCCGCGTCGCCCAGGACCTCGACCAGGCCTGACGCACCGAACGAAGGGGCTCACCGCGCGAGCGGTGGGCCCCTTCGTCGTGTCCGGGGAGCCGGCGCCGGGCCTCATCGACGGGCGGGCCGCTCGGCCCGGACCACCAGGGCGACGCCCACCACGACGATCGCGCCACCGGTGAGGATCGCGGTGGTGATCGGCTCGGCGAGGATGAGAGCGCCGAGGAACACCGCGACGACGGGGTTCACGTAGGCGTAGGTCGACACCAGCGACAGCGGTGCGTTCTGCAAGAGCCACACGTACGCCGAGTAGCCCACGATCGACCCGAACACCACGAGGTACCCCAGCGCGATCCAGGAGGACGTCGAGGCGTCGCCGAAGTCGCTCGGCCGCTCACCCCGCGCCGTCCCGAGGACCAGGAGCACGATCGCGGCGGCCAGCATCTCCCAGACCGTCGCGACGAACGGGTTCGTCGGCATCGCCATCTGCTGCGACATGAACGAGCCGACCGACCAGCTCAACGACGCACCGACGATGAGCAGGATGCCGGTCGCCGTGCCGCCGGCGCCGCCGCCGGGGAGCACGAGCACCCCCAGCCCCACGAATCCGAGGAGGACTCCGGCCCAGGTCAGCAGCCGCGGACGGGCCCCACTGGCGAAGCGGAGCAGGATCAGCCAGAGCGGGACCATCGCGACGAGCAGTGCGGCCAGTCCGGAGGGGACCGTGCGCTCGCCGAGCACCACGCCGCCGTTGCCCCCGGCGAGCAGGAGGATCCCGACGACTGCTGCTCCACGCAGCTCACCGGGCCGGACCCGCAGGGACCGTGGACCCGACCGGGCGGCCAGGAGCGTCCCCATCAGCACGGCGGCGGTGAGGAAGCGGGCACCAGCCGAGATCAGCGGCGGCATGTCCTCGACGACGACTCGGATCCCCAGGTAGGTCGACCCCCAGGCGATGTACACCACGACGAGCGCCAGCCACAGTGCGCCGGTGCTGACGTCGGCCCGGTGGCCGGTAGCGGGCTGGGCTGTCATGAGCGTCCTGTCCTCGTGGTCCTGACACCCATCGAACCGGGACGCACCCCGGCACGCCAGCAGATCCCCGCCAGCACCCGCAGGGTTCCCGCCGAAAACCCGCAGGGGGCGTCAGGCGGTGGGCAGGGACCAGCTCAGGTCGCCCTCGGGCTTCAGGCCCAGCCCTCGGGCGCGGGTCTCGACCCACGCCTGCTGGGCCTTCGAGAGCGAGCCGACCGTGAAGCGCGTGCCCCAGCCGAACGGCGACGTGCCCGGGATGTCGACCAGGGTGCCCTCGGGGCTGCGTTGGATCTGGCCCACGATGTCGCGGTAGCCGGCGGTGAACTCCAACGGCGCGCCGAACTTGCGGTTGAAGGCGACCGACAGCTGCTTGGCCCGCTTGGCCACGTCGCAGCGCAGCAACGTGTCGCCGGTGGCGCACAGGACGCCGCGGGGGACCTGACCGTTGCTGTAGCCGCCCCAGCCCGTGCCGGCGCCCTTGTTGGTCAGGTACTGCACCAGCACCGGCATGGGATCGATGAAGCGACCGGCGACCATGATCTCGAAGTGCAGGTGGGGGCCGGTGGAGTTGCCGCGCGACCCGACCAGGGCGATCTCGTCGCCGGAGTTCACGGTCTGGCCGTCCTGCACGAGGACCTTGGAGGAATGGGCGTAGCGCTCGGCGGTGCCGTCGGGGTGCGAGATGGTGATGAGGGTCCCGGCCCAGCCGATCTCCTGCAGGCTGACGACGCCGCCGCGGGAGGCGTAGATCGGGGTGCCCATGGGCGCCGCGAGGTCCTGCCCGGTGTGGGTCGACTGCCACATGCCGCCGCCCATGCCGAAGCCGGCCGAGATCGAGTAGCTGCCCTGCTTGAGCGGGAACGTCCATCCCTGTCGCGTGGCGGCGATGGGCTTGGTCGCGTTGCAGACGGTGGTCGGCGCCTTGGCCGTGCCGCGGGGCAGCACGTTGTTCGCCTTGCCGAGAGCCGGACGCGTGACGGCGAACGGCTTGGCCGGCACCAGCGAGACGCCCACCTGGGCACGGGTGCCGGGTGCGTCGATCATCTTGCCGTCGCCGATGTAGACGCCCACGTGGTGGACGCCCGACTCACGGTTCGCGGTGAAGACGAGGTCGCCACGTCGGGGCTTGGCCGGATCGACCTTGACCGTTCGGGCGTAGATCTGCGCGGGGGTGCCCGTGAGGTCGTACGAGCCCTTGACCTGCACGAGGCCACCGCAGCTCCAGGCGCCGCGGGTGTTCTCGGCGGCGTAGTCGTCGCCGATGCGCTCCACCACGGCGTCGAGCAGGCGGATCGTCTGCACCGGGAGGACCTCGACCGTCCGCGACCCGACCGTGGCCTTGCCGACGCCGCCGGTGGCCTTCAGGCGGCGGGCACCGGGCGCCTTGACGCCCAGTCGTGCCAGCTGCTTGCGGTAGCGCGTCCAGGACGTGGCCGCCGCGGCGTTCCACGAGTCCTGTTCGGTGCGGGTCTGGGGGAGTCCCTCGGGGGTCGACGACGCGCCCAGACCGAGCTGCTCGGCGAGCTCGCCGATCTGCTTCAGCTGGCGAGCCGCCGTCTCCTCGGCCTTCTCGGCTGCGCGGGTGGCGCGGTCGGCCCGGGCCTGAAGCTCCTGCGCGGCGTCGAAGGCGCGCTTGGCGTCGCTGAGGTGTCCCTCCTGGGCGTCGGTGACCTGCTCACTGCTGAACATGCCGGTGATGAGGTCCTCGGGCTCCTCCGCGGCCGCGAGCGCGGTGAGCTTCTGGGCGAACGGATCGCCGCTGGGCGACATCGCGTACTCGACGACCTGGTCCACGTACGCACGGGCGATCCGGCGCTGGCGGTCGGCGTCACGCTTGCGCTCGGCTGCCTCCCGGCGCCGCTCCTCGGCCACGCTGAGGTTGGCCTCGTAGCGCAGCGCCAGCGTCGTGAGCTCGGTGATGGCGCTGGGCGCGATGGCCAGCGGGTCCGGCACGTCCACGCTGGGGGAGGACGCCGTGGGGGAGGACGCCGTGGGGGAGGACGAACTGGCGGTGGGGACGCCGCTGACCGGAGGCGTGGTGGGGTCGGCCCCATGGGCGGCGGTCGGGAACGCCAGCGTGGCGACCAGGACCGACACCCCAGCGAAGACCCGAGTCCTACGCATCAGTGCGACACCTCCAACCGCGAGTGAACCATGCCGCCCCACCGACCGCTCACCCAATGCCCACAAGTCACTCCTGTTAAGCCATCGGCCATGGTGCCGATGGGCCACGCGGCCTGCGAACAGGCGCCGGATACGCTGGAGTGGTGCGTCTGACTCGTCTTGTTCTCCTCGTCACTGCCGTACTGGTCGGGTGGTCGATGCCTGCCCAAGCGCACACCTCCCTGGTCTCGTCCGACCCCGCTCAGGGGGCGCGGCTGGAACAGGCTCCCGAGCGGATCGTCCTCACCTTCACCGAGTCGCTGCGTCAGCCGTCCGAGGCCAGCCTGCTGGTCGACGGGACGGCGCTGACCGCCGAGATCGATGTCGACGGCCCGCGTGTCGTCGTGACCCCGCCGGCCGATGCGGCCGACGGCAACTATGAGGTCAACTATCGCGTGGTCTCGGCAGATGGGCATCCCGTGACCGGCACGATCGAGTTCGCGGTCGGCGACGCCGATGCCGTCGGCGCCGACGAGCCGACGGCCGGTGCACGCTCCGATGCCGGCGATTCTGACACGGACGACGGATCCGTCTGGACCTCGCCGCTGCTGCTGGGCGTCCTCGTGGCCGCGGTCGCCCTCGGTGTTGCCGTGCTCCTGCTGGTGCGGGGTCGTTCCCGCACGTCGGGCCATGAGCGTTCCTGAGCGCACGGCCCGGCCCGGCGTCGCCGGCCTGGGTCTGGCCGGACTGGTCGGCGTGGGCCTCATCGCCGTCGTCGGACTCGTCGTGGGCACCGGTGCGACGCCCGAGCCGCCGCCGGCGGGCCTGCCCGATCCGGGGGTCTTCGTCGCGTGGGCGTTGCCGATCGGCCGCTTCCTGTCCCACCTGCTCGCCACGGTCACGGTCGGCTTCCTGCTGGTCGCGGTCGTGCTGCTGCCCTCGGGGGACCGTCTCGAGGGCCTGGCCGTCCAGGCGGTGCGGATCGCCTCGCGTGCCGCGTGGGGCTGGTTCGCGGCCGTGGCGCTGTTCTACTGGGCCAACGTCGCCGACCTCTATGCGCGTCCGCTGAGCGACGTGGGCCTGGGACAGCTCGTCGACTTCGCGTCCGTCTTCGCCACCGGCCGAGGACTGCTCGTCCAGGCGATCGCCGCCCTCGTCGTCGCCCTGTGGTCCCACTGGACCTTCTCGGTGCGCCAGCTGGCGATCTGCGTGCCCGTCGCGGTGGTCGGTGTCGCGGCCGTCGGCCTGACCGGCCACTCGGCGTCGGCCGGCTCCCACATGCTCGCCACGACGAGCCTGGTCCTGCACCTGGTCGGCGTCGTCGTCTGGGTCGGCGGGCTGATCGCGCTCGCGTGGGTCGCCCTGCGGCGCAGCCGCCGGCTCGACGACGCCGTGGCGCGCTACTCGACGCTCGCGGCCTGGTGCTTCGCCATCGTCGCGATCTCCGGCATCATCAGCGCCGGCGTCAACCTCGGCTCGTTCGGGGGGATCGACTCCACGTACGGAGCGCTCGTGATCGTCAAGGCGCTCGCGCTGGTCGGGCTGGGCGCCTTCGGCGTCGCCCAGCGCCGCCGCCTGCGACTCCAGTCGGCCGGGTTCACCCGATTCGCGGTCTCCGAGGCCGTCCTCATGACGCTCACGATGGCGGTCGCGGTCGTGCTCGGTCGTACGGCCACGCCCGTGGGCGAGGACGTCCTGACCAGCCCCGCCGAGCTGCTGCTGGGCCGCGAGCTGCCGCCCGAGCCGACCGTGGGCCGGGTGCTGGTCGGCTTCTATCCCGACGGCATCGGCCTGGCCGTGGTCGCCCTGGGAACGGCGCTGTACATCACCGGCCTGGTCATGATGCGCCGCCGCCACGACCGCTGGCCCGTCGGCCGGACGATCAGCTGGTTCTTCGGCCTGGCGATCGTCGGCTGGGCGACGTTCGGGGGACTGGGCGCCTACTCCAGCGTCACGTTCAGCCTGCACATGGTGTCGCACATGATGCTGTCGATGATCGCGCCCATCTTCCTGGTGCTCGGGGCTCCGATGACCCTGGCGCTGCGCACCCTGCCGGGTCCGCGCCGGCCGGGCGAGCACTCGCCGCGATCGCTGCTGCGCGACGCACTGCACTCGCCGGTGTCGAAGTTCTACACGAACCCGATCGTCGCCGCCGTGATCTTCCTCGGCACGCTGTACGCGGTCTACTACAGCGGCTTGTTCGAGTCGATGATGCGCACCCACTCCGGGCACGCGTTCATGGAGCTGCACTTCCTGATCTCGGGATTCCTCTTCTACTACGTGATCATCGGCATCGACCCGTCACCGAAGCGGCTCAGCCCGCTGGCCCGGTTCGGCGTGCTGATGCTGTCCGTGCCGTTCCACGCCTTCTTCTCGGTGGCGCTGATGTCGTCGAGCGTCATCATCGCGGAGTCCTACTACCAGGCGCTGGACCGTCCGTACGCCACGGACCTGGCGCAGGACCAGTACCTCGGCGGCGGCATCGCCTGGGCGATGGGCGAGGTCCCGCTGCTGCTGGTCATCGGCGCGATCTTCATCCAGTGGTTCCGGTCGGACGCGCGCGAGGCCACGCGGAGCGACCGGGCGGCCGACCGCGACGAGGACGCCGCTCTGGCGAAGTACAACGCGTACCTGGCACGGCTGGAGGACGACAGTCCCGCACCCCGTTGAGAGCCGGTGAGACGCCACTGCCCGGTCACCGTGAGGTGACCGGGCAGTCGTGTCTGTCTCGCCCGAGGGCGAGGACGGATCTCAGAACAGGATCTGTCCGCCGCTGGTGGCGGCGGTGAAGCGCTCCTGCGCGTCGGCCCAGTTCGCGATGTTCCAGAACGCCTTGACGTACTCGCCCTTGACGTTGAGGTAGTCGAGGTAGAAGGCGTGCTCCCACATGTCGAGCTGGGAGATCGGGATGAGCGTCGCGGGGATGTTCGACTGCTGGTCGTAGAGCTGGACGATGACCAGCCGCTGACCGAGCGTGTCCCACGCGGTGATGGCCCAGCCCGAGCCCTGGATGCCGAGGGCGACCTGCTCGAACTGCGCGCGGTACGCGTCGAACGAACCGAAGTTGTCCTCGATGGCGGCCGCCAGCTCGCCGGTCGGCTTGTCGCCGCCGTCCGGCGAGAGGTTCTTCCAGAAGATCGAGTGGTTGATGTGACCGCCGAGGTTGAACGCGAGGTTCTTCTCGAGCAGGTTGATCGTGTCGAACTCCTGGACCGAACGCGCCTCTTCGAGCTTCTCGAGGGCGGTGTTCAGGCCGTTGACGTAGTTCTGGTGGTGCTTGGTGTGGTGAAGCTCCATGATCTTGCCCGAGATGTGGGGATCCAATGCCCCATAGTCATAGGGCAGTTCCGGCAGCGTGTAATCGGCCACTGGTCCTCCTGGTCGTCGTAGGTGATCGTCTTCAGGGTCAAGTCTCAGTCTGTCAGTTGAATTCCCTCGGGCAAGGTCGGGCCGGATCGCGGGACACCCGGCAGTAGGCTGTTCCCGTGGCAGGCAAGCGGATCCGCCGGGTCGAAGGCTCGGACGACGTCGAGGCCACGACGCCCTCCGAGGACGTCGTGGTCTCTCAGGCCGCGCCTGCTCCGATCGCCGAGCCCCGCCGTCCTGCCGCCCCCGCGGCCTCGAAGCCGGCCGCACCCGCCGCCGAGGAGAGGGAGCCCCAGCCGTCGCTGAAGGACGAGCTGTTCACGATCCCCAACCTGCTCAGTGCCGTCCGGATCGTCCTGGTCCCGGTCTTCCTGTGGCTCGTGCTGGTGCCCGAGGCAGACCTGCTCGCGATCGGCGTGCTCGTGGTCTCGGGGATCACCGACTACCTCGACGGCAAGATCGCCCGCGCCACGGGTCGCACCACGCGGCTGGGCGCTCTCCTGGATCCGGTCGCCGACCGGCTCTACATCCTCGCCGTCGTCGTCGGTCTCGGTCTGCGCGACATCATCCCGTGGTGGCTCGCGGTGATCCTGCCCCTGCGGGACGTCGTGCTGTTCTCCCTCGTGCCGTTCCTGCGCACCCGCGGCTTCAGTGCCCTGCCCGTGCACTTCCTGGGCAAGGCGGCCACCGCCGGCCTGTTGTACGCCTTCCCGCTGCTGCTGCTGGGCGACGGGGACGGAGCGGTGGCCAACCTGGCCCGGGTCTTCGGCTGGGCGTTCACCATCTGGGGCGTGGCGCTGTACTGGTGGGCCGGAATCCTGTACGCCGTGCAGGTGCGCCGCCTGCTGGCCTCGACCCCGCGGACGCCGTGAGTCGCCAGTCCGTCTCCGGCTCGTCGGTCGAGGAGGCCGAGTCCATCCTCGAGCGGTTGGCCGCCACGGCTCTCGACGACGACTACTACGTCGCCCACGACACCCCGCCGCGACCCGTCGCCAAGGTGCTCACCGCGGTGATGGCGGGCGTCTTCGGTCTGCTGGTCACGGTCGCCGCGGTCCAGACGCGCATCGACCGGCCGGCGACCGAGGCCGAGCGGAACGCGCTGATCGAGAACATCCGCGTGCGTGAGGATCTCGTCAAGAGCAAGCAGGAGACGGTCGTGGGTCTCCAACAGCAGATCGCCGACCTGCAGGCCGAGTCCGTCGTCGACGGCCCGGGAACCGCCGGGCTGCGGGTCGCCGCCGGTTCCGTCGCCGTCGAGGGACCGGGTGTCGTCCTCACGGTCGAGTCCTCGGCGAACGAGGACCGCCCGGGTGGGCGACTCACCGACACCGACCTGCAGTTGGTCGTCAACGGACTGTGGCTCGCGGGCGCCGAGGCCGTCTCGGTCGGAGGGCACCGGCTGACCGCCACCTCCGCGATCCGTTCGGCGGGGGAGGCCATCACGGTGAACTACCGGTCCGTGACCGAGCCGATCGTCGTCGAGGCGATCGGTGACGAGGACGTGCTCCGCAGCCGGTGGGAGGAGGGCCCGTCAGGTCGGTATCTCGCCGCGCGGGCCGAGGCCGATGGCATCGGGTACGACGTGCAAGGATCAGACGACGTCGAGCTGGACGCCGCTCCCGAAGCGCGGTTGTCCGTCTCGGCCGAACCACTCAGGAGGAGCGAGTCGTGATCCCGGTCATCGGTCTGGTCGTCGGCGTCACGATCGGCCTGATCCTGCAGCCGACCGTCCCCACGAGCCTGCAGCCCTACGTGCCGATCGCGATCATCGCCGCGTTGGACGCCGTGCTCGGGGCCGCGCGGGCGTTCCTGGAAGGCCGCTTCGACGACCGGGTCTTCGTGATCTCGTTCGTCTCGAACGTCGCCATCGCCGCGGTGATGGTCTTCGTCGGCGACCAGCTCGGCGTGGGCTCGCAGCTGTCGACCGGTGTCATCGTCGTCCTGGGCATCCGCATCTTCGCCAACGCCGCCGCGATCCGCAGGTTGATCTTCCATGCCTGAGACGTTCTCGTTGCGTACCGCCCTGCGCCGTCGGTCGAGTTGGATCGTCGGTCTGTTGATCGGCCTGCTCGCCTTCACCGTGACGGTGCAGTGGCGCGAGGGCGACGAGACCGACGACTTCAGCGGCGTGCGCGGTATCGAGCTGGCCGAGCTGTTGAAGTCGCTCGACGCCACGAACGCACGGCTCACCCAGCAGATCGAGACCCTCGAGGCGTCCCGCGACGACCTGCGCGACTCGACCAAGAGCACCGCTGAGGCGCGCGAGGCCGCGGTCCTGCGCGCCAACGCCCTGGCGATCCTCTCCGGCACGGTCGGCGCCGAGGGCCCCGGCATCGAGATCACGATCACCGCGCCTCCCGGGGCGGTGACGGCGTCGGTGCTGCTGGACGCCGTGCAGGAGATGCGCGACGCCGGCGCCGAGGTGATCTCGCTGAACGGGGTCGCCCGCGTGGTCGCCCAGACCTGGTTCCTCGACGACGACGCCGGCGTGCGGGTCAGCGGACGCCTGTTGAAGCCGCCGTACGTCATGGAGGTGATCGGCGACCCCGACACCCTCGCCGACGCGGTGACCTTCCGCGGCGGCCTGGCCGACCGCGTCGAGGGACGCGGGGGAGAGGTCGGCGTCGAGGAGCGTCGCCGGATCCGGATCACCGCCGTGGCCGATGACCCCGAGCCCCAGTACGCTCGACCCGCGAACGACTGACGCGTGACGATGGAGGAGCCAGCGTGATCCCTGAGGACCTGTTCTACAGCGCAGAGCACGAGTGGGTACGCCTGGAGGGCGATGTCGCCATCATCGGCATCACCGACTTCGCCCAGGACCAGCTCGGCGACATCGTGTACGTCGATCTGCCCGCCGAGGGCGAGTCCCTCGAGTCGGGCACCGTGGTCGGCGAGCTCGAGTCCACGAAGTCGGTCTCCGACGTCTTCACGCCCGTCTCCGGCGAGGTCATCGCCCGCAACGACGCCCTCGAGGCCACGCCCGAGGTCATCAACTCCGACCCCTACGGCGAGGGCTGGCTGATCAAGGTCCGTACCAGCGGCGAGGACCCGACCGACGGACTGCTCACGGCCGAGGCGTACTCGGCTGTGGTGAGCGCCTGACCCTGCCCATGGGCGGGTGTTAGGTTGGGGGCGAACGAACCTTGAACCCCGACTTGAGCGAAAGCCTCAAGTTGTACTTGAGACGGAGTTGATCGCGGTGACGACGCCGGACGGTTTCGACGACACGAACTTCATCCCGGTCATCGACGCCGACACCGAGGAGATGTCGGCGGGCGACGTGTTCGCCGTCGAGAACCTCCCGGTCGGCAACGCGATGCTGCTCGTCCAGCGCGGACCGGACGCCGGCTCACGCTTCCTGCTCGACCAGGACGTGGTCTCGGCGGGACGTCATCCCTCCAGCGACATCTTCCTCGACGACATCAGCGTCTCGCGCCGGCACGCGACCTTCTCGCGTCGTGGCGGCGGCTACGTCGTCACCGACCTGGGCAGCCTCAACGGCACCTACGTCAACCGCGACCGCATCGACGGCGACATCCCGCTGGCCGGCGGCGACGAGGTCCAGTTGGGCAAGTACCGCCTCATCTACTTCCCGGGCACCGTCGTCTCCGAAGGTGGTCAGTGAGCGGCAACGAGGCCGCGCGCGAGCAACTGCTCGGCATCGGCCAGGTCATCGCCGAGCTCTCCGAGGAGTTCCCGGACATCTCCCAGAGCCGGATCCGTTACTACGACGAGCAGGGTCTGGTCGAGCCGCGGCGCACGCCCTCGGGCTACCGCAAGTTCACCTACGGTGACGTCGAGCGGCTGCGGTTCGTGCTGCGGATGCAGAAGGACCGCTACTGGCCGCTGAGCCACATCCGTCAGGTCCTGGACCAGATGGACTCCGGCGAGGTCCCCGACACCGAGCTGCGCGCCACGTTGCGCGTGCCCCAGGTGACGCTCGCGGCCGACGGCACCCCGACGGCGCAGTCGATCACCGAGGGCGCCGGATCCACCCGCATGACCCGCGACGAGCTCCTCGACGCCGCCGGCATCGACGCCGCGACGCTCGACGAGATCGAGCAGTTCGAGCTGATCCGCCGACGCCCGCAGCAGCGGTACTACGACACCGACGACCTCGTCGTGGCCTCCCTCGTGGGCGAGCTGGCCAAGCTGGGCCTCGAGCCGCGACACCTGCGCGGCTTCCGCAGCGCGGCCGACCGCGAGCTCGGCCTGCTCGACCAGGTCATTCCCCCCGCTGCCCGCCAACAGTCCGGCGCCGCCGCCGAGCTGGCCGAACTCGCCGCGTTGGCCGTGCGCCTGCACACCGTGCTCGTTCGCGCCGGCTTGCGCAGCTGAACGGAGCCACCGATGCGTGAACTGCAGATCGTCGGAGTCCGGGTCGAGATGCCCACGAACCAGCCCCTGGTGCTGCTGCGTGAGCTGGAGGGCACCCGGTACCTGCCGATCTGGGTGGGCGCGATCGAGGCCTCGGCCATCGCCTTCGCCCAGCAGGGCACGGTGGCGCCGCGGCCGCCGACGCACGCGCTCATGGCGTCGATCATCGAAGGGCTCGGCGACGAGCTCCTGGAGGTCCGCATCGTCGACGTGCGCGACGGCGTCTTCTTCGCCGAGCTGGCGTTCGCCGGGGGAGCGGTCATCGACGCCCGGCCGTCGGACTCCATCGCCCTGGCGCTGCGCACGGGCGTGCGCGTCGTGTGCGCCGAGGACGTCCTGGACGTCGCGGGCTTCGCCCAGACCCCCGACGAGGACGAGGAGATCGCGAAGTTCCGCGAGTTCCTCGATCACGTCGATCCGGAGGACTTCGAGAAACCCTCAAGTGAAGGTTGAACGTAATAGGCGGGCCGACACGCGCGTCGGTGCGTGCGTCGAGAGACTCTCACGTCTAACTTGAGGGTACGCAAGACCACAGCGGTGTGGTTCTCTTGTTGTGGGAGGCCGGTCCAACCGGTCGCCAGGAAGGCGTGATCATGATCGATCCTCGTGACGAGGCAGCAGAGGCACAGGCGCAGGCCAGTGCCCAGGGCCTGTTGTTCGACGACGACCTCGCGCCCATGCCCCAGGACACGGGATTCCGCGGGCCGACGGCCTGCAACGCCGCCGGCATCACGTACCGCCAGCTCGACTACTGGGCCCGCACCGGCCTGGTCGAGCCCACCGTCCGCTCGGCCACCGGCTCGGGCACGGCACGGCTGTACTCCTTCAAGGACATCCTGCTGCTCAAGATCATCAAGCGTCTGCTCGACGCCGGTGTCTCGCTGCAGCAGATCCGCACCGCGATCGACCACCTGCGCGAGCGCGGCACCGAGGACCTGACCCAGGTCACGCTCATGAGCGACGGCGCCAGCGTCTACGAGTGCCGCTCCGCCAACGAGGTCATCGATCTCCTCCAGGGTGGACAGGGCGTCTTCGGCATCGCCATCGGCGGTGTCTGGAAGGAGATCGAGGGCACGCTGCACGAGCTGCCCACCGAGCGCGCCGAGGCGGCCGAGCCGCTGGCCGGCGACGAGCTCGCCGCGCGCCGCGCCGCCCGCAAGGCCAACTGACCTGTCGTCAGCCGTTCCGGCTCCGGTCGGGGTAGGCTGACGACTGCCGTTTGAAACGTGCGGGAGAGTCCCGTTCAGGGCGCCGAAGGGGCAATTCCTCCCCGGAACCTCTCAGGCCACCGGACCGCACGTCACAGGCGACTCTGAAGGCATGCCGACACCATCGGCACGACGACAGAGGGGGAGGGCCCTGTTCGTCGAGCCCTCGGAGTGACCCCATGTCGCAGCACGACCGCCAGCCCGCCACCCGCTTCGTCGACCGTCACATCGGTCCACGCGCGACCGACCAGGCCGCGATGCTCGAGCGGCTCGGGTACGACAGCCTCGAGGCGCTGATGCAGGCCGCCGTTCCGGTCGGCATCCGCTCGGCGCTGGACGGGCTGCCCGCCGCCGCCAGCGAGACCGAGGCCACCGCCCGCTTGCGCGAGCTGGCCGACCGCAACCATCCCGGCGTCTCGATGATCGGTCTGGGCTACCACCCCACGACCACGCCCGCGGTCATCCGCCGCAACGTGCTGGAGGATCCGGCCTGGTACACCGCCTACACGCCGTACCAGCCCGAGATCTCCCAGGGCCGCCTCGAGGCGCTGCTCGCCTTCCAGACCATGGTCGAGGACCTGGTCGGGCTGCCGACCGCGAACGCGTCGCTGCTCGACGAGGCGACCGCCGCCGCGGAGGCGTTGACCCTCGTGCGTCGCGCCGACCGCAAGCGCACCGACCTGCCGGTCGTCGTCGACGACGGGCTGCTGCCGCAGACGCTCGCCGTGCTGCACACCCGCGCCGAGGCGGTCGGTCTGCCGCTGGTCGAGGCAGACCTGCGTGAGGGCCTGCCGCAGGGCGACTTCAGCGGCGTCATCATCGCCTACCAGCGTGCCGACGGCGCCGTCATCGACCTGGCCCCGGTGATCGAGCAGGTCCACGCCGCCGGTGCGCTCGCCGTGGTGGTCACGGACCCGCTGGCGCAGGTGCTGCTGCGATCGCCGGGCAGCCTCGGTGCCGACGTCGTCGTCGGCTCGACGCAGCGGTTCGGCGTCCCCATGTTCTACGGCGGGCCCCATGCCGGCTTCATGGCCGTGCGCGCGGGCCTGGAGCGTCACCTGCCGGGTCGTCTCGTCGGAGTGTCCGTCGACTCGGCCGGCCGACCGGCCTACCGCCTGGCGCTGCAGACGCGCGAGCAGCACATCCGCCGGGAGAAGGCCACCTCGAACATCTGCACCGCGCAGGTGCTGCTGGCGGTGGTGGCGGCCATGTACGCCGTCTATCACGGGGCCGAGGGCCTCCGGGCGATCGCCCAGCAGGTCAACGGCCACGCCACCCGGCTGGCCGACGGCCTGCGCGCCGCGGGCATCGAGTTGGCGTCGGACCGGTTCTTCGACACGGTCACGGCGATCGTGCCCGGGCGCGCCGACGAGGTCGTGGCGGCTGCTCGCCGGTCCGGGATCCACCTGTGGCGCTTCGACGCCGACCGGGTCGGCATCGCCGTCTCGGAGCCGACGACGATCGACGACCTGAACGCCGTCCTCGCCGCGTTCGGCGCCGGCGAGCTCCCGGCGCAGGGGGAGACCTCCCTCGACGCCGACGGGCTGCGCGACGACGAGATCCTGACCCACCCCGTGTTCGTCGAGCACCGGAGCGAGACGCAGATGCTGCGTTACCTGCGTCGGCTCAGCGATCGTGACTACGCCCTCGACCGCGGCATGATCCCGCTCGGCAGCTGCACGATGAAGCTCAACTCCACGACCGAGATGGAGCCGATCAGCTGGCCCGGCTTCGCGGACCTGCATCCCTTCGTCCCGGCCGAGGACGCCGCCGGGATGATCGAGCTGGTGGAGACGCTCGAGTCCTGGCTCGCCACGGTGACCGGGTACGCCGCCGTCTCGGTGCAGCCCAACGCCGGCTCGCAGGGCGAGTTCGCCGGATTGCTCGCGATCCGCGAGTACCACCGCAGCCGGGGCGAGCAGGCCCGTGACGTGTGCCTGATCCCCAGCTCGGCGCACGGCACCAACGCCGCGTCGGCCGTCATGGCCGGGATGCGGGTCGTCATCGTCAAGGCGACCGACGCCGGCGAAGTCGATCTGGACGACCTGCGCGCCCAGTGCGAGAAGCACGCCGACGACCTCGCCGCGATCATGGTGACCTACCCCTCGACGCACGGGGTCTACGAGCACGGCATCGGCGAGCTGTGCGACATCGTCCACGAGCACGGCGGGCAGGTGTACGTCGACGGTGCCAACCTGAACGCCCTGCTCGGCCATGCCCAGCCCGGCCGGTTCGGCGGCGACGTCTCGCACCTCAACCTGCACAAGACGTTCTGCATCCCGCACGGCGGTGGCGGCCCCGGCGTGGGCCCGGTCGCGGTGGGGGAGCACCTCGTGCCGTTCCTGCCCAAGCACCCGTTCCACCCCGACGCCGCCCGGCGCGGCAGCGCGGGCACGATCAGTGCGGCCCCCTACGGATCGGCCGGCATCCTGCCGATCCCGTTCGCCTACGTCGCGATGATGGGCGCCGACGGCCTGACCGACGCGACGTCGGTGGCCGTGCTGGCGGCCAACTACGTCGCGGCGCGACTGGGCGACGCGTTCCCCGTGCTCTACACCGGCGACCACGGCCTGGTCGCCCACGAGTGCATCCTGGACCTGCGCGAGATCACCAAGAACGCGAAGCTCTCGATCGACGACGTCGCCAAGCGACTCATCGACTACGGGTTCCACGCACCGACCATGAGCTTCCCGGTGGCGGGGACCCTCATGGTCGAGCCGACGGAGTCCGAGGACCTCGCCGAGCTCGACCGGTTCTGCGAGGCGATGCTGGCGATCCGCTCGGAGATCGACCGGGTCGCGGCGGGCGAGTACGACGACCGGGACAACCCGCTGACGAGTGCGCCCCACGCCGCGCACGAGCTGGTGGACTGGACGCACCCGTACCCGATCGCCGAGGGCGTCTTCCCCGCCGGGACGACGCAGGACAAGTACTGGCCGCCGGTGGGACGCATCGACAACGCCTACGGCGACCGGAACCTGGTCTGCTCCTGCCCGCCGGCCGAAGCGTTCGCCTGATCGGCCCACCAGCAGTGGAGAAGCCGTCCCCGGCCAGCTGCACGGACGCGGCAGGCGCCGTGGCCCGGCGGCCGACCTCGAAGGCCTCGACGAGCGGGGCGTAGAAGGGCGACGGGACCGCCATGGCGGGCGAGATCAGGACGATCGGGGTGCTCGCCGGGTCATTTTGGCACCGTGAAAGACTCGGCTCTGACATGCCTGACGCACTGGTGTACGTGACCTCCGCCGCCGCCTTCGTCGCATCGTTGTTCGCTGCGTGGCACACCGCGAAGTCCTACCGCTTCAGCAACCCGCTCTTCTACGCCGTCGCGCTGGTGGAGGCGCTGCTGGTCGTGGCGCTGATCTGGGGGATCGTGGCCGTCTCCGGCACCGATCGCGACATCGAGAAGGCGCTCTACCTGTCCTACCTGGTGACGACCGTGCTGATCCCCCCAGCGGCCGTCCTGTGGGGGGTGGGTGACAAGACGCGCTGGGGCACGGGCGTGGTCGCCGTCGCCCTCTTCACCGTCTCGGTCATGCTGATCCGGACGCACCAGATCTGGCAGGGACATGGCTGAGCACGCAGGCGACACCCAGCACGGGTTCGGGCGCGCGCTGGTCGCCGTCTACGCCGTGTTCACCGTCGCGGCCACGGCCCGGTCGGTCTACCAGCTCATCGTGAAGGCCGACGAGGCGCCGGTCGCGTACGCGCTCTCGGCGGTGGCCGGTGTCGTCTACGGCGTCGCCACGTGGGCGCTGGCGACGGGCAACCGCCGCGTCGCCACCGCAGCCGTCGGCTTCGAGTTGGTCGGAGTGCTGACCGTCGGCGTGCTGAGCCTCGTCGACGACGGGCTCTTCCCGGACGCCACCGTGTGGTCCGGGTTCGGCGCGGGATACGGCTACGTCCCTCTGGTCCTGCCGTTCATCGGGCTGTGGTGGCTGCGGCGGACTCGCCGATGACCCGCCTCCGGGACCAGAAGAGCCCCGCACGCTCATACCGTGCAGGGCTGGCTCCATTCAATCCCCGCGCCGTCGCGTTCCCCGGCACCGACACGGCCCCATGAGCGACCGATCGTACGAGTTCCGGTCGGTCTGGGACGTGGCGGAGCCGCCCGAGCGGCTGTGGCACACCCTGGAGCAGTTCCTCGAGCAGGACGACCCGCTGCCGTGGTGGGACGCGGTGCGCGTCACCGCGCACCACGGTGAGGAGATCGACCTCGTCGCCCGGAGCGTGTTCGGGTACCGACTGCGATTCACGGTCTACGACCTCGAGCTCGAGCCGACCAGCGCGATGCGCTTCCGTTCGCGCGGGGACCTCGAGGGGAGCGCGGCACTGTCGTTCGAGCCCGGACGGCCCGGCCGCACCGACCTCACGATCGACTGGCGGGTCGACGCCACGGCGCCGTGGATGCGCCGCTCGGAACGGGTGCTGCGCCCGGTCTTCGTGCTGGCACACGACCTGGTCATGAGGTCTGGCGAACGCCGACTGAACCGGTGGTTGCAGCAGCGAGGCTGACCACGTCGCCGATCACGGTGATCGCGGGCGACACGGCATCGGACGCCCGGTCGGCGATCGTGCCGAGCGTCGCGATCGTGGTGCGTTGATCGGGGGAGAACCCTCGCTCGATGACCGCGGTCGGCGTCTCGGGGTCGTGTCCGGCGGCGATGAGCTCGTCCGCGGTGCTGCGCAGGCGCTTGACGCCCATGAGCATCACCAGCGTGTGGTCGCCCCGCCGCGGGAGCTCGCCGAGTGACTCGTGCCCCGTGACGACCGAGAAGCCTCGCGCGACTCCGCGGTGGGTCACGGGGATTCCGGCGGCCGCCGCCACGGCGATCGCCGACGTGACGCCCGGAACGACCTCGACCTCGATGCCGGCCTCACGGCACGCGAGCAACTCCTCCCCGCCGCGTCCGAAGACGTACGGGTCTCCGCCCTTGAGGCGGACGACGACCTTGCCCTCGCGGGCGCGGTCGACCAGCAGCGCGTTGATCTGCTCCTGAGGGATCGGGTGGTGGTCCGGCTGCTTGCCGACGTCGATGACCTCGACATCGGCCGCCAGCTCGGCCAGGACCGACTGGGGTGCCAACCGGTCGAAGACCACCACGTCGGCCTCCGCCAGCAGGCGACGTCCGCGAGCGGTCAGCAGCCCGGGGTCGCCGGGACCGCCGCCCACGAGGGCCACCAGGCCGCGCGGATGCGTGCGGTGCCGCAGGGGGAGGTCGCCGGTCTGCAACGCCGTGGCCAGCGCGTCGCGCAGCGCGGAGGCGCGGCCGGCGTCACCGCCCCCGCTGACGGCGATCGTCACGTCGTCGACCCGCGCGACGGCCGGGGTCCACGCCGTGGCCCGCTCGGGGTCGCCGCCCTTGAGGCAGAAGATCTGGCGCGCCTCGGCGTCGTCGGCGACGAGGTCGTCGACCGCCGGGACACCGGTCGCGGTCTGCACGAGCCACGCGCCGTCGAGGTCGCCGCAGTGATAGGCGCGCTCGTGCCAGGTGATCGTGCCGCGGCCGATGGCCGACGCGAGGGAGTCCGAGACGGCGGGGGAGACGACGTGGACGTCGGCGCCGGACTCGACCAGCGCGAAGGCGCGGCGGGTGGCCACGTGACCACCCCCGACCACGACGACGCGGCGTCCTTCCAGGCGCAGTCCGAGAGGGAAGATGCTCACGTGTGCAGGCCACACTCCGACTTGTCCAGACCGGCCCACCGGCCGGCCCGGGGATCCTCTCCCGGTGCGACGCGGCGCGTGCACGGCGCACAGCCGATCGACGGGTAGCCGTCGTTCAGCAGCGGATTGAGGATCACGTCGTGCTCCGCCGCGTAGTCGAGCACCCGGTCGAACGTCCAGTCGGCCAGCGGGTTGATCTTGACCAGGCCGTTCTTCTCGTCCCACGTCACGAACGGCGTGTCGGCGCGCAGCGGGCTGTCGTCACGACGAACCCCGGTGATCCAGGCCTCGTACCCGCCGAGCGTCTCGGTCAGCGGCTCGACCTTGCGCAGCTGGCAGCACAACGCGGGATCGCGCTCGAAGAGGCGCTCGCCGTACTGGGCGTCCTGCTCGGCGACGCTCTGGCGGGGCTGCACGTCGACGATCGTGAGCTGCATGGAGGACTCGACCGCGTCTCGGGTGCCCACCGTCTCGGCGAAGTGATACCCCGTCTCGAGGAAGAGCGTGTCCACCCAGGGGATGTGTCGGGCGACCACGTGGGGGAGAACGGCGTCGGCCATCGAGCACGCGACGGCCGTCAGGTCACCGAACTCCTCAGCCACCCAGGACAGCAGGGTGTCGGTGTCGCCGTCGGCGAATCGATCCTCGGCCTCCAGGGCGATCACGCGGAGCTCCGGTGTGGTGCGTCGTGTCCTGGAGATCTCCGCACGCTGGGCCAGATGGGCCGCGCGATCCCGCTCGTGCGCGAGCTGGCGCTCGCGCCGCTCGGCCAGGCTGGGGGTGCTCACGAAGCCGACACTAATGCGCGCGGGAGCACGGAGCGGTTCCGTCCAAAATGCGAACACCGGGAACCTACGGCAGGGTAGGGGCGAACCTATTGAAGGGAGTCACCCCATGTGGGACACCATTTTGTGGATTGCCGCCGTGATCATCGCGATTTTCGGCATCCTCCGGCTTGTCCAGCGCGACTTCGTGATGGGCGCCGTGCTCATCGTCATCGCACTGCTCGTCGGCCCCGGCGGCGTCAGCCTCTTTACCTGATCGACTGACGTCACGGATGGCGAACGAGGTTCGCTACACATCGACATCCATCCCGTCGGCTCTCGGCCCCGCATCGTCCTCGGACGATCGTGGAGCCAGGGGCCGGCGGGATGGTCGTTGGTGGGGCACCTCCACGCGCGCGATGCAGGGCCGGGCCGCCGACGTCTAGGGTGGCCACATGGTCCGCTACATCGACATCCACCCCGTCGACCCCCAGCAGCGCACTGTCGACCAGGCGGTCCAGGTGCTACGCGACGGTGGACTGATCGCCTACCCCACTGATTCGGGTTATGCGCTCGGCGCCCAGATCGGCAATGCCGACGCCCTGCAGCGCATCCGCACCATCCGCCAGCTCGACGACAAGCACCACTTCACGCTGGTCTGCTGCGACTTCGCCCAGCTGGGCCACTTCGTCAACGTGGCCAACACGGTGTTCCGCGCGGTCAAGGCCGCCACGCCCGGGCCGTACACGTTCATCCTGCCCGGCACCCGCGAGGTGCCCCGGCGGCTGCTGCAGGCCAAGAAGAAGACCGTCGGCGTGCGCATCCCCGACCACAAGGTCTCCTTGGCCCTCGTCCAGGCACTCGGCGAGCCGCTCTTGTCATCCACCTTGATCCTGCCCGGCGAGACCTCGCCCATGACCGAGGCATGGCAGATCGGTGAAGCCCTCGGCGACCAGATCGACGCCATCGTCGACTCCGGTGTCGAGGTCATCGGTGAGCCCACCACCGTCGTGGATCTCTCCAGCGGCTATGCCGAGGTCATCCGTGTCGGCGCAGGCGATCCCACGCCCTTCGAATGACGCCCCCGCGGGGACGGTTCAGGCGCCGGCACCGACGTCGCCTGAGTTCTGCGCCCTCGGCGCGCTCGCCAGGCAGCGACCTCGACCTCGATGTCGCGCAACTGCGTCACGACCGGCGGACCACCCTGCAACTGGCGACGCGCCGCCACGATCCGACGATCGAACTCCTCGACGGCCTCGCGCACGGCACGCTCGGACCGCAGGCTGTCCAGCTGCTCGTCCAGGATCGCGTCGTCCTTGCGCAGTTGCAGCGCCTCGGGCAGGACTCCGGTGATCTGCTCGCGCTCGATGAACCGCTTGAGCCACCAGTCGGGCTCGGCGGCCGTGTCGATGTGGGGGAGGGGTTTGCCTGCGTGGGGCAGGTCGTCGAACTCGCCTCGCGCCATCGCTGCGCGGACCTGCTGGTCGACCCACAGCGTCTGGTCCTCGGGGCGGCGCGGCGGCGGGGCCGGCGCTTCGTCGTCCGCTGACTCATCGACCCGCTCGGCGTCCGGATCCATCCGGTACCGGGCGGCGCGGTTGCGGGCGTCCTCGTCCATCGGGTCAGCGGTGTCCTGTGATGCGGTCCACGTCGGCAGTTTACGACTGGACCGACAGGCGCACCCGGAGCCGATCGCCCGCCTCGCACGCCTCCGCGACCCGGACGGAGCGCTTCACCGGCATCACGAAGGACCGCTGCTCCTTGCTGGGGAACAGGGACGTCCGCCACGAGGTTCCGCCGACCGTGACCTCGACCTTGACCGAGCCGAACCCGCCGCGCGGGCCGGCCAGGTCCTCGATCTCGTCGCTCACGGCCGCCGGGACCGTGAGGAAGTGCCACGAGCCGTCCTCACGCCAGAGCCACAGGTCCGCGTCGAACTCGAACACCCGTCCGTCGTCGCGCACGCTCAGAACTCGAACAACGCGATCGGGTCCTGGGTCGGCTCGTCGACGTCGGGGTTGGACTCGACCGTGACGCCGGCCGCCGAGGCGGTCGCCGCGTCACCGGAGAGCAACACCGTCTGGTCGGGGCTCTGGGCCATCGCTCCGGCGTTCACCATCGCATCGCCCTGCTGCAACCACACGACGTACGAGTGGCCCTTGGGCGGGGGCGGCATGTCACGCGTGACCAGCACCGCTCGGCCGACCGAGGGGGAGCGGACCACGGTCGCCTTGGCACCGCCTTCGAACTCCAGGGTGATGCGCTGGGCGTCGGCGGCACGCATCACGCGGTCGGCCACGCTGACGGTCTGGCCGGAGCCCGGGTCGTCCTGCCAGGGGCGGGCCACGCCCACGCCGACTCCCACCACCACGACGGCCGCGGCGGCGGCCACGAGCAGGCGCCGGGGAGACCGGCGGGCCGGCGCGGGCCGGTGCCGGACCACGGGGGGCAGCTGTCGCACCTCGGACAGGGCGGAGAGGACCGAGCCACGCAGCTCCCGCGGCGGTTCCTCCACCGTGAGGGCGGAGAGCTCTGCCGCAGCCTCACGCAGCGAGGCGACCTCCTCGGTGCAGATGTCGCACCCGGCGAGATGGCGTTCGAACTGTTGGCGCTCGATGTCGGTGACCGCGTCGAGCGCGTAGGCACCTGACAGGGCATGCACGTCGCTCATCGTTCACCTCCGATCGTGTCGCGCAGTCTGATGAGGCCGTCGCGGACGCGGGACTTCGCCGTGCCCAGCGGCACTCCCAACATCGTGGCGACCTCCGTATGGGTACATCCCCGGAAATAGGCCAGCTCGATGGCTTGGCGTTGCGTGTCCGTCAGGCTTCCCATCGCCTTGCGGACCCGCTGTGCGTCCATCCGGGACTGGACCACTTCACTAGTTGAATCGTATTCCACGGCCTGATGACGGTGGCCGTATTCCACGTCACGCGTGCTGGTGGCCTCGACGCTGCGGACCCGGTCGACGGCGCGGCGGTGCGCGATCGTCATCATCCAGGCGAGCGCCGAGCCCCGCGCCAGGTCGAACCGGGCCGCCTGACGCCAGATCTCGAGGAACGCCTCCTGGGTGACCTCCTCGGACTGGGCCGGGTCGCGGATGATCCTCTTGACCAGACCGAAGATGCGCGGTGAGACCTGGTCGTACAGGTCGGCGAACGCATACTCGTCGCCCAGTCCGCACCGCTTGAGCAGCGGCGCGAGCGCCTCGGGCGGCGAGGTGTCGCCGCCCGAGGTCGCTGCACGCAGTTGATTCACCAGTTCATCGCCCTCGTGGGATGGATGGTCAGGGCATCAGCACGGAGTCGACCACGTACACCTTGGCGTTCGCCGTGTCGACGTTGCCGCAGATGACGCTGGCCTCTCCGACGGTGAACTCCTCGCCGGAGCCCTCCACGGTGATCGTGTCACCCGCGAGCGTCTTGTGCTCGCCGGCCACGTCCTCGGGCGACAGCTCGCCCTCCACCACGTGGTGCGTCAGCACCTTGGTCAGCGCAGCCTTGTCGGCCAGCAGGGCGTTCAGGTCGGCGGCGGGGATCTTGGCGAACGCGTCGTTGGTCGGCGCGAAGACCGTCAGCGACTCGGCGCTGTTGAGGGTGTCACCGAGGTCGGCGGCCGTGACGGCCTTGACGAGCGTGGTGAGCAGCGGGTTGTTCGAGGCGGCGGTCGCGACCGGGTCGTCGGCCATGCCATCGACGGAGCCTTCACCCTCGGTGGGGACGGCGGAGCAGCCGGCGCCGAACGGGCCCATGGCCTCGTCCATCTCCTCGGTCGCGGAGCTGGAGGGAGTGCTGGCGCTCGAGTCGCTGGACGAGTCGTCGCTGCTGCTGCAGGCAGCCAGACCGAAGCACATGACGATGGCGGCGGTGGCTGCGGCGGCGCGGTGGGGGAGCAAGCGGTTCATGGTCGTGCCTCTCATTGGTGACGATGTTGCAAGTGGTTCGACACCGTCGGGAGATCGGATGGGTCTGATCACCGAACGTTCACGACGATCTGCTGCAAACCACTGGAACCGTCGGGGAAAGGCGGCTCGCGATCATCGGTCTGGACCTCGCCGTCGGGGGTGCGGGCGCGGACGGTCAGGGTGTGCCGGCCGGAGTCGGCGTCCCACAGCAGGTACCACTGACGCCAGTAGGCCACGCCCGCATCGGGTCCGAACTGCGCCTCCTGCCAGGGACCGTCGTCGACCCGGACCTCGACGGCGGAGATCCCGCGTCCCGGGGCCCAGGCGACGCCCGCGACGACGACGCGACCGGCATCGACCGCCTTCAACGCGGCGGGGGTGTCGATGCGCGACGCGATCTTGATCGGACCGTCGGTGGCCCACTCGCGATCGGTCCAGTACGCCTTCTCCTCGCGATAGGTCGTCACCGTCATCCTCGTGAGCCACTTGGTGCTGCCCACGTAGCCGTACAGGCCGGGCGTCACGAGGCGGGCGGGGAAGCCGTGCTCGCGCGGCAGCGGGTCGCCGTTCATCCCGACGGCGACGATCATGTCGCGGCCGTCCTGAGCCGCGGACAGGGGAGTGCTGATGGTGAAGCCGTCGGTCGCCGTGCTGAGGATCTGGTCGGCCCCCGAACGCACGCCGGCCCGCTCCAGCAGGTCCGAGACCCGCACCCCGAGCCAGCGGGCACCGCCCAGGTACGGGCCACCCACCTCGTTGGAGACGCAGCACATCGTGACGTCGCACTCGATCATCGGCAGCTCGAGCAGCTCGTCGAACGTCAGCTCATAGGGCCGGTCGACCATCCCGTCGATGCGCAGGGTCCAGCTCTCGTGGTCGACGATCGGGACGGTGAGGTTGACGTCGACCCGGTAGAAGTCCTCGTTCGGCGTCTGGAAGCCGGTGACACCACGGAAGCGGCCCTCGAGGCCCCGCGGCAGCGGTGGCAGGGGACGACGAGCCCGGGGGAGCGCGATGTTCTTGACGTCCTGGACCCGCGCGACCAGCCATTGTCCGGCGGTTCCGGCGACCAGTGCCCCGCCGGCGATCACTCCGGCACGCACCAGCAGTCTTCGCCGGCCCATGCCGTCGACGACCTCGCGCGGCCCCGACGCATCGGGGGACAGCCAGCGCAGCGCCCCCAGCGCGACGGCCGCGGTCACGATCGCGGGGATCACGTCCACGGGCCGAGCGGCCGGACGAGAGAGAGCGGCCCAGCCGGCCACGGCGACCAGCAGCAGGACCACGCCGGCGCCGACGGGGAACGACCGGCGCGCGACCACGCCGCCGAGCGCCGCCAGCAGCAGGGTTCCCGCCAGGACGCTGCCCAGCAGGACCGGCTTGTCGGCGTTCCCGAGCGTCTCGACCGCCCATTGCTTCAGCGGGGTCGGCGTCCGGTCGATCACCACGCTGCCCACCGCCAGGACCGGCGAGGCGGCCGGACCGATCAGTGCGGCGACGAGGTGTCCGGCGGCGAGCCCGGCAGCGGCCGAGAGCAGGCCTGCACCCGCCCCGAGAGCGAGATCATGGCGATTCATGCGTGTGGTTCGTTGCGAGACTGCCGCCGGATGGGTTCGCGGGCGCGAGCGTCCTCAGTCCCTCACGTCAACGGCTTCAATCGCATGGCCGGCAGCCACCCGGTGTGCACGACGCCGTCCGGTGAGGCCCAGGTGCACAGCGCCTCCCACCCCTTCACCACGGGGCGCCACTCCACGAGCACACCCGGGTACACCGCCGAGGCGTGCTGGACGGTCGAGAGATTCACCCAGACGTGTTGCGGACGGATGCGGGGCGGGGGAGCGACGGCCGGAGGATCCAGTGCCGACAGGCGGTCGCCGTACCTGCGGTTGTGGCCCATGGGACCACTGTAGAACGTGTGTTCGACAACCGAGGGATACGGCCCGACTCATCGGTCGATGTGGCGGGCCCATGCGAAGCAGAACAGTCCGAACGCGACGAATCCTGCGCCGACGAGTGCGGTCACGACGGGCCCGAACGGCTGGTCCAGCACGGTGAGCAGTGCCTCGTCGATGCCCCCGGACTTCTTCGGCTCGTGCGTGACCGCGGCATAGCCGAAGAGCGCACCGACACCCACGATCGCCACACCCTTGGCGACGTACCCCACGGTGCCCAGCCAGACGTAGGCCGTGCCGACCCGGCCGCTGGCACCGCCGGCCTCGATGTCCTTGAGGAAGCGCTGGGTCGCGCCCTTGTAGATCAGGTAGACGCCGACGGCCGCGATGCCGAGAGCCACGAGGCCGACGATGATCTGTCCCATGGGCAGGTCCATGAGCTTCACGCTCACCGGGGTCGTGCCGTCCTTCTTGGACGAGCCCGAACCGGTGACCACCTTGATCGCGCTGATCGCGATCGCGAGGTAGATGACGACCTTGCCCAGGCTCGTCAGTCGCTTGCGCAGCCGTGTGGTGCCATCGTCCTCGCGGTGTCCGACGGCGGCCTCGATCGCCTGCCAGACGGCGAGCAGGATCATGCCGACGGCGACGGCCCACACGATCGCCCCACCGAAGGGCTGCTCGGCCAGCTCCTGCACGGCACCGGTGCTGTCGGCCTTGTTCTCGCGGTCCCCGAACGCGAGCTGCAGCGTGAGCCAGCCCATCACCACATGAACGACGCCGAACGCGACCAGTCCGGCCCGCGCCACGTAGTCCATGGCGGGATGCTGGTCGACGGCGCGCGCGGCAGAGGGTGCAGATCCGGGGGTCATGGCGCGAGCCTACGGCTTCTGCGGCCCCGCGGCCCGTTCACGGCTGACGCCTCCGCGCTTGCGGTTCTCCTGTGACCGTGACCACACTCGAATACCGGGATCCCCGTCGGGGAGCCAGGTGAACCGGACCCTGGGGGGACTCGATGACCGAGACCAGTGGAGTGACCAACCGCGGTCGTCGGGGTGCGGCCGGGCTGCTGGTCCTGACCCTGCTCGCGGGCCTGCTGTTCGCGATGACCCCGGCCCAGGCTCAGCCGATCATCGGTGGTGAGGACGAGCCGTTCCCAGTCGGCTCTCCGTTCACCGAGCTGCAGATCGGACCGCTCACCGGAGAGCTCGGCGTGCTCGACGTTGACGGCTACACCGGACCCTCCACCTTCGATCCGGTGACCGAGGGTTACCCGGCCGCGACCGACGTCCCGACCACGTGGCCCACCCGCAACGACGGCTATGCCGGCGTCATCCCGGCCAACGATGCCGAGGGCAACGAGGTGCTGACGTACTGCATCGACGTCTTCACCTCGACCCAGACGGGCATCCCGTACGAGCGAGGGGAGTGGAACGAGTCGAACGTCAGGAACCTCGGCTACGTCGCCTACATCCTGCAGAACTACTACCCGACCGTGCCCGACGTGCCGGCCGGAGTCGCCGACAACGTCCGGGCCGGTGCGGTCCAGTCGGCGATCTGGTTCTTCAGCGACAGCTTCGTGCTCGATCCCGACAACAACCGCCAGCTGTTCGACCTCACGTCGGAGATCGTCGCGGACGCGATCGCGAACGGGCCCTTGGCGGAGCCCGCGCAGCCGGACCTCAGTGTCTCGCCGCAGACGGCACAGGCACCCGCCTCCGGCGAGCTCGTCGGACCCTTCACGGTCACGGCGGACGGTCCGTCGACTTTGCGCCTCGAAGGTGTGGAGGTCTTCGCCGACGCCGCGGGCACCCAGCCGCTCGCCGAGGGCGCGACGGTCCAGCCCGGCGCACAACTGTGGACGCGAAGCGCCAGCACGGCCGCCTCCCAGGGCTTCTCCTTGCAACGCGAGGTGCCCGTGCGGGAGAGCACTGTCTATCTCTACGACGGTTCGATCCCGGGGCGGAACTCTGCCCAGAGCCTGATCCTCGCCGAGAACAGCACCATCGCGGCGGTTGCCAGCGTGCGCATCACGCGCGTGGCCAGTGGCGGCATCGAGGTCACCAAGACGATCAGCGGCGACGCAGCGGGACTGCAGAGCGCGGTCGAGGTCCTGGTGACCTGCACCCCCCGGGGCGGCGGTCCCGTCGTCGAGCGGACCCTGACGGTGCCGGCCGGAACGGCCGCCGGGTCGCAGGCGGAGACGTTCACCGGACTGACCGCAGGGTCGTCCTGCGTCGTCACCGAGCCCGAGGACGGCGACAACGGGCTGGTGACCGTGACCGCCACGTCCATCGAACCCGAGACCGTGTCGGTCGTGGCCAATCAGACCGCGTCCGTCGCGGTCACGAACGAGTACGCGCGCGCCACCGGCGGGGTCCGGGTCACCAAGACGATCACCGGCGAGGCGGCGGGTCTGCAGGGTCCGATCGAGGTCCTCCTGACCTGCACTCCACCAGACGGGGGCGCCGAGATCCAACGAACCCTGACGATCCCGGCCCAGTCCCCAGCGGGCTCGCAGTCGGAGGACTTCACCGGCCTGCCCTCGGAATCGGAGTGCGTCGCCACGGAGCTCGAGAACGGTGACAACGACCAGGTGAGCGTCACGGCCACCTCGATAGAACCCGGGACCGTGACCGTGCTCGAGGGCGCGGGCACACCGGTGACGGTCACGAACGAGTACGCGCGGGCGACCGGCGGACTCCAGGTCACGAAGACGATCACGGGCGACGGCGCGGGCCTGCAGGGTCCGATCGAGGTCTTGGTGTCGTGTACTCCCGAGGGCGGGGGCACGGCACTCGAGCGGACCCTGACGATCCCCGCGGAGAGCCCGGCAGGCACGGTGTCGGACACCTTCTCCGGGCTTCCGGTGGGTGCGACCTGCGCCATCACCGAGCCGGAGGACGGTGACAACGGCCGGGTGACCGTGACAGCCACGTCCATCGCCCCAGCGACGGTCACCATCGCCGAGGGCGCGACCCCTGCCGTGGCCGTCACGAACGACTATGACGCCACGGTCGGCGGGATCACCGTCACCAAGACGATCAGCGGCGGGGGAGCCGGCCTCCAGGGGCCGGTCGAGATCCTCGTCGCCTGCACCGACCCCGAGGACGGCAGCACGATCGAACAGGCCGTCACCATCGCGGCCGGCACCGGCGCGGGGATCGAGACGACCACCCTGACGGCATTCCCGGCCGGCTCGACCTGCACGATCACCGAGCCCCAGGACGGCGACAACGGACTCGTCAGCCTGACCGCCTCGTCCATCGACCCCGCGACCGTCACGGTCGTGGAGAACGCGAACGAGCCGGTCGCCGTGACGAACGAGTACGCCCGCGCCGTCGGAGGGCTGCAGGTCACGAAGATCATCGGTGGACCGGCCGCAGGGGAGCAGGGCGAGGTCGTCCTGGACATCGACTGTGACGATGCGGACAACGCCTTCGACCAGCAGTTCACCATCGCGGCAGGCTCGCTCGCGGGCGGCTACGTCGAGACGCTGGAGGGCATCCCGGCCGGCACGAACTGTGAGGTCACCGAAACCGCCACCGGCGAGACGGACACCGTCGTCCTCTCGACGCCGGTGACGATCACGCCCGGACCGGTCACGATCGTGGAGGAGCTCGTCGGCGAGGTCGTGGCCACGAACACGTACCGGACGCAGGACCAGGGTGGCGACGATGAGGAGCAGGGCGGCGGCGGTGGCAGCGACTACGGCGGCTACTACGACGACTTCCTGGCCAGCACCGGCGGTCCGTGGGGTCCGGCCTGGGGCATCGGCGTCGCACTGCTCGTCGCCGGAGGCGCCGCGCTGATCGTGCATCGTCGCCGCAGCATGTGAGGTCAGGCTCGCCCGCGGACGCGAGTGATGGTGGCGCGGCCCATGCTCGGCCGATTGCTCGTCGGCAGCGTCAGTGAGCGTTGACGGGGGGTCCAGAGCCGTCGATCTCGGGGGGTCTTCCGCGTAACTGACATAATGTGCATTATCGGACAAATAGGCAGACCGGGAAATCAGTGAGTCGGGGCCAGCGGATCGTCCCACAGTGTCAGGCAGAACGGATGCCCGACCGGGTCGGCGTAGACCAGGCAGTGATCGGCGTTCGGTTGCCACTGGAAACGCGTCGCACCGGCGGTGAGCACTCGTGACTCGGTGGCCACCAGGTCGTCGACCAAGAAGTCCAGATGCATCTGCATCGGCACGGCGCCGTCGGGCCAGGTCGGCGGCCTGAAGTCGGCGACCTGCTGGAACCCGATCTGTCCGCCCGGGCCGGTGACCCGGGCCCAGGCCGACGTGCCGTGCGCCTCGCCCCGAGTGATGACGGCGTAGAACCGTGCCAGCGCGAACGCGTCGGGTGCGTTCAGCGTGATGTCACTCAGGGTGATCGCGTCAGACGTCACGACACGTCGGCGTTCTTGAAGGACGGCGCCAGCTCGGTCCAGCGGCGTCGCCAGTGCGGCGACGGTTCCGTGGCGGACCAGCCGTCAGGATGCGCCGTCCCATCGAGCTCGAGCGACCGACCCAGATCCTCGAGGTGGGCCTGCCAGCCCGCCCCGTGAACGTGGAGCTCGTCCAGCGGCAGGCCGCGTTCCTCCACGACCAATCGAGTTCGCTCCCCCTCGGCGGTCAGCCACGCCTCGATCTCGCACTCCTGGTCGGTGCCGGCGGAGGTGGTGACGAGCAGATGATGCGGCCGGTCGCAGACGTCGATCCGGCCGGGGCCGCTCCACGTGCTGGTGAACGTCATCTCGACCGTGCCGCCGACCCGCAGGTCACCGGACACGTGCGCGATCCATCGCGCGAGCCGCTCCGGCACCGTGCACGCGTCCCACAGGTCGTCGATGTCGGTGTCGTAGACGTCCTCGACCCGCACCGCGCCTGTCGTGGCGTCCAGTGCGCGCATCGTCGTCGTGGTCATGAGCCCGCCTTCTTCCCTCGAGCGATCTCGGTGTGCAGGGCGTCGAGGCGGTTCTGCCACAACGCGCGGTAGTCGTCGAGCCACTCGTCGACCTCGATCAGCGCCTCCGGCCGCAGGCGGTAGATCCGCCGCTGCGCCTCCTGGCGTGCCTCCACCAGGCCGGCCTCACGCAGCACGCGCAGGTGCCGCGACACTCCGGGGCGGGCGATCGGCAGAGCGTCGGCCAACTCCCCCGCGGTCGCCTCGTGGTCGCGCAGGATCTCGAGCACGGTGCGCCGACTCGGGTCGGCCAGCGCTTGCAGTACGGCGTCCATGAAGCGAACGTACCAAGACAGTTACGTAACGTCAAGGGTACTTACGGGACGCGGAACGGAACCTCGCGGCCGGTGAACGCCGCGAGCCGCTCGTACGGGTTCGCGCCGTCCGGTGCCGGCTGCCGGGGCCCGAAGGCCCGGCCGCGCTGCTCGTCGGTGAGGGCCGCCGACATGAAGTCGTAGCCCGTCTCGGCGATCTCGGGGTCGAATCCCGACGTGTCGCCACCCACCGCGGAGGCGAGGTCCCAACTGTGCACCGAGAGCTCACCGGCCAGCATCCCCTCCGGAACGGACTCGGGGTGCTGACCGAGCGTCGCGAGCAGCCGGTTCGCGTGCGCGTGGAAGACCGCGGTGGGGTCGTCATGACGGGGCGTCGGAGCGGACCAGTCGACCGACTCCCCCGCCGCCATCGTCGAGAACTGCGCGGGGAGGTTGACCAGATGGTCCACGAGGTCGCGGACGGTCCACTCGACGCAGGGAGTCGGCGCGTCCCACGCGTCCTCGGGGACGTCGGCCAGCAGTGCCTCGGCCTGCTCGAGGGCTCGGGCGATGACGGAAGAGCTCATGGCGCCACTCAACCCCGGTGCTCCGACAGTTCCTCGGCCGTCGCCGACCACAGGTGTCCGTCCGGGTCGGCGAAGGTGCCGGTGTAGCCCCACGGCTGCGCCGCCGGCTCGCTGACGATCTCGGCGCCCGCGGCCCGGGCGCGAGCGATGAGCTCGTCGACCTCGGAGCGGGTCGTGGCCGACCAGGTGAAGAGGCACTCGTGCTGCTCGACCGGCGCCACCGGGCGCCCGCCCGTGACCCAGCCGAAGCCGCCGGACGGGATCAGCATCAGCTTGACGGTCTCGGACAGCGAGAACTGCAACGGCTCGGGCACACCGTCGTCGGCCGGCTCGCCCGGCGCCGTCAGGTCCAGGACGCGCTCGTAGAAGTCGCACGACGTCCTGCGGTCGGAGATCGGCAACGAGATCACGACGTTCTGGTGGGCCATGGGTCCAGCGTGGCCCACCCGACCGCAGGTGGGAACCCGTGACCGGTGCTGTTGCCGTGCCGGCGAGAACTGTCGGCGCGTTCTCCTAGCGTCGGGACATGGCCACTCACGAGTACTCCACGCGGCTGGCATGGGCGGGTTCCACCGGCGACGGCTACCGAGCGTACGACCGAGCACACGAGGTCGAACTCGCCGGCGGCACGCTGGCCGTCAGCGCGGACGCGTCGTTCCGTGGTGATGGAAGCCTCACGAATCCCGAGCAGTTGCTGCTCGCCGCAGCCAGCTCGTGTCAACTGCTGTCGTTCCTGTCCGTCGCCGCGCTGGCCAAGATCGACGTACTGGCATACGAGGACGACGCGACCGCCCTCATGCCGCAGACCTCCGGCCCGATGCGCATCACCGAGATCGTCCTGCGGCCACGCATCACGGCGCGTGGCGCGGACGAGTCCACGCTGGCGCAGCTGGTCGAGACGGCGCACCGACAGTGCTTCATCGCGAACACCCTCAACGCCACCGTGCGCGTCGAGCACTCGGTCGAGTGGGCCTCCTGATGCGCGACATCGCCATCCCGGCGCCCGACGGTGCGGCGTCGCTCGAGCGCATCGGCACGATCCTGGGCGCCGCCGGCGTGGACCTCCTTGGCGGTGGGATGTGGGAGCACACGGCCCACTACCTCGTGGCGGACGCCGAGGCCGCGACCCGCGCGTTGCAGGACTCGGGCCTCGACGTCGTCGCGGTCCGCGAGGTGCTGCTGGTCCCCCTCGATGCCGACGTCCCCGGCGCCCTCGGACGGCTCATGCGCCAGCTCGCCGCCGCCGACGTCCGACTCGACGTCCAGTACACCGACCACCACGGGCGCAAGGTCCTCGTGGTCGACGACCGGTCCCGCGCCGCCCACGCCGTGGGGCTGACCGACGGCTCCGCTCCGACGTAACGTGGCTCACATGACCAGTCGATTGGAAGCCCTTGTCGTCGACGCGAACGATCCCGCGCGGCTGGCGGCGTTCTGGGGCAGCGTCCTCGAGCGCAACATCGTCGAGAGCCCGGACGACGACGGCGTCCTGACCCTGACGGCGCCGGACGACGTCTCGTTCCCGATCGACATCGAGCCGACACGCCATCCCAAGACCCTCCTGAACCGGATGCACTTCGACCTCACCAGCTCGTCCCCCGAGGATCAGCAGGCGACGGTCGAGCGTGTGCTGTCGCTCGGCGGCAGTCACCTCGACGTCGGGCAGCTGCCGACCGAGCCTCACATCGTCCTCGCCGACCCCGAGGGCAACGAGTTCTGCGTGCTGGGCCCCGACAACCGGTTCACCGCGGGGTGCGGACGCATCGGCGCGCTCTCGTGCGACGGCAGTCGGGCCACCGGCGAGTTCTGGCAGGCGGCGCTCGACTGGCTCATGGTGTGGGACGAGGGCGACGAGACCGCGATCCAGTCGCCGCACGGCGGGACGAAGATCTCGTGGGGCGGACCGCCCCTGATGGAGAAGCCGTCGAAGAACCGCTGGCATCTCGACATCCGCCCCTACGGCGACCAGGCGGCCGAGGTCGAACGGCTCGAGCAACTGGGTGCCGCCCGCACCGACATCGGCCAGGGAAAGGTCAGCTGGGTCGTGATGCGCGATCCGGACGGCAACGAGTTCTGCGTCCTCAGCGGAGCACGACCGGCTTGACCCACCGGCTCCACTCCCCCTGCGGTGCGTAACCGGCGGAGCGCCACAGTCCGGCGCCCGGGTCGTTCTCGTCGAGCACCATCGCGCACATCCGCGTGGCACCGAGGGCGGTCAAACGGCGCTCGGCCTGGTCGAGCAGCCGGGAGCCCACTCCCCTCCCCCGCTGCTGCGGGTGCACCGTCAACCGGTAGAGGTTCGCCCGCCACCCGTCCCAGCCCGCCACGACGCAGCCCACGATCTCGCCCGCCTGCTCGGCCACGATGACCGCCGCCGGGTCGCGCGCCAGCAACTGCGCGACGAGGCGGGCCTCATCGGCCGGCCGCGCGGCGTTCTCGGCCGAGATCGCCCAGAACGCCAGGAGAATCTCGATGTCGGCGACCTGCGCGTGGCGGAGCTCCAGATCCCCATCGCGAACGCGCAGGGGGTGCTCGGCGAAGGTCGGTACCTCGAAGCCGTCGATGTGCGCCACGACCTGCTCGTCGGAGAGCTGCAGGTCGTCCGCACCTGATCCCGTGCGGGTGCGGACGCGGGCCAGCGCGGTCTGGCGATCGACGGGGAGGAACACCGTCTCGGCCAGGACGCCGATCTCGGCCGCCAGCGCGCGGTAGGCGTCGCGCAGGGCACGGGTGCTGAACGAGAAGTCGACGACCACGTCCTCGCCGTGGATGACCGACTCCACGAGTTGTCCGCGCAGGTCCTGCTCGATCTCGACCAGGACGTCCTGCGGCACGTCCAGGCTCCGGAACCCGTGCCGCCACGTCTCGGCGTCGAACGAGAGTCGCAGCCAGCCCGCAGCCTCGAGGTTCCGGGCGTACGTCGACTTCCCGGCGCCCGTCGCACCACACATCAGCACCACCGTCACGGCGGGCTACTCCTCGATCGCCGTCGACGCGATGAAGTCGGCCAGCACGTCGGCGAACCGGTCGGGGTCGTCGAGGTGCGGGAAGTGGCCGGCACCCGGGAACAGCTCGACGCGGCAGCTCGGTACCGACTTCTGGGCATTGATCGCGTGCCAGGCGGGGATCATGCGGTCCTTGGTCCCCCACACCAGCAACACCGGGATCGGCCGCACGTGGGCGAGGTGGTCGTGGGCACTGATGGTCTGCCCCCCGGGATCGACCACGGCGCGGGTCGTGGCGAGGAAGGCCTTGCGGCTCTCGCGATCACCGAGCGACGTGAACCCGCGCCAGATCGCCCCGACATCGGCTCCGGGCTTCCAGCCGATCCTGGCGGCCGTGCGGCCGACCGACTCGACCTTTCCGAGCACCCAACCCGACGCGACGACGCTGAGCACCTGCTCGGCGCCGGGCAACGTCGCGGACCGCAACAGCGGGCTGACCTCGCGACCGAGCCCGCCGCTGGCGACCAGCACGAGCCGCTCGACACGCTCGGGGAACAGGTAGAAGAACTGCATCGCGATGCCGCCACCCAGGGAGTGCCCGACGACGGTGACGGTGTCGATCCCGAGGCGGTCGAGCAGATCGCGCAGCGTCGCGGCGTGGGAACTGAGCGAGTAGTCCCCCATCGGCTTCGCGGACGCCCCGTGGCCGAAGAGATCCGGCACGATCACCCGTTGGGTGTCGTCCATCCGGTTCACGAGGTGCTTCCAGTTGTGCTGCGAGCCCAAGATGCCGTGGATGAACAGCACGACGGGACCGTCGCCGCGATCGAGGTACGAGAGTCGATGGCCGTGCAGGACCATCGTGTGGGGCGAGCTCGGCACAGGGCCTCCTAGACCTGGAACGGTCGGGTTACCCCACGGTAACCCTGTTTGGCGGATGCGTGCGGCCGATCCGCCGCACCGGTGACGCAGATCGCGCCGGGAGCGAGGCATTCAGGGCCCGACGTAGGCCGCCAGGTGCTCTCCCGTCAGGGTCGACCGCTGGGCCACGAGATCGCTGGGCACGCCCTCGAACACCACCCGTCCGCCGTCGTGACCCGCGCCCGGGCCCAGGTCGATGATCCAGTCGGCGTGGGCCATGACGGCTTGGTGGTGCTCGATGACGATGACGGACTTGCCCGAGTCGACGAGGCGGTCGAGCAGGCCCAGCAGTTGCTCGACGTCGGCCAGGTGGAGACCCGACGTGGGCTCGTCCAGGACGTACGTGCCGCCCTTCTCACCCATGTGGGTCGCCAGCTTGATCCGCTGGCGCTCGCCGCCGGACAAGGTCGAGAGGGGCTGGCCCAAGGTCAGGTAACCCAGCCCGACGTCCTCGAGCCGCGCGAGGATCCGGGCGGCCGCGGGCACGTTGACGCCGTCCTTGGCGAAGAAGGCGTGGGCCTCGGCCACGGGCATGGCCAGCACCTCGCTGATGTCACGCTCGCCGAGCTTGTACTCCAGCACCGCGGCGTCGAACCGCCGTCCCTCGCACACCTCGCAGGGCGACTCGACCGTGGCGAGGATGCCCAGGTCCGTGAAGACCACGCCCACGCCGTTGCAGTTGGGGCACGCCCCCTCGGAATTGGCCGAGAACAACGCCGGCTTGACGCCATTCTCCTTCGCGAAGGCCTTGCGGATCGGGTCGAGCAGGCCGGTGTAGGTGGCGGGATTGCTGCGCCGCGATCCGCGGATCGCCCCCTGGTCGATGGCGACGACGTTCTCGAGCTTCGCGACCGAGCCGTGGATCAGCGAGCTCTTGCCCGATCCCGCGACGCCCGTCACGACGACGAGGACGCCCAGCGGGATGTCCACGTCGACGTCCTGGAGGTTGTGGCTGTTCGCGCCCCGGATCTCGAGCTGGCCGGTGGGCTTGCGGACCTCGTCCTTGAGCGAGGCGCGGTCGTCGAGATGCCGTCCCGTCACGGTGTCGCTCGCACGCAGGCCGTCGACGGTGCCCTCGAACATGATCTGTCCACCTCCGCTGCCGGCGCCCGGGCCGAGATCGACGACGTGGTCGGCGATCGCGATCACCTCGGGCTTGTGCTCGACGACGAGCACGGTGTTGCCCTTGTCGCGCAACTGCAGCAGCAGCTGATTCATGCGGTCGATGTCGTGCGGGTGCAGCCCCACGGTGGGCTCGTCGAAGACGTACGTGACGTCGGTCAGGGACGACCCCAGGTGGCGGATCATCTTGGTGCGCTGCGCCTCGCCACCGGACAGGGTGCCGGCCGGACGATCCAGCGACAGGTAGCCCAGCCCGATCTGCACGAACGAGTCCAGCGTGTCGGACAGCACCTTCAGCAGCGGCGCCACGGACGGCTCGTCGAGGTCGTGGACCCAGGCCGCCAGATCGGTGATCTGCATGGCGCCGGCGTCGGCGATGCTGATGCCCCGGATCTTCGAGGAGCGAGCTCCCTCGTTCAGCCGGGAGCCGTGGCACTCCGGACACGTCTGGAACGTGATGGCCCGGTCGACGAACGCCCGAATGTGGGGCTGCATCGACTCGCGGTCCTTGGAGAGCATCGACTTCTGGATCTTGGGGATGATCCCCTCGTAGGTGACGTTGATGCCGTCGACCTTGATCTTCGTCGGCTCCTGGTGGAGCAGGGCGTCGAGCTGCTTCTTCGTGAAGTCCTTGATCGGCTTGTCGGCGGGGAAGAAGTCGCCGTTGCGGAAGATGCGGCCGTACCAGCCGTCCATCGTGTATCCGGGGATCGTCAGGGCGCCGTCCTCGAGCGACTTCGTCTCGTCGTACAGGGCCGTCAGGTCGAAGTCCGAGACGGCGCCTCGCCCTTCGCACCGGGGGCACATGCCGCCGGTGACCGAGAACTCACGGCGCTCCTTGACGGTGCGCCCGCCGGTCTCGAACGACACGGCTCCGGCGCCGCTGATCGACGCCACGTTGAACGAGAACGCCTGCGGCGAGCCGATGTGGGGCTCGCCCAACCGGCTGAACAGGATCCGCAGCATGGCGTTCGCGTCGGTGGCGGTGCCCACGGTCGACCTCGGGTCGGCGCCCATGCGCTCCTGGTCCACGAGGATCGCGGTGGTCAGTCCGTCGAGGACGTCGACGTCCGGGCGCGCGGTGGTGGGCATGAAGTTCTGCAGGAACGCGCTGTACGTCTCGTTGATCAGCCGCTGGGACTCGGCCGCGATCGTGCCGAAGACCAGCGAGCTCTTGCCTGAGCCCGAGACTCCGGTGAAGACGGTGAGCCGCCGCTTGGGCAGTTCGACGTCGACGTCCTTGAGGTTGTTGACGCGAGCGCCGTGAACACGGATGAGGTCGTGGCTGTCGGCTGGATGGGGCACGCGGTGGTTCCTCCCGGTGAGCAGTTCCTGAACGATAGTCGCGTCAGTACGGTGAGGGGAACGACCGAAGGCGTCCGGATCCGGACCCGCCTCAGAAGTCCCGCGACGGTGTCGATCCCGGCCGACGCCGTTCGACGTCATGGTGAGAGGGCGCACGAGGCGCCCGGCGGAAGGGGACCACGATGACCAAGTACATGCTGATCATGCGCACGACGGACGCGGCACTCGAGGCCACGAAGGACGTCGACTTCGAGGAGATCATCAACGCGATGGGCGCCTACAACGAGGCGATGATGAACGCCGGGGTGCTCATCGGCGGCGACGGCCTGACCGATCCGTCCGAGGGGTTCGTCGTGGACTTCTCCGGTGAGGAGCCGATCGTCACCGACGGCCCTTACGGCGAGACGCACGAGCTGTTCAACGGCTTCTGGCTGCTGCAGGTCGGCTCCCGTGAGGAGGCGGCCGAGTGGGCCAGGCGCTGCCCCCTCGGGCCCGGCTCGAAGTTGGAGGTCCGCCGGGCGACCGACGAGTCCGACTTCGCGGACTACGCCGACAACGAGTACGTGCAGAAGGAAGCCGGCTGGCGCGAGCAGCTCGGCACCGCCTGAGATGGACGACGTCGCCGGGACCCTCGATGCGCTGTGGCGCATCGAGGGCTCGCGGGTCGTCGCCACCCTGGCCCGCGTCACGGGCGACCTCTCCGAGGCCGAGGACCTGGCGCAGGAGGCGCTCGCCGAGGCCCTGCGGTCGTGGCCGACCGCGGGCATCCCGCGGAACCCTGCGGCCTGGCTGACGACGGTGGCGCGACGCCGCGCGATCGACCGGTGGCGCCGGCGCGAGGCTCTGGACGACCGCCATCGCCGACTCGCCCGGGACCTCGAGTCACTGACGGACGACGCCTGGCAGCCGATCGAGGACGACCTGCTGCGGCTGGTCTTCACGGCGTGCCATCCGGCCCTTCCCCGTGAGGGACAGGTCGCGCTGACGCTGCGCGTGGTCGCCAGTCTCTCGACCACCGAGATCGCGCGTTTGCTGGTGGCCTCCGTCCCGGCGGTCCAGCAGCGCGTCGTCCGGGCGAAGCGGACGCTGACCGAGGCCCGGGTCCCCTTCGAGGTTCCCGACCACACCGAGTGGAAGCTGCGGCTGGACGCCGTTCTGACCGTCGTCTACCTGCTCTTCACCGAGGGCTACGCAGCCACGAGCGGCGACCGGTGGGTGCGGCGCGACCTCGCCGACGAGGCGCTGCGCATGGGGCGCGTCCTGGCGCGGCTGCTGCCCCGCGAGCCCGAGGTGCACGGCCTCGTGGCGCTCATGGAGCTGCAGTCGTCACGGTTCATGGCGCGGACCGATGCCGCGGGCGACCCCGTGATCCTGGCGGACCAGGACCGGCGGCTGTGGGACCACGGCCGGATCCACCGCGGTCTCGCCGCGCTGAATCGGGTCGACGCCCTCGGCCGCGGGCGCGGCCCCTACGCGCTGCAGGCGGCGATCGCGGCCTGTCACGCCACCGCCGCGTCCTTCGCCGACACGGACTGGGACCGGATCGTCGTCCTGTACGACGCGCTGCTGGCCCTCTCCCCCGGTCCCGTCGTCCGGTTGAACCGCGCCGCTGCCCTGTCGATGACCACCGACGGGACGCGGCCTGCTCTGGCCGAGGTCGAGGCGATCGCGGCCGGCGGCGACCTGTCCGCCAGTCATCTGGTCGCGAGCGTCCGGGCCGAGCTGTTGCTGCGCCTGGGCCGCACCGCCGAGGCCCGTGGACAGTTCCTCAGTGCCGCCGAGCGGGCCGCCAATGACCGTGAGCGGGCCTGGCTCGAGGCCAAGGCGGCGTCGCTCGCCACCTCGTGATCGCGATGGATCGCGGTCAGGAGCGGTCCAGGACGGTGCACAGGCATGCCTTGTTGCCCTCGGCATCCTCCAGGACGACGAACGACGGCGACTCCGAATCGTCGACGACGCGGCCCCCGGCGGCGACGGCCGCCTCGATCCGGGCCGGCAGCTGACCGGCCGGGATCCAGATGTCGAGGTGGAAGCACATCTGCGGGACGTCGTCGCGTGGCGGCGTGGGCTGGAACCACAGCAGCGGCACCTGCTCGGTCGGATCGGCGACCTGATTGCCGTCGTAGGCCTGCGCCTCACCCGTCAGGACAGCGCCCCAGAACGGCCCGATCGCGTCCTTGTCGGCGGCGTTGAGGGCGATCTCGAGCCGGGTCAGCCGGCCGGGATCGGCCTCGAGCCCGCGCTCGGCCGCCAGATCGCTGATCGTCCGCGCCATCTCGAGATCACGGTCGGTCACGGCTCCCGCGTCGTGACTGGTCAGCGTGATGTCGACGTGGGTGTACGTCAGATTCACGTCGGGGTGGTGGTTCGCGGCCTCCGCGGCCGCCCCGACGTCGACGAGGAAGTCCAGTCCGGTGGCGAAGTCTCCCGTGCGGAACCGGGCGTGCAGGCTGTGGACCAGCGGCCGCCAGTCGTCCAGACCGGCAGCGATGATCGTCGGGGCGTCAACCGTGCTCATGGAGCCAATATCACCCCGCCGTCCGCTGCGCGCCAGCCCAGCGTGTTCGGCTCTTCCAGACACCCCGACACCGGTTGTAGCCTCAGAACCCGGTCCACACGGGGGTGCGGCATGCGCAAGGTGATCTTCTCGATGGGCGTCTCGCTGGACGGCTACGTCTCCGGACCGGACGGCACCTTCGACTGGCCCGGGTTCGGTGAGGAGGTCTTCGCCTTCAGCATCGAGGAGATCCGCGGGGTCGGCGTGCACCTGATGGGCCGCAGGCTCTACGAGACCATGAACTACTGGGACGATCCGGCGCAGCAGGCCGGATTCGGCGAGGCGGAGTGGACCTGGGCGCGGCTGTGGAACCCGCTGCCGAAGGTGGTCTTCTCGCGCACCGTGTCGAGCGTGGGCGCAGCCGCCACGCTGGCGACGCGCAGCCTCTCCGACGAGATCGCGGCACTGAGAGCCGAGCCCGGCGAGGGCGACATCGCCATCGGCGGTGCGACCCTCGCCAAGCAGGCTGCCGAGCTCGGACTGATCGACGAGTACCGGATGCGGGTGTTCCCCGTCCTGGTCGGCGGCGGCAACACCTTCTTCCCGCACGACCGGAGGCGCGTCGACCTGGAGTTGCTCCAGACGCACACGTTCGCCTCCGGCGTGCAGTTCCTGCGCTACGGCGTCGTGCGCTGACTGCCGCTCAGCGCCAGCCCAGCGCGGGCGCGACGTGCGTCAGCAGGCTCTCGATCACGTGGGCGTTGTAGTCCACGCCGAGCTGGTTCGGCACGGTGATCAGCAGCGTGTCCGCAGCGGCGATCGCCTCGTCCTCACGCAGCTCCTCGATCAATCGGTCGGGCTCGGCGGCGTACGTGCGGCCGAACCTGGCCGACCCGCCCTCGAGGAACCCGACCTGGTCGGTGCTGCCCGACTCACGCCCGAAGTAGGCGCGGTCCACGTCCGAGACCAGGGGGAAGATGCTGCGGCTCACCGAGACCCGCGGCTCGCGCTCGTGGCCGGCGGCCGCCCACGCGTCACGGAATCGCTGGATCTGCTCGGCCTGCAACTGGTGGAACGGCACGCCGGTGTCCTCGGTCAGCAGGGTGGAGCTCATCAGGTTCATGCCCTGGGCGGCCGTCCACTCGGCGGTCGCGCGCGAGCCCGCGCCCCACCAGATGCGGTCGCGCAGCCCCGGCGAGCGCGGCTCCAACGGGAGCCGTCCCGGCGGATTCGGGAACATCGGCCGCGGGTTCGGCTCGGCGAAGCCGTCGCCCTTCAGCACCTCGAGGAGCACCTGCGTGTGGCCACGAGCCATGTCGGCGTCGGACATGCCCTCGGGCGGCTCGAAGCCGAAGTACTTGTACCCGGCGATGACCTGCTCCGGTGATCCTCGACTGATGCCCAGTTGCAGCCTGCCACCGGAGATGAGGTCGGCAGCCGCCGCGTTCTCGGCGAGATGGAGGGGATTCTCGTACCGCATGTCGATGACACCCGTGCCGATCTCGATCCGCGAGGTCCGTGCTCCGATCGCGGCCAGCAGCGGTAACGGCGAGGCCAGCTGCCGGGCGAAGTGGTGCACCCGGAAGTACGCGCCGTCGGCTCCCAGCTCCTCGGCGGCGACGGCCAGATCGATGGACTGGAGCAACGCGTCGGCACCGGAGCGGGTGGCCGACTGCGGCGAGTCCGACCAGTGGCCGAAGGACAGGAACCCGATGTTCTTCATGTCCGGGTCAACGTCCTCGCGCGGGAATCATTCCGTCACCACGAGCAACTCGCCCACTTCGCAGTCCAGCGCGTCGCAGATCGCGGTGAGCGTCGTGAACCGGATCGCCTTGGCGCGGTCGTTCTTGAGGACGGAGAGATTGACGACGGTGACGCCCACCAGCTCGGCCAACCGCGTCAGGGTCATGCCGCGCTCGGCCAGCAACTCGTCCAACCGGCAGTGCACGCGGTGCTCGTCCTCCCGGGGCGGCATCAGACCAGGCCCTCGGAGTCGCGTTGCATCCGCTCCCCCGTGTGGAACGTGGCGGCGATGCACCCGGCGACCATCGCGGCGAACAGGTACAGGAAGGAGATGTTCATCGAGATCTCGAAACCCGAGGTGTCGTCCGTGGTGAGCGTGGCGAGCGCGCCGTTCGCGGCGCCGGTCGTCGCCACCGTCGTCAGCAGCCAGCCCACGACGGCGGTGAGTGCCGCGCTGGTGACCAGGCGGGTGTTCGTCCGGCTGAAGAACTCCCCGGCTCCGATGTTGCGCAGCAACCAGGTCAGGCACACCAGCACGACGATGATGCTCACCGCAGGCACCACGATCGATGCGATCACGGCGCCGTACGAGGCCGGCGGCAGGTCGCTGACGTGCACCGTGACGCGGTCGATCTCGACCGGGACTGCATCGCCGACACCGGCGATCGCGATCGGCTGGGTCGAGGCCGGGAGATCGACGTCCACCGGGACCTCCCGGTTCGGCAACACCTGCGTCAGTCGCACGACGGCGTCGACGAGCGTGCCGACGATGCCGACGAGCGCGAGTGCTGCGGTGAACCAGACGTCCGCGCGGGTGGCCGTGCCGAAAGGTGCCCTCATGGTCACTCCGTCATTTCATATCGAATGTCGATGTTATCGAAACACGATATGCCGTCGTCGTCAAGACGCTCCCCGCGTGCGCACGGGGCTGCCAGACTGGGCCCATGGCCGTCACCCGACTCGTCGCCACGACCGACGCCGAGCCGCTGGCCGACGTCCTGCGCCGGAACCGCAAGGCGATGGCCGAACTGGAGCCGAACCGGCCCGAGGTCTACTTCAGCGCCAAGGGACAGCGCGCGATCATCCAGGATGCGCTGCGGCGCTACGAGGACGGTGTCTCGTTCCCGCGCGTCATCATCGGCCCGGACGACGAGGTCGTCGGCCGGATCAACCTCAACGAGATCGTCCGGGGCCCGTCGCTCAAGGGCGTCCTGGGTTATTACGTCGACGCCGCCCACCAGGGACGCGGGTTGGCCAGCGCGGCCGTGGGCGAGATGGTGAACCTCGCGTTCCTGCGACTGGGACTGCACCGGATCGAGGCGGCCACCCGCACCGACAACGCGTCGAGCCAGCGCGTGCTGGAGAAGAACGGATTCACGCAGTTCGGCGTGGCCCGCGACTACCTGCGTCTCGCCGGGCAATGGCACGACCACGTGCTCTTCGAGCGCATCATGGGCGACTCGCCTAGCGTCGGAGCATGAAGACGATCGGCCGGATCCTGCTCGGAGCGATGCTCGCGTTCGCGGGAGTCGGTCACCTGACCTTCGCCCGCGACGAGTTCGACGCCCAGGTCCCGAACAGCATCCCGCTCGACGAGGAGTTCGTGGTCGTGGCGTCCGGCGTCGTCGAGATCCTCCTGGGCGCCGCCTTCATGGCCCTGCCGCGGCAGCGGCGGATCGTCGGCCTCATCGGCGCGGCCTTCTTCGTCGCGGTGTTCCCCGGCAACGTCTCGCAGTACCTCAACGGGGTGGACGCGTTCGGCCTGGACAGCGACCGCTCGCGCCTGATCCGGCTGTTCTTCCAGCCCGTCCTCGTGGTGTGGGCGCTGTGGTCGACCGATGCGCTGCAACTGGTCAGAGAACGCCGGCAACGCGGAACTGCACGCTGATCCTGGGGCCCACGGCGCGCGCGGTCTTCAAGATCGCGTGCTCCCACGTGCGCTGACAGCTGCCGCCCATGACTGACAGGTCACCGTGACCGAGACTGAATCCGGTCTGGGGTCCTCCGCCGGCGGGGCGCAGACTCAGCTTGCGCTCGGCGCCGAGCGACAGGATCGCGACCATCGTGTCCTCCGTGCGGCTGCGGCCGATCCGGTCGCCGTGCCACGCCACCGAGTCGTTGCCGTCGCGATAGAAGCACAGGCCGGCGGTGACGAACGGCTCGCCGAGCTCGTCGGCATAGTGCGCCGAGAGGGCGTTCCGCGCCTCCTCCAGTGCGGGGTGGGGCAACGTGCGACGCGACCCGTAGAAGCACAGCAGTCGCGGGACGTCGACGACCCGCTCGTACATCTCACGGCGCTCCTCGCGCCACGGGACCTCGGTGCGCAGCACGTCGAACAACTCGTCGGATCCGGTGACCCAGCCCGGGAGTGTGTCCACCCAGGCGCCGTCGGAGAGTTCGTGACGCCGCACTCCGTCGAGCGGACCGACGCGCACCCCGGCGTCACCGTCGAGCAAGGATCCCTGGAGCCACATGACTGCCACTCTACGACGAAACCAGAACAGGTGTTCGATCACGCCGCGCGGCGTGTCACGCGTGGACGGCTCGCCAGAACGCGTCGAGATACTCGGGCGGCTCCGGCGTACCCATCCCCTGGCGCGTCAGCAGCACGCCGCCCACGCCCGCCTCGGGATCGACCCACAGGCTCGTCCCGGTCCCGCCGTCCCAGCCGAAGCGACCGGGATGCGAGGACGGGTAGCGCGCCGTGTTGTCGACGCCGACCCCCAGCCCCCAGTCGACGCCGGGCTCCAGGAACTCGTGGGACATGGCGCGCGCCGACTCCCCCAGCGTGACGGTGCGCAGGGCGTCGAACGACGCCGCGGAGATCACCGGCCCGCGGGGTCCGCGCCCGCCACGCAGCAGCATGCGGACGAACTTCGCGAGGTCGTCGGCCGTCGACAGCAGCCCCGTCGCGGCTGACCGGAAGACCGGCACGTTCATCAGCCGCGGGTCGGCGATCGGCGCGACCTCGACGAAGTCGCCGCGGCGGTTCGGGAACCACGACGACGGGACCCGGTCGACGCTCTTCATCGGGACCGCATAGCCGGTGTCGTGCATGTCGAGCGGAGCGAGCACCTCGTCCCGCAGCACCAGGTCGAGTCGCCGTCGGGTGACCCGCTCGAGGAACACGGCCAGCAGATCGAAGGAGAACTGGTAGAGCCAGCCCTCCCCCGGCTGGTGGGCCATCGGCAGCGGTCCGGCGAGCTGGGCCCACCGGTCCGGGCGCACCACGGGCGGCTTCCAGGTCGAGACCAGGCCGCGGCGCTCGAACTCGCCGGCCAACGGATCCGTCGCGGTCGCCGTCATGTCCCAGCCGAACCCCGAGCCCATCTGCAGCAGGTCACGGACCGTCGTCGGGCGCGCCGCCGGGACCGTGTCATCGAGGGCGGCGCCACGGGCGCGGAGCACTCTTCGGTCGGCGAACTCCGGCAACCACCGGTCGATCGGCTCGTCGAGGACGAACAGCCCTCGCTCGGCCAGCCGCAGCGTGAGGACCGCGACGATCGGCTTGGTGACCGAGGCGATCCGGAAGATCGAGTCGCGGCCCAACGGTCCGGCGGAGCCGATGCCGATCGTCTGGCGAGGACCGCTGACGACCGCCCACGTCATCCCCGGGACGGACATCCGGCCGACGACCTCCCGCAGGTGCGGGGCGAGGTCGACAGCGGTCATGTCCGGTCCCTCATGCGTCGACGACGCCGGTGCGCGGCGTGATGACGGCTTCGCTGGACCACGGGAAGTTGATCCACCGGTCGGTCTTGCGCCAGACGTAGTCCGGCTTGATGACCGAGCGCGGCTTCTCGAAGATCACGGCCGACCGCACGTCACCGGCGTGCTCCCAGCAGATCCGCGCGACGAGCTCGAGCGTCTTGCCGCTGTCGGCGACGTCGTCGACCACCAGGACCGAGAGGTCGTCAAGCTCGGCGAGGTCGAGGAACGGAGGCAGCAGGGTCGGCTCGTCGCGGGTCGTTCCGACGCCGGTGTAGAACTCGACGTTCATCGTGAACAGGTTCTTGCAGTCCAGCGCGTAGGCGACCGAGCCGGCGGGGATGAGCCCGCCTCGGGCGATGCCGAGCACGATGTCGGGCCGGAAACCGGAGTCCGCCACGGTCTGGGCGAGCTCGCGGATCGCCGTACCGTAGGTCTGCCAGGTCAGGATCTCGCGCTCGTCCATGGGCCCATCGTGGCACGATGACGAGCATGGACGTCACTCGATTCGGTCACGCCGCCGTGCTCGTGGAGGTCGCCGGCACCCGCATCCTCATCGATCCGGGCAACTTCAGCACCGCCGCCACCTTCGAGCTGACCGGGCTCGACGCGATCATCGTCACCCACCAGCACCCCGATCACCTGGACCGCGACCGCGTCGGTCCCCTGCTGGCGGCCAACCCGTCGGCGCGCCTGCTGGCCGAGCCGGAGACGGCCGCGACCCTGGACGGCTGGGACGCGACCGCGGGCGACGCGACCTTCGAGATCGGTGACGTCACCGTGACCGGCGTCGGCTCCCGCCATGCCGAGATCCTCCCGACCATCCCCCGCGTGGGCAATGTCGGCGTGCTCGTCACGGCGCCGGGCGAGCCGACCCTCTTCCACCCCGGCGACACGTACGAGTACCGCCCGGACGGGGTCGACATCCTGGCGCTGCCACTCTCGGCACCGTGGGCGAAGCTCAGCGAGACCGTCGACTTCGTCCGGGCCATCGCCCCGCGGACGGCTTTCCCGATCCACGACTGCACGGTCTCCGAGGCCGGCTACCAGATCTACTGGACGCAGCTGCAGAACCACGCCGGGGTCGAAGACCTGCAGCGACTCCCCCAGGACGGCGCCCTCAGACCCTGAGCCCGGGGTGTCGGTATTCACACCCGCGACACCGGGCGGGAACTGGCTTTATCTCACAACTGATATACGCTGGAGTGCATGACTCAGAACGACTCCTACCTCTCGCGGATCGGCACCCTGATCCGCGACGCGCGCCAGCACTCGGGCCTCACCCAGGCTCAGTTGGCGGCCGAGTTGAAGACCAGTCAGAGTGCGATCAACCGCATCGAGAAGGGTCAGCAGAACCTGACCCTCGACACGCTCGCCCGCATCGGAGCGGCCCTGGACTCCGAGCTCGTCAGCGTCGCCACGGCGACCGGACCGAGCCACCTGCGCGTCAAGGGCGGCACCACGTTGTCGGGCAGCATCGACGTGAAGTCGAGCAAGAACGCGGGCGTCGCGCTGTTGTGCGCCGCCCTGTTGAACACCGGCACCACGGTCCTGCGCAAGGTCGCGCGCATCGAGGAGGTCAACCGCCTGCTCGAGGTCCTGGAGTCCATCGGTGTCCGCACCACGTGGCTCAACGACGCGAACGACCTCGAGCTCGTCGTCCCCGAGACCCTCGACCTGGCCAAGATGGACGCCGAAGCCGCCCGCCGCACCCGCAGCATCATCATGTTCCTCGGCCCGCTGATGCACCGCATGGAGGAGTTCGACCTGCCGTACGCCGGTGGATGCGACCTCGGTACCCGCACGGTCGAGCCGCACATGACCGCCCTGCGCCCCTTCGGACTCAAGGTCCTGGCCACGGAGGGCAGCTACCACGCCTCCGCCGCCCGCGGCGTCGTGCCGGAGCGGCCCATCGTCCTGACCGAGCGCGGCGACACCGTCACCGAGAACGCGCTGCTGGCCGCGGCTCGGAACGAGGGCGTCACCGTCATCCGCAACGCCAGCCCCAACTACATGGTCCAGGACCTGTGCTTCTTCCTCGAGAAGCTCGGCGTCGAGATCGAGGGCATCGGCACCACCACGCTGCGCGTCACCGGCAAGCGCGAGATCCGCGGCGACGTCGACTACGCGCCCAGCGAGGACCCGATCGAGGCGATGAGCCTCATCACCGCCGCGATCGTCACCGACTCGAACATCACCGTGCGCCGCGTCCCGATCGAGTTCATGGAGATCGAGCTGGCACTGCTCGAGGAGATGGGCTTCCGCTACGACCGCTCCGAGGAGTACCTCGCCGAGAACGGTCAGACGCGCCTCGTCGACATCACGACGCACCCGTCGAAGCTGCGCGCGCCGATCGACAAGATCCACCCGATGCCGTTCCCGGGCCTCAACATCGACAACCTCCCGTTCTTCGCCGTCATCGCGGCGCAGGCCGAGGGTCAGACGATGCTGCACGACTGGGTCTACGAGAACCGCGCGATCTACCTGACCGAGCTGAACAAGCTCGGCGCCCAGGTGAAGCTGCTCGATCCGCACCGGGTCCTGATCGAGGGACCCACCCGCTGGAGCGGTGCCGAACTGGTCTGCCCGCCGGCGCTGCGGCCCGCCGTGGTGATCCTGATCGCGATGCTCGCGGCCAAGGGCACCTCCGTGCTGCGCAGCGTCTACGTGATCAACCGCGGTTACGAGGACCTGGCCCTGCGGCTGAACGCCCTCGGAGCCGAGATCGAGACCTTCCGCGACATCTGAGTTCCACGGCGGCGGGCCCGCCGTGGCCTAGGTTGGTCGCGTGAGGACACCGCCGTACCTCGAGCACCCGCCGCCCATCGCCTTCGCCCACCGCGGAGGCGCCAAGGTCGAGGTGAATCTCGGGATCGAGAACTCCCTGGCCGCGTTCACCCACGCCTACGAGCAGGGCTATCGGTACCTGGAGACCGACGTGCGCTGCAGCCGCGACGGGGTGGTCTACGCGTGCCACGACGAGAAGCTGGACCGCCTCCTGGGGACCGAGGACGCGATCGCCGACCTCGACTCGGCCACGATCGACGGGGCTCTGCTCGGCGACCGTGAGCCGATCGTCCGGCTCGAGACGCTCGTGGAGGCGCTCCCCGACGCCCGCTGGAACATCGACGTGAAGGCCGACGACGCGGTCGACGCCACCACCGACCTGGTCGAGCGACTCGGCATCCTCGACCGGATCTGCCTCGCGTCGTTCTCGCACGCACGCCTCGTCCGCATGCGCGCCCGCCATCCCGAGGTCGTCACCTCCGCCTCGTCGCGCGAGGTCGCCCAGATGGTGCTGACCCGGCGGGTGCCGGCCGCTCCCCTGATCTTCCAGGTCCCCGTCCGGCACGGGTACGCCCGCATCATGACGCCGGGCTTCCTGCGCCGGGCGCACCGCGCCGGCAAGCACGTGCACGTCTGGACGGTGGACGACCCGCAGGAGATGCACCGTCTCGCCGAGCTGGGAGTCGACGGGATCATGACCGACCGCACGGACGTGCTCAAGTCCGTGCTGCAGGACCGAGGCCAGTGGAAGGAACCCGCATGACCCACGAGCTCGTCGCTACCGAGCGCAACCGAGGACGCGTCGTCGCGTGGGGGCTGTGGGACTGGGGCTCGGCCGCCTTCAACGCCGTGATCGTGACGTTCATCTTCTCGGTGTACCTCGTCGAGGGCGTCGGCGACGACGTGCCCGGGCCGTTCCGTGCCAGCACGTGGCTGGGCCTCTCCAGCGCCACCGGAGCGGTGCTCATCGCCGTCCTGGCGCCCGTCCTGGGTCGGCGGGCCGATGCCGGGGGCGCCCGCAAGAAGACACTGTTCTGGCTCACCCTCGCGGTCGTGGTCATCACCGCGTCCCTGTTCTTCGTCGAGAGCGACTGGCACTTCCTGTGGCTGGGACTGGTCCTCCTGGCCGCCGGGTCCGTGATCTTCGAGCTCACGCAGGTGCCGTACTTCGCGATGCTCCGACAGGTCTCGACCCCCGACGACGTGGGTCGGGTCTCCGGATTCGGCTGGGCGATGGGCTACTTCGGCGGCATCGTCCTGCTGCTCATCTGTTACTTCGGCTTCGTCGCCGGGAGCGGTGACACCCGGGGCTTCCTGGGCGTGTCCACCGAGAACGGCCTCAACATCCGGCTCATCGCGCCGCTGGCGGCCGGCTGGTTCCTGCTCTTCGCCATCCCGCTGTTTCTCAAGGTGCCCGAGCTGCCCGCCACCGCGAACGACGACGCCCCCAAGGTCGGCATCGCCGACTCCTACCGGGGCGTCTGGAACGACATCACGCAGATGTGGCGCGAGGACCGGTCCACGCTCAAGTTCCTCATCGCCAGCGCGTTCTTCCGCGACGGACTGGCCGGCGTCTTCGCCTACGGTGCCGTCCTGGCCGTGTCGGTCTACTCGATCGACAAGGACGACGTGATCCTCTTCGGCGTGGCCGCCAACGTCATCTCGGCCGCCGGCGCTCTCCTCGCGGGACGGTGGGACGACTCGATCGGGCCGCGTGCGGTCATCGTGTTCTCGCTGGTCTCGATGATCGTGTGCGGCACCGTGCTGCTGTTCGTCGACGGCCCCCGCATGTTCTGGATCTTCGGGCTGGGCCTGTGCCTGTTCGTCGGCCCCGCCCAGTCGGCCTCGAGGACATACCTGACCCGCATCACGACACCGGGCCGCGAGGGTCAGAACTTCGGGCTCTACGCCATGACCGGACGCGCCGTCTCGTTCATGGCGCCGCTGATGTTCGCCCTCACCATCTGGGCGGGCAACCTCGTCCTGGGCACCGACACCGACCGCTGGGGAATCGCCGGGATCATGGTGATTCTGGCGATCGGGCTGCTCCTGCTGCTGCGAGTCCCCCGGCACGTCGAGGATCGCGCCCGGGCCATCGTGGGCTGAGTTCCGAAAAGCCGCTCTCAGGGGAATCTCACGAGATTGGCGTACGTTGGAACGGACGGAGACCTTCAGAAGGGGGACCGACAATGGCAGAACGAGCCTTGCGCGGAGCGCGGCTGGGAGCCCAGAGCTTCGAGGACGAGCGCGGAGTCGAGATGGCGCCGCGACAGCAGATCGAGTACGTGTGCGCCGACGGCCACACCTTCACCGTGACGATGTCCGACGAGGCCGAGGTTCCGGCCGAGTGGGAAGATCCGAAGACCGGTCAGATGGGACGCCGGGTCGGCGGAGCCGAGCCGGACCGCAAGGAGGAGAAGGCCGTGCGCACGCACTGGGACATGCTCCTGGAGCGTCGTTCCGAGGCCGAGCTCGAGGAGATCTTGACCGAGCGGCTGGAGATGCTGCGTGGTGGCGAGATCGGCCCCCCGCACCTGCACCGCAAGAGCAAGTCGCGGAAGAAGTCCGTCAGCGCCTAGCGGCGAACGGATTCATCCGCTGGAGGCCCCACACGGTGACCCGTGTGAGGGCCTCTTTCACGATGTCGAGGCTCATCTTCGACTGACCGTGCACCCGTTCGACGAACGTCACGGGAACCTCGGCGACCTCGAGGCCGGCGAGCCGGGTCTGGCGCGTCATGTCGATCTGGAAGCAGTACCCCTGCGACTCGACCGCGTCGAGGTCGATCGCCTCGAGCGTCTCGCGGCGGAAGGCCCGGAAGCCCGCCGTGGCGTCCTTGACACCGAGGTTCAGCATGAGGCGGGCGTAGAGCGACGCCCCCCGCGAGAGGGCCTCGCGCCGCTTGGGCCAGTTGACGACCGAGCCGCCGGGCACCCACCGCGACCCGAGCGTCAGCGGCACGCCCGACCGGGCCGAGTCCAGGAGCTTGCCGAGGTCCTCGGGACGATGGGAGCCGTCGGCGTCCATCTCGACCAGCACGTCGTAGCCACGCTCCAGGCCCCACGCGAAGCCGGCGCGGTACGCGGCGCCGAGCCCTTCCTTGCCCTGCCGGTGCAGGACGTGGATGCGGGGATCGTCGACCGCGAGCTTGTCGGCGATCTCACCCGTGCCGTCGGGCGAGTTGTCGTCGGCGACCAGGATCTCGACGTCGGGCTGCGCCTGGAGCACGCCCTGACAGATCCAACCGACGTTGTCCGCCTCGTTGTAGGTCGGGATGATGATCAACGTCTTCATGGCCGCTCCAGTCGTAACTTCCGTTTACCGAGGGCCCATCCTGCCACGGACATGACGTAGATCACCACCGCCCATCGGGGCCCCCACTCGGTGGCCGGGGTGGTGCCCTGCGCGGCCTGGACCTCGGCGATCACGGTCGCCGGCTCCTTCGGCTCGGCCCGGCCCTCGACGCGACCGCTCGGGTCGACGATGCCGGTGATGCCGTTGGTCGATGCGACCGTCACCCAGCGCCCTGTCTCGATCGCCCGCAGGCGCGAGATCGCCCACTGCTGCTGGGGCTGCACGCCGCGCCCGAAGTCCATGAAGCTGGCGTTGCTGGTCTGAACCGCGAGGATCTCGGCACCCCGCTCGACGGCACCGTGGACGGCTCCGTCGTAGGCGATGTCCCAACAGATCGTCAGCCCGATGGCCAGGTCGTCGAGCGTCATGACGCCGGGCTCGTCACCGGCGAGGATGTCGCGCGGGATGTCGCGGTCGAACCGCGGGACGATCGACCCCAGCTGGTCGCGGAACGGCACGTACTCGCCGTAGGGCACCGGGTACTGCTTGAGGTACACGTCGTCGCGGGGGCCGTTCTCGTCGATCAGGACCGAGGCGTTGTACGCGGTGTCCTCGCGCGGGCCGTCCAGCAGGGCGCCCACGAGGATGGGTGCGTCGAGGCGCGCCGACAGCTCCATCAGCTCCTGACGCGCCCAGGGGTTCTTGATCACGTCGAGGTCGGAGCCGTTCTCGGGCCAGATCACGATGTCGACCGGCCGGTCGATGCGCTCGGTCTCGGCCAGGTGGAGACGGAAGATCTCGGCGCGCGGCCACTGCAGGAAGGGGCCGGGCGTGTTGCCCTGCACCACCGCGACGGTGCGGGACTCTCCCCCGTCGGCGATCCCCACGGGCAGGACGAGCCCGATCGCGGGGATGGCGATCGCGGCTGCCAGAGCCGTGAGCCGGCGATCCTTGACGGCCACCACGAGCAGTCCCGCGACCACCGCCATCAGCCACGACGTGGCGGGCAGCGCCACCAGACGCACCCAGCCCTCCAGGGGCGTGTCCAGCGCCGTGTGGGCCAGCCGGCCCCAGGGGAACCCGCTCAGCGGGAAGGCGCCCCGCAACTGCTCACCGGCGACCCAGACGGCCGCGGCCCAGACGGGCCAGAACGGAGCCCACACGGCCGCGCGGAGTGCCCACGTGATGACGGCGAGGAACAACGCCTCGATGGACACGAGGGCCACCCAGGCCCACGGGTCGACAGCGTTCATCCACCAGATCAGCGGCCCCATGAAGGCCAGCCCGAACACCAGGCCGGTGGCCAGCACCCGCCACACGGACGCGTCGCGCAGCGTCCGGACGACGGCGAAGTAGCCGGCCAGCGTCAGGACCATCAGTCCCGGGACGGCGAGCGGCTCGAAGGCCGCGGCGGACGCGGCACCGAGCAGGGCGGCCGCGAGGACCTGTCTCACAGGCGAACGAGATCGCGCGGGGTGTTGTTGAGCACCTCGAGACCGTCCTGCGTGCACACGACGATGTCCTCGATGCGCGCACCCCACTGACCCTCGACGTAGATGCCCGGCTCGATGGAGAAGGCCATGCCCGGCTCCAACACCGTCCGGTTGCCCTCGACGATGTAGGGCTCCTCGTGCGTCTCCTGGCCGATCCCGTGACCGGTGCGGTGAATGAAGCGGTCGCCGTACCCGGCGTCGGCGATGATCTGCCGGCCGATCGCGTCCACCGACTCGGCCGTCACGCCGGGTCGCGCGTACTCGCGCTGGGCCTGTTGGGCCTGCTTCAGCACCTCGAGCATGGCGATGTAGCCCGGATCGGGCTCGCCGCCCGCGACGTAGTTGCGGGTGGAGTCCGAGCAGTACCCGGCGGCGTTCGTGCCGCCGATGTCGACGACCACGGGCTCCCCGGCGCCGATCACGCGGTCGGAGACCTCGTGGTGCGGCGATGCGCCGTTCGGCCCGGAGCCGACGATGACGAAGTCGACCTGCTCGTGGCCCTCCTCGACGATCGCACGGGCGATGTCGGCACCGACCTCGCGCTCGGTGCGGCCCGGGCGCAGCCACTCCCCCATCCGTGCGTGGACCCGGTCGATCGCGGCGCCGGCGTCGCGCAGCGCCTGCACCTCCTCGTCGTCCTTGACCGCGCGCAGGGCCGACACGAGCTGGCCGCCCAGCACGAGGCTGGCCTCGGGCAGCGCCTCCTGCAGGGCGAACACGCGCGACGCCCACATCTGGTCGTCGACGGCCACGACGTCGGCGTCACCGACCAGGTGGGCGACGATCGCGAAGGGGTCGTCGAGCTCGTCCCAGGTGACGATGGGCATCGACACGCCCGCGGCCTCGGCCGCCGATCGCTCGAGTCCGGGGACCACCAGGTGGCTGCCCAGCTGGGTCACCACGAGACAGGTCAGCCGCTCCAGCGGCTTGGCCGCATAGCCGGTCAGATACCGCAGATCCGCCCCGGGAGTCACGAGCAGGGCGTCGACGCCGTTCTGGCTGGACAGGATGCGGGCACGATCAAGGCGTTCGGTCACACCACGAGGCTATCTGGCGGAACCCGATCGGATGTGTGAGCGTAGGGCGTATCTCTCAACACACCCACAGGATCGGGGGATCCATGAAGAAGGCAGTCATCGCCGTGTCCACGGCGGTCCTCACCGCCGGCCTCGTGACCGCGTCACCCGCGGAAGCGAAGCCGGGTCCGGCGGCACCGAAGGGTCAGACCACCAAGCTGACCGAAGCCGTCACCGTCAACGGAATTCTCAAACACCTGCGCCAGTTCCAGTCGATCGCCAACGCGAACGGCGGGAACCGTGCATCGGGACTGCCGGGATACGAGGCGTCCGTCAACTACGTCACCCGCGAGCTCGAGCGGTCCGGGTACGACGTCACGAAGCAGGCGTTCACCTTCCCGTTCTTCCAGGAGCTCAGCCCCACGGTGCTCACGAGCGGGGGCGCGACGATCGAGAACTCGATCTTCACGTACTCCGGCAGTGGCAGCGTGACCGGACCCATCGTTCCGACGAACGACGTCCAGGTCCCGCCCGGCGCCGAGGCGGGAAGCAGCAACTCCGGTTGTGAGGCCGCCGACTTCGACGCCGCGCCCGCCGAGCCCGCGATCGCGCTCGTCCAGCGCGGCACGTGCGACTTCGCGGTCAAGGTCCAGAACGCGGTGGCCGCCGGCTACGACGCCGTCATCGTCTTCAACGAGGGTCAGCCGGGACGCACCGACATCATCGCGGGCACCCTCGGCGTTCCGCAGGACGTCCCCGTCACGGGCGTCACCTACGAGCAGGGCGCCGCCTTCGTGGCGGCCGGCACGCCCACGGGCACGCTCACGACCGAGGTCGAGGCCGACCTGGACCGCACGACGTGGAACGTCATCGCGGACCTGCCGAAGTCCAAGCTCAAGAAGATCAAGAACGACGACCAGGTCGTGGTCGTCGGCTCGCACCTCGACAGCGTCACGGAGGGCCCGGGCATCAACGACAACGGCTCCGGCTCCGCCGGCACGCTGGAGATCGCCAAGCAGCTCTCCAAGACGGGCCTGGACAAGAAGCTCCAGCGTCCGGTCCGCTTCGCCTTCTGGGGCGCGGAGGAACTGGGCCTGCTCGGTTCGGAGCACTACGTCGCCAGCCTCGATTCCGACGAGCTCTCGGAGATCTACGCGAACCTGAACTTCGACATGATCGGCTCGCCGAACTACGCGCGGTTCGTCTACGACGGTGACGGCTCCGACGGCGAGGCCGGCCCGGCCGGGTCCGGTGAGATCGAGAAGATCTTCACGGACTACTTCGACAGCAAGAAGCTCGCCAGTGAGCCGACGGCGTTCGACGGCCGGTCCGACTACGGTCCGTTCATCGCGGTCGGGATCCCGGCCGGTGGACTGTTCAGCGGTGCTGAGGGCGTCAAGACGCCCGAGCAGGTCGAGCTGTACGGCGGCACCGCCGGTGTCGCCTACGACCCGTGCTACCACCAGGCCTGCGACGACACGACCAACATCAGCGTGAAGGCGCTGAACGAGTTGGGCGACGCCGCCGCCTTCGCGGTGGCCAGCCTGGGTCTGTCGAAGTCGGGCCTGTACCCCGACGGCAGCCGCAAGGCCGCCAAGAAGATCACGGGCAAGGCCTTGGCCAAGGCTCATGGCAAGGCCCACGGTCACGCGGGCGCCGCTCGCTGATCACCCGCGCTCGTCCCCGTCACCGCTCGCGGTGGCGGGGACGACGCATGTCCGGGCGTGCCATCATGGCGCCATGTCCTCGCGACTGCTCCTGCTCGACACGGCCAGCCTCTACTTCCGCGCGTTCTACGGCGTGCCGGACTCGATCAAGGCCGCCGACGGCCGCCCGGTCAACGCGGTGCGCGGCATCGTCGACTTCCTGGCGACGTTGCAGTCGCGCTACGAGCCCGAGGTGGTCGTGGCCGCGTGGGACGACGACTGGCGTCCGGCGTGGCGCGTCGAGCTCCTCGACACGTACAAGACGCACCGGGTGGCCGACGCCGAGGCCGGCATCGAGGAGACGCCGGACCTGTTGACGCACCAGGTGCCCCTCATCGCCGAGGTCCTCGCCCTGGCCGGGGCCACGGTCGTCGGTGCGCCCGATGCCGAGGCCGACGACGTGATCGGCACCCTCGTGCGGCGGTGGGACACCGGCGTCGACGTCGTCACGGGCGACCGCGACCTGTTCCAACTGGTCGACGACGCGCGCGACGTCCGCATCCTCTACACCGCCCGGGGCGTCAGCAAGCACGACGTCGTCGATGCGGCATGGGTCCGCGACAAGTACGGCATCGAGCCGAGCCAGTACGTCGACTTCGCGGTCATGCGCGGCGACGCGTCCGACGGTCTGCCGGGCGTCGCGGGGATCGGGGACAAGACCGCCGCAACGCTGCTGGGCGAGTTCGGCGACCTGGCCGGGATCCGCGCGGCGGCTGCGGACCCCGAGTCCTCGCTGCGCCCGCGGATCCGCCAGTCGCTGCTGGACTCAGCGGACTACATCGATGCGGCGGTCAAGGTCGTCACGGTACGACCCGATCTGGACCTCGCCGATCCCGTGGCCGGCGCGATCGACGTCGACGGCCTGCGCGCCTTCGGCGAGCAGTGGAACGTCGCGGGCCCCGTCGAGCGGCTGCTGGAGTCCGTCAGGACGTGACGCTGGAGTAGGCGACCACACCGGTCCGCAGCTCGTCCAGGGCCGCACGCGCCGAGTCGCGCACCGGACCGGGTCCGGCCGCGTCGGCGATCTGGGCCACGGTGTCGATCAGCTGCTTCATCGCCCGCACGAAGTCCCCGGCCGCCATTTCGGCGGTGCCCAGCACCAGGTCCAGGCTCGTGCCCTCGCACCACATCCAGACCGCGTACGCGAAGCCGAAGTCCGGCCGGCGCAGGAACTTCAGCCGGTGCTCGCGCTCCAACTGGTCCAGCTCCAGCCAGAGCATCCCGAGGGACTCCGCCGCCTGGGCGACGGCCTTCGTCGGGAAGCGGGGCGGCGGCGCATCATCGGAGTTGCGCGCGGTGTAGGTCAGGCCGCTGGCGACCGCGGCGAACTCCGGGGGCGACAGCCCTTCCCAGACGTCGATACGCAGCGACTCGCTGACGATGAGGTCCGACTCGCCGTAGATGCGCTGCAGGCGGCGACCCTCCTCGGTGACGTCGTCGCCCTCGAGGTAACCGAGCGCGTCCAGCACGACGCACACCCGGTCGAACTGACGCGCGACGCTGTTGGTGCGCTGTTCGACCCGGCGGCGCATGCTCTCGGTCTCGCGGTCCAGCGCGATCATGCGCTCGGCCCAGCGGGCGTGCGACTCGCGGTCGGGACAGCTGTGGCACGGGTGGTCGCGCATCTGGCGCCGCAGCTCGGCGATCCTCGGGTCCTCGACCGTCGGACCGTCCCGGTACGCCCGCGGGTGGTCCGCCAGGTGTCCGGCGCGGTCACGCAGCGCCGACGCGAGGTCGCGCCGCGACTGCGGGTCCCGCGGGTTGAAGGTCTTGGGGATGCGCATCTGCGTCAACGGCTCGACCGGGCTCGGGAAGTCGACGGCGGCGAGCCGTCGCGCGTGCCGGTTCGCCGTCAGGACCATCGGGCGGGGCCCGTCGCGGTTGCCGGCGTCGGGATCGAGCACGATCGCCAGTCCCGAGAACTTGCCCGCCGGGACGTTGATGACGTCGCCACGCTTCAGCCGGCCCAGGGACTCGAGCGCCTCCTCGCGCTTGGCGGCACGGCGCGACTTCGAGCCCGCCGACTCGATGTCGCTGAGCTGGCGACGCAGGCTCATGTACTCCATGAAGTCGCCCTGCTCGCAGGTCGCGGACTCGCGGTACCCCTCGATCGCCTCGTCCGCCTTGCGGACCTTGCGGGCCAGCCCGACCACGGCGCGGTCGGCCTGGAACTGTGCGAAGGACATCTCCAGCAGCTCGCGGGCGCGCTCGCGACCCACCTGGTGCACCAGGTTGACCGCCATGTTGTAGGAGGGCCGGAAGGACGAGTTGAGCGGATACGTGCGCGTCGATGCCAGGCCGGCCACGTGCCGCGCGTCCAGCCCCGGTTGCCACAGCACGACGCCATGGCCCTCGACATCGATCCCGCGGCGGCCGGCGCGGCCGGTCAGCTGGGTGTACTCCCCCGGCGTGACGTCCACGTGGTTCTCGCCGTTCCACTTCGTCAACCGGTCGATCACGACGGAGCGGGCGGGCATGTTGATGCCCAGGGCCAGGGTCTCGGTGGCGAAGACGACCTTGACCAGGCCGGCGCTGAAGAGGTCCTCGACGCACTCCTTGAAGGTCGGCAGCATGCCGGCGTGGTGCGCCGCGATGCCGCGTCCGATCCCCTCACGGAACTCGTGGAAGCCGAGAACCGCCAGGTCCTCCTCGGGCAGGTGGGCGCAGGCGGCGTCGACGTGGGCGTGGATGGCCTCGCGCTCCTCCTGCGAGGTGAGGATCAGGCGGGCCGCCAGACACTGCTCAACGGCGGTGGCGCAGCCCGCGCGGCTGAAGATGAAGACGATCGCCGGCAGCATGCCCTCGGACTCGAGCTTGAGGACGATGTCGATGCGGTCCGGCGTGCGGTGGCGACTGCGCGGCCGTCGGCCGCCCTTCTGGGGGCGGCGCGAGCGGTTCTTGGCGAACGCCCGGTTCCACTGCGCGTCGTCGCGGGCCATCTGCTCGAGGGTGTGGTTGACCTCGGTGCTGTTCGGCTCGAACAGGTCGAACATCTTGCGGCCGACCAGGACGTGCTGGTGCAGCGGAACGGGCCGCTTCTCCTCGACGATCGTGTCGGTCTCGCCGCGCACCTCGTGCAGCCAGGCGCCGAACTCCTCGACGTTCGAGACGGTCGCCGAGAGCGAGACGATCGACACCGAGGGAGGCAGGCCGATGATGACCTCCTCCCACACCGCGCCGCGGAAGCGGTCGGCGAGGTAGTGCACCTCGTCCATCACGACATGCCCCAGGTTCTTCAGCGTCGAGGAGCCCGCGTAGATCATGTTGCGCAGCACCTCGGTCGTCATGACGACGATCGGGGCCTCACCGTTGATGGTGTTGTCGCCGGTCAGCAGGCCGACGTTCTCGGCGCCGTACCGATCGGCGAAGTCACTGAACTTCTGGTTCGACAGCGCCTTGATCGGCGTGGTGTAGAAGCACTTGCGCCCGGTGGCCAGGGACAGGTGCACGGCGAACTCGCCGACCAGGGTCTTGCCCGAGCCCGTGGGGGCCGCGACGAGGACGCCGTGCCCGTCCTCGAGCGCCTCGCACGCCCGGACCTGGAACTCGTCGAGGCCGAAGGGGTAGAGGTCTCGGAAGGCCGCGACGTGGGGGTGCTGGCGGTCCTTGCGGAATCGGGCGTACTGCTCGGCCGGGGTGGACATGCCTCCAGCCTACGGAGGATCAGTCACCGAGGCCTTCAGGCGCCTCCAGCGGCGAGGCCTCCTCGTCGCCCCACGCCTGCGTGGCCCGTCCGCGCCGTCGGTCGGTGACCCGCGCGATGATCTCGGAGACGAAGTACAGGACGCTCATCGGGATCGCCAGGAACAGGAACGTCACGGGGTCGACGGTGGGCGTCGCGACCGCAGCGAAGACGAAGATGCCGACGATGATCCACGGTCGGGCCCGGATCAACTGGGCACCGCTCACCGCGCCGATGCGGTTCAGGATCACCACCACGACGGGGATCTGCGCGCCGACTCCGAACAGGATGATCATCCGCGTCGCGAAGCTCAGGTAGTCGGCGCCGTTGAGCAGGTTCGTCCACCCCTCGGGGGCGAAGCCGACCAGCAGCTCGATCGCCTTGGGGAACGTCCAGTAGCCGACCCAGGCGCCGCCGAGGAACAACGGCAGGCAGGTCGCCGTGAGCAGGAGCGCGGCGCGCTTCTCGTTCCGGTGCAGGGCCGGCAGGACGAACGCCCACAGCTGCCACATCCAGACCGGGCTCGAGAGCACCAGGCCCGCGAGGACGCTGGTCTTGAGCTGGAACTGGAACGCCCCGCCGATCCCGCTGACGACCAGCTCGGTGTCGATGTCCTTGGCCTCGAGCGCGGGGCGCACCTGCTCATAGGGAGCGGTCAGCCACTCGAGGATCTCCGGGTAGAAGTACCACGCCACGCCCACGCCGAGGGCGATCGCGGCGAGCGCCTTCACCAGCCGCGAGCGCAGCTCCGCGAGGTGATCGAGCAGCGGCATCTCGCCGCCGGGTCCCGGACGGCGGCGCGCCGCCCCGAATCCGATGACCACCCCGGTCAGGGAGTCTGGTCGTCGCGGCGCTCGACAGCGGCGGGATCGATGGCCCGAGCGGTGGGATCGGCCTTCTTCTCCTCGTGCTCGCTCTCGCGGATCTCGGACTTGAAGATGCGCAGCGCACGGCCGGAGCCGCGGGCGAGCTCGGGCAGCTTGCGGCCGCCGAACAGCAGCAGGACGATCCCCAGGATGATGAGGATCTCGGTGGGGCCGAGGTTGGGCATGGGGAACTCCTTAGACGGAACTTGTTCCATCGTACGCGGCCAGCGCTGAGCGGGCGGCATCCCGTACCTCCGCGGCGAAGCCGGCCGGCTCCACGACGTGCACGCCGCCACCCGCGCGCATCACGACGCGAAGCAGCCACGAGGGGTCGCTGCCGAACAGTCGCGCGCGGACGGAGCCGTCGGGACGCTCCTGCAAGACGTCCATGCGGTACTGCTCGAGCACCCAGACGGCGCTGGGCTCGATCTCGACCACGATCGACGGCGTGTCCGGGCCCTGGGGGAAGAGATCCTCCAGGCGCGTGCGGTGACCGGCCTCGGTCGTGACCGGCGCGTCGAGCACCGTGGCGGCGACGATCCGGTCGACCCGGAAGAGTCGGTCGGCCTCGACCTTGTGGCACCAGGCGGACAGGTAGCGATGGCCGTCCTGGGTGAACGCGCGGTGCGGGTCGACGGTGCGCTCGGTCTGCTCGTCGCGCGTCTCGTTGGCGTAGACCATCTGCAGCTGGCGCTGGCCGGCCAGGGCCTCGGCGACGGCGGTCTGCACGTCCGGGTCGACCTCGGGCAGCAGCACGTCGACGGACGTGGCGACATCGGTGCCTGCGGCCTCGGCGAGCTTGGCCAACGCCGAGTCGATGAGGGCAGCCTGGTCGCCGGCCGCCGACTGACGCAGGGTGCGCAACGCGACCATGAGCGCCGCGGCCTCGCTGCGCGAGACGCGCAGGGGCCGGGACATGAACTCGGCGTCGCGGATGTAGACGACGCCCTCGTCCTGCAGGGCGGTGACGTCGAAGTCGATGAGCTCGCCGTGGAACTCGCCCCAGCCGGTGAGCATCATGATCTCGAGCTCACGCTGCGCCTGCGCCGGCTTGATGTTGAACTCGCGCGCCAGGTCGGCCAGCGGGATCCCCTGGTTGCTCTGCAGGTACGGGACCATCGCCAACATGCGGACGACCTGCTTCAGGGACGGGTTCACGCGTGGGCCTCCGCGATCGAACGAAGTCGGTCGATGACGGCGTCCCGCAGCTCCGGCGGCGACACGACGACCACGTCGGGGCCGTACGAGGCCACCTCGGCCGCGAGGTCGTCCAGCGCGGCGTAGGCGATCTCGACCTCGTCGGTCGTGCCGTCGACCGGGTCGATCCGCACCGCGTAGCGCCGCAGCGACTGGCCCCGGCCTGCGGTCACCCGCAGGACGGCGGACGCGGTCGGCTCGGGCGGGTGGAGGGCGCGGGCGACCTTCTTCAGGTCGGCGTCCGCGGGAACCTCGTACTCCCCCGGCTCACCGTCGGGCTTGACGTCTCCGACGATGCGCGACAGCCGGAACAGGCGCGGGCGCCGGCGGTCGCGGTCGAAGCCGCCGACGTACCAACGCTCGCGGAACGAGGTCATGCCCCACGGCTCCAGGTGCCGCACCGTGGTCTCGCCGTCGGGGCGGCGGTACTCGAAGGCGATCGGCATACGGCGGCCGGTGGCGTCGAAGACCGCGTCGAAGGACGGCTCCTCGGCGCTCAGCCGTGCCTCGGTCATGCGCAGCACCGACGGGTCGAAGTCGTTGCCGATGGCCTTGAGCTTGGCCAGGGCGGTCGTGGTCTCGGCGGCCATGCCGGCGTGATCCCACAGCTGACCCGCCAGACCGATCACGGCGGCCTCCTCGACCGTCAGGTCGATCTGCGGCAGCTCGACGTCGGCACGCAGGAGGCGGTACCCCGGCACACCGCCGAGCGCGTCGTAGGTGCCGGTCTCGATCTCGAGGCCGAGGTCGCGCAGCTCCTGCTTGTCACGCTCGAACTTTCGCTCGAACGCCACGTCCGTGTCCTCGCGGTACTCCGCGATGGACGACCTGATCTGGTCCTTCGTCAGGTACTGGTTCGTCGCCAGGAGGGTGAAGACGAGGTTCATCAACCGCTCGGTCTTCCGCTGCGCCATGAGCGACAGACTAGCTGGCGTCGAGCAGGTCCAGGACGAAGATCAGCGGGCCCTCGGGCTGACCGTTCTTCTTGGCGTCCTTGCCGTAGGCGTCGTCGGTGGTGCAGGTCACGACGATCCGGCTGCCGACGGTGTGCCCGGGCACGAGGTCGGTGAGGCAGGGAACGGCCGAGCCCTCGGCGATCGAGATCTGGCGCGGCCCCGTGGACCAGGACTCGTCGAAGACGTCACCGGCGGGGTACTTCTGGCCGACGTACTGGACGCTCAGCGTGGCGCCCTTCTCGATCGGGTCGCCGGCGCCCTTGATCAGGACGTGCGACGCGGACTTCGTGAGCTTGGTCGCGGTCTTCTTCGTCGTGGCGAACTTGACCGGCTGCTGGTCCTTGCCGTACGTCAGCTTCGGCACCGAGGCCGGCGCCTTGACGGCCTTGCCCTCGGCCTTCGGCGGGATCTTGGCGACCAGGTCGAAGAGGAAGACCATCGTGTCGTCCTTCTCGAGGCCGAGGGACTCGACGCTCTGCAACAGGGACGCGCCGTCCTCGGAGGGAACCGACACCAGCACGCGCGAACCGACGTCCTGGCCGACGAGGCCCTTGTAGAAGCCCGGCAGCGCCGTCTTCTCGTTGAGCGTCAGCGTCATCGGCGTCTCGTTCTTGAAGGAGTTGTCGAACTCCTTGCCGGTACGGCCGTTCACGGCGACGTAGTTGATCTTGATCGTGTCACCGGCCGAGATTTCCTCGCCGCCGCCCTTGGAGACGACCTTCGACTCGGTCTTGTCGGTCGTGTAGTCCTTCTCGACCTTCACCTTCGGCGTGCCGGACTTGCTCACCTCGATCCCCTCGAGGTCATTGCCGCCGCCGCAGCCGGTGAGGACGATGGATGCGGTGGTCATGGCAACCACGAGAGCGGTACGACGCACGATGAGGTTCCTCCTGAGGATCGATGCCGTGCCCACAGTAACGGCCGATTCCAAGGAAGAACTGAGAGGTCACATCGAGTCGATGAGGCGCTGCACGCGGTCGTCCTGTGACCTGAACGGGTCCTTGCACAGCACCGTGCGTTGGGCCTGGTCGTTGAGCTTCAGGTGCACCCAGTCGACCGTGAAGTCGCGGCGTCGTTCCTGCGCCCGCGCGATGAAGTCGCCCCGCAAGCGGGCCCGCGTCGTCTGCGGCGGGACCGACTTGGCGGCGAACACGTCCAGGTCGTTCGTGACCCGAGCGACCGCGCCCTTGCTCTCGAGGAGGTAGAACAGGCCCCGGTCGCGGCGGATGTCGTGGTAGGCCAGATCGAGCTGGGCGATCCGCGGATCGGACCACGACAGCCCGCGTTGCGTCCGGTAGCGATCGAGCATCCGGTACTTGATGACCCAGTCGATCTCGCGCTCGACCAGGCTCAGGTCCTCGCTCTCGACCGCCTTGAGCGTGCGCTCCCACAGGTCCATCGTCCGGTCGATCGTCGGTGTGCGGAGCCCGTTGCGGTCGATGTACTCGGCCGCCTTCGCGAAGTACTCGGCCTGGATCTCCAGCGCGGACAGCTCGCGCCCGTTGGCCAGCTGGACCTTGCGGCGGCCGGTCATGTCGTGCGAGATCTCGCGGATGGCCCGGATCGGGTTCTCCAGGGTCAGGTCGCGCATCGCGACGCCCGCCTCGATCATCTTGAGCACGAGATCGGTCGTGGCGACCTTCAGCATCGTGGTCGTCTCGCTCATGTTCGAGTCGCCGACGATGACGTGCAGGCGGCGGAAGCGCTCGGCGTCGGCATGCGGCTCGTCGCGCGTGTTGATGATGGGCCGCGACCGCGTCGTGGCGCTGGAGACCCCCTCCCAGATGTGCTCGGCGCGCTGGCTGACGCTGAACACCGTGCCGCGGGGCGTCTGCTGCACCTTGCCGGCGCCGACGATGATCTGGCGGGACACCAGGAACGGGATCAGGACATCGGCGAGCTTGCTGAACTCGCCGCTGCGGCCCACGAGGTAGTTCTCGTGGCAGCCGTAGGAGTTGCCGGCGGAGTCGGTGTTGTTCTTGAACAGGTAGATGTCGCCCTCGACGCCGTCCTCGGCGAGCCGGTCCTGGGCGTCGAGCATGAGCCCTTCGAGGATCCGCTCCCCCGCCCGGTCGTGCGTGACCAGGTCGACGATGTCGTCGCACTCGGGGGTCGCGTACTCGGGGTGGCTGCCCACGTCCAGATACAGCCGCGCACCGTTGCGCAGGAAGACGTTGCTGCTGCGTCCCCACGACACGACGCGCCGGAACAGGTAGCGCGCCACCTCGTCCGGCGACAGACGGCGCTGCCCACGGAACGAGCAGGTCACGCCGTACTCGTTCTCGATTCCGAAGATCCGCCGGTCCATGTCGCCAGCCTAGACCCGTGAGCGCCAGGCGCACGTGACGCAGGTCACGGGCGGGACGCCCGCGCCCGCGCGGTCAGCCGAGCAGCTCGGCGACCCGTGCCTCAGTCAGTCGCTTGAACTTCCGCGGCTGGCTGCGGGTGCGGTCCAGGACCGCCACCTCGAGGTCGCCCGGAGCGATCGTGCGGGCCGGCTCGGTGTCGTTGCCCAACGCGGTCAGGGCGAGCCGCAGCGCATCCGCCAGCGGCAGCTCCGGCGTGTAGTGGGTGCTCAGGTACTCCTCGACCTTGTCGCTCTGGCCGCCCATGACGCCGTAGCTCGGGATGTCCGCGACGGAGCCGTCGTACGTGAGGCGGTAGATCTGGTCGGTCTCGGGCGTCGTCCCGACCTCGGCGACGAAGATCTCGACCTCGTAGGGCTTCTCGCCGCCGCTGGAGAAGATCGTGCCGAGGGTCTGGGCGTAGGCGTTGGCCAGGCCGCGTCCGGTGACGTCGCTGCGGTCGTAGGAGTATCCGCGCATGTCGGCCAGGCGCACGCCGGCGATGCGCAGGTTCTCGAACTCGTTGTACCGACCGACCGCGGCGAAGCCGATGCGGTCGTAGATCTCGCTGATCTTGTGCAGCGCACGCGAGGGGTTCTCGGCAACGAAGACGATGCCGTCGGCGTAGCGGACGACCGCGACGGAGCGGCCCCGGGCGATGCCCTTGCGGGCGAAGTCCGCCCGGTCCTTCATCAGCTGCTCGGGCGAGACGTAGAAGGGGGTGGTCATGGGGGCGCTCCTAGGTCAGCGGGGCGGACGGGCCGTCGGGCGACTGCATGCGGCCGCCGATCACGGCGTCGGCGACGGCGGCGGTCCTGGACTCGTCCCAGGCCCGATACCCGTCGCGCGTGATGACCGAGATCAGGGGGAAGATCCGACGCGTCAGGTCGGGGCCGCCCGTGGCGGTGTCGTCGTCGGCAGCGTCGTAGAGCGCCTGGATGACGGCCGTGACGGCGTCGGACTCGCTCATGCCGGCGCGGTACAGCTTCTTCAGCGAGCCGCGGGCGAACGTGGAGCCGGAGCCGACCGAGTGGAAGGTGCGCTCCTCGTTCTTGTTGCCCGTGACGTCGAAGGCGAAGATGCGGCCGCACTGCTGCTCGAGGTCGTAGGCCGCGAAGAGCGGCACGACCGCCAGGCCCTGCATGGCCATGCCGAGGTTGCCGCGGATGAGCGTCGCCAACCGGTTGGCCTTGCCGTCGGTCGAGAGCGTGATGCCCTCGATCTTCTCGTAGTGCTCGAGCTCGACCTGGAACAGGCGGGTCATCTCGACGGCGATGCCGGCCGTGCCGGCGATGCCGACGCAGCTGAACTCGTCGGTCGGGAAGACCTTCTGGATGTCGCGCTGGGCGATGACGTTGCCCATCGTGGCGCGGCGGTCGCCGCCCATGACGACTCCGCCGTCGAACGTCGCGGCGACGATGGTCGTCCCGTGCGTGACGTCGAGACCGGACACGGACCCTGCGGAGGCGTTCGGCAGCAGATCGGGTGCCTGGGTGGCGAGGAACTCGGTGAACGAGGAGGATCCGACGGCGCGGAAGCCTCCATCGAGCATCACTGGCCGCCCTTCTGGACGAAGCTGCGGACGAACTCCTCCGCGTTCTCCTCGAGGACGTCGTCGATCTCGTCGAGGATGGAGTCGACGTCGTCGTCGAGCTTCTCCTTGCGCTCGGTGTCGACCTCGGGCGCCTCGACCTGCTCGTCGTCGACGTCGCTCTTGCGCGTGCTCCGGTGCTGTTGCTCGGCCATGATCACACCCTAGCGACCCGTGATGGCCCGGAAGAGGTCTGTGGCCGAATGGATTTGGCCGAACAAACCGTCGACATGCTCGGCCGTGCCCTTGAGCGGCTCCATGGTCGGGACCCGCTGCAGCGAGTCGTATCCCGGCAGGTCGAAGATGACCGAGTCCCAGGAGGCGGCGGCGATGTCGCCGGCGAACCGCTGCAGGCACCGGCCCCGGAAATAGGCCCGCGTGTCGTGGGGCGGCTCGGTGACGGCCTCGGCGATCGTCTCGTCGTCGAGGAGTCGGTCCATGCGTCCCCCGGCCACGAGCCGGTGGTAGAGCCCTCGCTCGGGCCGCACGTCGTGGTACTGCACGTCGATGAGGTGGAGCTTGGCGTTGTCCCAGTCCAGCCCGTCACGCTCGCGGTACTGCTCCAGCAGCGCCAATTTGGCCACCCAGTCGAGCTCGCGGACGAGGTTCATCGGATCGTCGGCCAGCCGGGTCAGCGCCGACTCCCACCGCTCGAGGACGTCGTCGGTCTGCCCGTCGCTGCCCTCGGACTCGACGAACTTCTTCGCGTGCTCGAGGTAGTGCCCCTGCAGCTCCAGCGCGGTGATCGTGCGGCCGTCGGCCAGCTTGACCGCGGTCCGCAGCGTCGGATCGCAGGAGATCCGGTGCAGCGCACGGACGGGGTCGGCCAGCTCGAGCGGCGCCGGCAGCGCATCGGCCTCGATCATCGCCAGGACCAGTGAGGTCGTGCCGTGCTTGAGGTAGATCGACGTCTCGGACAGGTTCGCGTCGCCGATGATGACGTGCAGGCGGCGGTACTTCTTGGGATCGGCGTGCGGCTCGTCGCGCGTGTTGATGATCGGGCGCTTGAGCGTGGTCTCGAGGCCGACCTCGACCTCGAAGTAGTCCGACCGCTGGCTGATCTGGAACGCGTGGACGCTGCCGTCCTGGCGCTGGCCCACCCGGCCCGCGCCGGTGATGATGTTGCGGCTGACGAAGAACGGGGTCAGCTGCTGCACGATCGACAGGAACGGCACGTCCCGACGCATCAGGTAGTTCTCGTGGGAGCCGTAGGCCGCGCCCTTGTTGTCGATGTTGTTCTTGTAGAGCATGATCGGCGCGACGCCGGGAACCCGCGCCGCCAACCGGGCGCCACGGGCCATGACCAGCTCTCCGGCCTTCTCCCACCGGACGACGTCGAGCGGGTTCGTGACCTCGGGACTCGAGTACTCCGGGTGGGCGTGATCGACGTACAGCCGGGCGCCGTTGGTCAAGATGATGTTGGCCAGGCCCATGTCCTCGTCGGTCAGCTGCGACGGGTCGGCGACATCGCGGCCGAGGTCGAATCCGCGCGCGTCGCGCAGCGGGCTCTCCTCCTCGTAGTCCCACCGTGCCCGGCGGGTCAGCCCGTTGGCGGCCGCGTAGGCGTTGACCACGTGGGTCGCAGCGACCATCGGGTTCGCCTGGGGCTGGCCCTGGACGGCGATCCCGTACTCGACCTCGGACCCCTGCACACGTCGGACGCTCACATCTTCACCCTACGTCGTGTGACCTGCGGCACCGTCCGACGCGACGCGACGCCGAGGCCCGGACTCAGAGGAACTTCCCGAGATGGACGGAGTCGTCGTAGCCGGCGTAGTAGCCGAAGGGATCGACGTCCACGTAGCCCGCCGACCGGTACAGCGCGATCGCCTCGGGCTGCTCGGTGCCGGTCTCGAGGACCAACCGCGAGACACCCTGGCGGGCGGCGCTGCGCTCGAGCTCGTCGAGGACCTGACGCGACAGGCCCTGACCACGATGGGAGTCCAGGACGAACATCCGCTTGATCTCGCCGTCGGTCTCGCCGTGGGGTCCACCGCGCCGCCAGCCGCCCATCGCCACCGGCACCTCGTCGACGTAGCCGATGAAGAAGATCCCGTTGGGGTGATCGAACTCGGACGGGTCCATGGGCGAGGCGTCGCCCACCTCGCTGGAGTAGCGCCGGACGTACTCGGCCTGGACCAGCTCGGTGAGCTTCACCGCATCCGGGTGGTCGTAGCGGACCACACGCAATTCGAGTGTCAGAGGTACTGTCCCGTGTTCGCGACGGTGTCGATCGAACGACCCGGCTCGTTGCCACCCTTGCCCGTGATGAGGGTGCGGATGAAGACGATCCGTTCGCCCTTCTTGCCCGAGATCCGTGCCCAGTCGTCCGGATTGGTCGTGTTGGGCAGGTCCTCGTTCTCCTTGAACTCATCGACGCACGCCTGCAGCATGTGCTGGACCCGCAGCCCCTTGCTGCCGTGGTCGAGCAGGTCCTTGATCGCCATCTTCTTCGCGCGGTCGACGATGTTCTGGATCATCGCGCCGGAGTTGAAGTCCTTGAAGTACAAGATCTCCTTGTCACCGCCGGCGTAGGTGACCTCGAGGAACTGGTTCTCCTCGCTCTCGGTGTACATCCGCTCGACGGTGCGCTGGATCATGGCGTGGACGCAGGCCTGGCGGTCGCCGCCCCACTCGCGCAGATCGTCCTCGTGCAGCGGCAGCGTCGTGGTCAGGTACTTGCTGAAGATGTCGCGGGCGGCCTCGGCGTCGGGGCGCTCGATCTTGATCTTCACGTCGAGGCGCCCGGGTCGCAGGATGGCCGGATCGATCATGTCCTCACGGTTCGAGGCGCCGATGACCAGCACGTTCTCGAGACCCTCGACGCCGTCGATCTCACTGAGCAACTGCGGGACGATCGTGTTCTCGACGTCGGAGGAGACGCCGGACCCGCGGGTGCGGAACAAGGAGTCCATCTCGTCGAAGAACACGATGACCGGTGTGCCCTCGTTGGCCTTCTCCCGAGCCCGCTGGAACACCAGGCGGATGTGCCGCTCGGTCTCGCCGACGTACTTGTTGAGCAACTCGGGGCCCTTGATGTTGAGGAAGTAGGAGCGTCCCTCCTCCCCCGTCCGCTCGCTGACCTTCTTGGCCAGGCTCGCGGCGACGGCCTTGGCGATCATCGTCTTGCCGCAGCCGGGAGGCCCGTAGAGCAAGATGCCCTTCGGCGGCTTCAGCTCGTGCTCGATGAAGATCTCGGGGTACAGGTACGGCAGCTCGACGGCGTCCTTGATGATCTCGACCTGGTTGCCCAGGCCGCCGATGCTCGTGTAGTCGATGTCCGGCACCTCTTCGAGGACCAGCTCCTCGACCTCGGACTTGGGGATGCGCTCGTAGACGTAGCCCGCGCGGCTGTCCAGCAGCAGCGAGTCGCCGGCGCGGAGCCGCTCGTCCGCGAGGGTGTCGGCGAGACGCACGACCTTCTCCTCGTCGGCGTTGCCCAGGACGAGCGCACGGTCGCCGTCGGCCATCAGCTCCTTGAGCATGACGACCTCGCCGATCTGCTCGAACTCGAGCGCCGCGACGACGTTCATGGCCTCGTTGAGGATGACCTCCTGGCCCTTGCGCAGCGAGTCCTTGTCGACCGCAGGGCTGACGTTGACGCGCAGCTTGCGGCCGCCGGTCATCACGTCGACGGAGTCGTCGTCGTTGCGCTTCAGGAACGTACCGAACCCGGTGGGCGGCTGGGCGAGCCGGTCCACCTCCTCCTTGAGGGCGACGATCTGGTCGCGCGCCTCTCGCAGCGTGGAGGTGAGCCGCTCGTTCTGCGCGGCCGTGTTGGCGAGCCGGGACTCGACGTCCGCAAGGCGGGCCTCGATGAACCGATCGGTGTGCTCATTGCCGTTCATGTGCACCTCCTGGAGGGTGATGTCCACGACCCTACCCGCCGGGGACGCCCGTAACACCCCATCGTGAGATGGCCGCGCTGCGATCGTGTCGCCCGCCGGACGCGCACCCTCTTGCGGGGCGCGGTGCGTCTAGCATGTCGCCATGAGTCGAGGGAGCCTGCTGACCGTGACGTGTGCCCTGACCCTGGGCCTGGCGCTGGCCGGGTGCGGGAGCGAGGCCGACGAGGGTCCGGGCAAGCCCGCGAGCCCCAGCGCCTCGGCCACCGCCGACGCGGACGAGGTCGCCGTGATCGACGCGTACACCGCGTTCCTGACCGAGAAGCGTGCCATCGAGAACTCCGGCAAGGTCCCCGCTGACGCCTACGTCGCGACGCTCTCCCAGGACCGCATCGAGAAGGAGCGGGCGCTCGCGCGCGGGTACGCCGAGTCGGGACTCGTGCGCGTGGGCCGGTCCGAGGTCAAGGACGCCGAGGTCGTGGACCTCAGCGGCGACAGCGCGACGCTGCTCGTGTGCGAGAACGAGGACGGCTGGGGCTTCAAGCCGAAGGGCAAGGACGTCCAGTACCCGAAGGCCGGCTGGGGCCCGCGCGGCATGAAGGTCGTGCGCGAGGGCGATCGCTGGGTCGTGGCCGAGGCGATCGACCAGCAGCGCCTCCCCGCGAAGGACTGCACGGAGTGAGGACGGCGGCACGGCGATTCGGGACGGCCCTCGCGCTCGCGCTGGTGGGCTCGTTCCTCATGATCGCGCCGGCGTCGGCCGAGCGTGAGTGCCTCAGGGAGGGCATGGTCCAGCAGCCCGACGGTTCCATGGTCTACGGCTGCGTCGAGTGGTCGGCCGGCTCCCCCGGCGACTCCGGCGGCGGCTCGGGAGGTGGGGGCGACACCGCTCCCGCCTGCACCTTCCGCGGGTCGATCTACAACGAGTTCTGCATCGGCGACCGTGCGTGCTTCATGAACGACCCGGCGGCCTACCAGGACGTCGAGGCGATCCGCGAACGCGGCGGCACCATCTCGGACAAGCCCGACGACGCCGACCACATCATCCACGTGGGCTGCATCGGACCGGACGACACCGAGTACGAGAACTGGTACTGGGACTCCGAGTTCGAGACGGTCTCGGTGCGCGACCGCCTCGTCGCCGCCTATGGCCGCATCGTCCTGCCGGACGTGACGCCGGTGTTCAACCCGCCGAACCGCACGCTGGTCAACCTCGAGACGTGGTTCTGGGCCCAGGGGGCGTCCGCCACGCCCGTCGTCGGGTCCGAGGCCCTGGGCCTCGTGGCGATCGCCGAACCCCGGGCGATGGTCGTCACCGCCGCGGGCCAGTCGGTGACCTGCCCGGTGGTGACCAGCCGCTCGGACGCGTGCTCGATGACGTTCGGCCGCGCCGGAACCCACACCGCCTCGATGCGGATCACCTACGACATCCGCTTCGAGCTGGACGGCTCGCCCTTCACGGTGCCGCCCGGGAACGAGCAGTTCCTGACGATGGAGTCCACCGACTCGGTCACGGTGCCCGTGATCGAGGTCCAGTCGCTCGTGACCGAGTTGGGCTGAGCCTCAGACGTCCGCGGGGCGCGGGCCCACGTAGTCCGGTCCGTAGGCGCCCGGCGCGGGGCGACGCGTCTTGGGCATCGGCCGCTGACCGGGGGCCAGGCGACGTGCGGTGACGAGGAACGCGGTGTGCCCGTTCATCTTGTGGTTGGGGCGAACGGCCAGTCCCTCGAGGTGCCAGTCGCGCACGAGGGTCTCGAACGCGTGCGGCTCGGTGAAGCCGGCCGACTCGCGCAGCGTCTCGACGAAGCGCGACAGCTGGGTGGTCGTGGCGACGTAGCCACAGACGATGCCCCCGGGCACGAGCCGGTTCAGGGCCAGCGGGATGCAGGTCCAGGGATCGACCATGTCGAGGATGATGCGATCGACCTCGGGCCCGTCCGCGGCGTCACGCAGGTCGCCGACGGTGAGGGACCAGGTGTCGGGCGCCCCACCGAGGGCCAGCTCGACGTTCTTGCGGGCCGTCTCGGCGAAGTCCTCGCGCAGCTCGTGGGACTCCAGGTGACCCTCGGGGCCGATCGCCCGCAGCAGGTAGGTGGTCAGGCTGCCCGATCCGGCGCCGGCCTCGATGACGCGGGCGCCGGGGAAGATGTCGGCCTGCACCAGGATCTGGGCGGCGTCCTTCGGGTAGATGATCGCGGCGCCGCGGGGCATCGAGACGACGTACTCGAACAAAAGGGGCCGGAACACCTGGTAAGGGAACTCCAGCGAGGTCTCGACGACGATCCCCTCGGGGCGTCCGATGATGTCGTCGTGGCGGATCTGCCCCTTCTTGGTGCTGAACTCCTTGCCCGCGACGAGTTGGATGTTGTGCTTACGGCCCTTGGGGTCGGACAGGCGGATCCACTCGCCCTCGACGAACGGGCCCGTGCGTTGAAGATTCATCCAGCCTCACGATAGGCGCGGTCCACGGTGGACGCGAAGAGGGTGCCCACCACGAACCCGCCGTCGTCGACGAGCGCATAGGCATCCGAGGGATTCTCGGCCATCGCCAGCAGCAGATCACGGCCCGAGAGCTCGACCGAGATCGGGACGGCACCGGCCGGCGGCGCATCCTCGCGCATGAGCGAGGAGGCGGACAAGGAGCCGATCCGGGCCAATGCCACCCCCTGCTGCAGCGCGTACGACGCGCCCTGCCACAGGAAGAGGGCGACGGCGAGCAGCAACAGGGCTCGACCGATCGCGAACGCGTCCTCGCCGAACATCATCGAGATCGCGATCCCCACGAGTCCGAGGGCGGCCAGGCGGCCGATCCATCCGGCGACGCGCACGCCCTTGGACTCGCTCCCCGTGACGGCCCAGATGAGGGCGCGCAGCACGCGTCCGCCGTCCAGGGGCAGGCCCGGGAGCATGTTGAAGATCGCGATGAGCACGTTGATGAAGCCCACCGACCACAGCACCGAGCGCGTCGCGCCCTCCGTGGCCTGGGCACCCCAGAGCGCCGCGATGCCCACGACGAACGAGGCGATCGGACCGACGACCGATGTCGCCAGCTCCTGCCAGGGGTTCCGCGAGTCGCCCTCGATGTGGGTCTCACCGCCGAGCAGGTGCAGCTCGACCATCGGCACCCGCATGCCGAACCACCGGGCGACACCGAGGTGCGCGAGCTCGTGGAGGAACACCGACACGTAGAGGCTGAGGACGAACACGATGGAGGTCAGGTACGGGTTCGGCCCGGCCCCCAGGGAGTCGAATTGCGGCGCGAAGACGATCACCAGGATGACGCCCATCACCAGCAACGAGGGACGCACGCGGATGTCCGCGCCCGCGATGCGCGCGATGCGCCAGCCACCACTCATGCGTACAACCTACTGGCGGGTGACGAGGAGATCACTGGTCATTCGTGACCGAGCCCGGCCAGTCGCCCCAGGTGGTCCGCCGTCAGTCCGGCCAGGGTCGGGACGACCGCCCGGAACGGTGCCTCGGGGACGGCGACGGCGTGCGGCACCGCGATCACGAAGCAGCCCGCGGCGTTGGCCGACGCGGCACCGGTGCGCGAGTCCTCGATGGCGATGCAGTCCTCGGCCCGCACCCCCAGCAGCTCGGCGGCCTTCAGGTACGGCTCGGGGTGCGGCTTGCCCTGCGTCACCGAGTCGCCCGTCACCACCGCCTCGAACCCGAGCGCGTCGACGACCGGTTCGGCGATGTAGCCGTACGACATCGTGACGAGGGCCTGCGGCACGCCCGCGGCGCGGTACTCCTCGATCAGCTCCCGGGCACCGGGACGCCATTCCTGCTGCTCCCGCAGGGCGGTGGCCACGCGACCGCCCAGGAAGTCGACGATGTCCTCCGGCGTCATGTCACCGCCGATCCGCTCCTTGATGTAGCGCGCCGCCACCAGCAGGTCGCTGCCGACCAGGTGCAGCGAGTCCTCCTCGGTCCACACCGCGCCGTGGTCCTCGGCGAGCTGGTGCTCCCCCGCGATCCACATCGGCTCGGTGTCGACGAGCGTGCCGTCCATGTCCCACAGGACGGCTTTCGGGTGCTTCGAGGGCGAATTCATGCTCTGACCTGCAGTTCTCTCGAGAAATGGCGGCACGCAACATGGCCTCAAAACCGTCTGATGCGACTATCCACCCTAGATCGGGGGCCCACGGCATAGAAATCCGGCGTGGCGCACGTCCCGCGTCCAGGTGCTTTCAGCACCGCCGGAGGGGTCCCGGCGCCCACCTGTCGGGTATGACGAACCACACCATCGCAGCCCCGATCCGCACCTGGGCCGAACTCCTGAACACCGATCGCGAGGTGCTGACCCGGACCGAGGTCGCGAGCCTGCTTGACGTCGACCCGCGCACCGTCGACCGCGCCATCGAGGACGGCACCCTCTTCGGAAGTCTCCTGATGAGCCCGCGGGCCAAGCCCACCGCCGCGCGCGCTCGACGCGAGAAGGGCACCGGCTCCATCAGCACCTACCAGACCAAGTCCGGTCCGCGGTGGCGCTACGAGATTCAGGTCCCCGTCGAACCGGGCCACCCCGAGGCCGGCACCCGCGTCCACACCTGCGCCGGCTTCGCCAGCTACGAGGACGCCGACGAGGCGCTCACCTTGGTGCGCGCCGACGTGATCCGCAAGATCCCCCAAGCCGTCGGCCGGGACACCTTCACGCCGTATGCGCGGCGGTGGCTCGACGGGCACTCCGTCGGCAACGGCACCCGGATGTACATCCAGCGCGTCATCGACGCGATGGATCCCTACATCGGCCACCTGCAGCTGACCGACATCCGTCCGACCGACCTCGCGGCGGCCTACCGCGGCCTGGAGCGCGGCACGAGACAACCACCGTCGCCGAAACGCCCGCGCAAGGGCCTGGCAACCTCGACCGTCGCCAGGTACGCGAACTGGGTCAACACGATCTTCCTGGCGGCGCTCGACGAAGGCCTGATCGTCAAGAATCCTGCGAACTCCAAGCACGCGGGACGTCCCAAGGGTGAGGCAGCTAAACGCGTCAAGCCGTTCGTCATCTGGAACGTCGAGCAGCTGACCCGATTCTGCGACTGGCACTGGCCGAGGACGAAGCTCGCGCCACCGAGTGGGTGCTCCTCGCACGGACCGGCATGCGATCGGGCGAGTTGCTCGGTCTGCGGTGGGGCGACATCGACGTCGCCAAGTGGCAGCTGCGCATCGAACGCGCCCTCCACTACGACGAGACCCTGCCCCGCGGCGAGCGCTACGTCATCGGCCCGGTGAAGGGCGGACGGCCCCGCACGATCACCTTCGATGCCACGTGCGAGCACCTGCTCCAAGCCTGGCGCCGCGAGCTGCCCGGCCTGCTCACCGGCGACGGCAACGTGACACCCCTGCACGGCCTTCGCAGCGGTGACCCGGTGTTCCCGTCCCGACCGAGACGCGCGGCGACCCAGTCGGGTCTGCCCTCGCGCTTTCAGAGGGTCCAGAAGCTCTATCGGGAAGCTCACCCAACGCAGGACCTGCCGACGCTGAACGTGCACGAACTGCGCCACACCCACGCGTCGCTGCTGTTCGAGGCCGGCCAATCGGTGAAGGTCGTCCAGGAACGACTGGGCCACGCCAGCGCACAGGTCACTTTGGACACCGGGAGCGCGGGTGACGATCGGCACTCCACTTAGCCACGGGGGCCGTCCTCGCATAAACAGGCTTGGTCGTGCCATCACCCGCCAACTGCGGTCCGCGTGTCGTGCGGCCTTCGCAACGCGGCCTTCGTCATCGCATACGCCGTCCTTCAAGGGAGCGTCGTCCGGTGACGACGGGCTCGACGATGCAGTCTCGACCTCGCGCAGCTCGAGCGCAGGGGGATGCCCTACGAGTTTGCCCCGTTGAGCGCGCGTACGAGTTAGCCTCGCTCCGTGCTCCGTTTGCGACGCGTCGCCCACACGGCCTGGCTCCGCCTATTGGACTTCGCGTACCACTCCAGGTGGTTGCTGCTTAGCCTGACACTCGCGCTCGTCGGAGTGTCGGCAATCTGGATTGACGTCCCGATCGCGGTGAGCGCCATTTTGGCCTTCATCTCGCTCGGGTTGTTGTGGCTCGAGTGGCGCCGCCACGTGGGGGAACTCCAAGCACTTTCCTTCATCGCTCGTGATGGCGACAGATACGACGATGTTGCAGCCGCGTACCTCGACTCCTCAAGATTTACGTTCGTTGCGGCAAACAACCAGCATGTGTTGCTTGACCGATCAGTCACGCGGGCGATTGCCGGTGGCGGGGTCACTGGAAGAATGGCGTCGGCCAGCTACCTGTTGCCCCACGAGCTCAAGGCGGGCACCCGTTTTCGGAGTTTGCGGATCAAACGCCGTGACACTTACAACGGCCACCTCCTGGGTCTGGATTCGAATCTCGACTCCGCTATCGACGTTTCCAAGGAGTGGCGACTCGCGCCAGCACGCTATTGGGATCACCTCGCGTCCGACATCATGGCGACCAAGATTGCCCTCCGAAACGGCGAACCCGACGCGACTCTCGGCCGGGCACTCTACGTCGACCGGTATGGCCGACTTCGCGATTTCGGCGACAGTTGGCTGTTGAACGCTCTAGGCACTTCACTCCTTGCGATAACAACGGACCAGAAGCTTGTGATCGTCGCTCAGTCGAAGTGGAACGAGTCGAGCGGAGAATTGCTGGCCCCATCCTCAAGCGGATCGCTCGAGCCACAGGACTTCAGGGGTGCAGCGAGGCTGGACATAGCCGTTCTTGCCGCCAACGGTGCTCTTCGAGAATTGGAGGAGGAAACGGGCATCCGCGAGTCTGATGTCGCCGAGACCGCCTTTCTGGGATTCGGGCGGTGGATCGAGAAAGCCGCGAAGCCCGAAATGTGGACGTTGGCCCGGCTGGACATCGACTCCCATGAAGTAAAACGACGGCGGCTACTGAGCCACGAGAGGGTCTACACGAAAGGCGTTAACACCGTTCGACTTAGCGAGCCGGCGCGTTGGGATGTACTCAACCCGCATTATGTCCTCGAGGGGACAGATCCTGTGATGCTATCGGTCCCCTTGATCGTCGGTCTCCGACTCCTGGTCGAGGAGCGAGCTCGCCCTCAATCGATCGCGGGCGAGATACTCCGCAGATCGATCGACGCTAGATAGCCTCCCGTTCGGCAAGAGGACGACGTCCAAAGGTGCGGAGGGGACTGCGCAACATCGGATCTCACGTACTCGTGGAGCAGCCTGAGTCATTCTCCCTGTCGACCACGCTCGGATTCGATGCCGATCCGACGGTTGAATTCGAGGCCAATGGTTCGTGGTTTTAGGCTGCCGAGCCTTGGTTCTGATGCTGGGCAGGCTGCCGCGGCCTCGGCCTCGGCCTCGGAGGGAACTGGGCGCCCTTCATCGTGAGGACGTCGGCTCGGTAGAGGATTCGGTCGATTGAACCGGATGTAACAAGCGTCATCCTTCACGTCCATGACACTCTCAGATCCGGATCACCCGGAACGAATCCTCGAATCAAGTGGAGAATCCAAGGCCGGGCGGCAGGGCAGCCACCGCCCCCAGCGACTTCCGCCCATGACCCCAGCGTCGAACTCGCTGCGGGCGAAACGCATCCCTCAGCCGTCACCGTGCAAGCCTGCGCCTAAGAAAGGGCTCAGCCGCGGGAGATCGGTGATTTTCGAACTTGGGCCGTCACACGGCCTTACATTGAGATGACCGACCGGAAGACAAGCTGAATCATGACACTCACATCGCGTTCGCGCGTCCCGGCCAGAACGATGCCGGAGAGCTGGTCGCTCCAGGCGATGGCAGCGAGTTGCGACGCCGCCGATCCCAGCACTCTAAGACCATCCTCAATCGCGGCCTTCGACGCTTCCCAAGGGCTGGCAGGCAGCGCCTCCGTGCTCGGAGCACTCGGAGCACTCGGAGCACTCGGAGCACTCGGAGCACTCGGTAATGAGTAAGCCGATCACGCAGTTCTGCGGGACGTGCAGGACGCGAAAGCCCATCCGAGGATTCAACATCAGTCGCGGAATCTGCGCCGGCTGCAGGGGCGCCGGAGGCAAACGCACAGTCCTTAAGATGGGCAAGCGGGAATCGGGACGACGGAAATCTGTGCCACCCAAGAGCGCTTCGCCCAAGAGTTGGAAATGCCCGCACTGCCTGCAGCGCGTCAAGGTCAAGAAGTCACTGATCGTTGATCACGAGAACGCCCGAGGCCTCACGTGTCGTGGGTCTGGATACGTGCCACCGCAGCGCAGTGTCGATGCCTTCGACTATCGCCTGCCGGGGAACTTCGAGGGTGGCGCACGACGCTAGTGAGCAGACCGTCTTCGGGCACGATCACGGAGAGCGGGTTCAGAGGCCACGCACGCGCACATGTCCTGCCGACTGGCTGCTGTGCGATGCGCTGCGACCTCCTGCTGGCGTGCGAACTTGGCACGAAGGCTGAGGGCTCCGATGGTCTCCCGATGAAGAAAGTGCCCTGAACGCCCCCGGAGATTGAGATGACCATTCTGGGCATCTCGCAACTGCGCATAGGTGATGGGCTCGATCTCCACCGGTGGGGTGAAATAAGCCCACCATTGCTTGTCGCCGACCGGACTGTCGGCGTTGACCTCGATATCGTCACGCCAGAAAGCGCGGGACGCCGCCCTCGCGACGTAATGGACGGCCTTGACGGGACTGACGAAGTAGAACAACACCAGGTCGCCGACCTCGATGTTCCTGGGGGCCGTCCACATCGCGTTGTAGATACCCGCCCGACCTTCTCTCTGAAACTCCCACGACTCTTCGTCGCTCAGACGAGACGCAGAATCACCCATCAGAAGCCACGCATTTTTCGGCTCGACGAACGGTCGCTGCGATGGCGGGAACCGGTAGTCACGCAGCACCATCGGGTCGTGCTCGGTCGAGTCCGCGATCTCGCGCCCGCGCCACGCCACACCGAACTTGGCAGTCTCCCCGTGATGGTTCTTCCAGATTCCCGAGAGGGTGGTGTACTCCCCAATCGGCGTCTCGAACACAATCCGCGGGCTGAGGACGGCCCTGTCCTCGTCCTGGTGCACACACGCCTGAAGGATGCCGCCGACGACGTCGGGCTGCTTCGTCACCCAATCGATGACTGCATCCTCGGCGACGGCCTCCGGCGTCGTCGACGAGATTGACCCTGATCCGGACGGTATCTGAACCTTCCTTAATGTCGGCATCGACGAACCCCTCCGCAATGTCGAAGATCACGTGGTACGGGCTCATCACGTCGACGTCGGAGCCATCGAGATAGGTCACAACCTCTACCAGCGCAGGATGCAGGTCACCCACGGTGATCCCGTCGATCTCAGTCATTACTCGAAGCTCTCTCGTCTTTGTGGAGAGAAACGTATCGGTCAGCGCCGACACGTTTCGCGTTCCCAAAAAATGGGGACTTGCGAGCCGGCAAGCACGTGGGACGGTCGGACGAATCGACAAATTTGGAGCCTTGGTGGCATGGACGACAGACACTCACTGGTTCAGCCGATTCTTGCGGGTATCAAGACAGGCTGGCGCCTGCTCAGAGCTTCCACGTGCGGTCGGACTGCTTGAGCTCGTTGACCACGTGGTCGACGTTCCCGATGTCCTTGAAGGGACTCACCTTTGCGAGGTCCGTGATGGATTCCAGCAGGCTGGCAGCTGTCGCCGCGTCGTCCTTGCGCATCGCCAGGTCGAGGTTCTCGAACAGCTGGCGGAAGTTCTCTCGTCGCTCGTCGTGAGCAAGTTCCAGCCCGCGCAGCAAGACATCACGCTTGGCCACGATGCGTTCGCGTTCCACCCCCTCCCACGCGCGGACCTCCTCACGCCGAGTCGACTCCTCCTGGACCACCTTCACCCAGGCGTCTGCGGCATCGACCACTTGGGAGAAGACCTCTCCGAGGTTGGCGGCCTGCGCGAGCCCGCCCACGGAAGATGCCTTCTTGCCGAGGGACGTGATGTCGGGAATCTTGCTCATGAGTACTTCTCCACAATCTCGATGGACACGTCGGTCACCTCTCCAGACTCGGGGTCGAGAACTGGCGTCTCGATGACCTCGCCGATCGCGGTCACCAGTTGGAGTGCACGGACGAACTCAGCGCCGTGAGCATCCGGATCGAACTCAAGTCCTTCGAGCTCCGTGAGTGCGTCGTCTGCCCTTGTGACGAGTGAACTCAGGACGTCGGCGAGCTCGCCGATCCGGACCTCGACACTCACCAAGACCGCCTTGGCCGTTTCCATGTTCTCGATCGAGGCCGCGACCTGCGCCGCGTACTCGATCGCCTTCGTCTTCTTCTTGGCGCCCATGATGCCGACGGTGAGCCCCGCGACGAGCACAGCTGGCGCGACCATGACCAGATTCAGCACAAGGGCGCCGGCCGCCATCCCGCCGCCGCCGGCGGCGATCGGGCCTCCGCCGAGCCACGCGAGAGTGGCGTTGGTGGCAGCTGCCCCGGACAGGCCGCTGATCGCGGTGCCGGTGCTGGCGGTGGCGAACGAGCTTACACCCCACAGGGCGGCGCCTTGGGCACTGGCCGCGGCGCCCATCGCGCCGAATCCACCCTTGAGGCCCGTCTTGGCCTGCTCGACGTCGAACTTGAGCTTCGGAAGCGATGGAACCACCACATCGACCCCACCGACGACCTTGCGGTCGAGTTGCTCGACGAGGTGCTCGTGCTTCTCCAGCCACGCCGCGAATCGCCCGATCGTTTCGGCCTGCGCGTGCAGTTGGCTCCGACCATATGCCTCGGCAACTGCGTGCGTCCGCTCCTGTCGAGCACTCACCGTCTCGAGCACTGTCTCATGACGACTCAGGGCCGCTCGAGCGATTCCCTTCGCTTGGACGAGGTCCGTCACGCCCTTTCCTGCTGCCGCAGCTCCCACCACGATCACGGCACCAAGCGGGTAAAGCAGCGGTGCTACCAAGGTTCTCTCCGATCACATCTGGATGGGTCGGACGTTACAGGTGGTACTGGGTGGGAAGGAGCGAAACCGTATGAGTCACGCGTACTGAGAAGCAAGAGTCATACCCTAGAAGCCGAAGACCTTGCCGAGCGACGAGAAGATGCTGTTGAAGACCTTCCCGAGCGGGTTGCTGGTTCCGTCCGAGGTCGACTTCTGCCAGAAGATCGGATGGTCGCCCGTGTATGCCTCATCGACGAGCGGTGTCCGCCCAGCCAAGTAGGGCCAGAAGACCGTCGTTCGAGTGATGCCGACGGTCAGGCGCGTGTCGAACCCCATCACCAGGTTCTGCTCGATCCGCTTCGGCCTGGCACCGGGCACGTCCGCGATCACATCGCCAGTCCCCTCGATGATGAGGCTCCCGGTGCCCGTGAACAGGACGTAGCGCACCTGCCACGTCGCCAGTGCGTGAATCCCCCATTTCCAGCGCGACCTGAGTTGCGGGTTCCCGATGACGCCGACGACGTGGCGCGGACGTATCGACAGTCCGGGATGGTTCTCGAAGTCGATGCGCATCAGGTAGGCATCAGGATTGTCCGGCGCCGCCAAGGTCGCGTCGGCGCCCTGCTCGTCACCTGTGAGCTGAGTGAGCCCATGGAGACCCGCCGCATAGCTGACGGCCGGCGCGCGCCAGTCGTAGAGCAGGCGACCACTCGCAGGCCCGCTGACAGGCCTCATGTGCACGGACCGGGCCGACAGCAGATCGCTCGGTGACAGGCTCACGCGCAGCGTCCTCTCAGCGGGCCCGACGAGCAGCCGAGCGCCGTCGTGGTCGGTGCCGGCGAGTTGGAACGGCTTGTGTGCCCGAACGAGTAGCGGCATGAACACGAAGTAGTTGAAGGTGCGCAGGAGCAGCGGCACGAGCAGCACGATCGCAGCGATCTTCACGAGCCATGGCCACACGAGCATCCACCGAGTCATGACCCAGCCGGCCGGCGAATCCTGTGCCTTCTCCCATCTGACGACCTCATTCTCGGCGTCGGCGAGAGCCTTCGCGGATGCCTCGTACTCCCGTTCTGCCTTGTCCAACCTGCGCTGTGCGTCCTTGCAGTAGTTGCCAGGCAGGACCTTCGCTCCCGCCCTCTCCCAGAGGTTGCAGATCTGGTCCCGCCGCTTCTCCAGAGCAGTTTCCGTCTTCTTCGCGTCCGCGGCGATCGCTGTTTTCGTCGCAACGGCCGACTCCAGCTTCTCGGGAGCCGAGGCCGCCGACAGCACCGAAGGAATCACGGTCTCGACCACGAGGTAGGCGGCGAACGAAGTCAGGACAAGGGCGATGAAAATGCCGGTCTTCCGCAGGAAGAAGCCGACAATGGCGGAGCCGAGACGCACCGCGTGATCCTAGCGACACGGGAGCCAACTGGTGTGGATTCGCGCAGAGTCGCGCTGGCAGGACTCCGGCGGTGATGTCCCGCCGGCCATGCCCTAGCTGGACTCGGCAGGGGTCTGCTGCACGGCTAGGATTGTTCGGTCGCCGCCCCCCCAGCGATCCTTCCGATGTGACTATCGATGCGATTATCCGCAGCGCACCGCGACGTATCTGGGCGTCACACTATGCGATTTCGAAGCGGCCGTCGGCGACCTGATCGGCTCTGACCTGCACGAACATGTATCGGGAAACGCACTGATACGTCAGGGAAAAGCCGGCCGGTCGTCCATGCGGCACGCCAAGCACTGCGTCATCTGTCAGCATGCGAATGTGAGCGATGAATCAGATGCGGAGCAAATGGTCCGAGACATCATGCTGGGCGCTGAGCGCGGGAAGCTCATAGCCGCTGCCCGCCCGACCTGGCCACAACTGGGTGAGGCCCTCTGGGCCTACCACGACGTCGCCCTGAACACGTTCTACCCGGGCGAGACACGCACTTCGCTCGTGGCCCACCGAGAAAGCCTCGTTGAGCCGCGACACAAAGCGCCGGCCGCTAACGACGCACGAGGGTCGGCCGAACAAGATCTCAATCCCAACAACACCCTGCTCATGCGTATCGCGCATATGTATATCGGCGGGATAGTCAACCATTTGGGTGGATTGGCCGCGCTCGTGGAGAACGAAGTTTCCGCCCGGCCCGCGATTGCATCGGCCCGCGTCATTCTCGATGCCAGTGCGCACTGCTGCCACTTGCTCGAACCCGACATCACAACGGCGGATCGAACGCTCAGAGCCGCCAACATCCAAGTCGACATGCTCCGCGCCGAGCGCAATGACCTCACGCAAGCACCCCCGCTCGTCGAGGACCTCCGCACCGCCGAGCTTCAGAGGATCAACGCCGAGATTTCGGACCTTCACCGCGCTGCAGAAGCAGACGGGTTCACGCGGTTGGTCAGTAAGGGCGGGGACGTGCAGGACTACCTAGAGCCCGGGCGCGTGACGATTGAAGAACTACTCAGCCGTCATGGTGATGACGAGTTCTATCGGAGCGAATGGCGACACGGCTCGTCTGTGGTTCACGTCAAGGAGCGGACCATCATCGAGTTCCTCATCGGATCAGGCGACACAAAGCAGGAGGTGCACGGTCGGGCTTATGCCGCGATGAAACTCATGCCAGCTATCCTCATGGCGACTGAGGCGCTTAGTCACGCCAGCAAGTATCTCGATACCGACGGACGTCAGCTCGGCCGGCTCCGGGACCAGCTCCTGAACTACTGGTCGTTCTCGACAGGGATGCGAGACGAAGAGATAGCGACGAAACTCGGACTGACTCATTGACTTCCCGCGGGCGACTCAATCGCCGCGGTCTGCTGCACGCTAGGTGACACCGGTCTGCGGCACCAGGGAATCAACGTCCTGTCGCTGCTCCCCGCGATCACTCCGATGTGACTATCGATGCGACTATCCGTAGCGCACCACGACGAATGCGGGTGTCGCCCTATGCGATATCGGAGTAGCCGTCGCCAACCGCATCGGCTCTGACCTGCAGTTCTCTCGAGTCGTTGCGGCACACGGTGGGCCCGTGGCGTCTCCACCCTAGGTCGAGCCCGATGACGCCCGAACCACGGTCGCGCCGGCTCAGCGCTGCGCGGCCGCCCGGATGACGAGCTTGCGCACCTCGTCGTACCAGAGCACGACGGAAGCCAGTGCCGTGCAGACGCCCCAGTGGACCAGGTCCAGGGAACCGGTCCCGAACGCGACCTGGAGGAAGGGCACTTCCACGACGGCGAACTGGAGCACGATCCCGAGCCCGATCGCGCCCCACAGCCAGCCGTTCCTGAACAGGCCGTGGAAGGCGCTCGTCGTCTCCGACCGGGCGTTGAGCGCGTTGAACAGCTGGGCGAGGACCAAGGTGGTGAACCCGGCCGTCCGGGCGACCTCGAGCGAGTCGTCCCCCTCGACCAGTCCTCCGGGCAGGAACACGTCGATGGCGAACAACGTCACCAGCGCCATCACCAGACCGACGGTGACGATGCCCCGCCACATGCGGGTGTCGATCGCGCGGTCCTCCGGCCGGCGTGGCCGGCGCGCCATCACGTCGTCGATCTCGGGATCGACGCCCATCGCGAGAGCCGGGCCCGAATCGGTGATGAGGTTGATCCAGAGGATCTGGGTCGCCAGCAGCGGCAGCACGATCGTCTCGTCGCTGGCCTCGTTCAACCCGATGACGCCCGCGAACACGACGCCCAGGAAGACCGTGAGGACCTCGCCCATGTTCGACGAGAGCAGATAGCGCAGGAACTTCTTGATGTCGTCGAAGATCACCCGTCCCTGACGGACCGCCATGACGATCGTGGCGAAGTTGTCGTCGCCCAGGATCATCCGGGCGGCCTCCTTCGTGACCTCGGTGCCGGTCACACCCATGGCCACGCCGATGTCGGCGGACTTGAGGGCGGGCGCGTCGTTGACGCCGTCGCCGGTCATCGCCACGATCTGCCCTTCCGACTGGAGGGTGTCGACGAGCAGGAGCTTGTGCTTCGGGGACACACGGGCGTAGACGGACACCTCGTGGACGTTCTCGCGCAGCGTCCGGTCGTCCACGGTGTCGAGTTCGGTCCCCGTGACGGCGCGGCCGCCCGGCTCGATGATGCCCAGATCCGCCGCGATGCGGATCGCGGTGGTCGGGTGGTCGCCGGTGATCATGATGACGCGGATCCCGGCCCGGTGGGCCTCCGCGATCGCGGTTGCCGCCTCGGCGCGCGGCGGATCGATGATGCCGACCACGCCGAGGTAGACGAGCTCGTGCTCGATCGACGCGTCGACGTCATCGCTCCCGGGCGGCACGTCGTCGGCGACCCGGTAGGCGACGCCGAGCGTCCGGAACGCCTCCGCCGACAACGCCTCGACCTCGGCGAGACGCTCACGCCTCAGCGCGTCCGTGAGTGGCGCCGTGCCCTCGCCGACCTGGTACCGCGCGCAGTGCGCGAGGAGCACGTCGGGCGCGCCCTTGCTGAACACCAGAGACGTCCCGTCGTCGCGCTCGCGGTGCAGCGTGGACATCATCTTGCGGTCTGACGTGAACGGGATCTCGGCCACGCGCTCGAACCGCGAGAGCTGCTCGGCCGTGCCCGGGAGCTTGCGCGCCGCCACGAGGAACGCCGCCTCGGTCGGATCTCCCTGGATGGTCCATTCACCGTCGCGCTCGGTCAGCTGGGCGTTGTTCGCGAGCGATCCGGCGCCCAGGAGGAGTTGGGTCTCCAGGCGCTGCGGCCCGGCCAGGTCCTCTCCCCCGGCCGTCAGCGTCCCGTCGGGGCGGTACCCGACACCCGTGACGTCGGCGCTGCCCGAAGCCGTGACCACCCGCTCGATCGTCATCTCGTTGCGCGTCAGGGTGCCGGTCTTGTCGGTGCAGATCACCGATGCGGATCCGAGTGCCTCGACGGAGTTGAGCTGCTTCACCACCGCGTTGCGTCGTGCCAACCGCTGCACGCCGATCGCCAGAACAACGGAGAGGATCGCCGGCATCCCCTCGGGCACCGCGGCGACCGCCAGTGAGACGCCCAGCAGCAGGACGACGACGAAGTCCGCCGGCTCGGTGACCCCGTCGACCACGACGATCGTGATCATCACGACCAGGGCGATGATGACCACTGCGGTGCCGAGCATCCTGCTGATGTGGGAGACCTCGGTCTGCAGCGGCGTGGGCTCCTCCTCCGTCGCGTCGAGCATCTCGGCGATCGCGCCGACCTCCGTCGACATGCCCACGGCGGTCACGACGGCGCGACCGACCCCCTGCACGACGGCGGTGCCCTTGTGAACCATGTCGTGGCGCTCCGCCAGGGGCGCCGGCGCGGCCAACGTCGCCGCATTCTTGGTGACGGCCTCGCTCTCACCGGTCAGCGACGCCTCCTGGATGCGCAGCGCACTCGCACTCAGCAGCCGGGCGTCGGCGCCGACGGCGTCGCCCTCGTTGAGGACCAGCACGTCGCCGACCACGAGATCGGCCGACGGGACGGTCTTGAGCTCACCGCCGCGCAGCACCGTCGACGTGGCGGCGGTCATGGAGCCGAGCGCAGCCACCGCGTCCTCCGCCCGGGCCTCCTGGGTGTAGCCGAGCACCGCGTTGAGGATCACGACGATCGCGATCACGACAGCATCGACCGGCAGGCCTTCGGCGCCCTCGATCGCCCACGAGACCAGCGAGATGACGACCGCCGCCAGCAGCAGGTAGATCAGTGGATCCTGGAACTGCGCCAGGATCTTGCGCCACGTCGGAACCGCAGGCTTGCCCCGGAGCTCATTGGGGCCGTTCTCCTCGAGCCTGCGCGCGGCCTCAGCGTCGGCGAGTCCGGTCGCCGGGTCGACCTGCAACCGCTCCGCCACCGTCGCCGCGTCGACGCATGACGCGTCCTGGATGTCGTGATCGATCATGTCTCGACCCCATGACCGATCCTCCCCCAGGACCACCTCGGCCGCGACGGCAGCGGCGCAACCCTGCCGTCGGGGGCGGGACGCGGACGCCCGGTGAGCATCATCACTCCCCCGCCCGGAACAAGCCGCCGCGCCCGCGCGTTGGGACCACTGGTGTCCCTCGGGGCACACTCGACTCGCCATTCCCCACCGCGCAGGAGCACAGTGACCACCACCGCCGCCACCTCGGCACCCTCGAGCAACGACCGTTCGGGCCGCCTGATCGCCCTGCTGGTCGGCTCGGCGTTCGTCGTGATCCTCAACGAGACGATCATGAGCGTCGCCCTGCCCGAGCTGATGCGCGAGTTCGACGTCCCGGCGACGACGGCCCAGTGGCTCACGACCGTGTTCCTGCTGACGATGGCCGTGGTCATCCCCATCACCGGGTTCCTGCTGACGCGCTATCCCCTGCGCCGGGTCTTCATGGCCGCGATGATCTCGTTCACGGCCGGCACGTTGCTGGCCGCCGTGGCGCCGACCTTCGCCGTGCTGGTCGCCGCTCGCGCCGTCCAGGCCGTCGGCACCGCGCTGATGATGCCGCTGCTGATCACGACGATCCTCAACCTGGTCCCCGCGGAGCGCCGCGGCCGCATGATGGGCACCGTCTCGATCGTCATCTCGGTGGCCCCCGCCGTCGGGCCCACGATCTCGGGCCTCATCCTCGACCAGCTCGACTGGCGATGGATGTTCTGGCTCGTGCTGCCGATCGCCCTGCTCTCCCTCGGGCTCGGTGCCGCGTGGGTGCGTAACGTCACCGAGCCGGTCGACGTCCCGATCGACGTGCTCTCGGTGGTGTTGTCGGCGCTGGCCTTCGGTGGGCTGATCTACGGACTCAGCAGCATCGGCGCGGCCGCCGCGGGCGAGACCCCCGTCGATCCCTGGATCCCGGTGGCCGTCGGCGCCGTCGCACTCGTCGTCTTCGTCCTGCGCCAGCTCTCGCTCCAGGACCGGGCACTGTTGGACCTGCGCACCTTCGCCCACCGGACCTTCACCATCGCGGCCGGCCTCGTCGCCGTCAGCATGATGGCACTGTTCGGCACCTTGATCCTGCTGCCGATCTACCTGCAGACCGTGCTGGGGCTGTCGACGTTGAAGACCGGCCTCGTGCTGCTGCCCGGTGGCGTGGTCATGGGCCTGCTCGCACCGATCGTGGGTCGCCTGTTCGACCAGTACGGACCGCGGCCCCTCGTCGCGCCCGGCGCCGCCGTCACCTCCGTCGCACTGTGGTCGATGTCGATGTTCGACACGAGCACGACGCAGGGCACCGTCATCGCCGTGCACGTGCTGATGAGCATCGGGCTCGCGCTCATGTTCACGCCGCTGATGACGTCGGCGCTGGGCTCGCTGCCGCATCATCTGTACTCCCACGGCAGCGCGACGGTCTCCACGTTGCAGCAGGTCGCCGGCGCCGCGGGCACGGCGCTGTTCGTCACCGTGATGACGCGTCGGTCCGTCAGTGACCTCGAGTCCGGCGCCACGGTGGTCGACGCGACCGCGGCCGGCGTCCACGCCGCGCTCTTCTACGGCGGGCTGATCTCCGCGGTGGCCGTGCTGGTCGCCCTGCTGGTCAAGGGCCCGAAGTCCGAGACCTCCGTCGTCGTGACCGACGGGACGCAGACCCCCGCGCGTTGACCCGGACCCGTTCCACCGGCGTTCGTGAGGCGCCCGACACACCCGGTCTCACACCGCGGCGATCGAGTTTCGCGTCGCGCGGACTGACGTATGCTCGGGGAACAGTTCGGATCCTTCCCGAGGCCCAGGCGAGCCCGCCGCCGGCTGGAGGGTCCCAGCAGCCACCGCTGTCACACCGCTGAGGACTTTCACCCATGACCGAGTTCGTTCCACAGTTCCGTCCCGACGCCACCGCCGCGCTCACCGAGGCGATGTCGCAACGGATCCTCGTGCTCGACGGCGCCATGGGAACCGCGATCCAGCGAGACCGTCCCGACGAGGCCGGCTACCGCGGTGAGCGGTTCGCCCAGTGGTCCTGCGACGTCCAGGGCAACAACGACCTGCTCACGCTGACGCAGCCCGACATCATCGCCTCGATCCATCGCGAGTATCTCGAGGCCGGCGCCGACATCATCGAGAGCAACACGTTCAACGCGAACGCGATCTCGTTGCGCGACTACGACATGGTCGACCTCGCCTACGAGCTCAACTACACCTCGGCCCAGCTGGCGCGCTCCGCCGCGGACGCGGTCGGCACCCCCGACCGCCCCCGGTACGTCGCCGGCGCCCTCGGTCCGACCACCCGCACCGCGTCCATCTCCCCCGACGTCAACGACCCCGCGGCCCGCAACGTCACCTGGGACGAGCTGGTCGACGCCTACCTCACCGCCGCTCGCGGCCTGGTCGACGGCGGCGCCGACCTACTGATGATCGAGACGATCTTCGACACGCTCAACGCCAAGGCCGCGATCTTCGCGGTCGAGACCCTCTTCGAGGAGACGGGACGTCGCTGGCCGGTCGTCATCTCGGGCACCATCACCGACGCCTCCGGCCGCACGCTCTCGGGCCAGACGGTCGAGGCGTTCTGGAACTCGGTCCGGCACGTCAAGCCGCTGCTCGTGGGCCTGAACTGTGCCCTGGGCGCCGACGAGATGCGCCCCTACATCGCCGAGCTGTCGCGCATCGCCGACTGCCACATCTCCTGCTACCCCAACGCGGGCCTGCCCAACGCCTTCGGCGAGTACGACGAGGCGCCCGACCAGACCGCAGCCACGCTGCACGAGTTCGCCGAGAGTGGCTTCATCAACGTCGTCGGTGGCTGCTGTGGCACCACGCCCGCGCACATCGCCGCCATCGCCGAGACGGTCGAGGGCCTGAACCCGCGCGAGGTGCCCGAGATCGCCCCCGCACTGCGGCTGTCCGGGCTCGAGCCGCTGACGGTCACCGAGGACTCGCTGTTCGTCAACGTCGGCGAGCGGACCAACATCACGGGCTCGGCCCGCTTCCGCAACCTCATCAAGGCCGAGGACTACACCTCCGCCCTCGCGGTGGCCCTGCAGCAGGTCGAGAACGGCGCGCAGGTCATCGACATCAACATGGACGAGGGCATGATCGACGGCGTCGCCGCGATGGACCGGTTCTGCAAGCTGATCGCCGCCGAGCCCGACATCAGCCGCGTGCCCGTCATGGTCGACTCCTCCAAGTTCGAGGTCATCGAGACCGGCCTCAAGGCGATCCAGGGCAAGTGCATCGTCAACTCCATCTCCCTCAAGGAGGGCGAGGAGCGCTTCGTCGAGCACGCGCGGCTGTGCCGCAAGTACGGCGCCGCGATCGTCGTCATGGGCTTCGACGAGGACGGCCAGGCCGACAACCTCGAGCGCCGCCAACAGATCGCCAAGCGCGCCTACCGGATCCTGACCGAGCAGGTCGGCTTCCCCGCCGAGGACATCATCTTCGACCCGAACGTATTCGCCGTCGCCACGGGCATCGAGGAGCACGCCCGCTACGGTCTGGACTTCATCGAGGCCACCGCCTGGATCAAGCAGAACCTGCCCGGCGCGCTCGTCTCGGGTGGCGTCTCGAACGTCTCGTTCTCGTTCCGAGGCAACAACACGGTCCGCGAGGCGATCCACGCCGTCTTCCTGTTCCACGCCATCAAGGCGGGCATGGACATGGGCATCGTCAACGCTGGCGCCCTGGTCCCCTACGACGCCGTCCCGACCGAGCTGCGCGAGCGCATCGAGGACGTCATCCTCAACCGGCGCGAGGACGCCGCCGAGCGCCTGCTCGAGATCGCGTCCGAGTACGCCGGCACCACCGAGAGGACCGAGGCCGCGGCCGAGGAGTGGCGCTCGCTGCCCGTGGGCGAGCGGATCACCCACGCCCTCGTCAAGGGCATCGACGCCCAGGTCGAGGAGGACACCGAGGAGCTGCGCCAGCTGATCTCCGAGCGTGGCGGCAAGCCCATCGAGGTCATCGAGGGCCCGCTGATGGACGGCATGAACGTCGTCGGCGACCGGTTCGGTGCCGGCAAGATGTTCCTGCCCCAGGTGGTCAAGTCGGCGCGGGTCATGAAGAAGGCCGTCGCCTACCTGATCCCGTTCATCGAGGCCGAGAAGTCCCCCGACGACGTCAGAACCTCCAACGGCACGGTCATCATGGCCACCGTCAAGGGCGACGTCCACGACATCGGCAAGAACATCGTCGGCGTCGTGCTGCAGTGCAACAACTACGACGTCATCGACCTCGGCGTCATGGTGCCGGCCCAGAAGATCCTCGACGCGGCGCGTCAGCACAACGCCGACGTCATCGGGCTGTCCGGCCTCATCACCCCGTCGCTGGACGAGATGGAGAACTTCGCCGCCGAGATGGCGCGCCAGGAGTTCGACATCCCGCTGCTGATCGGCGGCGCCACCACTTCGCGAGCCCACACCGCCGTCAAGGTCGACCGCAAGTACCCCGGGCCGGTCGTCTGGGTGAAGGACGCCTCGCGCTCGGTCCCGGTCGTGGCCGCGCTGCTGTCCGACGAGCAGCGGCCGAAGCTCATGGCCGATCTCAAGACCGACTACGACGCGCTGCGTGAGCGCCACGCCGCCCGCGGCGACTCCCGTTCCCTCCTGCCGCTGGAGGCCGCCCGCGCCGACGCCACGGCGATCGACTGGAGCGACTACAAGCCGCCGGTCCCGGCCTCCCCCGGCATCCACGAGTTCGGGCCGTTCCCGCTGGGCGAGCTGCGCGAGTACATCGACTGGCAGCCGTTCTTCAACGCGTGGGAGATGAAGGGCTCGTTCCCCGACATCCTCAACTCGCCCACGCACGGCGATGCCGCGCGCAAGCTGTACGACGACGCGAACGAGATGCTCGACCGCATCATCGCCGAGGACTGGCTGACCGCCCGTGGGGTCGCCGGCCTGTTCCCGGCCGCCCGCGACGGTGACAGCACGATCGTCTTCACCGACGAGTCCCGCACGACCGAGCTGACCCGGTTCCACCACCTGCGCCAGCAGACCGCGCACCGTGAGGGCGTCCCGCACCGCTCCCTGGCCGACTTCGTCGCGCCGGTCGACACGGGCCTGCCCGACTACGTCGGCGCGTTCGCCGTGACGGCCGGACTCGGCAGCACCGAGCGGGTGGCGGCCTTCAAGGCCGAGCTCGACGACTACTCCGCGATCATGGTCGAGGCCCTGGCCGACCGGCTGGCCGAGGCGTTCGCCGAGCGCCTGCACGAACTGGTCCGCACCGACCTGTGGGGCTACGCCCCCGACGAGAAGCTCAGCAACACCGAGCTGATCAAGGAGAAGTACGACGGCATCCGCCCGGCGCCGGGTTACCCCGCGTGCCCGGAGCACACCGAGAAGAGCACGATCTGGTCGTTGCTCGAGGTCGAGGCGCGCACGGGCATCGAGCTGACCGAGTCGATGGCCATGTGGCCGGGCGCCTCCGTCAGCGGCCTGTACTTCTCGCACCCGCAGTCGCAGTACTTCGTCGTCGGCCGGATCGGCCGCGACCAGGTGCAGGACTACGCGGAACGCAAGGGTTGGACGATCGCGGAGGCCGAACGGTGGCTGTCGCCGAACCTCGGTTATCGGACCGAGGATGAGTAGGCTGGCAGGGTGACCGACGCCCAGATCCCCGTCCTGCGGAATCCGTGGATGATCGCCGCGTTCGAGGGCTGGAACGACGCAGCCGACGCGGCCACCAGCACGGTCGACCACCTGCTCGAGGAGTGGGACGCCGAGATCTTCGCCGAGCTCGATCCGGAGGAGTTCTACGACTTCCAGGCGGTCCGCCCGGTCATCGCTCCGTCCGAGAACGGTGTCCGCGACATCGTGTGGCCCACCCCCACGCTGTACTTCGCCCGTCCGCCGCGCCTGGACCGCGACGTCCTACTGCTGCGCGCGGTCGAGCCGAACTACCGCTGGCAGACCTTCTGCGCCTCGGTGGTCGAGATCGCCCAGCGCGCCGGTGTCCAGGAGCTCCTCACGCTCGGGGCCCTGCTGGCGGACAGTCCGCACTCCCGTCCGGTTCCCGTGACCGGCACGACGAACGACCCGGTCATGCTGGAGCGGCTGTCCCTCGAGCAGTCCCGCTACGCCGGCCCCATCGGCATCACGACCGTTCTCGGCGACGTCGCCGCGCGGGCGGGCATGGCGACGGCCGCCATCTGGGCGGCCGTGCCGCACTACGTGGCCGAGCCGCCCTGCTACAAGGCCACGCTCGCGTTGCTCGGAGCCGTCGAGGACGCCGTGGGCGTCGGACTGCCCCAGGGGGTCCTGCAGGAGATGTCCGAGGCGTGGCAGCGCGGGGCCGACGAGCTGATGGAACAGGACGAGGACCTGCGCGACTACGTCCAGTCACTCGAGACCGACCGCGACACCGACGACCTGCCCGAGGCCTCGGGCGACGCCATCGCGCGCGAGTTCGAGCGCTACCTGCGTCGGCGCCCCACCGAGGAGACCTGAGGCCCGCAGGCCCGGCGCCGGCGCACCGGGGTCAGAGCGCGATGCCGAGCAGCGCGTCGACCGCCGCGCGCATCTGGGCCGGCGCCTGGGCGTCGTTGCCCGTCGAAGCCGTCCACGCGTCGACCGCCGCCAGCGCGGCGGGCGCGTCGAGGTCGTTCGTCAGAGCGGCCCTGAGCTGATCCACCAGCTCCTGGCCGGACGGTCCGGCCGAGCGATCGGCCGCGGCCCGCCAGCGGGCCAGGCGCGCCTCGGCGACCTCGATCTCGTCGCCGAACCACTCCCAGTCCTCGCGGTAGTGGTGCGCAAGCAACGCCAGCCGGATCGCCATCGGGTCGCAGCCCTCGACACGCAGCTTGGAGACCAGGACGAGGTTGCCCTTGGACTTGCTCATCTTCTCGCCCTCGTAGCCCACCATCCCGGCGTGCACGTACGAGCGGGCGAACGGCTCGCCCGTGGCGCGCTCGGCCTCGGCGGCCGACATCTCGTGGTGCGGGAAGACCAGGTCCGATCCCCCGCCCTGCACGTCGAACGCCGAGCCCAGGTGGTGCAGGGCGATGGCCGAGCACTCGATGTGCCAGCCGGGCCGACCGCGGCCGAGCTCGGTGTCCCAGGCGGGCTCGCCCGGGCGCTCGGCCTGCCAGAGCAGACAGTCGAGGGGATCGCGCTTGCCGGGACGCTGCGGGTCGCCGCCACGCTCGGCGAAGAACTTCAGCATCGCGTCGGTGTCCAGACCGGAGACCTCGCCGAAGCTCGGCGCGGAGCGCACCTCGAAGTACAGGTCGTCGTCGACCCGGTAGACCGCGCCGGTCTTGTCCAGCCGCTGGATCAGATCGATGACGAGCGGGATCGACTCGACGGCGCCGATGTAGTGCTCCGGGGGCAGGACACGCAGTGCGGTCATGTCGTCGCGGAACAGCTGGGTCTCGCGCTCGGCGAGCGCCACCCAGTCCATGCCGGTCGCCGTGGCCCGCTCGAGCAGCGGGTCGTCGACATCGGTCACGTTCTGCGTGTAGTGCACGTCCAGGCCGCGGTCGAGCCAGACCCGCTGCAGCAGGTCGAAGGTCAGGTACGTGTTGGCGTGTCCCATGTGCGTGGCGTCGTACGGCGTGATGCCGCAGACGTAGAGGCGCGCGGCACCCTCGGGGTCGACCGGGACGACCTTCCCGGCGGCGGTGTCGTACACCTGGACGGGTGGTCCGTCACCGAGCCCGGAGTCCGAGAGTCGTGGGATCGGTGGGCGGGACCAACTCTGCATGTCGCCGAGCCTATCGGGAGACCGGAAGCCACAATGGGCAGGTGATGATCGACTGCGCCGTCTACGTCGACGGGGTGCGCCGCGACACCGACCACGACCCCGACGACCTCGCCGAACGGTTGGCCGGCCTGACGGGCAACGACTTCATCTGGGTCGGCATCAACAACCCGACGCACGACGAGATGGAGCGTCTCGGCAAGGCCTTGCGGATGCACCCGTTGGCGGTGGAGGACACGATCGGCGCGCACCAGCGGCCGAAGATCGAGCGGTACAGCGATCACGTGTTCATCTCGATGCGCGCCGTGTCGTACAACGACGACGACATCACCACCAACGAGGTGAACATCTGCCTGGGTGCGCACTACCTGCTGACCGTGCGCCACGGTGGGGCGTCGCTCGTCGACGCGCGGCACCGGGCCGAGGTCTCCCCCGAGCGGCTGAGCCACGGGCCGATCGTCGGGCTGCACGCCGTCGTCGACTCGATCGTGGACCACTACGAGTCGGTCGCCGCCGAGCTCGAGACGGACGTCGGCGAGGTCGAGGCCTCGGTCTTCTCGCCCGACCGCACCGAGGACTCCCGTCGCATCTACCGGCTCAAGCGCGAGACGCTGGAGTTCCGGCACGCCGTCGCACCGCTGCGCGACCCGATGAGCCGCTTCGCGACCGTCGCCGACCCGGAGGCCCTGCGGCCCTACTTCCGCGACATCGCCGACCACCTGCAACGTGCGGTGGACGCCATCGACTCGATCGACAGCCTGCTGTCCAACGCGCTCAACGCCTACCTCGCGCAGCTGAGCGTCCAACAGAACGAGGACATGCGCAAGCTCGCCGCGGGTGCCGCGCTGTTCGCGATCCCGACCGCCGTGGCCGGGGTCTACGGGATGAATTTCGAGCACATGCCCGAGCTCTCGTGGACCTTCGGCTATCCCGCCTGCCTGGCCGCCATGGGTGGCACCTGCTGGTACGTGTACCGCCGCTTCAAGAAGTCCGGCTGGCTCTGAGTGCCCGTCAGCCGGCGACGGCGCCGGTGATGACGCCGGCCCAGAGCAGGCCGAGGACGAGTGCGCCGAGCGCGACGCGGTAGATCACGAACGGCTTGTACGAGTGGTTGCTGACGTACTGCAGCAGCCAGTGGATGACCGCGAGGCCCACGACGAACGCCACGGCGGTTCCGACGATGGTCGGGACCGTGCCGTAGGCGTTCTCACCGCCGGGGATGTCCTTGAGCTTGTAGACACCGGCGCCGACGACGGCGGGGATGGCCAGCAGGAAGGCATAGCGGGTGGCGGCCTGGCGCTCGTAGCCCAGGAACAGGCCCATCGAGATCGTGGCGCCCGACCGGGAGACACCCGGGACGAGGGCGCAGGCCTGGGCCAGACCCAGCAGGATCGCGTCGCGGGACCTGAGGTCGGCGATCGGCTTGGTCTTGCGTCCGAGCCGCTCGGCGAGACCCAGGACCAGGCCCATGCCGATCAGCATCGAGGCGATGAACCACAGGTTCCGGAACTCGCGGTCGATCGCGTCCTCGAGTGCGAGGCCCAGCACGACGATCGGCAGTGAGCCGACGATGATGAACCAGCCCATCCGCCACTCCGGTGCCTGCCGCGCCTCGGCGTTGAACACGCCGCGGACCCAGCCCGAGCCGATGGTCCAGATGTCACGCCAGAAGTAGAGGATGACCGCCAGCTCGGTGCCGATCTGGACGACCGCCGTGTACGCCGCGCCGGGGTCTTCCCAGCCCAGCAATTGCGGCACGATCGCCAGGTGAGCACTGCTGGAGATGGGCAGGAATTCGGTGAGTCCCTGGACGATGCCCAGGATCACGGAGCGCAGCAGATCCACCGTGCGAGCCTACACACGAAGTTCCGAGCCACCGACTAGCCTCGTCGCATGCACGCGCGTCGGCTCGGGGGTTCGGGTCTCCAGGTGTCGCGGCTGGGCCTCGGGACGATGTCCTGGGGTGCGGCCGTCGACGAATACGTCGCTGACGAGCAGTTGCGCGTCTTCCTCGACGCCGGCGGGACCCTGCTCGACACCGCGCCCATCTACGGCGACGGCGGATGCGAGCAGGTCATCGGGTCCCTGCTGGCCAAGCACGGCGTCCGCGACCGGGTCGTCCTGGCCGGCAAGGCCGGCGTGATCCGTCGCGACGGACATGCCGTGGTCGACGGCTCCCTGCGGTCGCTGATGCGCCAACTGGACCAGTCGCTCGCCGATCTCGGCACCGACCACCTCGACCTGTGGCAGATCCACCGCTGGGACGACGCCGTCCCGGTCGACGAGACGATGGCCGCGCTCGATCAGGCGGTGCGCTCGGGCCGGGTCCGTTACGCGGGCATCAGCAACTTCACCGGGTGGCAGACGGTCGCGGCCCAGCACGCGTTCACGCGCCTGGGCGGCGGCGTCCCGCTGGTCAGCACGCAGATCGAGTACTCGTTGGTGCGCCGCGACCCCGAGATCGAGACGATCCCGGCCGCCGAGCACGCCGGCATGAGCGTCCTGGCGTGGTCTCCCCTGGGCCGAGGCGTCCTCACCGGCAAGTACCGCGCCGGTGTACCCGGCGACTCACGCGCCGCCGACGCACGATGGGAGGCGTTCGTGGCGCCGCACCTCACGTCCTCGAAGGCCCGCGTCGTCGATGCGCTCGCGGCCGCCGCCCAGGGTCTGGGCGTCCCGGTCTCCCACGTCGCCCTGGCGTGGCTGCGCGACCGGCCCCAGGTCGGCTCGGCGGTCGTGGGAGCCCGCACCACCGCTCAGCTCCAGGAATCCCTCGAATCGGAGACACTGGAACTGCCGCCCGAGATCCACGCTGCGCTCAGTGATGTGTCAGAAGGAGCACGATGATCGACTACGAGTTCTGGGATGTCTCCATCTCGCGGACGAAGTCGCGGAACGCCGTGTGCCAGTGGCTGACGCAGGCGGCCGAGTTCCAAGGATGGGAACTCGACCGCCTCCGCAAGGATCCGACCGGTCATCGCACGGTGCGGCTGCGGCGCAAGATCATCCGCATGCGCGCGACCGTCTGACCGTCGGTCAGTCGTCCTTCGGCTCGCCTCGCGAGCGTCGCAGCGCCCGGCCTCGGGCGATGTCCTTCTCGGTCTTCTTCTTGGCCTTCTCGATCTGGCGGGTGTCGCGCGGAGGCAACTGGATCTCCTCCTCGGCCGGCAGGCCCGCCTGCAGCTCACGACCGCGCTCCAGCTCGGCATCGAGCTCGGCGCCGAAGAGCAGGGCCAGGTTCGTGATCCACAACCACAGCAGGAACACGATGACGCCGGCCAACGAGCCGTACGTCTTGTTGTAGTTCGAGAAGTTCGAGACGTAGAGCCCGAACAGCGCCGAGGCCACGACCAACACCACGATCGCGACCACCGCACCGAGGCTGATCCAGCGGAACCGCGGCTGCTTCACGTTCGGCGTGACGTAGTAGAGCAGCGCCACGATGAAGACGACGACGATCAGCAGGACCGGCCACTTGGCGATGTTCCACACCGTCACGGCCGTGTCGCCGAGACCGACGGCGTCGCCGACCGCCTGCGCGGCAGGACCGGTCAGGACGAGCCCCAGGGCCACGACCGCGGTCAGCGCCACGAGGACGACCGTCAGCAGCAGCATCACCGGACGCAGCTTCCAGATCGGCCGGCCTTCACCGATCTCGTAGATGCGGTTCATGCCGCGGCTGAACGCGTTCACGTAGCCCGACGCCGACCACAAGGCCGCGACGAGACCGATGATGAGGCCCAGTCCCGAGTTCTGGCTCTGGCCCAGCTCGCGCAGGGTCGGCTCCAGGGTGTCGGCCGCACCGGAGGCGCCGAGGTCACGCAGGATCTGCACGAGCGCGTCGACGGTCTCGTCGCTGCGCCCGACCAGGCCGACGAGCGACAGCACCGCGACCGCGGCCGGGAACAGCGCCAGGATCGAGTAGTACGTCAGCGCCGCGGCGAGGTCGGTGCACTGGTCCTCGGAGAATTCACGCGCCGTCTTGCGCAGCACGTAGAACCACGAGGGCTTGGTGAGCTCCTTCGGGGAGTCCGGGCCGCTGTCCTTGCCAGGTTCAGCCATCAACGCCCCCGCCGCAGCGACCGCAGCACCAGGAACGCCAGGCACAGCGACGTGATGCCGGCGGCCAACGCCAACACCTCCGGTCGCGGCTTGCCGTCCTGGTCGGTCAGGGACTCGCGGGTGGAGTCCTTGAAGTCGTTCAGGGACTCGCGGGTGGAGTCCTTGAAGTCGTTCGCGGAATCCTTGACGCGGCTCTTCACGTCGAACTTGGCGGCGAGTTCGTCGACGGTGTCGGCGAGCTCCTCACGCGTCCGTTCCACCTCGTCACGCAACTCGTGGATGTTCTCGTCACTCATGGCACTCCTCGGGATCAGTGGTCTCGGGCATGTCGGACGGCGTCCACGTCGGCCTTGACGCTGTCCATCGTGCCAGTGGGAACCGGCGGACCGGCTTCCTGCACCCGGCTCTTGCCCAGCAGGGCCGCGATGCCGGCGATGACCAGCAGGACGACCGCGACGATGAGCGCCGCCAACCACGCGTCCATGACCAGCGCCAGAGCCAGGATGATGGCGGCGAGCAGGACACCGACCCCATACAGCGCGAGCAAGCCGCCCACGCCGATGAAGCCGGCCCCGATGCCTGCCTTCTTGGCCCGCCCGGTCACCTCGGCTTGCGCGAGCCGCATCTCGTCACGGACGAGCGTCTTCATCTCGGTTGTCAGTTTGGAGATGAGCTCACCGGTGGTGGCCGACGAGTGATCCGACTGCTCTTGGCTCATTGCCCGGAGACTCCCGTGGAACGGGTGCCGAATTCGGTCGAGCCCGTGCTGGTGCCGGTCGAGCCGGTGCTGGTGCCGGTCGAGCCGGTGCTCGAGCTGCTCGAATCGGTGCTGGACTTGCTCGCACCGGGCACGTGCTCCTGGGCCACGTCCTGGACCTTGTGCGTCGCGTCCTGGACCTTCGGGTTCTTCCAGAGGCTCTGGGCCTTCTCGACGATCTGGTCGTAGCGCTCGCGACCCGAACGGGCCCCGAGGACGTAACCCGCGCCGAGTCCGACGAGGAACTTCAACTTTCCGGCCATGGTGATCCCCTGTGTGTCTCGCGACCGCCCGAATGACGGTCTGTGCCGAGGGGGTACCCAGGTGTCGACCGGGTATGCGCCTCTCAGGCCAGATCGAGGAATTCGTCGAAGACCCGGCAGCCGAACTGGAGCGCGTCGATCGGGACGCGCTCGTCGACGCCGTGGAACAGTGCGGTGAAGTCCAGGTCGGCCGGCAGCCGCAGCGGCACGAAGCCGTACGACCTCATCCCCAGCTTGTGCCACGCCTTGGCGTCGGTCCCCGCGGACATGAGGAACGGCGCCACGTGGGCCTGCGGGTCGTGCTTGAGCAGCGAGACGGTCATCGCGTCGACGAGGTCGCCCTCGAACGGGTACTCCAGCGGGATGTCGAGGTGGTACGGCTCGACCGTGACGGTGTCCCCCGCGATCTGCTGCACGCGGTCGACGAAGCCGTCGTCGTGCCCGGGCAGCGGACGGCCGTCCACGTACGCGACGGCCTCGCCGGGCACGACGTTGTGCTTGTAGCCGCCCTGGACCATCGTCGCGTTGGTCGAGTTGCGCAGGCCCGAGCCGATCATCCGGGCCGCCGGCCCGAAGTGCTCGAAGAGCTCGTCGGGCGTGCCCTCGGCGCCGGTCAGCTCGCGCACCTTGTCCAGCAGGATCCGCATGGAGGGGCCCGGCTCGGACGGCCACTCGTGCTCGCCGAGGTTGACCAGTGCGCGCGCCAGGTGGGTGACGGCGTTGTCCGGGTTGCGCATCGAGCCGTGGCCCGCGGTTCCGGCCGCCTTGAGCCGCAGCCACGCGATGCCCTTCTCACCCGACTCGATCAGGTAGAGGCGCTGTCCCGCGACCTGCGTCGAGAAGCCGCCGACCTCACCGACCGCCTCGGTGCAGCCCTCGAACCACTCGGGATGCTCGGCGACGAGCCAGTGCGCGCCGAGCTGACCTCCGGCCTCCTCGTCGGCCGTGAAGACCAACAGGATCGGGCGGTCGGGGATCCGGCCGGTCCGCTGCCGGTCGCGCACGACGGCGAGCATGATCGCGTCGAAGTCCTTCATGTCCACGGCGCCGCGGCCCACGACGTAGTCGTCGACGATCTCGGCGGCGAACGGGTCGACCGACCAGTCGGCCGCCTGGGCCGGCACGACGTCCAGGTGTCCGTGCACGACCAGTCCCGGGCGGGTGGAGGTCTGGTCGCCCCAGCGAGCGACCACGCTGGCGCGGCCTCGCTCGGACTCGAGGATCGTGGACTCGATGCCGACCTCGGCCAGGCTGGCGGCGACGTACTCCGCCGCGGCGCGCTCACCCGGGCCGGACGAGTCGCCGAAGTTGGACGTGTCGATCCGGATCAGGTCACGGCAGAGGTCGACGACCTCGGTCTCGGCAGCGGACATGCCACCCACCCTAGCCACGGAGCAGACGGCTCAGCACGGACGAGACCATGAGTCCGAGGAGCCGCCGCACGACCGGGTCGAGGAACCCCGGGACGCCGATCACCGAGACCTCTTCGTCCCACGTGACGATCGACCCGGGCCCGTCGGGCTCGACCGTGATCGTGGCGCTCCCCCGGACGACCCGGCCCCGCTTCACCAGGTGGACGCGGCGCGGCGGGTCCCAGTGCGTGACCTCCATCGGGTCGTCGAACCCCAACGGGCCGAGGCCGGTCCGGGCCGCGAACCCGTCCGAGGTGGCCGTGATCGTCGTGAGGGGCACCCGATGCTGCTCCCAGTCCGTCACGCGGGCGAAGGCTGCAGGAGCAGCCAACTGTGATCTACGCCTCACCCGAGTCATCGCCGCCATACTGTCAGCGTAGACTTGAATCCATGTTCAACAAGGGCACGATGCCGTTCACGTCGGTCGCCGACGTCAAGGCCCGCCTCGCCACGGCCGGGTATCTCGCGTCGGACGCCGTCGCCACGACGGTGTTCCTCGCCAGCGAGCTGGGCAAGCCGCTGCTCGTCGAGGGCCCCGCCGGGGTCGGCAAGACCGAGCTCTCGCGGGCCATCGCCCAGGCGTGCAGCGCCGAGCTGGTGCGCCTGCAGTGCTACGAGGGCGTCGACGAGTCCCGCGCGATCTACGAGTGGAACCACGCCAAGCAGCTGCTGCGGATCTCGGCCGGCCAGGACGAGACGTGGAGCGAGGCGAAGTCGGACATCTTCTCCGAGGAGTTCCTGCTCCCCCGCCCGCTGCTGTCGGCGATCCGCAACGACGGCCCCACCGTGCTGCTGATCGACGAGACCGACAAGGCCGACGTCGAGATCGAGGGCCTGCTGCTCGAGGTGCTCGGCGACTTCCAGATCACGATCCCCGAGCTGGGCACGGTGACGGCGACCCAACGGCCCTTCGTCGTGCTGACCTCGAACGCGACGCGCGAGCTGTCCGAGGCGCTGCGCCGCCGCTGCCTGTTCCTGCACATCGAGTTCCCCGACGCCGAGCTCGAGCGCGACATCGTCGCCATGAAGGTGCCCGACCTCGACCAGGCACTGGTCGACTCGGTGATCCGTGTGGTCAACGCGCTGCGTGCCATGCCGCTGCGCAAGGCCCCCTCGGTGTCCGAGACGCTCGACTGGGCCCGCACCCTCGTGGCGCTGGGCGCCGACGCGCTCACCTCCGAGGTCGTCTCCGAGAGCCTCGGTGTCGTGCTGAAGCACCAGGACGACATCGACAAGGCGCGCACGAAGCTGGATCTGGACGCCGTCCTGTCATGAGCGCCCAGGTCGCGACCCGGCTGGTCGAGTTCGTCGAGGCGCTGCGCAACAAGGGCGTCAACGCCGGTCCGAGCGAGACGATCGACGCCGCGGACGTGATGCGCGTCCTGGGTCTCGACGACCGTGAGCTGCTGCGCGAGGGCCTGGCCGCGGCGCTCGTGCGCCGCGGCGGCCAGCGCGACGTGTTCGACCAGACCTTCGACCTGTTCTTCCCGGTCGGCGTCGGCCGCCCCGAGGCCGCCCGCGACGCCGGCGAGGACATGGACGTCGAGCAGATCCGCGAGCTGCTGCTCATGGCGCTGATGGACCGCGACCCGCGCACGCTGGCCCAGATCGCCGAGATCGCGGTGGACGTGCTGGGCGAGGTGGGACAGCCCGGCAGCGAGACCGCCGGCTGGTCCGCCTACCAGACCATCGACCGACTCCAGCCCCAGACGCTGATCGCCGCGGCCCTGGCCATGCGCCCCGGCGGCGGCAGCGGCCAGGGCGGCCAGGGACTGGGCACCCAGTTCACCGACCGGCTGGCCCGCGACGAGGTGCGCCAGGGCGTCGAGGCGTTCCGCGAGATGGTCCAGGCCGAGGCCCGCCGCCGGTCGGCCGAGCTGCGTGGTCGTGAGCTCGTGGCCCGGCACGCCGTGCGGTCGTCGCGTGAGCACGTCGACTTCCTCAGCGCCAACCGCCAGCAGCTGGAGGAGCTGCGCCGGTCGGTGAAGCCGCTCGCCCGCGTGCTGGCGACCCGCCTCTCGGCCCGCCGCCGACGCCGGCGCCGCGGCAAGATCGACATGCGGCGCACCCTGCGACGCGCCATGGGCACCGGCGGCGTGCCGATGCGGCCCGTCTACGAGAAGCCGCGACCGAACCGCCCCGAGCTCGTCCTGCTGTGCGACGTCTCGGGGTCCGTGGCCGGGTTCTCCAACTTCACGATGCTGCTCACCCAGGCCCTCAGCGCCCAGTTCAGCAAGGTGCGGGTCTTCGCCTTCGTCAACGCGATGGCCGAGGTCACCGACATCGTGCGCGACGGCGCCGTCTCCGGCGGCGCGGACATCGAGACGCGCATTCGTGCCGAGGCCCGGATCACGAAGTGGCACACCAGCAGCGACTACGGCGAGGCGCTGCTGGACTTCCGCGAGTTCTTCCTCGACGCGGTCGGACCCCGGACCGCCGTGCTGATCCTCGGCGACGCCCGCAACAACAACCAGAACCCGCGGTTCGACGCGCTCCACGAGATCGCGATGCGGTCCCGGCGGACGTACTGGCTCAACCCCGAGCACCACACCCGGTGGGGCCTGGGCGACTCCGAGGCGCTGGCGTACGCCGAGGTCGTGCCGATGTACGAGTGCGCCAACGTCGATCAGCTGACCCACTTCGTGACACGATTGCTGCCTGTCTGAGCGAAGGAGCGCGATGCGCACCCTGATCCGTCTCGCGGTGGTGGCCGCAGTCGCCCTCGTCCTGGCCGCCTGCGGCGGCTCCGAGGAGGCGCCCGACGCTCCGACGACGCCCACGATCACGCCCGCCCCCTCGCGTGGCGTGCCCGCGGGCGTCAAGGAGAGCATCGACACCCCCGCCGGGGTCGTCGTGGGCGAGGGCGGCCAGATCCACGTGGTCACGTACGGCAGCAGCTCCAACCCCGCGGTCGTCCGGGACGTCAGCGCCGAGGGCCAGACCGTCACGGTCGACGTCGGCGCCGTCCCGGGCCGCGCCGCCACCATGGACTACGTCCCCACCACGTCGACGTTCCCGGTGCCCGAGGGCGTGGACACCGGCGAGCCCATCGTCTTCCGGCTCGGCGAGTTCGGTGCGGTGACGATCAAGTCCTTTGCTCCCGGCGCCCAGGCCTGGATCACGAGGCCCGAGTGAGCACCACGATCAGCGCCGTCCAGGCCGACATCACGACCCTCGAGGTCGATGCCATCGTCAACGCCGCGAACAACGCGATGCGCGGCGGCGGCGGCGTCGACGGGGCGATCCATGCGGCCGGCGGTCCCGCCGTCCTGGCCGACTGCATCGCTCGGTTCCCCGACGGGCTGGCCACGGGCGACGCGGGCTGGACGACCGCCGGCGACCTCCCGGCCCGATGGATCATCCACACGGTCGGACCGAACCGCCACGCGGGCCAGACGGACCCCGATCTGCTCGAGTCCTGCTATCGCCGGTCCCTCGAGGTCGCCGACGAGCTCGGTGCGCGCGAGGTGGCGTTCCCGCTGATCGGGGCCGGCGTCTACGGCTGGTCGAAGGCCGAATCCGTGGCTGCCGCCGTCCGTGCGGTCCACGGCACAGCGACCTCGGTCGAGCGCGTGCTGCTCGTGGGCTACGACGCGGCGGCCCGCGCCGAGATCGAGTCGGCGCTGCGCTGACGGGCGCGGTTGACTGTCCCCATGGCGTCTCGGCTGCTGATCCTCGCGGACACCCATCTGCCCAAGCGGGCGAAAGACCTCCCGGAGCAGGTGTGGGACGAGGTGGACGCCGCTGACGTGGTGATCCACGCCGGCGACTGGGTGTCGGTCGATCACCTGAACGACCTCGAGCAGCGCTCGCGACGCCTCGTCGCGGTGTACGGGAACAACGACCACGGCGAGCTGCGCGAGCGGCTGCCGCTGGTCGCCCGCGCCGAGATCGACGGCGTCCGGTTCGCCGTCGTGCACGAGACGGGCCCGGCGAAGGGCCGCGAGGACCGGTGCAGCGCCGAGTACGGCGACGTCGACGTCCTCGTGTTCGGGCACAGCCACATCCCGTGGGACACGACGGCCGAGAGCGGCCTGCGGCTGCTGAACCCCGGCTCCCCCACCGACCGCCGCCGTCAGCCGTTCTGCACCTACCTGACGGCGATTGCCGACGCGGGTGCCCTGCGGGACGTGACGCTGCACCGACTCCCGCCCCGAACCCCGGCGCCAAGATCTGGCTCCCGCTAGGGTCCGGCACATGACTGAGCGTCCGAGGGCCGTCGTCGCGGGGTGGAACGGATTCATCGGACACCGGCTGGTCGACGACCTCCGGTCACGGGACTACGAGGTCGTACGAGTCGGCCGCGCGGGACCGGACGCGACCTGGTCGGACCCCTCCTCCCTCCGTCGCGCGGTCGACGGAGCCGACCTCGTCGTCAACCTGGCGGGCAAGAGCGTCGGCTGCCGGTACACCGACGCCAACCGCGACGAGATCCTGCGGTCCCGCGTGGCGACCACGCGTCAGCTGCGTGAGGCCATCGAGCAGGCGGGCCACCCGCCACGGCTCTGGATGAACGCCAGCACGGCGACGATCTACCGCTACGCCCTGGACCGTCCGCAGACCGAGTCCGACGGCGAGTTGGGCTCCGGCTTCTCGGTGGACGTGGCGCGGGCGTGGGAGGACGAGTTCTTCGCCGGCGACCTGCCGGGCACCCGCCGCGTCGCCCTGCGGATGGCGATCGTGCTCGGCGGGCCGGCGTCCGACCTGCTGGCCCGCGTGGCGCGGCTCGGACTGGGCGGCCCGCAGTACGACGGGTGGTGGCGCCAGCACCGCCGCTACCGCGGGATCGGCGACCGTCCCTCCGGCGGTCCCGTTCCGATCCACCACTCGCGCGGTCGCCAGAAGTTCTCGTGGATCCACATCGACGACGTGCTCGCCGCCACGCGGTACATCGATGAGCACCCCGGGATCGACGGCCCGGTCAACCTCTCGTCGCCCCGGCCCAGCGACAACCGCACCCTCATGGCCGAGTTGCGCCGGGTCGTGCGGATGCCACTCGGCCTGCCCGCCCCCCGCTGGATGCTCGAACCCGCCCTGTGGGTGCTGCGCAACGAGTCGGAGCTGTTGCTCAAGAGCCGCTGGGTGCTGCCCGAGCGGCTCGAAGCGGCAGGTTTCGACTTCGCCTGGCCCGAGCTGGGACCTGCACTGGACGATGCGGTGCGAAGCCGGAGAAGTCAGCCCGCACGGGCCGTGTAGCCCGCCATCGCAGGCCTTTCGGGGCGTCACGACCGCGTGGATCCCGTGAGATATCTCACGAGGAGGGATTTCTCCGGTTAACGGATATTCACTGGAACCGCAGTGCGATCGTCGCCTCGAGCCGGACGGCTCCCTACACCGTGGGTTCGTGATCGCCTGAATTTCCGACGTAGATTCGCTGTGGCCACAAGGGGCCAGGCCGTGAACACGCTGAACTCGCCGAGGTTCACGGGACCAGTCAAGACGAACACAATCGGCGAGCCGGGGAAACCAGCATTCCGTCGCGACAGCGCGACTTGGGGCTAACCACCACGCGTGGGGCACACCTTCACTGCCAGCCCGACAGGTCTCTCTCCGTAGGCGTTGAAGGAGACTCCCATGCGACACGTCGCACGAATCCTTGCTGCCACGATGGCGGCTTCCGTCCTCGGCGTCGTTGCTCCCGCAACCGCCCATGCCTCGGGCAGCACGACGCCCACCACGACCAGCACGACCAGCACGACCGCCGCTCCCGCACCGACTGCAGCGCAGTTGGCAGCGAAGAAGAAGGCCGCCGAGAAGAAGAAGCGTGCGGCCATCGCGAAGAAGAAGCGCCTGCTGAAGAAGAAGCGGGCGATCATCGCCAAGAAGAAGGCGCTCGCGAAGAAGCGTGCCGCCGCCGCGCGCGGCAAGAAGATCGTCCGCCACGCCGCGAAGTACAAGGGCACGCCCTACCGCTGGGGCGGCACCAGCCCCCGCGGCTTCGACTGCTCCGGGTACGTCCAGTACGTGGTGAAGAAGGCGATCAAGAAGAAGCTCCCCCGCGTTGCGGGTGCCCAGATGAAGAAGGGCAAGAAGGTCTCCAAGAGCAACAAGAAGAAGGGCGACCTGATCGGCTTCTACAGCGGCTCGCGCGTCTACCACATCGGGATCTACGCCGGTGACGGCAAGATCTGGCACTCGCCCCGTCCGGGCAAGTCGGTCAAGAAGGAGAAGATCTGGACCAGCAAGTACAAGGTCCGTCGTCTCTGATCTGACGCATTCGTCGCCGAGGGCGAGCCACCGTCACGGTGGCTCGCCCTTGGTGTCTCTTCGAGTGCTGATGCCTGCTCGTCTGACCGCGGTCAGACGCCGAGGTAGGCCCGCTGCACCCGCGCGTCGTTCTGGAGCTCCTTGGCGCTTCCCGACAGCACGACCCGGCCCTCGGCCAGGACGTAGCCGGAGGTGGCGATCTGCAGGGCCGAGTTGGCGTTCTGCTCCGCGAGCAGCACGCCGATGCCCTCGTTGTTGATCTCGACGATCGTCTCGAAGACCTGCTGGGTGATCAGGGGCGCCAGTCCCATCGACGGCTCGTCGAGGATCAGCATCGACGGGTCCGACATCAACGAGCGGCCGATCGCGACCATCTGCTGCTGGCCGCCCGACAACGACCCGGCCGCCTGCTTGCGCTTCTCACGCAGGACCGGGAACAGGTCGTACGACCGCTCCAACAGCGTCTTGACCCGGGACTTGTCGCCGCGCCGGACGTAGGCGCCCAGCATGAGGTTCTTCTCGACCGACATCCGCGGGAACAGGTGGCGTCCCTCGGGGCAGTGCGCGAGGCCCTTCTTGACGATCGCCGCCGGGCTGCTGCGCGTGATGTCCTCCCCGTTGAACTCGACCGAGCCGCTGTTCGGCCGGAGCACGCCGCTCATCGCCTTGAACAGCGTCGACTTCCCGGACCCGTTCGCACCGAGGATGACCGTCAGCTCGCCGTCGTTGGCGGTGATGTCGATCCCGTGGAGGACGTCGACAGCCTCGTAGCTCGCGTTCAATCCGCTGATCTTGATCATGATCGCGCTCCTGCTTGGTCGTTGTTGGCGCCGAGATAGGCCTCGATGACGAGCGGGTCCTTCTTGATCTGCTCGGGCGACCCGGTCGCGATGCGCTGCCCGTGGTCGAGCACGACGATCTGGTCGGCCAGGTTCATGACCATCGACATCTTGTGCTCGACGAGACACACGGTGATGCCACGCGACACCATCTGGCGGATGAGGTCGCCGAAGGCCTCGGTCTCCTCGTCGTTGGTGCCCGCTGCCGGCTCGTCCAGCAGCAGCAATCGGGGCTCCGTGGCCAGGGCGAGTGCCATCGACACGCGCTTCTGCGCCTCCTGGGGGAGCTTCGACGCCACCTCGTCACACAGGTGCGCCGCCCCGACGAACTCGAGCTCCTCCATCGCCTTGGCCCGACTGGCGCGCTCGTCGCGCCGGTGCCGAGGCGTGTGGAAGACCGCGTCGAGCGCATTGGACTTCGAGCGGACGACGCAGCCGGCCAGCACGTTGTCGAGCACCGTGGAGTCCTCGAACAGCTGCGTCGTCTGGAACGTCCGGGCGATGCCTTCGCGCACCGTGCGGTGCGGCTTCATGCCGGTGATGTCCTTACCTTCGAACGTCACCGTGCCGGAGGTCGGCGTGTAGAACCCCGCCAGGAGGTTGAACAGCGTCGACTTGCCCGCACCGTTCGGACCGATGATCGCCGTGATCTGACCTTCCGGGACATCGATGTCCACGTCCTTGACCGCAGCAATGCCGCCGAACGTCTTGCCGAGACCGCGTACCTGCAGAAGCATCAGTGCACCTCGTCCTTCGTGGTGGAGCCGGCCGGCACGGTGGCGGGCTCGGTGGCCGGCTCGCCGGGCATCGTGGTGGCGCGGCGTTTGAAGCGCGCGGGGACCAGGTCGTTGAGGTACCCGATCATCCCGCGCGGGGCGAAGATGACCAGCAGCACGATGATCGGTCCCAGCACGATGAAGCGATAGGTCTCCAGGTCCTGCAGCATCTCGAACAAGAACGCGACCAGGAGGCTGCCCAGCAGCGGCCCCATGACCGTGCCGAGGCCGCCGATGAGCAGGAACAGCAACATCTCGAACGTGCGGTCGATGCCCGCCGAGTCCGGGCCGATGAAGCCGTTCAACGAGGCGAACAGGCCGCCGGCGAGTCCGGCGATGGTGGCCGACGCGGTGAAGGCCAGCTGCTTGCTGACGGCGACGTTCACGCCGATGGACTTCGCCAGGTCCTCCGAGGTGCGGATGGCCACGAGCGACCGTCCCGCGTTGGAGTGCAGCAGCGCGTGGGTCGTGTACGCGGCGGCGGCCAGGAAGATCAGGACGAAGTAGTACATCGTCGCCGGCTCCGTGAAGTCGATCGGTCCGATGTTCTCGGGGAACTTCACCCCGCTGACGCCCGAGTGCGCGTGCGTCAGCGACTCCCACCGCACGATGACGATGAAGATGAGGAACCCCAGCGCCATCGTGAAGATCGCGAAGTAGGCACCCTGCGTCCGCAGTGCGATGAGCCCCGAGACGTAGCCCAGCACCGTGGTGGCGAGAATCGCGACGAGGAAAGCCGACCAGAACGGCCAGTCACGGTCGGTCGTCAGCAGGCCCACCGTGTAGGCGCCCACGCCGAAGAAGGCACCGTGGGCCAGGGACAGCTGCCCCGTGAGGCCCAGGATGATGTTCAGTCCGTAGGCCGCGATGGCGTAGATGGCGGCCGTCGTCACGACGCGCAGCAGGTACTGCTGCTCGCTGAAGACGACCGGTGCGAGGAGCAGGGCGATCGCGACGAGGGCGACGCCGAGCAGGCGGGGGTTGAGTCGGTCGATCATCGCTGTGCCACCGTTCCGAAGATGCCCGTGGGCTTGATCGCCAGGACGGCGATGAGGATGACGAAGATCGCCGCCTCCCCCGCCGCGACGGAGATGTAGGTCGAGGCCATGACCTCGGCGATGGCGATCGAGAAGCCACCGACGATCGCTCCGGGCAATGAGCCCAGGCCGCCGAGGATGATGATGGCGAACACGGTCAGGCCGAGGGCGTCGCCCATGCCGGGCGAGAGCAGGTTGATCGGGGCGACCAGACCGGCCGCGATGGCGACCAGCGCCAACGAGACCGCGAACGTCACCATCGAGACCATGCTCGGGTTGATGCCCACGAGCGCGGCGCCCGTGCGGTCCTGCTCGATCGCCTCGATGGCCTGCCCGTGCGGCGAGCGCTTGAGGAACCAGGTCAGGAGCAGCAGCACGACGACCGCCGTGACGATGATGATGATGCGCTGCCACGAGACCTGGGCGCCCAGGACGCTCACCTGGCCGCCGACCGGCGACTGCATCCGCAGGAATCCGGTGCCCCAGACCTCCTGGACGAGAGCGACGAGGAAGAACATCACGCCCACCGTCGCGATCATGTGATGGGTGTGTGGCGCATTCCGCAAGGGGTGGAACACGAGTCGCTCGAGCACGACGCCGAGGAAGGCCAGGACCGCTGCGGCGGCCAGGATCGCCACGACATAGGGCATGCCGGCGTCGGTGAGGAAGAAGTACGTGAGGTAGGCGCCGAGCATGTACAGCGCGCCGTGCGCCAGGTTCGGGAAGCCCAGGACGCCGAACACGAGCGTCAGCCCGATGGCGGCGAGACAGTAGATCCCGCCCAGGGCCAGGCCGTTGGCCAACTGCTGGATGAAGAGGGTCATCAGTCACCTTCTGATGGGAGGTCGATGGATCAGGGCGTGGCGGGGCCCCGGCCGCCCGGAGGACGGACGGTGGGGCCCCGCTGGCTCACTCCTGCGGCTGCTCGATCGCGAAGGGCTCGTACTCGCCGTCCGCGTTGCGGTAGGCGGCCTGGAGGCCGTCCGCCTGCAGGTGGCCCTTCGCGCTGACCTTGTTCGGCACGAAGAAGACACCCTCGACCGACTTGACGGCCTCACCCATCGCCTCACGGATGGCCTTCGGGTCGTCGGTCGTACCAGCGATCTTCATGGCCTCGATGAAGATGGGCAGCGCCTGGTAGTTCAGCGCGATGTCGGCGTTGACCGGCTTCTCGGAGGAGTACTTCTCCTTGTAGTCGGCGATGAACTTCTCGGTGCCCTCGAACAGCGGCAGCGGCATGATGCCGACCGAGTTGTTGAGGTTCTTCGGGTCGGTGAACTCCTCGAGCTCCTCGAACTTCGCCTGGTCGATGATCAGGAAGGCGCCCTTGAAGCCCTGCTTGCGCGCCTCCTCGATGAGCAGCGCCGTGGGCTGCGAGGGGCCGCCGACGAGGATCACGTCGGGCTTGCCCGCGAGCGTCTTGGCCACCGGGCCGGCGAAGTCCGAGACGGTGCCGTAGTCGATGTTGTTCTTCGGCAGGACCTCGCCGCCGGAGGCCTCCCACTTCTCGATCGTCGTCTTGGTCCACTCCTGGCCGAACTCGCTGGCCGTGGCCATCAGGCCGAGCTTGGCGTTCTCCTTGGTCTTGACCTTGTCGATGAACGGCTGGACGTAACTGTCGAAGCTCGGGGGGATCATGACCGTGAGGTCGTTCCCGCTCTCGAGGATCGCCGGGTCGGACGAGTAGGCGCCCACGAGGAACTCGGTGCGGCCGGAGTTCAGCTCCTGCGCGGCCTTGATGCCGCCGGCGTGCGGAACGAAGACGACCGAGGCGCCTTCCTTCTCGACGAGGCGCTGGACGTTCGTTCCGGTCGTGCCGGGCTGGTACTGGTCGTCGAGGGACTCGAGCTTGACGGTGTACTTCTTGCCGTCGATCTCGACGCCTTCCTCGTTGACCTCGTCGATGGCCATCTTCAGGCCGTTCTGGACGTTCACGCCGTACTCGGCGGCACCTCCACTGAGTCCGGCCGAGTACCCGATGACGATCGTGCCGTCACCGGAGTCGCTCGAGCCGCCGCACGCGGCGACGGCCGCGAGCATGCCGACGCTGGCGACCGCGGCCGCGGTCCTGAACGTGCGCTGTGACAATCGATGAGTCATTCCAGTCCCCCCATGTGATCTGCTTCATACTGAACGTGAACTCAACTTAAGTGCCCGGCGGGACTCCGTCAATCCGAGAGTGATCCACGACACAGATTTTTTCCGCCATGGGCCCCCGCAGAATCTGGTAGCTCCATTCCGGCTCGTAGGCGAAGTGAGCCACAGTCCGGGAAGGACCGACCAGCGAGCGAACGACCGGACACCACCACGGTGCGCGGCGCCCGCGTCCACCACCTCGAGGACGTCGACGTCACGGTGGCCGTGGACCTCGGCCCCGGAGGAGGCGTGAACGGCGGGCGGATCGTCGCCACCGGCACCGCCGAGCAGGTCGCAGAGAACCCCGACAGCGTCACCGGCCGATACCTCCGAGCGGCGATGTCTTGACCCCAGGCTTCACGACGCGCCATGCTCGCGCATCACCGACCACTCGTTCGGTGCACGAGACAGGATGTCGAGCCCATGACGACACGAGCACTGCGCATCGGCGGACGGGCCGCCCTCGCGGCCGGCCTTCTCGCGGCGGCGGCCGCGGTGACGGTGGCCGTCATCGGGATCCTCGCGTCGGCAGGCAAGGTGACCCACCCCGTGGACCTCGCCTGGGGCCCGTTCTACCTCGAGCACCGGGTGTCGCTGCCCGTCGCGTGGGGCGCGGACGTCTGCCAGTCGGCCGATGTCGGGGACCAGACTTCTCCGAGCGAGTGCCTGAGGTTCTTCGTCCATGACGCGGACGGGTCAGGTGCGCGTGGGCCGGTGCGCGAGCAGGACGCGGATGTCCGCCCTGAATCGGCGACCCTGACGGGAGCGGTGGAACTCACCTCCGCGGGTCGGCCGAGTGCCTTCGTCGCGACGTCGGCGGTGCGCGACGCGATCGGTCTGGCGGTCGTCAGTGCCGCGCTCCTCGTGCTGTGGCGCCTGCTCGCGGGCGCGGCCGGGCCTGTGGCCGAGCGCCGCACCGCACCGCTCGTACGGGCCCTCGGCTGCCTGTTGATCGCCGGGAGCCTCGTCGACGCGGCGCTGGGACTGTTCATCGCCACCCAGCTCCGGTACTCGTACGAGGCCTTCGGACCCGGACCGCTGCTGTCACCGGCCGACGGCCGCGGGTTCGACCTCGGCCAGCTCGCTCTCGGCGGATTGGTCCTGCTCATCGGCGAGCTGTTCCGCCGCGATGCCACCGCCGAGGCCGACGACCGACTGACCGTGTGAAGGCCGACCCGCCAGGGTCAGGACCTCGCAGCCAACGCGTCGGTGAGCATCGAGACGAGGGTCTCGAGCTGGATGTCCGCCGACTCGACGATCTCCTCGTCGGAGCCGTCGAGCGCACGGGCGGCGAGACCGGCCTTGCTGTCGATGAGCTCGACGATCCGGTTCTCGATCGTGCGCGAGGCGATGATCCGCCACGCCGTCACCGGCTCCTCCTGACCGATGCGGTGGACCCGGTCGATGGCCTGGGTCTGTTCCGCGTCGGTCCAGGACAGCTCGGCCAGCACCATGTCGGAGGCGACCTGCAGGTTGACGCCCACGCCGGCCGCAGACAGCGAGCAGACCACGACGGAGACGTCGGGATCGTTGACGAAGGCGTCGATGTTCTTCTGCCGCGCCGACGGCGTCTGGTTGCCGCGGATCGACGAGTACCGGATGCCCCGCTTCTCGAAGGTCTGCTCGGCGACGTCCATGACGTCGACGTGCTTGGCGAAGAAGACGACCTTGCCGACGCTGTGGGCCAGTTGAGCGGCGTAGTCGGCCGCGAGGCCCGCCTTCGCCTGGCCGATGCGCCGCATCATGGCGAAGACGTTCTCCTCCGTCTTCGCGGACTCCTCACGCTCCCACGCCGCGATCCGGCGCACGAGGTCGTGGTCGATGCCCTCGACCGGCACACCGGGCGCACGGGTCTCGAGCGCCGCCTCGTAACGGGCGACCAGCCGCTGCTGGAGCTCGCGCTCGGCCGCGTGGATCGAGCGTCCCGCCTCGTCGTCGAGCTCGACCCGCAGGTCGGCGATGCGGCGGGCGGGGATGTCGGCGGCCACGTCGACCTTGCGCCGGCGCACGATGCCCATGTCGATGACGCGGGCGCGGGCGGCCGAGAAGAACCCGGGGTCGATCGGGGTCAGGCCCGTGTCCTCGAGCGCCTGGAGCAGCTCGGCGCGCGGCTTCTTCTCGTCGATCCACCCCAGGTACTGCCAGATGGCCCGGAAGTCCTCGATCTCGTTGATCAACGGGGTGCCGGTCAACGCCATCAGCAGCGGCCGGGAGGTGCGGGAACGGATGCGCTCGGACAGCTGCAGGACGTGCTGGGAGCGCTGGGACGACTTGTTCTTGATGAAGTGCGCCTCGTCGAGGACCATCCCACGGAAGCCCAGGTCGCCGAGCCAGCCGACGTGCCGGTCGAGCACCTCGTAGTTGACGATGACGATGTCGGCGAATCCGTCGATCGTGTGGCCGTCGCCCTGGATCACGGTGGCCTTGTGCTTCGGGGTCCACATGTTCGCCTCACGCGCCCAGTTGGACTTGACGACGTTCGGGACCACGACCAGCAGCGGATAGGCGTCCGCGGCCTGCGCCGCCAGGAGGGCCTGGGCGGTCTTGCCCAGGCCGGGCTCGTCGGCCAGCAGGAAGGTCCGGTGCCCCTCCGCGGCGGCTGCCACCAGTTGCGCCTGGTGGCGCATCAGCTCTTTACCCTCGGGAAGGGGCACGGAGATCGGCTCGGGCAGGGCCATGCACGCCGGGGAGCTGCTGGACGCCCGCTCGAACGACGACAGCAGCGGTCCGATGAGCTCCCAGTTGGCCAGCCGCCGCCCCTGGGGCTTGCGGGTCTCGGCGGTCTCGAACTGCGGAGCGAGGAACGGGTCGGCCAACCGGCGCGAGATGACCGACTGGGGAACCACCTGACGCGTGGGAGCCGCGGGCGTGGGGTCCTCGTCGACCTCCGCCTCGGGCTCGGCCGGGGACTCGAGGCCCGCGGCGATCAGCATGTCGCGCTTGAGGGCCTTGGAGGCGTCGGACACCTCGGCGTCCTCGGCGAGCAGGGACAGCAAGGAGGTGTCGCGGGTGGCGGTCTTCGCCAGAATGGTGCCGATGCCGTCGAGTCGCTTGAGCTGCTCGGCCCGTTGGGACTCGCTCATCGAGGCCGTCTTGACCCGCGTGCGCTCCTCGCGCGCCAGCAACGCGACGGTCTGGAACTTCGTCCGAACCGTCGGGGTCGCCCGGCCGCGCTGGACGCCCGCCTCGACGTCGCGCACGGCGCGCGCGAGCACCGGGATGATGCCCTCGTTGTCCGTGGCGCGCCCACCCCGCTGGTTCCGCGGGCGTGCCCCGGTGGAGCTTCCCTGACTGCGGCCTCGTCTGGCCAAACTCGTCTCCTCTGACTGGCGCTCTGTCCGTACCGAGACGGCAGCGCACTCGGACCCTGCAAGGCCCGGGCTCGCCGACTTCGCCGACGACGAACGCGTGGCCGCCCTGCGGGCAGCCGCGGACCTGGTGACCAGATGAGGACCGACGACGCGATCCGCGGTCGGCCGACACTCACTGGTGTTCTTTTCCGTCCCCATTCCAGCGCAGTTCTGCTGCGAGCGCGTGGAGACGACGTCCTGACACTCAGAGTTTACCCCGACGAGGGCGCACGGATCGCACAGGACACGAGCGGTCTCGTCCATGGCATGACAGCGTCATCGCGTTCGTCCCGTCGATCACGCTCGGATGCAGGATCGACGACGAGATCCGGCGGATCCAGGAGCGCGGGGATGCGGGGCCCCGAGGCACAGGTGTCGACTGAGTGGCTCGCCGATGGGTACCCCTCAGTCCCAGCTTCGGCGCACGGGGGCGCCGCGGCGCAATGCAGAGGAGTGGTCATGGCTTCAACGAGGAAGACCCAGGGCAACGGTGGTGTCCAGATGACGGACGACAGCCTGCGCGTACGGCAGCTCACGCACTACCAGTTCAGCTGGACCGCGGGCGAGGGTGGCGGGTCCGGTGTCTGGACGCTGCAGCTCGTGCTCGACCAAGGCGCGTGGGAAGAGGTGCTCACGGTCAGCGCCGAGGACGCCGACGCCCTGCAGGACATCCTGACGAACACGAGCAAGGTGTTCTACGACATCGACCGCCGCGTGCTCATGTTCGGGGTCACCAAGACGGGCGACTGACCCGCCCCAGCAACACCATTCGCAACGAGGAGTGCGGCGGCATCGCATGTTCGCGGTGCCGCCCTGCCCCTACCGCCTCCGGCACGATCAGCTGACACGTGACCCGCCCACGGCCCCGTCACGGTCGAGGTCCACGCGGATCGTCAGCAGACTCGTCCCCAGGGCGCGAACGGCTGCGCTGTTCCCGCGGGGAAGGGCGCGCAGTCGTGCCTGAGGATCGTCGTCCGGCAGCACGTGCGCGATGCCGGTGTGCCACCGTCCCCGCATCAGCAGCCGAACCCTCGGCTCGGCCACCAGGTTCTTGACGTACTGCGAACGCAGACCGTGCTCGGAGACCAACCAGAACGAGTCGCCCACCAGTCGCCCACCCACCGGATTGCGGCGGGGCTGTCCGGACGTGCGACCCGTGGTCTCGAGCAGGACGGGTGCTCCTGGGATCCGGCCGGCGATCCGCCTCACGACCGGGTTCGCCACGTACCGCTGGAACACGTTGACGACTGCCTGCTTGCGCCGCTGGCCTGGTACCGACTTCTCGGTCATCGACCGACCTCCACCCTCGTGTTCCGGAACCGTGCCTGCGACCTTGGCGGGCGTCGAGCGCCCGGCGACGCGCGTCGGGTCAGTTTGTCAGAACCGGAGGGCCAACCGGCGACGACCGCGGCGGCCACGAGGAAGTCCGTCGGCTCGACGCCGCCGTTCGGGGTGTAGTCGAGCAGGCCCGTCAGACTGCCGCCCCGGCGACGTGGCCCCGCACATCCCGGGACGACGAGTTCATGCCGTGGCGTGATGATCGTCGCGCCGGCCGGAGGCCACCACGCGACTCTGGGCCTGAGCGACAACACTGAGCCCACGCCACAAAGACAAAACCCCCTCACCGGCGAGAGTGAGAGGGTCTTGCATGTCCGAGGCTACATGCCCGGTCTCGAAGCTCTCGCGGCGGCCGTGACGCCCGGGGCCTGTCTCGGTACTCGTCCGCGACAGGGACGCGGCCGGGGACGTTCCCCCGACCATCTGGGTCGTCTCCACCGTCGACGGGCCCGGAGGTGTGGCTCAGCGCTCCAACGCCGCCCGAAGCTGCGCTCGGGAGGTGATCCCCACCTTCAAGAACACCTTGTTCAGGTGGTACTCGACGGTCCGGGAACTGATGAAGAGCTGCTTCCCGATGGCGGGGTTGGAGTACCCCTCGATGGCGAGCGCGACGACTTGGGACTCACGCTCGGTGAGCGCGCCGAGCGTCTTCGGCGTTCGACGGCGAGCCTGCTCACCCGATGCGCGCAACTCGAGCCAGGCTCGCTTCGCGAACGCGGTGGCACCGGCCGCGTCGAACACCTCGAGCGCTTGTCGCAACGGTGTCCGCGAATCCACCCGCCGCGTCTGCCGACGCAACCATTCCCCGTACAGCAAGTGAGTCCGGGCGAGGTCCAGGCTCATGCCGGACAGCTCCAGCTGCCGCACGGACTCACGGAAGTGCTCCTCCGTCGAGTGGTCCTCGGCGAGGAGGGCCAGACAGCGCTGCTCGATCCCGAGGGCCCAGGCCGATCCGGTCGCGCGGCCGATGGAGCGGATCAGCGCGATCGCCGTCGCTGCCTGCTCGGGGTGGCCGAGCCGCACCGCCGCCTCGACCACCTGGGGCGCGGCCCACGACGAGACGAACGGCTCGTCGGCGTCGAGTGCCCGCTGCGCGTCGCGCAGCGCCGGCTCGTACTGGCCCGAGGCGATGTGGACGAGGGACCGGCCGAGGTCCACGAGGGGCGTCGCGCCCACATCGTCACAGTCCGGGTGGTCACCGCCGGATCCCTGCCAGCTCCGGAGCAGGGTCGGCGTCAACGCGGGCGCAGCCGCGCCGATCCGGTGGGCGAGGTGTGCCGACTCCTCCGTTGCGGCCTCCGCACCGTCCATCTCTCCCCGCCACAGGCGCAGGCAGGCCAGCAGGTCGAGCGCTCGTGGCAGGCCCGCCAACGCACCGGTCTGCCGAGCATGGTCGACAGCTCGCCGGGCGAGCGTCACCCACGCCTTCTCGTCCAGCAGGTCCATGGCGATCCGGGTCGCAAACGGGTGCGCGGCTGATTCATCGGCGCACCACGCGTCGATCGCGCGAGCGAGGGTGACGCGATCGGGCACCGCACCGCTCCCCCACCGAGACGACACGAAACGTGACAAGAAGTTACACCTGTTAAACACTGGGATTCCCCCGGAAGTCCAATCGCGTCCGGCCGACTCCCGGTTGTGCTCATACTTGCGCTATGAGTCAGCAATTGGTCATGGTTCTCGCAATCGCGGTGATGGTCGCCGTCTTCGTCTGGTGGCTGGTGATCTTGCTCGAGGCGCTCCGAGTGCCTCGGGAACGCTGGGAGGTGGCCGGCCAGAGCCAGTTGATCTACGTCCTTCTGATGGTCTTCCTGGGAATCGTCGGGTCGATCGCGTACGTCGCTGTGGCACGGCCACGTCTGCGGGCGGCATCCGTGCCCGCCGCAGGCGTGTGACGGTCGGGGCAACACGAGGGCGTGTGACGGCCGCGGCAACACGAGGGCGACACTGATGCACGAGACTGCCAGGCGAACTTGCGGTTGTAGCGGGTGTGGCGCGAGTCGTGGAAGCGGAACGGCGCGATGCCGGACTCTTTCAGATCGAGACTGAAGGGCTGCCACACGCGCTCGTAGAAGTCGTGGATGGCGAGTCCAGTCGGGGACGTGAACACGATGTCGTCCGCGAGGCGGCCCTCCACGAGGGGTCGTAGGAGCTCGACCAGCGCCGGGGCGATGGTGATGGCGCGGCGTGACTTCGGGGTCTTGGGGTTGCCGAGGTGATTGCCCGCGAATGGCGTGCTTGGGTCGCAGGCCGTGGTAGTTCGCCTTGGTCTTGATGGACCGGTCCCAGCTGATCAGCCAGGCCTTGATGTCCTTCTCTGTGATCGCGTCGATGCGTCGGTTGAAGGATCCGCGTACCGCGGATCTCGGTGCGCGCCAAGACCTTCACCTGCGACAGGTAGCGCTTGCGCTGCCCCGGCGACGGGTCGACAATCTGTCGCACGTACTCCTCGGCCACCTCGGCGAAGTACGGCGGTGGCACGTAGTGGTCGTCGCGCGAGCGGACGAACCCCTGCCCTTGACCCAGCCGTCGGGCCAGTTGCCACCCGCGGCCTCGACCGCCTTCTTGAAGCCTCCGGCGCGAGCGAGGTTCTGCGCGTCGGTGCCGGCGCTGAAGGTTTCGTCTTGGCGGACGCCGGTGCGGCCTCCGCCCATTCGCCATTCGACGCGCACCGAGAGTCCGCCATCGGTTCTGCGTCGCTCCTGAATCCATGCCATGTCGGGCGCTCCTCTGACCCTCGTTAGGTGTCATCGGTGCGCCCTGCGAGGGCCCATGTGCCGCCATGGTGCCGCCATGACCGCAAATGCAAAGTGGCCCCTGCTGCGTTTCCGCAGATCAGGGGCCACTTCGCAGGTGTGTCCGAGGGGGGACTTGAACCCCCATGCCCCTAACAGGGCACTAGCACCTCAAGCTAGCGCGTCTACCAATTCCGCCACCCGGACGAGGTGTTTGTGGTGCAGCACTGAACTCTAGCAAACGCCTTCACGGCCCATGCAGAAGGCCCCGGGTAAGTATGAGTTACCCGGGGCCTTCGCATCGAGAACGCGTGATGAATGCTCTCGGATCCGGTCGCCCGGGCGGATCTCCTCGACACCTGCACCACCAGGAGTCTGCGTCCGGCGCGAGCCGTCTGCGTGAGGTGAATCGGGCTTCCTTCTCGCTCTTCTGGGGAGAAGTGCGTGAGACCTGTCTACGCCTCATGTGACAGCGAACACAAGGGGTTTCGCGCATCATTGCAGGGAAATTCTCGCGTCCACAGGTTCTCCACACCGGACACACGCTTGCGTCCACACACTGTCCACAGCGGTTGTCCACAGCTGTGGATCCAGCACGGTGTGGATTCAGCAGGGCATCACCAGAGTTGCGAGACCGCGTGGATCACCAGGCCGGCCAGACCGCCGACCACCGTGCCGTTGATCCGGATGAACTGCAGGTCCCGCCCGACGTGCAGCTCGATCCGGTCGGAGGTCTCCTTGCCGTCCCACCGCTCGACCGTCGCGGAGATGACCGTCGCGATCTCGCCGCCGTAGTGCTCGACCACGTAGGCCGCCGCATCGCCGGCCCACCCGTCGACCTTCGCCGCGAGGACCGGGTCGGACTTCAGCCGCTCCCCCAGGCCCTCGATCTCCTCGACGATCCGCCGGCGCAGAACGCCGTCCCGGTCGCCCAGCGCCTCGAGCAGACCCCGGCGGAAGGAGTCCCAGAGCCGGACCGTCGTCACCGCGGCCTTCGGCTGGGTCAGCAGCCGCTGCTTCAACCGCTCGGCGCGCTCCATCGTGTCGGCGTCGTGCTGCAGGTCGTGCGCCAGCTCGACCAGCCAGTGGTCCAGCGCGACCCGCGCGTCGTGCCGGGGGTCGTCGCGGATGTCCTCGACCCACGTGAGCACCTCGCGGAACAAGCGGTCCGCGATCATCGTGTTCGCCCAGCGAGGCGCCCACTCCGGCGCCCGCGCGATGATCAGGTCCGTGATGCGGTCCGGGTGGGCCGCGAGCCAACCGTGCAACTCGTCCAGGCCCAGGTCCACCAGGCCGGCGTGCGCCCCCTCGTCGAGGATCTCGGTCAACAGCTGGCCGACGGCAGGGCTGAGCGGCTCCTGCATCATCCGCGGGATGATCAGCTCGGTGATGACCGCCTGGACGTCCTCCTCCTTGACCCGGCCGAGCAGGTCCGAGGTGACGCGGGCGCCCTCGTCGACGATCCGGTGCACGCGCCCCGGGGCAGCGACCCAGGCCCCGACCCGCTCGGCAGGTCCGGCCGCCGCGATGCGGTCGCGGATCACGTCCTCGCGCAGGAAGTTCTCGGACACGAAGTCCTGCAGGCTCGCGGCCAGCTGGTCCTTCTTCTTCGGGATCAGCGCCGTGTGCGGGATCGGCAGACCCATCGGATGCCGGAACAACGCCGTGACCGCGAACCAGTCCGCGATCGCGCCCACCATCGCCGCCTCCGCCGTAGCGTTGACGTACCCCCAGGCGCCGCCGTGGCCGTGTGTCAACGCGAAGACGATCGCGGCGACCACCAACAGCGAGGTGGCCAGGGCGCGCATTCGGCGCAGAGCGGTTCGCCGTGCCTCGTCGTCACCCGACAGGGGCAGCACCGGGCTCATCACTTCGGTCATGGCGCAACCCTAGGAGTCCCCCGCCCCGCTGACACGGTGGAGAGCACGGCCGCCACCTAGAATCGCGCCATGACGTTCAACGAGGGCGCGAACCTCGACACCAGTCAGGTCATCGGTGGCAAGTCCGGCGCGGTGGTCGGCGGTGGCGTCGGCGGCCTGCTGCTGGTGCTGCTGTTCGCCTTCCTCGGTGGCAACCCGCTCGGCGGCGGCTCGTCGTCGGCCTTCGACGTCAACCAGGTCCTGACCGGTGGCAGCAACTCCTCGTCGATCGACGTCACCCAGTGCAAGACCGGCGCCGACGCCAACGAGAACGACGTGTGCCGGATCGTCGGCACCGTCAACAGCACCCAGGACTACTGGACCGACGCCCTGCCGGCCGACGTCAACCGCCAGTACCGCGAGGCCCAGACCGTCATCTACTCCGGCTCCACCCAGTCGGCGTGTGGAACCGCGTCGAACCAGACCGGCCCCTTCTACTGCCCCTCGGACGAGCGGGTCTACATGGACGCGTCCTTCTTCGACCAGCTCAGCAGTCAGTACGGCGCCGACGGCGGCAACCTCGCGCAGATGTACGTCGTCGCCCACGAGTACGGCCACCACGTCCAGAACATCCTCGGCATCCTCGCCAAGGCCCAGGACGGCAAGACCGGCCCGCGCAGCAACGGCGTCCGGGTCGAGCTCATGGCCGACTGCTTCGCCGGCGTGTGGGCCCACCACGCCGCCTCCACCCAGGACGACCAGGGCAACACGCTCATCCAGCCGCTGACGCGCAAGGACATCGACTCGGCCCTGTCCGCCGCGGCGGCCGTCGGCGACGACCACATCCAGGCCGAGCTCGGCGGCGGTCGCGTCAACCAGGACTCCTGGACCCACGGCTCGAGCGAGTCGCGTCAGCGGTGGTTCACGACCGGCTACGAGACCGGCAACCCGAACAGCTGCGACACGTTCGCGACGAACGAGCTGTGATGACATGACCCGGCGCCTGCGCGCCGAGGTCTGGATCGTCCTCGGCCTCTCCCTGGGCCAGTCGGCGGTCTATGCCGTCGTCAGCCTCATCCGCAAGCTGAGTCAAGGTCCGCTGCGCGACTCGACCGCGACCCTCAACCAGTCACGCGACGAGGTCCCGTGGCTCGACCTGACCTACCAGCTGCTGTCGATCGGGTTCGCCCTCGTCCCAGTGGCGCTCGTGCTCTACCTGTTGAGCCTCGACGAGGCTCCCCCGGTGCTCAAGCGCCTCGGCCTCGACGGCAGCCGTCCGCTGCGCGACACCCTCGCCGGCGCCGGCCTGGCCGCCGTGATCGGCATCCCCGGGCTGGGGCTTTACTTCGCCGGCCGCGAGCTGGGGATCACCGCCGAGATCGTCACGAGCCCCGAGAAGCTCTACTGGTGGTCCGTGCTGGTGCTGATCCTGTCGGCGATCCAGAACGCCGTGCTGGAGGAGGTCATCGTCGTCGGCTACCTGATGACCCGGCTGAAGCAGTTCGGCTGGGGCCTGCCTGCGGCAATCGCCGCCTCTGCGGTGCTGCGCGGCAGCTACCACCTCTACCAGGGCTTCGGACCGTTCCTGGGCAACGCCGTGATGGGCGTCGTGTTCGCCTGGTGGTTCCACCGCACCGGTCGCGTCATGCCGCTCGTGATCGCGCACACCATCTTGGACGTCGTGGCCTTCGTCGGGTATGCCCTCTGGGCCGATCAATTGGGCCTGCGGTGATGATGGGAGCGATGAAACTCGAGTTCGATCCCGCTCTGCCGATCACCGCACGTCACGACGAGATCCGTGACGCGCTGCGCGATCACCAGGTCGTGGTCGTGGCCGGCGAGACGGGCTCGGGCAAGACCACGCAGCTGCCCAAGATCGCCGCCGAGCTCGGTCGCACCAAGATCGCTCACACCCAGCCGCGCCGCATCGCGGCCCGGTCGGTCGCCGCCCGCATCGCGCAGGAGTGCGACGTCGAATTGGGTGCCGAGGTCGGCTACGCGGTGCGCTTCGACGACAAGTCCGGTCCCGACACCGTCGTCCGACTCGTCACCGACGGTCTGCTGCTGACCGAGCTGCAGCACGACCGCCGGCTCGAGCGGTACGACACGATCATCATCGACGAGGCCCACGAGCGATCGCTGTCGATCGACTTCCTGCTGGGCTACCTGCGCGAGCTGCTCCCCCGTCGTCCCGAACTGAAGGTCGTCGTCACCTCGGCCACGATCGACGTCGAGCGGTTCGCGGCGCTGTTCTCGACGCCCGAGCGACCCGTCCCGATCATCGAGGTCAGCGGCCGCACCTACCCGGTCGAGGTCCGCTACCGGCCCCTCGACCGTGAGGACGACGTCATCGACGGGATCGTCAGCGCGATCCGCGAGCTGCCCCGCGACGGCGACGTGCTGGTGTTCCTGCCCGGCGAGCGCGACATCCGCGACACCGCCGAGGTGCTCGAGGGTCAGTCCCTCGGCGACGTCGTGCCGCTCTACGGCCGACTGGCCGCGCACGAGCAGCAGCGGGTCTTCCAGACCGGCCCGCGCCGACGCATCGTGCTGGCGACCAACGTCGCCGAGACCTCGATCACCGTGCCGGGCATCCGGTACGTCGTCGATCCCGGGTTGGCGCGCATCTCGCGCTTCAGCGCCCGGCTCAAGGTCCAGCGCCTCCCGATCGAGCGGATCTCGCAGGCCAGTGCCGCGCAGCGTGCCGGCCGGTGTGGCCGCGTCGCCGACGGCATCTGCATCCGCCTGTACGACGAGGAGGACTTCGAGTCCCGTCCGGAGTTCACCGACCCCGAGATCCAGCGCACGAACCTGGCCAGCGTCGTCTTGCAGATGGCATCGCTGGACCTGGGCGACATCAGCGACTTCGGGTTCCTGGACGCCCCCGACCACCGCGCGGTCGCCGACGGCCTCGCGCTTCTGCGCGAGCTGGACGCCCTGGCGCCCCGACGGGACGGCAGTGACCGGCTGACGAAGCTCGGCCGCACGATGTCGCGGCTCCCCCTCGACCCCCGTCACGCCCGCATGGTGCTGGCGGCGGACCGACTCGGGGTCCTGCCCGAGGTCCTGGTCATCGTCGCGGGCCTGTCGATCCAGGACGTCCGCGAACGCCCGCTCGACAAGCAGCAGGCCGCTGACACCCAGCACGCACGCTTCCGCCAGCCCGACTCGGACTTCCTGTCCCTGCTCAAGCTGTGGGAATACCTGCAGGAGCGCCGCGACGAGCTCTCGCACACGAAGTTCCGCCGGATGTGCCACGACGAGTTCCTGCACTACCTGCGCGTGCGCGAGTGGGCTGACGTGAACTCGCAGCTGCGCCGCACGGTGCGCGAGCTGGGACTCAAGCCCGGCAAGGTCCGCAAGGAGCCGGACGCCGATGCGATCCACCGCGCGCTGCTGCACGGTCTGCTGTCCCACGTCGGCCTGCGCGACGCCGAGACCCGCGAGTACCTCGGTGCGCGCGGCGCCCGCTTCACGATCTTCCCGGGCTCCGGCCTGTCCAAGAAGCCCCCGCGATGGATCATGGCCGGCGAACTGGTCGAGACGTCGCGGCTGTTCGCCCGCGACAACGCCCGGATCGATCCGGCCTGGGTCGAGCAGGCTGCGGGCCATCTGCTGAAGCACCAGTACTCAGAGCCGCGGTGGTCGGCGAAGCGCGGAGCCGCCGTGGCGACGCAACGGTCCACGCTCTACGGACTGCCCGTGGTCGTGGACCGCACGGTCATGCTGGCGCAGCACGACGCGCCGCTGGCCCGCGAGCTGTTCATCCGGCACGCACTGGTGGGCGGCGAGTGGCGCACCCACCACAAGTTCTGGCTGCGCAACCAGGACCGGCTGGCCGAGATCGAGAACCTCGAGGAGCGCGTCCGCACACGCGGCATCCGCGTCGACGACGAGACGCTCGTCGACTTCTACGACGCCCGGGTCCCAGCCGACGTCGTGTCGGTGCGTCACTTCGACTCGTGGTGGAAGAAGCAGCCCGACAAGCACCTTCTGGACTTCACCGACGACCTGTTCCGCGCCGACGTCGACGCCGACGCCTTCCCGACCTCGTGGACGTCGCAGAGCACCGACTTCGACGCCGTCTACGACGTCTCGTACCGGTTCGACCCCCAGGCCGCGGACGACGGCATCACGATCACCGTGCCGGTCGACGACCTGCTCACGGTGGATGCCGACGAGTTCGCCTGGGGAGTGCCCGGACGCCGGCTGGAGCTGGTCACCGAGCTCATCCGCGGCCTGCCGAAGGCCGAGCGTCGCCGCTTCGCGCCGGCCGCCCAGTCCGCCGAGCGGGTCCTGCCGGGCCTCGACACGTCGAAGGACCTGCGCACCGAGCTGGGCCGCGCCCTCGACGTGGACCCGTCCCTGATCGACCCGACCTCACTGCCGTCGCACCTGCGCCCGACGTTCCGCGTGGTCGACGGTGAGCGTGAGCTGGCCTCCGGCAAGGACATCGACGCCCTGCGCCGCGAGCTCGAGCCCCGCCTGCGGCGCGACCTGCAGCGCAAGGCGCAGAGCGAGGAGCGCACGGGAATCACCGACTGGGACGTCGGCGACCTCCAGCGCAGCATCACCGCCGGCCAGGTCACCGGATACCCGGCCCTGGTCGACGAGGGCAAGAGCGTCGCGTTGCGGGTGCTGCGCACGCAGGCCGAGCAGCAGGTCGCCATGGTGCGCGGCCAGGCGCGCCTCATCGCGTTGTCGACCGGCTCGCCCGTCGGCACGGTCGGGCGCACGCTCTCGCTGCAGGACAAGCTGCTGCTGGCCACCTCGCCGCAGGGCGACGCCGCGGCGGTCATCGAGGAGTCCTGGCTGACCGCGCTCGACCACCTCGTGGTCCAGCACGGCGGCCCCGTCTGGGACGAGGCCGCCTACCGCCGGCTGCGCGATCTCGTGCGCGCCGACGCCGTGCCACTGACCGAGCGCATCGTGCGCCAGGTGATCAGCGCACTGCAGGCGCTCGGCGACGTGAACCCCGGCACCGACGAGGCGGGCGAGGACGTCCGGGTGCAGGTCTCCTGGCTGATCCACCCGGGCTTCATCCGCGACATGGGCGCCGACCAGATCGGGCGCCTCCCGGTCTACCTGCGCGCCGCGGCGAGGCGCCTGACCTCGACGAAGGACCCGAGCGAGATCTGGGACCTGGAGGCTCGCTTCCACGAGCGCACCAAGGAGCTGCGTCCCTGGCAGCGCCTCACGCCTCCGGTCCGTCGCGTGCGCTGGATGCTGGAGGAGCTGCGGGTCAGCGTCTTCGCGCAGGAGCTGCGGGCCGTCGGGCCGATCTCGGCCCAACGCGTGGCCAAGGCACTCACCGAACTCTGACGTACCGTGGCCAGATGGAGCGTGCGACGAATGCGCAGGACGGCACTCGGATCGCCTTCGACGTGGTTGGGACAGGTGAGCCGATGCTCCTGGTCCACGGCACGGGGATGTCGTCGGCGATGTGGCGGGACGAGGGCTACGTCGAGCCGCTGGCGACCCGTCACCGACTGATCCTCGTCGATCTGCGTGGCCACGGCGACAGCGACAAGCCGCACCACGAGGCCGCCTACACGATGGATCGGCTCTGCGCCGATCTCGTCGCCGTGCTCGACGCGGTCGAGGCCGAACGGGCGCATCTCCTCGGCTACTCCGCCGGGGCGCGGATCGGCTTCAACCTCGCCGCCCGGGACCAGGATCGGCTGATCAGCCTCCTGTTGGGCGGCGGCACTGCCAGGTCCCAGCACGACGAGTTCGACGAGGTCTTCTTCCCCGGCAGCATCGACGTGCTCGACACCGGGGACACGGCCGAGTTCCTGCGCCGCCTGGCCGAGGCGAAGGGGCCCGCGGTCGAGACCGCGGCCCGGGAGTTCCTCGACGCCGACCCGCAGGCGATGGCCGCGTGGTTCCGCGCGTCCAGGGACGCACCCGGGCTCACCGACGAGCAGCTGGCCGGCATCGTCGTGCCGACGCTGCTGTTCGCCGGGTCGCAGGACGCCGCCCGTCTGCGCGACTCACGCGCCGCGCAGCAGGTGATGCCTCACGCCCGGCTCGTCGAGATCGCCGGACGCGATCACATCACCACGCTGGCGGCGACGCACGACGTGGTGTCGAGCGTCGAGGGCTTCCTCGACGAGCTCGACTGAGGTCAGGGGTGCGTGCTCAGCCGACGCCGAGCAGGTCGATCACGAAGACCAGCGTGCGACCCGAGAGACGGTGTCCGCCACCGGCCGGACCGTAGGCCAGCTCCGGCGGGGCGATGAGCTTGCGACGGCCGCCGACCTTCATGCCGGGGATGCCCTGCTGCCAGGCTCCGATGAGCTGCGGCAACGGGAAGCGCGCCGACTGGCCGCGGTCCCAGGAGGAGTCGAACTGCTCGCCGGTCTCGAAGTCCACGCCCACGTAGTGGACGTCGACGACGCCGCCGTTGACCGCTTCGTCGCCCTCGCCGATGGTGATGTCCTCGATGACGAGGTCGGTCGGGGCCGGGCCGGGGGTGAAATCGACTTCAGGCTTTTCACTCATGTCTGCCATCCTTGCACGCATGCGCGCGACCGTCCTTCACTCCCCCGGCGACATCCGACTCGACACCGTTCCCGATCCCGTGATCGAGGCCGACACCGACGCCATCGTGCGCGTCGTGGCTTCGTGCGTGTGCGGTAGCGACCTGTGGCCCTACCGCGGCCTCAACAAGCCCCAGACCGAACCGCACCAGATCGGACACGAGCAGGTGGGCATCGTCGAGAGCGTCGGCACGGACGTCTCCGGCATCGCCGTGGGCGACTTCGTGATCGCTCCCTTCATGTACAGCGACAACACGTGCGTGCACTGCCGCAACGGCGTGCAGACCTCGTGCGTCAACGGTGGCGGCTACGTCGGCTGCCAGGCCGAGCTGGTCCGCGTCCCCCAGGCCGACGGCACCCTCGTCACCGTTCCCGGTGATGTCGACGACGCACTGCTGCCGCACCTGCTCGCGCTGACCGACGTCTTCCCCACGGGCCACCACGCCGCCTTCGGCGCAGGGGTGACCGCCGGATCGACCGTCGCCGTGGTCGGGGACGGCGCCGTCGGCCTCAGTGCCGTCCTGGCGGCCAAGCGGCTCGGGGCCGCGACCGTCGTGGCCATGTCCCGGCACGAGGACCGCCAGCAGCTGGCCCGGCGCTTCGGCGCCGACCACATCGTCGAGACCCGTGGCAAGGAGGGAGCCGCCGAGGTGCGCGAGATCCTCGACGGCATCGGCGCGGACGCGGTGCTGGAGTGCGTCGGCACCGGCGAGTCGATGAAGCAGGCGTTCTTGTCGCTCCGCCCGGGCGGCACCGTCGGCTACGTCGGCGTGCCCCACGGTGTCGAGCTCAACGTGCCGGCGATGTTCGGCCGCAACCAGGCGTTGGCGGGCGGCGTGGCGCCCGTGCGCCGTTACCTCGACGAGCTGCTGCCCGAGGTCCTCTCGGGCGCGCTGACGCCCGGCGACGTCTTCGACCTGACCGTCCCGCTGGACCAAGTCGCCGACGCCTACCGGGCGATGGACGAGCGGACCGCGATCAAGGCGCTGCTGAAGCCCTGATCGCGGCCCGCCGCGGTCACTTCAGCTGCGAGCTGTTCAGACCCAGCAGCCGTCGCGCGACGATGAGCTGCTGGATCTGCTGCGTGCCCTCGAAGATGTCGAGGATCTTGGAGTCGCGAGCCCACTTCTCGAGGAACTCGGTCTCGCTGTAGCCCAGCGAGCCCGCGAGCTCGACGCACTTGAGCGTGATCTCGTTGCCCGAGCGGCCGGCCTTCGCCTTGGCCATCGACGCCTGCAGGGAGTTGGCCTGGCGGTTGTCGGCCATCCATGCGGCTTCGAGCGTCAGCAGCAGCGCGGCCTCCCAGTCGGCCTCCATCTGCAGGAACGTCGCCACGACGTGCGGCTGCAGCGCGGGCGAGCGATCGTAGTCGATCGTCAACCCGGCCTTCTCGATGAGCTCGCGCATGACCTCCAACGACGCCCGGGCGCAGCCGACGGCCATGCCCGCGACGAGCGGGCGGGTGTTGTCGAACGTGGCCATCGCACCGGCGAAGCCCTTGGACGTGTCGATCTCGGGATCGCCGAGCAGGTTCTCGGCCGGGACCCGGCAGTTGTCCAGGACGATCACCGCGGTGTCGGACGCGCGGATGCCGAGCTTGTGCTCGAGCCGCTCGACCCGGATGCCCGGCAACGACTTCGGGACGACGAACGACTTCACCGCGGCACGGCCGAGGCTCTTGTCGAGGGTGGCCCACACGACGACGGAGTCCGAGCGCTCGCCGGAGGTGACGAAGATCTTCTCACCGTTGAGGATGTAGTGGTCGCCGTCCTTGATGGCCGTCGTCTTGATGGCCGCCGAGTCCGAGCCGAAGCTGGGCTCGGTGATGGCCATCGACGCCCAGGTGCCCTTGAACTTCTCGAGCTGCTCGTCGGTGGCGACCGATGCGATGGCCGAGTTGCCCAGGCCCTGACGCGGCATCGACAGCAGCAGGCCGACGTCGCCCCAACACATCTCGATCACGGACAGGACCGACGCCATGTTGGTGGCGTTGCGGACGCCCTGGTCCTTCTTGGTGCTGCTCTTGACGCGCACGCCTGCAGCGCCGGCGCCGGTGCTGTTGCCCGACTCGTTCAGGCCGTCGATCAGCGAGGCCAGGAGGTCGAGCTCCTTGGGGTAGCTGTGCTCGGCGAGGTCGTACTTGCGCGAGTTGGCACGCAGGAACTCGTTGGCGACGTCGTGCGCCTGCTGGACGAAGGCACGGAACTTCTTGGGGGTCTCGAGGTAGATCATGATCTGTCCCGTCCTCAGATGAGGACTGCTCCTTCCATCACGCCGACGGCACGCAGATCGCGGTACCACCGTTCCACCGGGTGCTCCTTGACGAAGCCGTGACCACCGAGCATCTGGACGCCGTCGGTGCCGATCTTCATGCCGTACTCGGTCGCGAGGCGGCGAGCCAACGCGGTCTCGCGGGCGAAGTCGCTGCCCCGCTCGGCACGCGAGGCGGCCTTCAGCGTGACCAGGCGCATGCCCTCCAGCTCGATCGCCATGTCGGCGACGGTGAAGGCCACGGCCTGGCGGTACGCGATCGGCTCACCGAAGGCCTCGCGGGTGACGACGTACTCCTTGACGTACTCGAGCACCGACTTCGCGGTGCCCAGTGCCAGCCCGGCCCACGCAAGGCGCGAGAGGCGGATCATCGTCCGGTAGTCCTCGGGGCTGCCCAGGATCGCGTCCTCGCCGACGCGGACGTCGGTGAGCTGGATCCGCGAGAGCCCGGCCGCCCGCAGGCCCATGCCGGGATCGGCCGCGACGGCGACGCCGTCGGTGTTGGCCTCGACGATCACCATCGACGGGCCGCGGCCCTCGACGTCGGCGGCGACGACCAGCAGCTCGGCCTCGGCCCCGCGGACGGCACCGGACTTGAGGCCGTTGAGGACGTAGCCGCCGTCCGTGCGGCGGGCGACGGTGCCGAGCGTCAGCGGGTCGAACATCGGCACCGGCTCGGCCACGACCAGGGCGGCCGCCGGGACGTCGCCCTCGGTGAACGGCGGCAGGTAGGTCTGCTGCTGGCCCTCGGTGCCCCACAGCGAGATCGCGGTGGCGACGGCGGACGGCGCGAGACAGGCGACGGCCTGGCCCATGTCGCCGTGCGCCAGTGCCTCGGCGACGAGCACGCCCGTGACGGCGGAGCGCTCCTCGGCCAGGCCGCCCAGCGACTCGGGGATGTTGATCAGCGACAGGCCGAACTCGGCGGTCTGGGCCAGCACCTCCTTGGGAGTGTCGTCGGCGTGCTCGGCCTGCTCGGCACCGGGGCGCAGCACCTCGGCGGCGAACTCGGAGATGACCTCGACCATCATCTGCTGGTCCTCGGTCGGCGTCAGGTCGAAGACTCCGGACGGCTGGGCCGCAGCGGGCCGGTCGCCCTGGGCGTGGCCCGAGACCTTCGTGAAGGTGCGCTGGGCGGCCCCGATAGCCTGAAAGCTGGTCTTGGTGGTGCCGTGGACCGCGCGCTCGGCGAACTTGCGGAGCCCGAAACGGTCGAGCGTCTCTGACGCGGCCAGTTTGTTCAGCACGCGTAGCCCGTAGGCCATGGGGTCTGTGCCCGCCACATTCACTCCCTCGGTGAGATGTTGAAACTGTTGTTTACAGTTTCACATACCGAGAGTATCTGAATCCAACTCCAGTTACCACTGAATCCGCGTGTCGCTGCACTCGATATGGTGAGACGTGCCCGAAACGCCCTCCGCCGACCAGTCCCGTCCCCTGCCCACGGGCGGTTCCGTCCGTCCGATCACGCGCTGGGGAACTCCCGTGATGCACCACGAGTTGCGCGACGTCACCGAGTTCGATGACGAGCTCGCCACGCTGGTGGCCGACATGGTCGCCACCATGTACGCGGCCGAGGGCGTGGGCCTGGCCGCGAACCAGGTCGGCGTCGACCTGAAGGTCTTCGTCTTCGACTGCCCCGACGACGACATGCAGCGGATCACCGGCGTGGTCTGCAACCCGGTGCTGCGTCTGCCCGACGGCGCCGATCGCAAGCTCGACGTCCACGACGAAGGGTGCCTGTCGCTGCCGGGCGCGTTCACCGAGTGCGCGCGTCCCGACCACGCCTGGGTCACCGGTGTGGACCAGCACGGCGAGCCGGTCGAGTTCGAGGGCACCGGCCTGTTGGCGCGATGCCTGCAGCACGAGACCGACCACCTGTTCGGCACCGTCTTCGGCGACCGCGTGCCCGAGAAGGCCCGCAAGAAGCTCTACAAGCAGCACCAGGCCCTCGCCGACGAGTACGCCGAGGACTGGCCGGTCGGCGAAGAGCCGGAGTGACCCGGCGCGTCAGCGCGATCTCGGTCTGAACTCCCAGCAGGCGATCGCCGTCGAGGCGGCCACGTTGAGCGAGTCGATCCCGGCCGCCATGGGGATGATGACCCGGTGGTCGGCCTCGCGCTGCCAGTGCTCGCTCAGGCCCGGTCCCTCCGAGCCGACGATCACGGCCGCCCGCTCGGCCGGCTCGATGTCGTCGATCGCGACGGCGTCGTCGGCCAAGGTCATGGCGTACGACGTGAACCCGTGCTCACGCAGCAGTTGCGGGGCGCCGTACCAGTCCTCGATCCGCGCCCAGGGCAGCGAGAACACCGCGCCCATGGCGACCTTGATCGAGCGCCGGTAGAGCGGGTCGGCACACCGCGGCGACAGCAGGACGCCGTCGAACCCGAGAGCCGCGACGTTGCGCATGATCGCGCCGATATTGGTGTGGTCGACGAGGTCCTCGGCCACGAGCACCCGCTTCGCCGTGGCCAGCACGTCGGCGACGCTGCGCTCGGTCGGCCGGTGCATCGCCGCCAGCGCTCCGCGGTGCACGTGGAAGCCCGTCACACGCTCGATCGCCTTCTCGTCGAGCACGTAGGCGGGCGCGTCCGTCTGCTCGAGGACCTCGGCGAGGTTGTCGAGCCAGCGCGGCGCCAGCAGGAAGGACTTCGGCTCGTGGCCGGCGGCGACGGCGCGGTGGATGACCTTCTCGCCCTCGGCGATGTAGATCCCGCGCTCGTGCTCGACCGTGGTGCGCAGCTGCACGTCCCTCAGGTCGGTGTAGTCCCGGAGCCGCTCGTCGCGGGGATCGTCGAGTGCGATGAGGTCGGCCACCGCACTAGGTTAGGACCCATGAGCCTCGACCGACCCGTGACTCCCGATCCGTACCCGCTGCTGCCCGCGGCCGAGACCTTCACCGTCGTCAGCGACGACGTCACCGACGGCGAACGACTCAAGCCCGACCAGGTCAACGCGCACGGCGACACCTCACCGCACCTGTCCTGGAGCGGCGCCCCCGAGGGGACGAAGTCGTACGTCGTGACCTGCTTCGACCCGGACGCCCCGATCGTGTCGGGCTTCTGGCACTGGGTCGCCGTCGACATCCCCGCCGACGTCACCGAGCTGGCCGTGGGCGCCGGCGCCGACGACGCCTCGCTGCCGGGGAACGCCTTCCACGTGCGCAACGACGGCGGCGGCATGAACTTCATGGGCGCCGCTCCCCCGGAGGGCGACCAGGTGCACCGCTACTTCTTCGTGGTCCACGCCGTCGGCGAGGAGACCCTGGGCGTCGACTCGTCCGTCTCCCCCGCCGTCGTCGGCTTCAACCTGGCGTTCAAGACGCTGGGCCGCGCGATCATCCACGGCACCTGGCAGTCCTGACGGCGCGCCGGCGCTACTTCGCGTAGCTGTCGGCGATGCTGCGGACCTTGTCGACGTACGCCATCGAGTTGTTGTAGGCGAAGACGGCCTTCACCCAGCCGTCGCCGGACAGGTCGCGCTCGTGGGCGCACAGGTGGTTGGCGGCACCGAGTGCCGCGTCGTCGATGTCGTGCGGGTTGGCCTCGCCGTCACCGTCGGCATCGGCGCCGTACTGGTCCCACGACGTCGTCAGGAACTGGAACGGGCCCACCGCCCGGTCCCACGTCTCGTCACCGTGCAGGGCGGTGGACTCCCGGGTGGCCTTGATCGCCCGGGTGCCGTCCTTGCCGTTCAGCGGCGGGCCGATGATCCGCTTGCTGGGCACGCCCGCGGCGTCGAGACCGGCGCCGCCCAGCGTGCCGTGGGCCGACTCGACCGAGCCGACGCCGGCGAGCGTGTTCCAGCGGAGCCGGCACTCGGGCTGCTCCTCGCGCTGGCTGATCTCCGTGCGGGCGTACGCCTGCATCGCGCGGACCGGGATCTGCCGGTCGGCCGCCGTCCTGGTGACCCAGTCCTCGTCGGGCTCGGTGGTCGAGCCGTCGGCGAGCGGGACCTCCTCGGCCAGCTGGGCCGCGGGTCCGCTGATCGGATCGTCGTCCGTGCGGTCGATGACGAGCCAGGCCACGACGATCGCCACCGTCGCCAGGACGGCAGCGCCGAGGAGCATCATCCGGGGGCGGGTCATGCCTCCACTGTGCCAAGACGGACCAACAGCGTGGGTCCGCGTTCCGACGGCGCGACCGATACGCCACCGGCCCCTCATCCCGGTACGGGAGTGAGAGGCCGGTGAGGAAATGCTCCGGATCGAGCGCCGTCAGGCGGGCGGCTGGTCCGTGGGCGGATCGTCCTGCGTGGAGACCGGGGACTCGGCCTGCTTGGCCGCGCGGATGGCCTCCTCGACGGCGCTGCTCGTGCCAGCCGGCTCCGACGACGACTCGGTCACGACCGGCTCGTCGAGATCCACCCGCTTGTGCGATCCGCCGCCGTCGACCGGGATGGACCCGACGACGTTGCCGATCGAGCTCAGCGCGGCCGTGACCTCGGCCGGGATGATCCAGGTCGAGGCGTTGTGGCCCTGCGCGATCTTCGGGAGCGTCTGCAGGTACTGGTACGAGAGCAGCTTCTGGTCGGGGTTGCCGTCGTGAATCGCCTGGAAGACGGTCTCGATGGCGCGGCCCTCGCCCTGCGCGGTCAGGATCGCCGCGGTCTTCTCGCCCTCCGCGTTCAGGATCGCCGCGGTCTTCTGACCCTCGGCGGTGAGGATCGCTGCCTGCTTCTGGCCCTCGGCACTGAGGATCGCCGACTGACGCTCACCCTCGGCGGTGAGGATGGCCGCGCGCTTGTCGCGCTCGGCACGCATCTGCTTCTCCATCGCGTCGATGATGGTCGGCGGCGGATCGATGCTCTTGAGCTCGACCCGGCTGACCTTGATGCCCCACCGGCCGGTGGCCGCGTCCAGCTCGGCGCCCAGGCTGCGGTTGATCTGGTCGCGGCTGGTCAGCGCGTGCTCGAGCGTCATGCCGCCGATGATGTTGCGCAACGTGGTCGTCGTGAGCTGGTGGATGCCCTCGATGTAGTTGACGATCTCGTAGGTCGCGGCGACCGGGTTGTTGACCGTGTACAGGATGACCGTGTCGATCTCGACGGTCAGGTTGTCCTCGGTGATGACGCCCTGCGGCGGGAACGAGACGACCTGCTCACGCTGGTCGACCCGGTACTTGACGCGGTCGATGAACGGGATGATCAGGTGCGGCCCGGGCGTCAGCGTCGTGCGGTACTTGCCGAGTCGCTCGACGATCCCGGCGAAGTTCTGCGGGATGATCTTCAGACTCATCGCTGCGGTGGCGATCAGCAGCACCACCAGCAGGATGAAGAAGACCACGATTGCGGATTCCATTCAGCTCTCCTTCCGGACGACGCGGGCGATCGCACCGTCGATGGCGGCGACGAGCAACTCGTCGCCAGGTTCGTAGACGGCCTCGGGGTCCACGGGACGCGCGGTCCAGAGCACGTCGCCGATGAGGACGCGGCCGGCGAGCCGGTTGACCTCCTCGTCGACGATCGCCGAGTGACCGACCAGGCCGTGCTGACCCGAGGGCAGCGACGGTCCGTCATAGAGCCGCGCGACGATGCGGGGACGCACCAGCGCCAGCAGGGCGACCGAGACGACTCCGAAGAGTCCCAACGGGATGGCCAACGGCGCTCCGGCGGCGGCGGCCACCGCGGCGCTGAACGCCGCGATGCCGAACATGAGGAAGATGAGCTCGCCGCTGGCCAGCTCGATGAGGCACAGGATCACGCCGAGCGCGGTCCACGTGACCCAGATGTCGTCCCCGAACCAATCCATGGCCCCTCCTAGTTCGCTCGGTGCCGCGCGGGTGGACGGCGGGCCGAGAAGCGTCCGGCGACGTGACTGACCTCGAGCCGCTGCCGGAAGGCGGTCGAGAGGTTCTGCGAGGTGAGGGTCTCCTCGATGGGCCCGGCCGCGACGACGCGGCCGGCCGAGAGCAGCAGCGCGTGCGTGAAGCCCGGGGCGATCTCCTCGAGGTGGTGCGACACCATCACGAGCGAGGGGCCGCTGGAGTCGGACGCCAGCGCCTCGAGGCTCTCGACGAGGTCCTCGCGGGCCCCCACGTCCAGGCCGGCGGCGGGCTCGTCCAGCAGGACGACCTCCGGGTCGGTCATGAGGGAGCGCGCCAGCAGGACCCGCTTCTTCTCGCCCTCGGAGAGGGTTCCGAAGGTCCGGTCGGCCAGGCCCGCGATCCCCAGCTCGGCCAGCATCGCCATCGCGCGGCGGTGGTCCTCGTCGTCGTACTCCTCGTTCCAGCGGCCCAGGACGGCGTAGGCGGCGGAGAGGATGAGGTTGCGGACCGTCTCGGTGGGCGGCACGCGCTCGGCGATCGCCGCGCTCGTGTGGCCGATGCGCGGCCGGAGCTCGAACACGTCGACGGCGCCCAGGCGCTCGCCGAGGATCTCGGCACTGCCGGAGGTCGGGTGCATGTTGGCCGACGCCACCTGCAACAAGGTCGTCTTGCCGGCTCCGTTGGGGCCCACGATCACCCAGTGCTCCCCCGGCTCGACGCGCCAGGAGACATGGTCCAGCAGCAGCTTGCCCGATCGCATGATCGTGACGTCGGTCAGGTCGAACACGGCGGTCACAGGCCCAACCTATCCGGTTCGTCGCAACCAACTGGCGATACCCTCGACACGATGAGCACGCCGGCTGCCGAACACGTCCCCACCCTGCACCTGACCGCCCCCACGGTCCTGGTCACCTTCAGCGGTCCCGACCGCTCCGGCGTGTCCACGCGGGTCTTCTCCGCGCTGGACGATCACGGCGTCGAGGTGATCGACGTCGAGCAGCTCGTGGTGCGTGGCCGGCTCGTCCTCAGCGTGCTGGTCACGACTCCCGACGACCTGCCCCGGTTCGAGTCGGACGTGACCCGCGTCGGCGCGGAGCTCGGCCTCGAGGTCGAGTCCGTCCACGGCACCGGCGACAACCGCCCTCGCCGCGTGGGTCGCTCGCAGGTGGTCGTGCTGGGCGCACCGCTCATGCCCGACGCGCTGGCGGCGCTGACCGAGGGCATCAACCAGCTCGGCGGCAACATCGACCGCATCGTGCGGATGGCCCGCTACCCGGTCACCGCGATCCGGATGGAGGTCTCGGGCGCCGATCCCGACGCCCTGCAGTCCGATCTCGCCGCGATCGGGCACCGGTACGGCACCGACGTGGCCGTGCAGGAGCACGGAATCCTGCGCCATGCCCAGCGCCTGGTGGTGATGGACGTCGACTCGACCCTCATTCAGGGCGAGGTCATCGAGATGCTCGCGGCGCACGCCGGCTGCCAGGAGGCCGTCGCCGAGGTCACCGAGCGCGCGATGCGCGGCGAGCTGGACTTCTCCGAGTCCCTCCACGAGCGCGTCGCCCAGCTGCGCGGCGTGCCCGAGTCGGCCCTGGACGAGGTCTATGCCGGCCTCGAGTACACCCCCGGCGCGCGCACGATGATCCGCACCCTGAAGCGCCTGGGGTACCGCTTCGCGCTCGTCAGCGGCGGCTTCACGCAGATCATCGAGCGGATCGCCGACGACCTCGGCATCGACTACTTCGCGGCCAACGAGCTGGAGGTGCGCGACGGTGAGCTGACCGGCCGCGTCGTCGGGCGGGTCGTCGACCGGGCGGGCAAGGCCGACGCACTGCGCGCCTTCGCGGGTCAGGCCGGCATCAACGTGCGCAACACCGTGGCCATCGGCGACGGCGCCAACGACTTGGACATGCTGGCCGCGGCCGGGCTGGGGATCGCGTTCAACGCCAAGCCCCTCGTGCGCGACCAGGCACAGACATCCGTGAACGTGCCGTACCTCGACGCGATCGTCTACCTCATGGGCATCACGCGCGAGGAGGTCGAGGCGGCCGACGCCGCCGACGGCACCCCCTCGCCGTGATGCGCGGTTCCTACTCGTCGTCCTCGAGGCGGAAGCCCAGCTTCATCGTGACCTGGTAGTGCTCGACCTCGCTGTCGACGATCTGGCCACGGATCCCGACGACCTCGAACCAGTCGAGGTGGCGCAGGGTCTGGGCGGCACGGGCGATGCCGCTGTCGATGGCCTCGCTGACCCCGGCCGGGGACGTTCCGACGATTTCGGTGACACGGTAGGTGCGGTTGCTCATGAAGCCATCGTCCCACCGCCGGGCGGCTGGCGGGCAGGAGCCACGGCGTAGAGTGGTCACATGGCACGCGGCGACTCCGAAGAGGTCCACTCGATCACGAGTGCGCGCGCGCCCCACAGCGCCGAGGTCGACCATCGCGAGCGCAACTACCTCATCTCGATGGCGATCCGCGTGGCGTGCTTCCTGGCCTTCGTGGCCGTCGACCACTGGATCCGATGGGTCCTGCTCCTCGGCGCGGTCGTCCTGCCGTACATCGCCGTCGTGATCGGCAACTCCGCCATCCGCAATCCGGGCGACGGTCCGTCCCCGTTCGGCGTGGACCGCAAGGAACTGGACGGCTAGGTGTTGCGCTTCCTCCTGAGCCCGCGCTGGATCGGGCTCGCGATCTTCGTCGTGGCGATGGCGGTCACGTGTTACGTCCTCGGCGGCTGGCAGTACGACCGCTGGGAGCAGCGCAAGGCCGACAACGCGGTCGTCGAGGCCAACCTCGAGGCCAAGCCCGCCCCCGTCTCCGACGTGCTGGCCGACGGCTGGGACCCCGACCTCGAGTACCGCACGGTCTCCGCGACCGGAACGTTCGACTCCGCGCACGAGGTCACGGTGCGATTCGCCCACCGCGACAGCCAGCCGGGCGTCCAGGTCATCACTCCCCTACGGCTCACCGACGGCCGGGTCGTGCTGGTCGACCGTGGCTGGATCCAGGGCCCGCGCAACGGCGAGGCCCCCGAGGACGTCCCCGCGGCCCCGACGGGTCCCATCACGATCACCGGCTGGCTGCAGCCGGCCAGCACCGCCGACACGGCCGCCACCACCCCGCGCGACGGCCAGGTCCGCGCCGTCAACAGCGCCCGCTGGACGAAGTTCCTCGGCAGTGAGCCGCTGCCGGGCTACATCGAGATGACCGAGCCGAAGCAGGACGGGCTGAAGGCGCCCGAGGATCCTGACCTCGGCACCGGACCGCACCTGTTCTACGCGCTCCAGTGGTACTTCTTCATGGGCCTCGCCCTGCTGGGGTACGTCTGGTTCGCTCGCGACGAGGTCCGCAACCAGCGTCAGGCCAAGCTGACCAGGTCGGCGTAGGAGTCGGACCAGAGGTCCTCCTCGCCATCGGGCAGCAGCAGCACCCGATCGGGCTCCAGCGCGTGCACGGCGCCCTCGTCGTGGGTCACCAGCACGATCGCGCCCTCGTAGGAGCGGATCGCCGCCAGCACCTCCTCGCGTGACGCGGGGTCGAGGTTGTTGGTCGGCTCGTCCAGCAGCAGCACGTTGGCCGAGGACACGATGAGGCTGGCCAGGGCCAGTCGGGTCTTCTCGCCACCGGACAGCACGCCGGCCGGCTTGGCCGTGTCGTCGCCGGTGAACAGGAACGAGCCCAGGACGCTGCGCGCCTCGGTGTCGGTCAGGTGCGGCGCGGCGCTCTGCATGTTCTCCAGCACCGAGCGTGAGGTGTCGAGCGTCTCGTGCTCCTGGGCGTAGTAGCCGATCTTGAGCCCGTGCCCCGGGATGATCTCGCCGGTGTCGGACTGGTCGACCCCGCCCAGCAGGCGCAGCAGCGTGGTCTTGCCCGCGCCGTTGAGTCCGAGGATGACGACACGGCTGCCCCGGTCGATCGCCAGGTCGACGTCGGTGAAGATCTCCAGCGAGCCGTAGGACTTCGACAGGCCCGTGGCCATGAGCGGCGTCTTGCCGCAGGGCGCCGGCTTGGGGAACGCGATCTTGGCGACCTTGTCGACGACGCGCACGTCCTCGAGTCCGGCCATCATCTTCTCGGCGCGCTTGAGCATCTGCTGCGCGGCCGTGGCCTTGGACGCCTTGGCGCGCATGCGGTTGCCCTGGTCGATGAGTCGCTCGGCCTGCTTCATGGCCGTGGCGCGCTCGCGCTTGCGACGGGCCTCGTCGGCCTCGCGCTGCTTGAGGTACGGGCGCCAGCCCATGTTGTAGATGTCGATCTGGCCGCGGTTGGCGTCGAGGTAGAAGACCTTGTTGACCGTCTCCTCGACCAGGTCGACGTCGTGGCTGATGACCACGAAGCCGCCGGAGAAGTTCTTGAGGAAGTTGCGCAACCACACGATCGAGTCGGCGTCGAGGTGGTTGGTCGGCTCGTCCAACAGCAGGATGTCGGCGTCCGAGAACAGGATGCGGGCCAGCTCGATGCGGCGGCGCTGACCACCGGACAGCGTGCTGAGCGGCTGCTCGAGCACGCGCTCGGGCAGACCGAGCGCCAGCGCGATCGTGGCCGCCTCGGACTCGGCCGCATAGCCGCCACCGGCACCGAACTCGGCGTCGGCGCGCGAGTAGCGACGCATCGCGTCCTCGGCCACGGCGCCGTCCTCGGACGCCATGTCCTTCTCGGCCTGACGCATCCGGCGCAGCGCCTCGTCGAGGCCACGGGCGGCCAGGATGCGGTCGCGGGCGGTGACGCTGGGGTCGCCGACGCGCGGGTCCTGCGGCAGGTAGCCGACCGTGCCGGTGCGGGTGATGCTGCCCTCGGCGGGCTCGCCGCCGGCACCGGCGAGCATCTTGGTCAGCGTGGTCTTGCCGGCGCCGTTGCGCCCGACGAGACCGATCTTGTCGCCACGGGCGACCTGGAAGGAGACGTCTGACATCAGGACGCGCGCGCCGAAGCGCAGCTCCACGTGGGAAGCGGTGATCATGGAAGAGCCTTCGTGAGGGTGGACGGGCGAGGACGCAGGGGTCGAGCAGAGGCTCGCGCGTCACTCCAGCCGGATCATGTCCACCGAGCCAGTCTACGGAGCCATCCCCCGCGGCGCGAAATCGTCCTCACTGCGCACTTTTGGAAACGGATCCACGTTCTGATCGCTCAGTAACGTGGATCCGTTTCCAAAAGTGGAGATTGGGGTGACGGTGGCGGGTCGCGGGGCGACTCAGCCGATGTTGAAGCCGAGGGCGCGCAGCATCTCGCGGCCGTCGTCGGTGATCTTGTCCGGGCCCCACGGCGGCATCCAGACCCACTCGATCCGGAAGTCGTTCACCAGGCCGTCGAGGGCAGCGCGGGTCTGGTCCTCGATGACGTCGGTCAGCGGGCAGGCCGCCGACGTGAGGGTCATCTGGAGGATCGTGTTGCTGTGCTCGTCGGTGTGGACGCCGTAGACGAGGCCCAGGTCGACGACGTTGATGCCGAGCTCGGGGTCGACGACGTCCTTCATCGCCTCCCAGATGTCCTCGTCGCTCGTGGCGCCGGGCTGCACGGTGACGTCGGGCAGATCGCTGTGGTCAGTGGTCATGAATCCTCCTTGGCCGAAGCTTGGGCGACGGCGTCCTTCCAGGCCATCCAGGACAGCAGGGCGCACTTCACGCGCGCCGGGAACTGCGCGACGCCCGCGAAGGCGATGCCGTCCTCGAGCACGTCCTCGTCAGGTTCGACCTGACCGCGGCCCTGCATGAGCTCCTGGAAGGCATCGAGTGTGGTCAATGCATCGCCGACGGTCTTTCCGACGACCAGGTCGTTCAGCACCGAGGCGGACGCCTGGCTGATGGAGCAGCCGACGGCGTCGTACGAGACGTCCGCCACCTGCTCCCCCTCCAGGTGCACGCGCAGGGTGATCTCGTCACCGCACGTGGGGTTCACGTGGTGGACCTCGGCCTCGTAGGGGTCGCGAAGTCCGGCCCCGTGCGGGCGCTTGTAGTGGTCCAGGATGATCTCCTGGTACATCGCATCGACGTTTGACGCGTTCATCTCACGCTCCGAAGTACGACTGGGTGTGGCGGATCCCCGCGACGAGCGCGTCGATCTCGGCCTCGGTCGTGTACAGGTAGAACGACGCACGCGTCGTGGACTGGACGCCGAAGTGCTGGTGCAACGGCTTGGCACAGTGGTGACCCGCGCGAACGGCGACGCCCTGCGAATCGAGCAGCTGCGCGACGTCGTGGGGGTGCACCCCGTCGACGGTGAAGCTGATCGCTCCCCCGCGATCGACCGGCTCCTTGGGGCCGACGATCGTGACGCCCGGCAACTCGTTCATCGCGCTCAGTGCGTACGCGGTGATCTGCTGCTCGTGCGCCGCGACGTTCTCCATGCCCAGACCGGTCAGGTAGTCGACCGCCGCGCCCAGCCCGACGGACTGCGCGATCGGCGGCGTGCCCGCCTCGAACCGGTGCGGCGGCGCGGCGAACGTCGTGCGCTCCATCGACACCGTCTCGATCATCTCGCCGCCCCCGAGGAACGGCGGCAGCTCGGCGAGCAGGTCGTAGCGGCCCCACAGGACACCGATGCCGGTCGGGCCGACCATCTTGTGTCCGGTGAACGCGACGAAGTCGGCGCCCAGGGCGGCGACGTCGACCGGCAGCTGCGGCACGGCCTGCGACGCGTCGATCACGACGAGCGCACCGACCTCGCGGGCGCGACGGACGATCTCGGCCACGGGGTTGATCGTGCCGAGCATGTTCGACACCCACGTCACCGCAACGACCTTGGTGCGCTCGGTCAGCGTGTGCGAGTCGAGGTCGAGACGACCCTCGGGCGTCACGCCGTACCAGCGCAGGTCGGCGCCGGTGCGCTGCGTCAGCAGCTGCCACGGCACGAGGTTGGAGTGGTGCTCCATCTGGGTCACCACGACCTCGTCCCCCGCGCCGACGCGCCCGCCGTCACCCAGGACGCGCGCCACCAGGTTGAGCGCCTCAGAGGCGTTCTTGGTGAACACGACCTCCTCGCGGCGGGGCGCGTTGATGAACCCCGCCACCTTGTCGCGGCCCGACTCGAAGGCCTCACTGGCCTCCGCGCCGAGCTGGTGCATCGCGCGGGCGACGTTGGCGTTGTGCTCGAGGTAGTGACGCTCGATCGCCTCGACGACCTGACGCGGCTTCTGCGACGTGTTGGCGCTGTCCAGGTACACCAGAGGGCGGTCCCCCGCCATCGTCCTGGACAAGATGGGGAAGTCCTTGCGGATCGCCTCGACGTCGAAGCCGGCCATGATCAGAGAGCCGCCTTGAGGAACTTGTCGTAACCCGAGACCTCGAGCTCCTCGGCCAGCTCACGGCCGCCGGTCTCGGCCAGACGGCCGGCGACGAAGACGTGAACGAAGTCGGGGTTGATGTAGTTCAGGATGCGCGTGTAGTGCGTGATCAGCAGCACGCCGCGGTCACCCTGCGCCGAGTAGCGGTTGACGCCGTCGGAGACGACGCGCAGGGCGTCGATGTCCAGGCCGGAGTCGGTCTCGTCGAGGATCGCGAACTTCGGGTTCAGCAGCTCGAGCTGGGCGATCTCGTGGCGCTTCTTCTCGCCACCGGAGAAGCCCTCGTTCACCGAGCGCTGGGCGAAGGTCGGGTCGAGCGTCATGCGCTCGAGCGCCGCGTTGACGTCCTTGACCCACGTGCGCAGCTTGGGGGCCTCGCCGTCGATGGCGGTCTTGGCGGTGCGCAGGAAGTTCGCGACCGAGACGCCGGGAACCTCGACGGGGTACTGCATCGCCAGGAACAGGCCGGCGCGGGCGCGCTCGTCGACGCTCATCTCGAGGATGTTCTCGCCGTCGAGGAGGACCTCGCCGTCGGTGACCGTGTACTTGGGGTGTCCGGCGATCGAGTACGCGAGGGTCGACTTGCCGGAGCCGTTCGGGCCCATGATGGCGTGGACCTCGCCGGAGTTGATGGTCAGATCGACGCCGCGGAGGATCTCCTTGGCGCCGTCCTCGGTGTCGACGGACACGTGGAGGTTCTTGATCTCCAGGGTGCTCATACGTTTTCTCCTTGGTTGGGGAGGTCGACCCACACGGTCTCTCCCTCGATCTTGGTCTGGTAGACGGGAACCGGTTCGGTGGCCGGGAGGCCCAGCGCCTTGCCGGTGCGCAGGTCGAAGCGCGACCCGTGCAGGAAGCACTCGATCTCACAGCCCTCGACGTCGCCGTCGGACAGCGGGATCTCGGCGTGCGAGCACCAGTCCTGAATGCAGTAGACGGTGTCGCCGTCGCGCACGAGTGCCAGGTCATGGCCCTCGAACTCGATCCCGAGGGCGGCGCCCTCGGGGACGTCAGCGAGCTTCGCGACCTCCTGGAAGGTCATGCACCCACCGCCCCGGGAGTGCCGACCACGGTGGACAGCTCCTCCTCGATGGCGGCCAACAGGCGATCCTGCAGGTCCTGGACGCCGACGCGGCGGATGATGTCGTTGAAGAAGCCGTGGATCACGAGGCGCTTGGCCTCGCTCGGGTCGATGCCGCGGCTCTGCAGGTAGAACAGGTGCTGGTCGTCGAAACGACCCGTCGTCGAGGCGTGCCCCGCGCCGGCGATGTCGCCGGTCTCGATCTCGAGGTTCGGCACCGAGTCGGCGCGGGCACCGTCGGTCAGGACGAGGTTGTCGTTCTGCTCGAACGTCTCGATGCCCTCGGCGATCTTGCGGATCAGGACGTTGCCGATCCACACGGTGTGCGCGTCCTGACCCTGCAGCGCGCCCTTGTACTCGACGTTGCTGCGGGTCTTGGGCGCCGTGTGGTCGACGAACTGACGGTGCTCGAGGTGCTGGCCGGCGTCGGCGAAGTACACGCCGAGCAGGTCCACGCTGCCACCGGTGCCCCGGTAGTCGACGTTCGTGGACGAGCGGACGAGGTCGCCACCGAGCGTGAACTCGAAGAAGCGGACCGCCGCGTCACGGCCGACGCTGATGCCGTTCTGCACGGCGTGGACGGCATCGTCGTCCCAGTCGGCCAGGTTGATGACGTCCAGCTGGGCACCGTCGCCGACGACGTACGTGACGGTCGAGGCGTAGGTGGCCGAGCCGACGTGGTCGAAGGTGATCGTGGCCTTCGAGAAGGGCGCGACCTTGACCACGATGTGGCCCCACACGGTCCGCTCGGTCGAGGTGCCGCTGAGCGTGATGCGCGCGGGGGCGTCGAGCTCGCCGTCGATCGACAGCAGCGTGGCCCCTCCGGCGTTCTGCACGGCCAACGCGGACAGCCGGTCCAGCGGCGCGATGCCGCCGATCGCCTTGGCCTCGTCGGTGGTGATCGTGGTCAGCGTCGCGCCGGCGGGAAGCTCGTCCTTCCACTCCAGGTGCGCGTCCGACGGGTCGCCGTCGAGCAGTCCGCGCAGCCGCTTGAGCGGCGTGAAGCGCCAGATCTCCTCCAGGCCGGTCGGCTTGGGGTGGGCCTCGACGTCGTAGGACGGCTCGGGATGCAGGTGGCTCTGGACGTGGTCCAGCTCCAACGCGGCGGCCATCTGATCGGTGTGTTCGATGGTGGTCATCCGACAGCACCCTCCATTTGCAGCTCGATGAGTCGGTTCAGCTCCAGCGCGTACTCCATGGGCAGCTCACGAGCGATGGGCTCGACGAAACCGCGGACGATCATCGCCATGGCCTCGTCCTCCTCCATGCCGCGCTGCATGAAGTAGAAGAGCTGGTCGTCGTTGATCTTGGAGACGGTCGCCTCGTGGCCGAGGGTCACGTCGTCCTCGCGGACGTCGACGTACGGGTACGTGTCGGAGCGGCTGATCTGGTCGACCAGCAGGGCGTCGCACTTGACGGTGCTGGCCGAGCCGTAGGCGCCCTCGTTGACCTGCAACAGGCCGCGGTAGGACGTGCGGCCGCCGCCACGGGCGACGGACTTGCTCAGGATCGAGCTCGACGTGTTCGGTGCGACGTGCACCATCTTGGCGCCGGTGTCCTGGTACTGGCCCTCGCCGGCGAAGGCGATCGACAGCGTCTCGCCGCGCGCCTGCTCGCCCATCAGGTAGACGGCCGGGTACTTCATGGTGACCTTGGAGCCGATGTTGCCGTCGACCCACTCCATGGTGGCGCCGGCCTCGCAGGTGGCGCGCTTGGTGACCAGGTTGTACACGTTGTTCGACCAGTTCTGGATCGTCGTGTAGCGGACGCGGGCGCCCTTCTTCACGATGATCTCGACGACCGCGGAGTGCAGCGAGTCGGTCTTGTAGATCGGCGCCGTGCAGCCCTCGACGTAGTGGATGTAGGAATCCTCGTCGGCGATGATCAGCGTGCGCTCGAACTGACCCATGTTCTCGGTGTTGATCCGGAAGTAGGCCTGCAGCGGGATGTCGACGTGGACGCCCTTGGGCACGTAGATGAACGAGCCGCCGGACCACACGGACGTGTTGAGCGCGGCGAACTTGTTGTCGCCGACGGGGATCACGGTGCCGAAGTACTCCTCGAAGAGCTCGGGGTGCTCCTTCAGCGCGGTGTCGGTGTCGAGGAAGATGACGCCCTGCTGCTCCAGGTCCTCACGGATCTGGTGGTAGACGACCTCGGACTCGTACTGGGCCGCGACGCCGGAGACCAGGCGCTGCTTCTCGGCCTCGGGGATGCCGAGGCGGTCGTAGGTGTTCTTGATGTCCTCGGGGAGCTCGTCCCACGTGGTCGCCTGCTTCTCGGTCGACCGGACGAAGTACTTGATGTTGTCGAAGTCGATCTGGTCCAGATCGGCGCCCCACGTCGGCATCGGCTTGCGGTTGAAGAGCTTGAGGCCCTTCAGGCGCAGGTCGAGCATCCACTGGGGCTCGTTCTTCTTGGCCGAGATGTCGCGCACGACGGCCTCGCTGAGGCCGCGCTGCGCGCTGGCTCCGGCGATGTCGGCGTCGTGCCAACCGAACTCGTAGTTTCCGACATCCTTCAGACCCGGGTTCAGGTCTTCGATCGAGGTCGTGTCGTTCGTGGTCGTCATGGCGACTCCCCTTCGTGGTGGGACACAGTGCTGGTGGTCTGGGCGGCGCGCGGCAGGTGCGTGGTGCACACGCCGTCACCGTGGGCGATGGTGGCGAGTCGCTGGACATGGGAGCCCAGCAGGTCCGCGAAGACCTCGGTCTCGGCCTCGCACAATTGGGGGAACTCCTCGGCGACGTGGGCCACCGGGCAGTGGTGCTGGCAGATCTGCTCGCCCAGCGGGGTCGAGCTGGCCGAGGCGGCGAAGCCGTCGGCGGTGAGGGCCTGGGCCAGCACCGACGCCTGCTCCTCGATCGGCACGCCGGACAGCAGTCGCTCGTAGCGGCTGCGGAAGTCGGCGAGCCGGTGCCGGGCGAAGTCCATGACGGCCGTGTCGCCACCGGTGGCGCGCAGGAAGCGCAGCGCCTCGGCGGCGAGGTCGTCGTAGGAGTGGGCGAACGTGTCGCGACCGGCGGCGGTCAGGGCGAAGACCCGGGCCGGACGGCCGCGGCGGCGCTGTCCGCGGATGCGCTCCTCGTGCGACTCGACGAGACCCTGCTCGACGAGGTGCTCGAGGTGGCGGCGCACGGCCGCGGGCGTGAGCCCGAGGCGGCTGGCCAGGCTCGTGGCAGTGCTCGGGCCGTTCTCGAGGATGCTCTCGGCCACGCGATCGCGCGTCGAGAGGTCGTCGACGTGCGACACCTCTTGATCCGCGTTCACGTATTTCACAACACCATTGTTGCGTTATTGATTCCGCCCGTTCAACGAAGGCTGCCCTCAGTGAGCCGGGCCTCATCGAGGACTGTCCCCGAAACAGGACGCGCTGAAGCGCGTCACATCACTACGCTCACGACCATGCTGACTCCGAGGATGCGCACCGCGGCCGGCTCCCTGGCACTGGCGACCACGCTCCTCATGAGCGGGTGCGGCACCGAGGAGGGCGACTCCGAGACGCCGGCGCCCACCACCGCACCGACCGCCGTGACCGAGAATGAGGTCGTCACCGTCCTCGAGGCGTTCTGGGCCGAGCGGGTACGCGTGGAGTCTTCGGGTCGCTACGACACCGCCGACTTCTCCGGGATCCTGAGCCGCCGGATGATCGAGCCCCAGAGCCAGCAGTACCGGCAGTTCGACGAGATGGGCTTCCGCCGGGTGGGCCAGCCCCAGTTGCGTGACTTCACCGCCGAGGTCGACGGTGACACGGCGATCGCCACGGTGTGTGTACAGGAGGACGAGTGGGGTGCCGAGGCTGACGTCCAGATCGCCGAGCCCGAGCCCCAGGGCTGGTACGCCAGCAGCCATCGCCTCGAGCGAGCCGACGACGCGTGGCTGATCGTCGACACCGCCAAGCCCCCAGCCGGAGTGTCGTGCTGAGATCGGCGGCGCCCAGGATCTCCTCACGCCGACCACCACCGCCAGCACCGACGTTCCGGTGCTCAAAGTCCAATCGATCGTCACCAAGGTCGACTGACCCTTAGGGTCGGGCCATGGGGGCATCAGCAGTCGAGGTCGAGGCCGGCGGGCGCGCCGTGCGCGTCTCGAGCCCGGACCGGGTCATCTACGAGAAGACCGACCGCACGCCGGACATCACCAAACTCGAGGTCGTCGAGTACTTCGTCGCCGTCCAGGACGGGCTCATGCGCGCACTGCGCGAGCGTCCGACGACGCTCGAGCGGTGGCCCAAGGGCGTCCGTGAGGACATGGTCATGGCGACCCGGGCCGACAGCCACGGGGATGCGTTCTACCAGAAGCGGGTGCCCAAGGGCGCTCCCCCGTACCTCGAGACGGTGCGTATCCACTTCCCCTCGGGACGGCGGGCCGACGAGATCTGTCCCACCGAGATCGCGGTGGCCGCATGGGCGGCGCACATGGGCACGGTCACCTTCCACCCGTGGCCCGTGCGGCGCGCCGACGTCGACCATCCCGACGAGATCCGCATCGACCTCGATCCCCAGCCGGGCACCGACTTCACCGACGCCCAGCGCGTGGCCAAGGCCGCCAAGGAGCTGTTGGAGGAGATCGACATCCGGGGCTTCGTCAAGACGAGCGGCAATCGTGGGGTGCACATCTTCGCCCGGATCGAGCCGCGGTGGACCTTCACGGACGTGCGCCACGCGGCCCTGGCCTTCGGCCGCGAGCTCGAGCGCCGCGACGACGGCGTGACCACCGCCTGGTGGAAGGAGGAGCGCGGCGAGTCGATCTTCGTCGACTTCAACCAGAACGCCCGGGACCGCACGATCGCGAGCGCGTACAGCCTGCGGCCGAAGCCGGGCGCCCCGGTCTCGACGCCGATGACGTGGGACGAGCTGTTCGCCGTGGAGGACCCGCGCGACTTCAACCTCACGACCGTTCCGGCGCTGCTCGAGCAGCGTCCGGACCCGTGGCGCGAGATCGACGACGTCCAGCACTCGTTGCAGACCCTGCTCGACTGGTACGACCGCGACGAGGAGAACGGCCTGGGCGAGATGCCCTATCCGCCGGACTACCCGAAGATGCCCGGCGAGCCCCGGCGCGTCCAGCCATCGCGCAAGAAGCAGGACGGCTAGGGCCCGGCGGACTCCGGGCGGAGACCCGGGTGGCCCGTCAGCGAGCGGGTGCGCAACAGCTCCTGGGCCACCTCGATCAGCCGCACGTTCTCGGTCTGGGAGATCCGCCGCAGGTAGGCGAAGGCCGTCTCGGCGTCCAGGTCGTACACCTGCATCAGCACGCCCTGGGCCTGCCCGATGACGTTGCGACTGTCCAGCGCGACCCGCAGGTTGACGTTCGTCTCGGCGTTGGCGTAGGCCACCGCCGCATGCGAGGCGAGCAGCTCCAGCACCTCGAGGTCGGCGCGGGTGAACGCCACCTCGCGAGTGTCGTAGACGTTCAGGGAGCCGAACCGCCGTCCTGCCGCCTCCATCCGCGCGCTGATGGTGGAGCGGTATCCCAGGTCTCGCGCCCGCAGGGACCAGCGCGGCCATCGGGCGTCCGGCAGCTTCACGACCAAGTAGGAGCTGGCCCCGGTGCGGATCGCATCGAGGCACGGGCCCTCGTCCAGCTCGGCCTGCAGGTCATGGGCGATCTCGACCGGCGCCGAGGTGCCGGCGAACGTCTCGACGCGGCCCTTGGCCTTGGCGAGCATGATGCCGGAGTCCTCGCCCTTGACGGCGGTACGGGCGTACTCGGTGATGTGCCGGACTGCCTGCTCCGGCGCCTCGTGGACCTCGGCCGCCATGTCGATCAGCAGCCGGTGGAAGTCCTGATCCATGCCGCCCTCCCCCCGGTGCGCGACCTCGCGCGAGGCGCGGGACTCATCGTCGCACGAGTGGAGGCCATCGCGACCGCCCCGCCGAGTGATCGGCGGGGCGGCCCGGCGGCGGGACGATCAGCGGCGGACCGTGATCTTCCCCTTCTTCGTGGCGGCCTTCAGGTGGGCGTTGCCCAGGTAGGAGACCGTCACCCGCTTCGTGCCCCGACTCAGACGGGGCAGCTTGACCGAGCCCTTGCCCTTCGCATTGATCGCGATCACGTACGAGCGCGAGCCGACCCGCACGAGGGCCTTGCCGCGGGCGTTCACGCCCGCCGGGGCCTTGACCCTGACCGTGACCCGGGCGCGGGTCGTCGTCCTGACCTTCTTCGGCGTGACCTTGAGCGCCACCTTGGCCGTGGCCTTGGTGACCCGCAGGACGATCGGGCCCGCCGAGCTGGCGGGGACGCCGCCGGCGCCTCGGTAGGTCGCCGTGACGAGGCGTGCGCCTGTCGTGGCGAACGCGCCCAGCGCGACCGACGCGCGACCGTTGCGGTCGAGCGTGGCCGTGCGGAGTCGCTTGCCGTCGACGAACACGTCGACCACGCCTTCGCCCGCCGTGACATCACCGTCGCGGTCGACCGTGACCGTGACGGACGCCTTGGCACGCTTCTGACCGGCGACGACGCTCGTCGGAGACACCATGAGGTCGACGACTGCACTCGGCACGCCCGGGGAGGCCTGCACCTTCAGCGCCACGGGCTGCGAGGTGCTCCCTGCGAGCTCGGCGCTGCCGCCGAACTGCGCGGTGACCAGGCGCTGACCGGCCGAGGGGATCGCCGGGAGGGCGATCTCCGCCGTGCCGTCAGCGCGCAGATCGGCCGAGCCGACGGCCTCGTCGTCCACGAACACCGTGACGACGCCCTCGGGGTCGGGCTGGTCACCCGCACCGGTGGCGGCCACCTTGATGGAGGCGGTGACGCCGGTCTTCCCGGCACCGATCGTGTACCGATCGAGCGTCAGCGACGTCGACGTGGCCGGCAGCGGCGCCTCGTACCCGACTCGGGCGATCCACGTGCGGTAGTTGCCCTCGCGCCCCGGGACGAAGTTCCGCTCGACGTTGCCCCGGCTGTCGACGGCGATCCACCGGATCTCGGCGCCCTCGTCGACCTTGAGGCGCTCGCCACCCTCACGCAGACCGGCGGCCGCGTACATCGTCGAGTGCAGGTTCGGGACCGTGCCGTCGGTCGTGTAGAAGATGCTCGCCGGCTCGTTCGTCGTGAACTCGACGTTCACCTTGCCCTCGGCGGCGCTCGCGGTGACCTTCACCTCGCTGGCGGGCGACACCGTGTCGGTGTCGTGGTCCCGGGCGATGCGCAGCATCTCGATGAGGCCGTTGGAGAACTCCATGGCCTCCTGGTGGGCACCCGGTCCCTTCGGGTCCGTCGCCTCGAACGGCGGCTGGAAGGTCGAGCCGACCTCGAAGTCCCACGCGTAGATCCCGTACTTGTACCAGAGCATGTCGCCGGAGTTGCCCGCCGCCGAGTAGAGGGTGTCCACCACGCGACCGGTGCGCGCCGGGGTCACCGACAGGCCACGATGGCGCTTGATGGCGGTCAGGATCCGCGAGGACGAGCCCTGGAACAGCGACTCCTCGGCCAGCGTCGGCTCGGGCGCGGTCTCGCGGCCGGGGACCTTGTAGGCCGCCGGCGACCACATGAAGTAGTTGCCCGAGCTGTGGACGTTCATCGACCACTTCATATTCGGGCGCGCGGCGACCCAGTCGACGTTCTGGGACTCGGGCTCGCTCAGCTCGGCCGGACCCGCGAAGGTGCCGCTCGTGCACACGTCGTTCGCGCCCGAGTAGCCGTCGAAGAAGCTGTACTCGTCGTAGTTGCGGTTGACGTCCACTCCCCACTGGTCGCGGCCGTTCGCGTCGGTGGCGCCGCCGTCGGCGCAGTGACGCGTCATGTTCTTGCGCTGCGAGTTGTAGTCGTAGAACGAGTAGTGGCCGCCGTCGGGGTTGACCGACGGGAGCACCCAGATCTCCAGGTTGTCCACGAGCTCGCGCGTCGGCGCGTGCGTCGCGTAGTTGCGCAGGAGCCGCTCGGCGGTCTCGAGCGTCACCAACGGCGGGACCCACTCACGCGCGTGCTCCTGCGCGTAGAAGAAGACGCCCGGCTTGGAGCCGTCGCGAACCTTGCCGATCTTGATGGCGTAGACCTCGTGCGGGTTGCGCGAGACGTACTCGGGCGCCTTGAGGTTGTCGCTCAGCGTCGTCTCCCGCGTCGCCGGGACGACACCGGTCCCCGCGTTGCCGCGGTAGGTGGAGGCCGAGACGAGCGCGCTCGCCTCGGGGCTCGCCGCGACGGCGGCCGCGACCTCCGAGGCCGTGCTCGTGGCGATGCCCGTGCCGTCGGTGGCCGAGGAGATGGTGATCGCGCGGTCCGCGACCGTCACGCTCAGGGCCTGGTCCGCTGCGGTCGGGTGCACGACGCGCACCGTGATCCCGTTGCCTCCCTCGTGCCCCAGCTGCTTCGAGTCGAACGCCACCCGACGCGGGTCGTCCGCCGACGTCGTCCCGGCCGGAACGACCGCCTGGGCCAGGCGACGGTAGCCGTTGGTCTTGTTGGGCAGCTCGACGATCTCGGCCAGCTGCGGGTAGTCGGTCGCCAACTGGTGGATGCGGTCGTAGAGCTGCGTCGGATCGAGGTAGGACGTGATGAAGTCCTGCTGGTAGCCGTCGCCCTTGAACGGGTCGGGTTCGTCGCCGGTGGGCAGCCAGTCCGTCACCTTGGCGATCGCGACGTCCCCGCCGGGGCTGGTGATCCTGATCCGGTCCGGGCGGCTCGTCAGCGCCTGCTCGCCCGTCGTGGGGCTGGCGCCGCGGTGGTAGAGGTAGACGTTCGCGTCGACGAAGCGGTTGATCGTCTGGGTCCCGCCGCTGCCGAACGCCGTACCGGGACCGCTGTCGCGCTCCACCGTCAGCGCCGTGTTGGCGTCCTGCCCGTTCGCCCACTTCGCCTCCACCGACAGCACGGGCGTGCCGAACACGGTGTAGTACTCGGCCCGGGTGATCTTCACGTCGGAGACGTCGGGATGCGTCGCCTCGTCCACGAAGGCCGCGTTGGCGGCCTTCGCGGCGCGGATCGTCGCGTCCCGCTGGTCGAGCGCCGCGTCGGTGTCCTGCTGCGTGTAGAGGGTCTCTCCGGTCTCGAAGCCCGCTGTGCGCAACGCCTTGGCCTCGTTCCCCGTGATGATCGCGCGCACCTCGAGACCGCCCGGACGCTGTTCCACGCCATGATCGAGATCGACACCCGTCGCGACGAGCCGGTCGAGCTCGGCCGTGCCGGGCACCGTGATCGACACGACGGACGGCACCTCGTCCGGGAGGCGCTCGAGGGACACCGCGGCCGGGCCCGGAGGCGCGGCGGAGGCGACGGGAACGATGCTGGCCGCGGCGAGGGCGGGCAGCGCCAACGCCAGGACGGCCGCGGAGGCCTTCCTGCGCAGCGGGAGGAATGAGGCCATCAGCGTGGGTCCTGTCCATGGGCGACATGGGGGGTGCCCACACCCTAGATGTAACGCAGATCACACCGCCACCATCAGTTTCCCGAGAGCCTGCCCGGCCGCCCCGGTCCCGGCCGTATCCTCAACGCGTGAACCAGAAGGCGCCTGCGGGCTGGTACGACGATCCGGCCGGCAGCGGAGGCCAGCGGTTCTGGAACGGTCAGGCCTGGACCGAGCGGGTCGAGCCCACCGGGTCCACCACGCGAGCCACGCCCCGGCCCTCGCGCGGATCGCGCGAGCGGCTCCCTGACGGATACATGCTGTTGAACGGTGAGCGGGTGCCCTTGGGCCAGCTGACGCCGCCTCCGTCGACGCCACCGCGCCAGTTCGGCCCCGTCGGCGCGAAGAACCGCGGCGTCGTCGTCGCCGCGGCCGTCGCGATCGGCGTCGTGGTGCTGTTCCTCGTGTCGTCGCTGGTCCCGACGGAGGACCCGGGGATCGACCTGGGCGACTGGTCCGGTGGCGATGGCGACTTCGCCGCCCGGTACACGCTCGAGGTCGACTCACGCGACGGCACGGGCGTGGACGTGATCTGGTCCGACGGCACCGACGAGTACACCGAGACTGCGGTCGACCCGGGCTGGAGCACCGACATCGGCGCCGTGGACGGTGGGGTCCGCCTGGACGCGACGGCGAACGACGGCCGGGACATCCCCACGTGCCGCATCCTCGACGCGGACGGGTCCGTCATCATCAAGGCCACGGCGGCCTACCCCGGCGGGACGGCGACCTGCCGCTGGAACGACTAGAGCAAGACGTTGTCGAGGTCGTAGCGGGCGACCTCCTCCAGCTGCGCGTACGTGCACGACTCGGGCTCGCGGTCGGGGCGCCAGCGCTGGAACCGCGCGGTGTGGCGGAAGCGTGCCTGGTCGCCCTCGCCCTCCATGTGCTCGTAGGCGACCTCGACGACACGCTCGGGCCGCAGCGGCACGAACGACAGGTCCTTGGTGCCGGTCCACCGGCTCTGCCCGCCCGGCAGCCGTCCGGACGCCTGCGCCTCGTCGTCGCGCCACCGGTCCCAGGGGTGCGACTCACCCGGCGCCACCTCCAGCGGCGCGAGCTCCTCGATCAGCTCGGCGCGCCGACTCTCGGTGAACGACGCCGCGACCCCGACGTGCTGCAGGCGCCCGTCGTCGGCATGCAGGCCCAGCAGCAGGGAGCCGAGCAGCGGCCGCTCCGGCGTGGAGTTCTTGTGGAGGCGGTAGCCGGCCACGATGACGTCGGCGGTGCGGGCGTGCTTGACCTTCACCATCGTGCGCCCATTCGGCGCGTACGGGCCGTCGAGGCGCTTCGCGATCACGCCGTCCAGTCCGGCGCCCTCGAAGGTCGTGAACCAGCGCTGCGCCTCGTCGGGGTCCTCGGTGACCCGGGTGACGTGGATCGGCGCGGTCGCCGCGGAGAGCGCGTCGACGAGCGCCGCCCGCCGGACGGCCAACGGCTCGTCGAGGAAGGACCGGTCACCGAGGGCGAGCAGGTCGAAGGCCACGAAGGACGCGGGCGTATCTCGGCTGAGCATCGTCACGCGCGAGGCGGCCGGGTGGATGCGGTTGCTCAGTGCGTCGAAGCTCAGCCGACCGTCCATCGCGATCACGATCTCGCCGTCGAGGACGCACCGCTCGGGCGTGTGCGCGCGGACCGCCTCCACGACGTCCGGGAAGTACCGGGTCAACGGCTTCGTCGAGCGGCTGGTGATCTCGACCTCATCGCCGTCGCGGAAGATCAGGGCCCGGAAGCCGTCCCACTTCGGCTCGTAGAGCCACTCGTCGCCGCGAGGCACCTGCTTGGCGGACTTGGCGAGCATCGGCGCGACCGGCGGCATCACGGGCAGGTCCATGGCTTCAACCTGCCACAACTAGAATGTTCTGGTGCCCTCGACGACGTCTGTTCCCGCCGTGGAGGTTCGCGACCTCGTCATGCACTACGGCCGCGGCGACGCGGTCGTCCGAGCGGTCGACGGAGTGAATCTGACGGTCCAGCCCGGCACGGTCACCGCGATCCTCGGACCGAACGGTGCGGGCAAGACCACGACCATCGAGACGTGTGAGGGCTTCCGCCGTCCCCAGTCCGGCACGGTGCGCGTACTGGGACTCGATCCCGTCGCCGACGCCGAGGCACTGCGCCCCCGCGTCGGGGTCATGCTGCAGTCCGGCGGCGCCTGGCTCGGCGTTCGCGCCGGCGAGATGCTGCGCCACATGGCCTCGCTCCACGCCACTCCCCTGCCGGTCGAGCCCCTCGTCGAGCGGCTGGGCATGGAGTCGTTCGTCCGGACGCCGTACCGACGACTGTCCGGCGGTCAGAAGCAGCGGCTCTCGCTGGCGATGGCGATCATCGGCCGGCCCGAGCTGGTCTTCCTCGACGAGCCCACCGCGGGCCTCGACCCGCAGTCCCGCCGCGCGACGTGGGACCTCGTCGACGAGCTGCGCTCCCACGGGGTCACGACCGTCCTCACGACGCACTACATGGACGAGGCCCAGGAGCTGTCCGACCACGTCCACATCATCGACGCCGGCCGGGTCATCGCGTCCGGCACGCCGGACGAGCTCGTCGCCGTCGGCGCCCAGAACACGATCCGGCTGCGCGCCCGCGCGAGCCTGGACCGTGCCTCGCTGGCCGCCGAGCTGCCGCCGGGAGCGACGGTGACCGAGCCCGAGCCGGGCCTCTACGTGCTCACCACCGAGGTGGACCCGTCCGTGCTGCACCGGGTGACCGGGTGGTGCGCCGCCCACGGCGTGCTGATCGACTCGGTCCTCGTCGAACACCAGACCCTCGAGGACCGGTTCCTCGAGTTGACCGGGCGGGACCTGCGATGACCTCACTCGACCTCTCCCCCGCCCCCGGCGCCGCCTCGCGCGGACGCCGGCTGGCAGCGCAGACCGCGATGGAGCTGCGGCTGACCCTGCGCAACGGCGAACAGCTGCTGTTGACGTTCGTCATCCCGATCCTGCTGCTCGTCGCCGGCTCGCGGTCGGAGCGCCTCGTCGGCGGGGACCGCCCCATCGACGTCGTCGCGCCCGGCGTGCTGGCGCTCGCGATCCTCTCGACCTCCTTCACCTCGCTGGCCATCGCGACGGCCTTCGAGCGCCGCTACGGGGTGCTCAAGCGCCTCGGCGCCACGCCGCTGTCGCGCAGCGGGCTCCTGGGCGGCAAGGTCGCCGCGGTCGTCGTCCTGCAGCTCGGCCAGTTCGTCGTCCTCGGCGCACTCGCCGTCGCGCTGGGCTGGCGTCCGTCCGGTGGCGTCTCCGGCTGGCTCTGGCTGGTCGTGCTCGCCCTGCTGGCCACCGTCGCCTTCGGCGGCCTGGGCCTGCTCATGGCCGGCACCCTGCGCGCCGAGGCGACCCTGGCCGGGGCGAACCTCGTGTACGTGCTCCTCCTGGTCGGCGGCGGTGTCCTGCTGCCGCTCGACCGCTACCCGGACGCCGTGGCCGAAGCGCTGAGGCTGCTGCCGTCCGGGGCACTGGGCGAGGGCTTGCGTGACGCCTTCGCCACCGGATCGCCCGGTACGTTCGTCGTGGTGGTGCTCGCCGCGTGGGCCCTCGTGGCCGCGGCCGCCGCCGGAAGGTGGTTTCGATGGGAATGAACACAGTCTCGCGACGCACGGTGTCGCAGTCGACGGTCGAGAAGTGGGCGTGGGCCAACCTCGTCGCCAACACCCTGATCATCCTGACCGGCGGCCTCGTCCGGCTGACCGGCTCCGGCCTGGGCTGCCCGACGTGGCCGCGCTGCACGGACGAGTCGTTCGTGCCGCACGGAGCGCTCGGCTGGCACGGTGTCATCGAGTTCGGCAACCGCACCCTGACCTACGTGCTCATCGTCATCGCGATCGGCACCGTGCTCGCAACGTGGCGCTGGACCGGAGCCACGCGCAACCAGCTGCGTCTCGTGCTCGGCATCGCCATCGGGATCCCGTTCCAGGGCGTCATCGGCGGCATCACCGTGCTGACCGAACTGAACCCGTGGATCGTGTCGCTGCACCTGATCCTCTCGATGGCGCTGGTCGTCGCCGCGACGATCTTCCTGGTCACCCTGCGCCCGGACGAAGGCACCGTCGGGCGCGTCCCGGCGTGGATCGTCCAGGGTGCCTACGTCGTCCTGCTGGCCGTGATCTACATCGGCACGATCGTGACCGGCAGCGGACCGCACGCCGGTGACGCCAGCGCGCCGCGCAACGAGCTCGACCCCGCCTGGTGGAGCCGGATCCACGCCATCAGCGTGTGGCTCTTCCTGATCCTGACCGTCGCCGCGATCGTCCTCACCCGGGGTCGTGCACGCAAGGCCGGCGCGTGGGTGCTCGTGGCCGGACTGGCCCAGGGCCTCATCGGCTACGTGCAGTACTTCACTGATCTGCCGATCGTCCTGGTCGCGGCGCACCTGGTCGGGGCGGCCGTTCTGTTGGCGCTGGCCACGCGGTGGCTGCTGACGGCGCGTCCCGTCGCATCGTGAGGGTGCCCTCGTCGTCCGGCTCGCGTCCGACGAGCTCGAACCCGCAGCCGGCGTAGAACGCGATCCCCGCGGCGTTGTCGGCCATCACCCGCAGGGACAGCGGCCGGCGGCCCGCGCGAGCGACCACGGCGTCCACCAGCGCGTGGCCGACCCCGTGCCGGCGCGCCTGCGGTGCGACCCACATCGAGATCAGCTCAGGGGCGTCGGCCGTCGACAGCCCCACCATCCCGACGTCCTCACCGGCATCGTCGACGGCCAGGAAGATGCCCTCAGCCGAGGCGATGCGCTCGCGCCACTGATCCTCCGGGGTCCGAGGGCCGAGCCGGTGGGCCGAGCACGCGAACGCCGTGGGGTCCAGGGCCAGGGCGCGCGAGCGCACGTCACGCCAGCGGCGCCAGTCGTCAGGCTCGAGCTGCTCGATCCGCACGGTCACGCAGCCGGTCGGCCCTTGACGTCGACCCGGCGACGCACCGCCCACGAGCCCACGATCACCACGGTGGCGGCGATCGCCGCCCCGGCGGTGACCATCAGCCAGCCGATGGCGAACATGCCGCTGTCGTCGTCGGACCAGCTGGACCAGCAGCCCGCCGAGATCCCGACCACGGCCGAGACCACGAGGGGCAGCAGGTCCATCGTGCGCGCGAGCCAGCCGGCGGCCACCGCGATGACGAGCAGGACGACGACGAGCCCGGCCACCTGGCCGACCGTGTACTGGTCGTCGGAGTCGGTACCGAGGAAGATCCACCACGCGGCGAAGGCAGCGGCGGCGGGCAGGATCCAGACGAGGAAAGCGCGCATGACGCGAGCCTACGGCGTCGTCAGCCGATGAAGGGATCGACCGCCGCAGCGACGAACAGCAGCGCGAGGTACGCGTTGGAGAAGTGGAACAGGCGCATCGGCTTGATGATCGACAGTTCCTCGGTCTCGCGGGCACGGGCGCGCAGGTCGTAGGCCTCGATGAGGAACACGATGCCCAGCAGGATCGCCATCGACGGGAAGAACCAGCCCGTGTCGGCGACCGGCCAGACCACCAGCGAGGTCAGGACCGTCGCCCACGTGTAGCGGACGATCTGCCGGCCGACCTCGGCCGACGGCACGACCGACGGGAGCATCGGCACGTTCGCCGCCGAGTAGTCCTCGCGGTAGCGCATCGCCAGCGCCCAGAAGTGCGGCGGGGTCCAGAAGAAGACGACGAGGAAGAGCAGGAACGGCGTCCAGGCCAGCTCGTTGGTGACGGCCGTCCAGCCGATCAGCGGCGGGAAGCAGCCCGCGGCGCCGCCCCAGACGATGTTCTGCGTCGTACGGCGCTTGAGGATCATCGTGTATCCGACGACGTAGAAGACGTTGGCGGCCAGCGCCAGCGCCGAGGACAGCCAGTTGACCGTCAGTCCCAACCAGGCGGTCGAGAGCACGCCCAGCACCAGACCGAAGACCAGCGCCTCCCGCGTGCCCACGTGGTGGCGCGGCAGCGGCCGGCGGGCGGTGCGGCGCATCTTCTGGTCGATGTCGGCGTCCACGACGCAGTTCAGAGCGTTCGCGGAGCCGGCCGACAGGGAGCCACCGATCAGCGTGGCCACGACGAGCCACAGGTCGGGGACGCCCTTCTGGGCGAGGAACATCACCGGAACCGTGGTCAGCAGGAGCAGTTCGATGATGCGGGGCTTGGTCAGCGCCACGTACGCGAGCACCACATCGCGGCGCCCGGGCCGATCGATACGGGTGTGCTCGTCGGCGGCGTGCGGAGTGACGGTCACATGGCAGAGTCTAATGCCCGGCGGATAGGCTCAGGAGGCAGACCTTGTTCGACCGACCTCGTGACGACCCAGGAGTTCCGCGGTGACCCACAGCCCCCACGCATCTGAACCGACGCTCGACTGGTCGGAGTTGGACGACCGCGCCGTCAACACCGCGCGGTTGCTGGCGGCCGACGCCGTCCAGAAGGCCGGTCACGGCCACCCCGGAACCGCGATGAGCCTGGCGCCTGCCGCCTACCTGATCTACCAGAAGCTGATGCGGCACGATCCCGCCGATCCGTCGTGGATCGGGCGCGACCGCTTCGTGCTGTCATGCGGCCACTCGAGCCTCACCCAGTACATCCAGCTGTACCTGGCGGGCTACCCGATGACGCTCGAGGACCTCCAGTCCCTGCGCACCTGGGGCAGTCAGACGCCGGGTCACCCCGAGTACGGCCACACCCCCGGCGTCGAGGTCACCACCGGCCCGCTCGGCCAGGGCGTCGCCAACGCGGTCGGCATGGCCATGGCCGCCCGCCGCGAGCGCGGCCTCTTCGACCCGTTCGCCGGTCCGGGCGAGAGCCCGTTCGACCACGACATCTACGCCATCTGCTCCGACGGCGACCTGCAGGAGGGCGTCTCGGCCGAGGCCTCCTCGCTCGCCGGCCTGCAGCAGCTGGGCAACCTCACCGTCCTGTACGACGACAACAAGATCTCCATCGAGGACGACACCGACGTCGCGTTCACCGAGGACGTCGCGCTGCGCTACGAGGCCTACGGCTGGCACGTCCAGACCGTCGACTGGACCCACGGCGGCGGCGAGTACCGCGAGGACGTCCACGCCCTCGCCGACGCGTTCGCGGCCGCGAAGCGCGTCACCGACCGCCCGAGCCTCATCGTCCTGCGCACGATCATCGCCTGGCCCGCACCGAACGCCCAGAACACCGGCGCCTCGCACGGCTCGGCCCTGGGCGCCGACGAGATCAAGGCCACCAAGAAGCTGCTCGGCTTCGATCCCGAGGTCGACTTCGCCGTCGCCGACGAGGTCCTCGAGCACACCCGCCAGGCCCTGGAGCGCGGCGAGGCGGCGCACGAGGAGTGGCAGACCCGCTTCGACCTCTGGGTCACGGCCAACGGCGAGCGCAAGGCACTGCTCGACCGGATGACCCGCCACGAGCTGCCCGAGGGCTGGGACGCGAACCTCCCGGTCTACGAGCCCAGCGAGAAGGGTGTCGCCACCCGCGTCGCCTCGGGCGACTTCCTCACCGCCGCCGCCGCGACCCTGCCGGAGCTGTGGGGCGGCTCGGCCGACCTGGCCGGCTCGAACAACACGACCCCCAAGGACCAGCCCTCCTTCCTGCCGCCGCAGAACTCGACCAAGAAGTTCACCGGCGACTGGTACGGCCGGGTGCTGCACTTCGGCATCCGCGAGCACGCGATGGGCTCGATCATGAACGGCATCGCGCTGCACGGGCCCACCCGCCCGTACGGCGGCACGTTCCTGGTCTTCAGCGACTACATGCGCCCCGCCGTCCGGCTGGCCGCGCTGCAGGAGCTGCCCGTCACCTACGTCTGGACGCACGACTCGATCGGCCTGGGCGAGGACGGACCGACGCACCAGCCGGTCGAGCACCTCGCCGCCCTGCGCACGATCCCCGGCCTCGACGTCGTCCGCCCCGCGGACGCCAACGAGACCGTGGCCGTCTGGTCGACGATCCTGCAGCGCCACCACCGACCCGCCGCCCTGGCGCTGAGCCGGCAGAACCTGCCGGTCTTCCCCCGCGACGGCGAGTACGCCCCGGCGTCCGACGCCGCCAAGGGCGCCTACATCCTGCTCGACTCCCCCGCCGACCTGCACCACGCGACGCCCGACGTCATCCTCGTGGCCACGGGCTCGGAAGTGCAGCTGGCCGTGGCCGCGCGAGCAGCCCTGGCCGAGGAGGGCATCGCGGCGCGCGTCGTCTCGATGCCGTGTCGCGAATGGTTCGAGGAGCAGGACCAGGCGTACCGCGACAGCGTGATCCCGCCGCACGTGCGCGCTCGCGTCGCCATCGAGGCGGCCGTGGCGTTCGGCTGGCGCGACATCGTCGGCGATGCCGGACGCATCGTCTCGCTGGAGCACTTCGGCGCCTCGGCGTCGTACTCCGAGCTGTACGACCGCTTCGGCATCACCGCCGTCGCGGCGGTCGAGGCGGCCCGCGAGTCCATCCAGGCGGCGCAGCACGAGGGCGGAGTCCCCGTGTTCGCCCGGCCCACGGGACCGGTGCTCCCCGACACCACCCACTGAACCCCATCACCAGGAGTGATCGACATGACCGAACGACTGAAGGCTCTCAGCGACGCGGGGGTGTCGATCTGGCTCGACGACCTCTCGCGCGAGCGGATCGAGACCGGCAACCTGGCCGAGCTGGTGACGGATCGTTCCGTCGTCGGGGTCACCACGAACCCGACGATCTTCGCCTCGGCCCTCTCCAAGGGCGAGCGCTACGAGAAGCAGGTCGCCGAGCTGAAGGCGGCCGGCGCCGACGTCGACGCCACGGTCTTCGCCCTGACCACCACGGACGTCCGTGACGCGTGCGACGTCCTGCGCCCCGTCTACGACGCCACGGACGGCTTCGACGGCCGGGTCTCGATCGAGGTGGAGCCGGGCCTGGCCCGGGACACGGACGGCACGGTCGCGATGGCCGAGAAGCTGTGGAACGAGATCGACCGCCCCAACGTGATGATCAAGATCCCCGCCACGCGCGAGGGTCTGCCCGCGATCGCCGCGGCCATCGCCAAGGGCATCAGCGTGAACGTGACGCTGATCTTCTCCCTGGAGCGCTACCGCGGCGTCATGGACGCCTACCTCTACGGCCTCGAGCAGGCGGCGGCCGAGGGTCGCGACCTGTCGAAGATCCACTCGGTCGCGTCGTTCTTCATCAGCCGCGTCGATGCCGAGGTCGACGGGCGACTCCCCGAGGACAGCCCGCTGCGCGGCAAGGCCGCCCTGGCGAACGCCCAGTTGGCCTACGCGACCTTCCAGGAGATCTTCGGCTCGGACCGGGCGCAGGCCCTGCTGGCGAAGGGCGCCCACCCGCAGCGGCCGCTGTGGGCCTCCACCGGAGTCAAGGACCCGGCCTACTCCGACACCCTCTACGTCACCGAGCTGGTCGTGGACGGCACCGTGAACACGATGCCCGAGAAGACGCTCGAGGCGTTCGCCGACCACGGCGAGGTCAAGGGCGACACGGTCACCGGCCGCGGCGACGAGGCGCAGCGCGTCTGGGACGAGCTGGAGGCGCAAGGCATCACCTACGACCAGGTCGTCGAGGGTCTCGAGACCGAAGGGCTCAAGAAGTTCGACGACTCGTGGACCGAGTTGCTCGAGACCGTCCGCGCCGAGCTCGACAAGGCCTGACATGACGTACCGGCTCCGCATCCACGTACCCCAGGACGAGTCGGTCGACGCGGCCGTCGAGGGACTCGTCGAGGAACGCTTCGCCTCCCGGCTCTTCGACGAGGACGGGACCCTGTGGGGTCCCGAGGCCGAGTCGGAGGCCTCGATCCGGCTGTCCTGGGTGACCCTGCACGAGTCCTCGCGGGCCCTCGTGCCGGACATCGTCGCGCTGCGCGACGACCTGCGGTCCCGGGGCATCACCCGTGTCGTGCTGTGCGGCATGGGCGGGTCGTCGCTCGCACCGGAGGTCATCTGTGCGGCCGCGGGGGTTCCGCTCGACGTGTTGGACTCCTCCAACCCGGACATGGTCCGGTCGGCGATCCGCGACCTGGAGTCGACGGTCGTCGTCGTGTCCAGCAAGTCCGGCGGCACGGTCGAGACCGACAGCCAGCGCCGGATCTTCGAGCAGGCCTTCACCGACGCGGGGCTCGACCCCCGTGACCACCTGGTGATCGTGACGGACCCGGGCTCGCCCCTGGACGAGGAGGCGACGGCGGCGGGGTACCGCGTGTTCCGGGCCGACCCTCACGTGGGCGGCCGCTACTCGGCGCTCACCGCGTTCGGGCTCGTCCCCAGCGGCATCGCCGGCGCCGACATCGCGACGCTGCTCGACCAGGCCGGCGAGCTCGTCCCCGAGCTCAGCGCCAATGAGACCGGCAACCCCGGTCTGCGCCTGGGCACCGCGCTCGGCGTCGCCGCCCAGCAGGGCGTCGACAAGGTCGTCCTGTACGACCACGACCAGCACGGGCTCGGCGACTGGATCGAGCAGCTGGTGGCCGAGTCCACGGGCAAGGAGGACACCGGCATCCTGCCGGTCGTCGCCCAGTCCCCCGACGACCCGATCACTGCCGACGAGTTCGTCGCCCACCTCGGCACGAGTGAGGCCCCGGATCGTCCGTGGGCCGCGGGCGTGGAGGCCTCGCTCGGCGCCCAGTTCATGATCTGGGAGGTCGCCACCGCGGTCGCCGGCCGACTGCTGTCGATCGACCCGTTCGACCAACCGGACGTCGAGAGCGCCAAGGCCGCGGCGCGCGAGCTGCTCGGCGGCAACGCCTCGCTGCCCGAGCCGGACCACGTGGGTGAGGTCGCCGACATCTACGGCTCGTCCGCAGCCACGATCGAGGACGCGATCTCCGCGCTGCTCGAGCAGGTGGGCGAGCACGACTACCTCGCGCTGCAGTTCTACCTCGACCGCTGGGCCCTGGCCGGGCTGGAGTCCCTCGCCCCGGCGGTGTCGGGCCGGATCTCGCGACCGGTGACCTTCGGATGGGGCCCGCGGTTCCTGCACTCGACGGGTCAGTACCACAAGGGCGGGACGCCACGCGGCGTCTTCCTGCAGGTGACCGCCGACCCCGTGCAGGACGTGCCCGTGCCGGGGCGCGACTTCACCCTCGGTCAGTTCATCGTCTCCCAGGCCGCCGGCGACGCCAGCGTGCTGCGCGACAAGGGCCGCCCGGTGCTGCGACTGCACCTGCACGACGTCGAGGCGGGTCTGGCCGCGATCAAGGACGCCCTGGCATGAACCCCAACCCCCTGCGCGACCCACGCGACCGGCGGCTGCCGCGGATCGCGGGGCCCTGCACGGTCGTGATGTTCGGGGTCACAGGCGACCTCGCCCGCAAGAAGCTGATCCCGGCGATCTACGACCTCGCCAACCGCGGCCTCCTGCCCCCGGGCTTCGGCCTCGTGGGGTTCGCCCGGCGCGACTGGGGGGACGGCACCTTCGCCTCCCTGCTGAAGAAGGCCGCCAAGGCCGGAGCCCGCACCGAGTGGAGCGAGACCGTCTGGAAGCAGCTCGCCGCCGGGATCCGCTTCGTCCCGGGCCAGTTCGACGACGACGATGCCTGGGAGGAGCTCGCCAAGACGCTCACCAAACTCGACGAGCGCCAGGGCACCGGCGGCAACCACGCGTTCTACCTCTCGATCCCGCCCGGCCTCTTCCCCACGGTCGTGTCCAAGATCGACGAGCACGGGCTGGCCAAGCCCGGCGAGGGCTGGCGCCGGGTCGTCATCGAGAAGCCGTTCGGCCACGACCTCGAGTCGGCCAAGGAGCTCAACCACCTCATCGGCAACGTCTTCGAGGCCGAGTCGGTGTTCCGCATCGACCACTACCTCGGCAAGGAGACGGTCCAGAACATCCTGGCGCTGCGCTTCGCGAACCAGATGTTCGAGCCGGTCTGGAACGCCAACTACGTCGACCACGTCCAGATCACCATGGCCGAGGACATCGGCATCGGTTCGCGCGCCGGCTACTACGACGCCATCGGCGCCGCGCGGGACGTCATCCAGAACCACCTGCTGCAGCTGCTGGCACTCGTGGCGATGGAGGAGCCCGTCGCCTTCGACGCGTCCAGCCTGCGAGCCGAGAAGCAGAAGGTGCTCCGCAGCGTGCGGCTGCCCGACGACCTCGACAAGCACACGGCGCGCGCCCAGTACGTCGAAGGCTGGGCCGGCGGCCAGCCCGTCGTCGGGTACCGCGGCGAGGACGGCATCGACGACGGCTCGTTGACCGAGACCTACGCCGCGCTGCGACTCGACATCCACACCCGCCGCTGGGCCGGTGTCCCCTTCTACCTGCGCACCGGCAAGCGACTGGGCCGGCGCGTCACCGAGGTGGCCGTCATCTTCAAGAAGGCACCGCACCTGCCCTTCGAGAACATCGACGTGACCGAGCTGGGCCACAACGCGCTGGTGATGCGGATCCAGCCCGACGAGGGCGTCACGATGCGCTTCGGCGCCAAGGTGCCCGGCACGACGATGGAGATCCGCGACGTCAACATGGACTTCGTCTACGGCGGATCCTTCGTCGAGAGCAGCCCCGAGGCGTACGAGCGGCTCATCCTGGACGTGCTCCTCGGCGACCCGCCGCTGTTCCCGCAGCACCGCGAGGTCGAGCTCTCCTGGGAGATCCTCGACCCCGTGATGGACCACTGGGCGCGCAAGCGCACGATCGACACCTACGAGGCCGGCACGTGGGGGCCCCAGTCGGCCGACGAGATGCTGGCCCGCGACGGACGCGTCTGGAGGCGACCCTGACATGGACATGGTCCTGGAGGACACCAACGCCTCGGCGGTCGCCAAGGCACTGACCAAGGGTCGCGCCCTCGCGGGCAGCCCGGCGATGGACATGGTCCTGACGCTGCTCATCGTCACCGACGAGGACAACGTGGCCGAGGCCATGAAGGCCGCCAACGTCCTGCAGCACGAGCACCCGTCCCGCGTCCTGGGCGTCATCCTCGGCGACGGGCGCGGCAAGCCCCGCCTGGACGCCCGCGTGCGGGTCGGCGCGGGATCGCCCGGCGAGTCGGTGTTGCTGCGCATGTCCGGCCCGCTGGTCAAGCACTCCGAGTCCGCCGTCCTGCCGCTGCTGCTGCCCGACTCCCCCGTCGTCGCGTGGTGGCCGGGCATCGGCCCGCAGGAGCCGTCGAAGGACCCGATCGGTCGTCTCGCCCGGCGGCGTCTGACCGACTCCGAGCGCACCCCCTCCCCCGTCAAGTGGCTGCACCAGCTCGCTCCGGGATACAGCCCCGGCGACAACGACCTGGCGTGGACGCGGCTGACCCTGTGGCGTGCCCTGCTGGCCGCCGCGCTGGACCAGACCACGGGAACCGTGTCGGGCGGCCGGATCCAGGCCGACGACATCAACCCGGTCGCGGTCCTGCTGCGCGCCTGGCTCGAGTGCCGACTGAAGGTGCCCATCGAGTTCGTCGACGACGACTCCGGACCACAGATCCAGCGCGTCACGCTCTTCACCGACGTCGGTGACATCGACATCCGGCGGGTCGACACGATGAGCTGTGAATTCAGCGTGCCGGGCTCGGCGTCGCGCATCGTGCCGATCCGGCGCCGCACGATCCCCGAGTTGCTGGCCGAGGACCTCCGACGCCTGGACGCCGACGAGGTGTACGGCGAGACCCTGGCGCACCTCGACGGCAACACGACGAAGGGATGAGCGATGACCATTCGCATCTTCGACAGCGGTGACGACCTCGCGCTGGCGGTCTCGCGGCAACTGGCCTCCCGGGTGCAGTCCATCCAGCTCACGGACCGCACGCCGCGACTGGTGCTGACCGGCGGCTCGATCGCGACCAAGATCTACGGACGCCTCTCGGCCGAGAGCGGCGCCCGGTGGTCGGCGGCGCACTACTGGTGGGGCGACGAGCGCTTCGTCCCCGAGGGCCACGAGGATCGCAACGACCGCCAGGCCCGCGAGGGCTTCCTGGACCGGCTCGCCGTTCCCGACGAGCACATCCATGCGATGCCGGCCCTCGATGGAGGGCTGGAGATCGCCGAGGCGGCCGACGCGTATGCCGCACAACTGCCGGAGGAGCCGTTCGACGTCGTGCTGCTCGGGGTGGGCCCCGATGCCCACATCGCATCGCTCTTCCCGGGGCACCCGCAGGTGCACGAGCTCGAGCGGCTGGCGGTCGAGGTGCTGGACTCCCCCAAGCCGCCGCCGGAGCGGATCACGCTGACCTATCCGGCCCTGAACCACACGCGTGCGACGTGGTTCGTCGTGTCGGGCGCCGACAAGGCCGAGGCGGTCGCGAAGGCTCTGGCCGGCACGCCGATCGACGAGGCGCCGGCCGCGGGCGCCCGCGGGATCGAGGAGACCATGTGGTTCCTCGACACCGCGGCCGCGTCGAAGCTGCCGCGCTGAGCGCGGCGGCCCCGATCAGAAGATGATCTCGCCCGCCTTGCGCTTGCTGCGCAGGGTGTCGAGGGCTTCCTTGAGGATGTCGGCGGCCTCGGTCTCGGAGCGACGCTCCTTCACGTAGGCCAGGTGCGTCTTGTACGGCTCGGTCTTCGGCGCATCCGGCCGGTTGTCCGAGTCCATGCTGGCGGGCATGCCGCACTTGGGGCAGTCCCACTCGACGGGCACCTCGGCCTCGATCGCGAACTGCAGCGTGATCGAGTGGTCGTTGGTGCAGAAGTACGAGATGAACTGACGGGGGGCCGCCTCGCCGCGCTCGGCCTCGCCCATGGGGCCGGAGCCGATGCGGCTGCCGCGAATCGCGCCGGCGGCCATCAGTTGCTCACCTTCAGCAGCAGGCCGAGCGCGAAGACGCACACGACCCACACCGCCGCGGTGCCGACCGTGATGCGGTCGAGGTTGCGCTCGGCGACGGACGAGCCGCTGAGCGAGCTCGACACACCTCCGCCGAACATGTCGGACAGGCCGCCACCTCGGCCCTTGTGCATCAGCACGAGGACAATCATGAGCAGGCTGCTCAGGGTAAGCAGCAGGGAGAACGCGATGACCACGTCTCTCCTTTCGTCAGGACCCCGCGAGGTCGGGCATGTCGTAGAACCGGACGATCCCGGCGAACTCCTCCGCGACCAGACTGGCCCCGCCGACGAGCGCGCCGTCGACGTCGGGCTTAGCCATGATAGCGGCCACGTTCGCGGCCTTGACCGATCCACCGTACAGAATACGTGTCTGGTCGGCCACGTCCGCACCCCAGGTCTCGGCCAGGCGGCCGCGGATGGCCGCGCACACCTCCTGGGCGTCCTCCGGAGTGGCGACCTCGCCCGTGCCGATGGCCCAGACCGGCTCGTACGCGACGACCAGTCCGGCGACCTGCTCGGCCGTGAAACCGGCCAGCGAACCGTCGAGCTGGCCCAGCGTGTAGGCGACGTGCTCGCCGGCCTGGCGGACCTCGAGGCCCTCGCCGACACACACGATCGGGGTCATGCCGGCGGCGAGCGCCTTGGCGGCCTTCTCGTTGACGAGCTGGTCGGACTCGTGGTGGTACTCACGTCGCTCGGAGTGACCGACGACGACGTAGGAGCAGCCCAGCTTGGCCAACATCGCCGCCGAGATCTCGCCGGTGTACGCCCCGCCGTCGTGCGACGAGACGTCCTGCGCGCCGTAGCCGATCGGCAGCTTGTCGCCGTCGATCAGCGTCTGGACGCTGCGCAGGTCGGTGAACGGCGGGATGACGACGACCTCGCTCTTGGCGTAGTCGTGCTTCTTGTCCGACAGGGTCCACGCCAGCTTCTGGACCAGGACCACCGCCTCCTGATGGTTCAGGTTGGACTTCCAGTTGCCCGCCATCAACGGGGTACGCGTCATGCCTTCTCCTCCAGAACAGCCAGACCCGGGAGCGTCTTGCCCTCGAGGTACTCCAGGCTGGCGCCACCACCGGTCGAGATGTGACCGAACTGGTCGTCGGTGAAGCCCAGCTGCCGCACGGCGGCCGCGGAGTCGCCACCACCCACGACGGACAGGCCGTCGACCTCGGTCAGCGCCTGTGCGACCGTGCGGGTGCCGGCGGCGAACGGCGCCATCTCGAACACGCCCATCGGGCCGTTCCAGAAGACCGTCTTCGCGCCACGGATCACGTCGGCGAACGCCTCGGCGGACTCCGGTCCGATGTCGAGCCCCATCTGGTCGTCGGGGATCTGGTCGACCGTGACGGTGGTGGCCGGCGCATCGGCCTTGAACTCCGGCGCCACGACGACGTCGGTCGGCAGGACGATCGAGACGCCCAGCTCCTGGGCCCGGGAGAGGTACTCGCGGGCGACCGGGATCTGGTCCTCCTCCAGCAGCGACGAGCCGACGCCGTGGCCCTGGGCCGCGAGGAAGGTGAAGACCATCCCGCCGCCGATGACCAGGGTGTCCGCCTTCGTGAGCAGGTGGTCGATGACCCCGAGCTTGTCGGAGACCTTCGACCCGCCCAACACGACCGCGTACGGCCGCTCGGGCGACTCCGTGAGCCGCTTGAGCACCTCGACCTCGGCCTGGACGAGCCCGCCGACGGCGGACGGCAGACGCTTGGCGATGTCGTAGACGCTGGCCTGCTTGCGGTGCACGACGCCGAAGCCGTCGGACACGAACACGTCGCCCAGCGCCGCGAGCTCGTCGGCGAACGCGCCGCGCTCGGCATCGTCCTTGCTGGTCTCGCCCGGGTTGAACCGGACGTTCTCGAGCAGGGCGACCTGACCGTTCTGGAGCTCCTCGACCGTGCGCTGCGCATCGACACCCACGGTGTCGGACGCGAAGCGCACGGTCTCGCCGAGGAGCTCGCTCAGTCGCGAGGCGACCGGCGCCAGGGAGTACTGCGGGTCCGGCTGGCCCTTGGGCCGGCCCAGGTGCGCCATCACGATGACGCGCGCACCCTCGTCGACCAGCTTCTGGATCGTCGGGACGCTCGCGCGGACGCGACCGTCGTCGGTGATCGTCGTGCCGTCGAGCGGCACGTTCAGGTCACTGCGGACCAGGACTCGTTTGCCCTTGAGCTTTCCCAGGTCGTCGATCGTCTTCACGACGAGCTCCTCAGAGGGAGGAGCCGACGAGGGACGTCAGGTCGACGAGGCGGTTGGAGTAGCCCCACTCGTTGTCGTACCAGCCGACGACCTTGACCTGATCGCCGATGACCTTGGTCAGCGGCGCGTCGAAGATGCACGAGTGCGGATCGGTGACGATGTCGCTCGAGACGATCGGGTCCTCGTTGTACTTGAGGAACCGCGAGCCCTCGGCGGCCTTGCGGACGATCTCGTTGATCTCCTCGACCGACGTCTCACGGCTGGCCGTGAACGTCAGGTCGGTGGCCGAGCCGGTCGGGACCGGGACGCGCAGCGCGTAGCCGTCGAGCTTGCCCTTGAGCTCGGGCAGGACGAGCGACACGGCCTTGGCGGCACCCGTCGACGTCGGCACGATGTTGAGAGCGGCGGCGCGGGCGCGACGCAGGTCCTTGTGCGGGGCGTCCTGCAGGTTCTGGTCCTGCGTGTAGGCGTGGATCGTGGTCATCAGACCGCGCTCGATGCCGATGCCGTCGTTGAGGGCCTTGGCCATCGGGGCGAGGCAGTTCGTCGTGCACGACGCGTTGGAGATGATCGTGTGCGATCCCGCGTCGTAGAGGCCGTCGTTGACGCCCATGACGATCGTGATGTCCTCGTTCTTGGCCGGGGCCGAGATGATGACCTTCTTCGCACCGCCGTCGATGTGCGCCTTCGCCTTGGTGGCGTCGGTGAAGAAGCCCGTGGACTCGACGACGATGTCGGCGCCGACCGAGGCCCAGTCGAGGTTCGCGGGATCGCGGTCCTCGAAGGCGACGATCTTCTGATCGCCGACGTAGATCGCCGTGTCGTCGAAGTTCACGTCGGCATCCAGGCGACCCAGGATCGAGTCGTACTTGAGCAGGGTGGCCAGCGTCTTGTTGTCGGTCAGGTCGTTGACGGCCACGATCTCGACGTCGGCTCCGGCGGCACGGGCCGCCCGGAAGAAGTTACGGCCGATGCGGCCGAATCCGTTGATACCTACGCGAACAGTCACGGGATGCTCCTGGAGTTGCCGGGTGAGAGATGCGTTACCTCTTCACCCTACCGAGACCTCCGCTCACGGCACACCGGGTACCGGGCCGCGGACCCCTCAGCCGTCCCCGAGCTGGTCCGGATGCAGACCGGCCTCCGTGTCGGGGATGCCCAGATCGTGGGCCCGCTTGTCCGCCATCGCGAGCAATCGCCGGATCCGCCCGGCGATCGCGTCCTTCGTCAGCGGCGGATCGTGCAGCTGTCCGAGCTCCTCGAGGCTGGCCTCGCGGTGCTGGACGCGCAGGTCGCCGGCCATCCGCAGGTGGTCGGGCACGTCCTCACCGAGGATGTCCAGCGCGCGCTGGGCGCGGGCCCCCGCGGCGACCGCCGCGCGGGCGGACCGGCGCTGGTTGGCGTCGTCGAAGTTCGCCAGCCGGTTCGCGGTCGCGCGGACCTCGCGCCGCATCCGGCGCTCCTCCCACGCGAGCAGCGTCTCGTGGGCCCCCAGGCGGGTCAGCAGCGCACCGATCGCCTCACCGTCGCGGATCACGACCCGGTCGCCACCACGGACCTCGCGGGCCTTGGCCGAGACGCCGATCCGGCGGGCGGCGCCCACCATCGCGAGCGCGGCCTCGGGGCCGGGACAGCCGATCTCCAGCGCGGAGGAGCGGCCCGGCTCGGTCAGGGAGCCACGGGCCAGGAAGGCACCGCGCCACGCGGCGACGGCATCACAGGACGGACCGGAGACGACCTGGGGCGGCAGGCCACGGACGGGGCGGCCGCCACCGTCGACCAGGCCGGTCTGGCGCGCGAGGAGCTCTCCGCCGCGGGCGATCCGGACCACGTACAGCGTGGTCTTCCGGACGCCGGCACCCTGCTGGACGATGATCTCGCTGTCGTGACCGTAGACGTCGGCGATCTCCTGACGGAGGCGCCGGGCGGCGGCGGCGGTGTCGAGCTCGGCCTCGATCACGATGCGGCCCGAGACGATGTGCAGGCCTCCGGAGAACCTGAGTGTGGTCGACACCTCGGCCTTGCGGCAGCATGCCTTCGTCACCGGGATCCGGGCCACTTCCGCCTTGACCTGTGCCGTCATCGCCATCGACCAACCCACCTCCAGTTCAGCGGTCCCGAGAAGCCCGCTGGCCCACTCTATGCCTGCGTTGGTGACCCTGGGGCGAACGTGGTGGCAAAGACCTCGGCGAGGGCCTGTGGATCGTGCTGATCGGGCCGGGTGGACGACCGCACGTCCGCCATCACGAGCTCGGCGCCCAGCGCCCGGGCGGCGTGCTGAAGCGAAGGAACGTCGACCGTGGTGTGCGCGTCGGCGACCACGACGTCCAGGTGCAGATCCGGCGCATGGGCGGCGAGCACCTCCAGGTGCTCCGCCGGGCTCAGGTGCTCGGTCTCGCCCGGTTGCCCGACGAGATTCAGCACCAGGGCCCGCTTGGCCGGCGTGCGCAGCAGCGCCTGGCGCAGCTGCGGGACCAGCAGGGTGGGCATCACGCTGGTGAACCACGACCCCGGCCCGATCGTCACCCACTCCGCGCTGTCCAGTGCCGCAACGGCCTGGGGGCACGCCGGCGGATTCGCCGGGTCGAGGCGCACGCCCAGGATCCGACCGGAGGTCGTCGCGACCTCGACCTGCCCGCGGACGAGCTCGACGTGCTCGGGCGAGCCGAACTCGACGTCGGCCTCGATGTCGAGCGGCACGTTGGCCATCGGCAGGACACGACCGCGCGCGCCGAGCAGCTCGGCGACGAGGTCCAGGCCGGACACCTGGTCGCCCTCCATGTCCCACAGCGCCGCCAGCAGCAGATTGCCGACGGGGTGGCCCGCCAGGGGCCCGTCTCCCCCGAAGCGGTGCTGCAGGATCTCGGCCCAGGCCCGGCCCCAGTCGTCGTCGCCGCACAACGCCGCGAGCGCCATCCGCAGGTCACCGGGCGGCAGGATGCCGAACTCGGTGCGGAGCCGCCCCGACGAGCCCCCGTTGTCCGCGACGGTGACGATGCCGGTGAGGTGGTGCGTGACCCGACGCAGGGCCGACAGCGTCGCCGCCAGCCCGTGTCCCCCGCCCAGCGCGACGACCGCGGGGCCGCCGTCGCGTGCGGGGCTCATTCCCGGCCCAGGTCGCGGTGGACCACCAGGGTGCGCACCTGCTGCGCGCGCAGTCGCTCGTCGAGGGCCTCGGCCATGGCGACACTGCGATGGCGCCCACCCGTGCAGCCGATGCCGACGGTGAGGAACAGCTTGTCCTCACGCAGGAACCCGTTCGTGATCATCGACAGCAACTCGACGTACCGGTCGAGGAAGTCCTGGGCGCGGTCCTGGACGTAGACGTACTCGCGCACCGGATCGTCCTGGCCGCTGAGCGGGCGGAGCTCCTCGATCCAGTAGGGGTTCGGCAGGAACCGCATGTCGGCGACCATGTCGGCGTCGATCGGGATCCCGTACTTGAAGCCGAAGGAGACGATCGTGACGTGCAGGCCGCGTTCGTCCTCGACCTCGAAGGTCTGGCGGACCCGGTGGGCCAGCTGGTGGACATTGAGCCGGCTCGTGTCGATGACGAGGTCGGCCCGTCCCCGGATGGCACGCAACAGCTCACGCTCGCGGACGAATCCGTCCATGAGCCGGCCCTGACGGCTGAGCGGGTGGGGACGGCGGGCGGCCTCCTGGCGGCGCACGAGCACCTCGTCGGCGGCCTCGAGGTAGAGGGTCCGGACGTTGATCCCCGCGTCCAGCACGGCCTCGATGGCGTCGACCAGCCCGAAGAAGAACGTGCGGGACCTCGAGTCGACCACGACGGCGAGGCGGTCGATGTCCTCGGCGGCGTCGACCGAGGCGACGAGCTCCTCGAGCATGCCCGGGGGCAGGTTGTCGACCACGTAGTAGCCGAGCTTCTCCAGCGCCTTGGCGGCGGTGCTGCGGCCCGCGCCGGTCATGCCGGTGACGAGGACGAACTCGGTCAGCTTGGTCATGGTCGGTCTCAGTCCTCCAGGATCTCGCCGGTGGCCATGTTGACCGCCGGGGCCGGCGACTCTCCCTCGTGGAGTGCCGCCACGATGGATTCTGCCGTAGCCGGGCCGATCCCGGGGACGACCGTGATCTCCTCCACACTCGCCGCCCGCAGTTTCTTCAGTGAACCGAAGTGACGCATGAGGGCACGACGCCGCGTCTCGCCCAGTCCGGGCACCGGATCGAGCAGGCTCTCGACCATGGACTTGCTGCGCCGTTGGCGGTGGTGGGTGATGGCGAAGCGGTGCGCCTCGTCGCGCACGCGCTGCAGCAGGTAGAGGCCCTCGCTGGTGCGCGGCAGGATCACCGGGTCCTCCTCGCCGGGCAGCCACACCTCCTCGAGGCGCTTGGCCAGACCGCACAGCGCCACGCCGGTCACACCGAGGGCCTCCATCGCCTGCCGGGCGGCCTCGACCTGGGGCGGTCCACCGTCGACCACGACGAGGGACGGCGCGTAGGCGAAGCGGCGCGGCTTGCCGGTCTCGGGATCGATCCCGGGCTCGGTCTCGCCCTGGCGCTCGACCGCCCGCAGGTGGTGCGTGAACCGGCGCGTGATGACCTCGTGCATCGCGGCGACGTCGCTCTGGCCCTCGTGACGGACGGTGAACCGGCGGTACTCGGACTTGCGCGGCAGTCCGTCCTCGAAGACCACCATCGACGCGACGATCTCGGTGCCCTGCAGGTTCGAGACGTCGAAGCACTCGATGCGCAGAGGCGGAGCCGGCAGCTCGAGCGCCACCTGGATCTCCTCCAGGGCCCGGCTCCGTGTCGTGAGGTCGCCGGACCGCTTGAGCTTGTGACGGGCCATGGACTGCTTGGCGTTCTGCTCGACGGTCTCGAGCAGCGCCCGCTTGTCACCGCGGCGAGGCACCCGCAGCGTGACCTTGCCGCCGCGGCGCTCGGTGAGCAGCTCGGCGACGGCGTCGTGATCGGCCGGCAGCTCGGGGACGAGCACCTCACGCGGGATCGCCGAGGGCGCCACGTCGGAGTACAGCGTCATCAGGGCGCTCTGGACCAGCTCCGGCAGACCGGCGTCGTCGCCCTTGTCGGCCACCCAGCCGCGCTGACCGCGGATGCGGCCGCCGCGGACGTTGAAGATCTGGACGGCGACCTCGAGCGGGTCGTCGACGAAGCCGAGCACGTCGGCATCGGTGCCGTCGCCGAGCACGACGGACTGCTTCTCCAGGACACGCCGCATCGCCATCAGGTCGTCGCGGTACTTGGCCGCGAGCTCGTACTCCTGGGCCGCGGCGGCGTCGCGCATGCGCTGCTCGATCCCCCGCTCGAACCCGGCGGTCTGACCGCCCATGAACGCCAGGAAGTCGTCGACGATCTTGCGGTGCTCCTCGGGCGAGACCCGGCCGACGCACGGCGCCGAGCACTTGCCGATGTCACCGAGCAGGCACGGACGTCCGGCCGCCTTGGCCCGCTTGAACACGCCGGCGCTGCACGAGCGCATCGGGAAGACCCGCAGCAACGTGTCGACGGTGTCGCGGATGGCCCAGGCGTGACCGTAGGGCCCGAAGTAGCGCACGCCCTTGCGCTGGGCGCCGCGCATGACGAGCACGCGCGGGATCTCCTCCCCCACCGTCACCGCCAGCCACGGGTACGACTTGTCGTCGCGGTACTTGACGTTGAAGCGCGGGTCGAACTCCTTGATCCAGGAGTATTCCAGCGCCAGCGCCTCGACCTCGGTGTTGACCACCGTCCAGTCGACCGACGCGGCCGTGGTGACCATCTGGTGCGTGCGGGGATGCAGGTTGCCGAGGTCCTGGAAGTACGAGCTCAGCCGCGGCCGCAGGCTCTTGGCCTTGCCGACGTAGATGACCCGTCCCTGCTCGTCACGGAACCGGTAGACCCCCGGACTCGTCGGGATCTCACCCGGCCGCGGGCGGTAGGTCGACGGATCAGCCACGGTCCCACCCTAGGTGCCCGGTCACCGCGACCGGGCTCATGACAGCAGGGGCTTGAGGAACCGGCCGGTGTGGGACTCCGGATGCGCCGCCACGTCCTCGGGGGTGCCCTCGGCGACGACCATGCCGCCGCCGCTGCCGCCCTCGGGACCCATGTCGATGATCCAGTCCGAGGCCTTGATGACGTCGAGGTTGTGCTCGATGACGATCACGGAGTTGCCGGTGTCGACGAGGCGCTGCAGCACGATCAGCAGCTTGCGGATGTCCTCGAAGTGCAGACCCGTGGTCGGCTCGTCGAGCACGTACACCGTGCGGCCGGTGGACCGCTTCTGCAGCTCGGACGCGAGCTTGACGCGCTGCGCCTCGCCGCCGGACAGCGTCGGGGCGGGCTGGCCCAGGCGGACGTAGCCCAGACCGACGTCGACCAGGGTGCGCAGGTGGCGGGCGATGGCCGGGATGGCCTCGAAGAAGTCGACGGCCTCCTCGATCGGCATGTCCAGGACCTCGGCGATCGTGCGTCCCTTGTAGCGGACCTCGAGCGTCTCGCGGTTGTACCGCGCACCGTGGCAGACCTCGCACGGGACGTAGACGTCCGGCAGGAAGTTCATCTCGATCTTGATCGTGCCGTCGCCGCGGCACGCCTCGCACCGGCCGCCCTTGATGTTGAACGAGAACCGGCCCTGCTGGTACCCGCGCATCTTGGCCTCGGGCGTCTGCGCGAAGAGCTTGCGCACGTGGTCGAAGACGCCGGTGTACGTGGCCGGGTTCGACCGCGGGGTGCGGCCGATCGGCGACTGGTCGACGTGAATCACCTTGTCGACATTCTCGGTGCCCTCGATCGTGCGGTGCCGACCGGGGATCGTGCGCGCCTTGTAGATCTGGCGGGCGAGCGAGGTGTAGAGGATGTCGTTGACCAAGGTCGACTTGCCCGAGCCGGACACGCCGGTGACCGAGACCAGCTGACCCAGCGGGAACGAGACGTCGACGTTGCGCAGGTTGTTCTCGCGGGCGCCCTTGACCGTGAGCTGGCGGGACTTGTCGCGCGGGCGACGCGTCTCGGGCACCGGGATCGAGGCGCGGCCAGACAGGTACGCGCCCGTCATGGAGTCGGGGTTGGCCAGCAGCTCGTCGACGGTGCCCGAGACGATGACCTGTCCCCCGTGCTCGCCGGCGCCGGGACCGATGTCGACGACCCAGTCCGACGCGCGGATCGTGTCCTCGTCGTGCTCGACGACGATGAGCGTGTTGCCGAGCTTCTTGAGTCGCACGAGCGTCTCGATCAACCGGTGGTTGTCGCGCTGGTGCAGGCCGATGGACGGCTCGTCCAGCACGTACAGAACGCCGACCAGTCCGGCACCGATCTGGGTGGCGAGCCGGATGCGCTGAGCCTCGCCACCGGACAGCGAGCCCGCCGCACGGTCGAGGGCCAGGTAGTCCAGGCCCACGTCGAGCAGGAAGCGCAGGCGCTCGTGGATCTCCTTGAGCACCCGCTCGCCGATCTGGCGCTCGCGGTCGGTCATGACCAGGGTCTGCAGGTACTCGGCCGCCTCGGCGATCGACAGGTGGCAGACCTCGGCGATGTTCTTCTCGCCGAACTTCTCGGACTCGAGCGTGACCGCGAGGATCACCGGCTTGAGCCGAGTGCCCTTGCAGGTCGGGCACGGGACCTCGCGCATGAAGCCCTCGAGCCGCTCGCGGCTGGTGTCGGAGTCGGTCTCGGAGTGGCGCCGCTCGACGAACGCGCGGGCGCCCTCGAACTCGGCCCAGTAGGAGCGCTGGCGGCCGTACCGGTTCTTGTACTGGACGTGGACCTTGGTGGAGTGCCCGTTCATGAGGGCGTCCTGGACCTCGGGCGACAGGTCGCGCCACGGAGTGTCGACGTCGAAGCCCATCTCGTCGCCCAGGGAGCGCATGAGCCGCAGGAAGTAGTCCGACACCTGGGTGTAGCTCCACGCCGTGATCGCGCCTTCGGCCAGCGTCTTCTCGGGGTCGGGCACGAGCAGCTCGGCGTCGACCTCCTTGCGCGAGCCCAGACCGTGGCACTCGGGGCACGCGCCGTAGGGCGCGTTGAACGAGAACGAGCGGGGCTCGAGCTCGTCGACCTGGAGCGGGTGGTCGTTCGGGCACGCGAGCTTCTCGGAGAAGCGGCGGCGCCGGTTCGGGTCGTCCTCGTCCAGCCCCACGTAGTCGATGATGACCAGGCCGTCGGCCAGACCCAGCGCCGTCTCGACGGACTCGGTCAGGCGCTGCTTGGACGAGGGCTTGACGGTGAGGCGGTCGACCACGACCTCGATCGTGTGCTTCTTCTGCTTGGCCAGCTTCGGCGGCTCGTCGGCGAGCATGTGCATCTCGCCGTTGACGATGGCGCGGCTGAAGCCGCCCTGCTGGAGCTGGCGGAACAGCTCGACGTACTCGCCCTTGCGACCGCGGATGACCGGCGCGAGCACCTGGAACTTGGTGCCCTCCTCGCCGGACTGGATGCGGTCGACGATCTGCTGGGGGGTCTGGCGGGCGATCGGCTCGCCGCAGGTCGGGCAGTGGGCCCGGCCGGCGCGCGCGTAGAGCAGGCGCAGGTAGTCGTAGACCTCGGTGATCGTGCCGACCGTCGAGCGCGGGTTGCGCGACGTCGACTTCTGGTCGATCGAGACCGCGGGCGACAGACCCTCGATGAAGTCGACGTCCGGCTTGTCCATCTGCCCCAGGAACTGGCGTGCATACGCCGAGAGCGACTCGACGTAACGGCGCTGGCCCTCGGCGAAGATGGTGTCGAACGCCAGGGACGACTTGCCGGAACCGGACAGGCCGGTGAAGACGATGAGGGAGTCCCGGGGTAGATCGACGGAGACATCCTTCAGGTTGTGCTCGCGGGCACCCCGGACTACGAGACGATCAGCCACCTATCCAGCGTACTGACCGAGCCTGACAGAAACCTCTCGACGGATAGGCTCGGAACCATGACGTACACCGGAGAGGTCACCGTCGGCGGTCCGCCCGACACCCGCGAGGCCGGCGACCTGCAGATCACCAAGATCGCCGTGGGTCCGATGGCCAACAACGCCTATCTCCTGCGCTGCGCCCTCACGGGTGAGCAGGTGCTGATCGACGCCGCCGACGAGGCTCCGAGACTGCTCGAGCTGATCGGCGACGGTGGCCTCGCCCGCGTCGTCACGACCCATCGCCACGGCGACCACTGGCAGGCCCTCTCCGCGGTGGTCGAGGCCACCGGCGCCGAGACCGTCGCCGGTGAGGACGACGCCGACGAGCTGCCGGTCCCGGTCGACGTGCGGGTCCGGACCGGCGCCCGCGTACGGGTCGGCTCGTGCGAGCTGGAGGTGATCGAGATCGTCGGCCACACGCCGGGCTCCATCGTGCTGGCCTACGACGACCCCGACGGCATCACCCACCTCTTCACCGGGGACTCCCTGTTCCCCGGGGGCGTCGGGCGGACCTGGTCCCCCGACGACTTCATCCGTCTCGTCAACGACGTCGAGACGAAGATCTTCGACCGGTTCGACGACGACACGTGGTTCTACCCGGGCCACGGCGACGACTCGACGCTCGGCGCCGAGCGCGCGAGCGTGCCGGACTGGCGCGCCCGCGGATGGTAGCGTTCCGCTGCTCCGCCATGGTTGCGTCGCAGTGAACCCTCGAGCCTAGAAGGTGACGGGAAGGGACTCGATCCCGAAGACGAAGCTGAGCTGACGGAACTCGAGGTCGGACTCCGGCACGGCCAGGGCGAGATCGGGGAATCGGTTCAGCAGCTTCGGCAGCGCGATCCGCAGCTCCATCCGGGCCAGCTCGGCCCCGATGCACCGGTGGATGCCGTGGCCGAACGCGAGGTGCCCGCTCGCCGGGACCCGCGCCGGGTCGAACACGTCGGGCTGGTCCCCGGCACTGACCCCGTCGCGGTTGGCGCCGCTGAGCGAGACCAGCAGGACGTCGCCGGCCTTGATCGACTCGCCGAAGAGCTCCATGTCCTGCTTGGCGAAGCGCGGGAACGCCACCTGCACGACCGAGAAGTAGCGCAGCAGCTCTTCGATGACCCGGTCGAGGGTCTTGCGGTCGCCGCTGCGGACCAGCTCGGCGTAGGCGGGGTCACGGGTCAGCACGATCGTGCTGAGGGCGATCATGCCCGCGGTCGTCTCGTACCCGCCGGTGAAGACACCGTCGGCCAGCCCGGCGAGGTCGTGATCGGTGATCGTGTCGCCCTCGTTGCGGATGATCTGGCCGATCAGGCCGGGCCCGGGCTCCTTGCGCTGGCGTGCCACCGCGTCGAACAGGAACTCGCGCTGCTCCGAGACGGCGCCGAAGGCGGCCGCTCCCCCGTTGGTCGCGTCGAACCGCGCGCTACCCAGTTTGGCGAAGGCCTGCCGGTCCTCGTAGTCCAGGCCCAGCAGGGCGCAGATCGTGTTGAACGGGATGGGGAACGCCAGCACCTTCGCCAGATCCGCCCCGGGGCCGGCGGCCTCGAGGTCGTCCAGGGCACGGTCGACGAACTGCTCGATCAACGGCTCCAGCCGGGCGAGGCGGCGCATCGTGAACTCGGGCGTGATGATCTTGCGCAGGCGCGTGTGGACCGGCGGATCGGTGAAGCCCAGTCCCCCGATGTCGTCCGAGGTCGCCGGCCCGTCGCCGGAGAACAGGTGACGGATGTCCGTCGAGTAGATGTCGCGGGCCGTGAGGACCTCGCGCGCCTGCTCGTGACCGGTGACGAGGTACGCCGTGAAGTCGAACGGCAGATCCAGGCGGTGCAGGGGTCCGGAGTCGCGGATCTGCGCCAGTCGCGGCACCGGGTCCAGACCCACCCGTTGCAGCGGCGTCTTCGTCGGCTCGGGGATGAACGTGAAGCTCGCGAGGTCGATGCCGCGCTTGGCCACATGGCGTCGGGCCACCGACGTCACCACCCGCGCGCGGACTTCCCGCAACCATCTCACCCGACACACGATATCGGTCGGGGTTGCCGGATCGGACACGCGGCGCGACTCTGTAGGCACAACCTGAGGGGGATCCATGGCGTCGACGACCGATCAACCCGAACAGCCCACGGAACTGCGGCGTGTCCTGGGCCCGAAACTCTTGTTGCTCTTCATCATCGGCGACATCCTCGGCACCGGCGTCTACGCGTTGACCGGGCAGGTGGCCGCCGAGGTCGGCGGAGCGGCCTGGCTGCCCTTCGCGGTCGCGTTCGCGGTGGCGCTGCTGACGGCGCTGTCCTACCTCGAGCTCGTCACGAAGTATCCGCAGGCGGCCGGTGCGGCGCTCTACGTGCACAAGGCGTTCGGCATCCACTTCCTGACGTTCATCGTCGCCTTCACCGTCATGTGCTCGGGCATCACGTCGGCGTCGACCGCCTCGCGCGCCTTCGCCGCGAACCTCGCCGTGGGGATCGACTGGGAGGCCTCGAACCTGCAGGTCATGGCGATCGCCCTGGCTTTCATGCTGCTGATCGCCGCGATCAACCTGCGTGGCGTCAGTGAGGGCGTCAAGACCAATGTCGTGCTGACCCTCATCGAGCTGTCAGGCCTGCTGCTGGTGATCCTGGTCGGGCTCTACGCCGTCGCCGGCGGCGACGCCGACTGGGGCGCGGTCGTCGCGTTCGACACCCCGGACGACAAGAGCGTCTTCCTCGCCGTGACCACCGCCACCTCGTTGGCGTTCTTCGCGATGGTCGGCTTCGAGGACGCCGTCAACATGGCCGAGGAGTGCCACGAGCCGAACCGGATCTTCCCCAAGATCATGCTGACCGGACTGGGCGTCACCGGAACGATCTACATCCTGGTCTCGATCTGCGCGGTCGCGCTCGTACCGGTCGGCGAGCTCGCCGGGAACGACACCCCGCTGGTCACGGTGGTCGAGCGGGGCGCCCCCGGTATGCCGATCGACGACATCCTGCCCTTCATCTCGATGTTCGCCGTGGCCAACTCGGCCCTGATCAACATGCTGATGGCCAGCCGCCTGCTCTACGGCATGGCCAAGCAGGGGGTCATCCCCCACAGCCTCGCCCGAGTGAGCCGACGCCAGACGCCGTGGCTGGCGATCGCATTCACCACCGTGCTCTCCCTGGGCCTGATCGCCTACGTGTCGAACGCGAGCGACGAGGCGGTCCAGGTGCTCGGCGGCACGACCAGCCTCCTGCTGCTGGCGGTCTTCGCCGTGGTGAACACGGCCGTCCTGATCCTGCGCAAGGACCGGGTCGAGCACTCCCACTTCAGGACCCGGGCCCCGATCGCCCTACTCGGCGTGGTGACGTGCGTCTACCTCGTGACGCCGTTGTCAGGACGGCCGGGCTCGCAGTACGAGATCGCCGGGATCCTGCTGGCGATCGGCCTGGTGCTGTCCGTGCCGATGTACCTGCTCAGCCGACGCCGGGGCGAGCGGCTGCAGGTCGGCGCACCCGACGACCTGCCGCCGCACGACATCCCTTGAGCGGCCGTCCCGCGGTCAGTGTCCGATGCGGTCCGGGTACTTCTTGGAGTACCAGAGACTGGCCACGGCCGTGATGGTCAGCGTCGCGATGATGACGCCCAGACTCAGCAGCGTCGGCACCTCGGGGATCGGGACCGGCCCGATGTGGTGCACCGGATGGCCGCCGTTGATGAACGGCAGCTCGTTCTCGTGCAGGGCGTGGAGCACGAGCTTGATGCCGATGTAGAACAGCAGGAACGCCAGGCCGTACGACAGGAACACCAGGCGCTGCAGCAGGTCGCCGAGCAGGAAGTACAGCTGGCGCAGGCCCATCAGCGCGAACACGTTCGCGGTGAAGACGATGTACGGCTCCTTGGTCAGGCCGAAGATCGCCGGGATCGAGTCGAGCGCGAACAGGATGTCGGTGGTGCCCAGGGCGATGATGACCAGCGCCATGGGGGTGATGGCGCGACGGCCGTTCTCGCGGACGACGAGCTTGAGGCCGTCCCACGTGTCACTCATGTTGAAGCGGTTGCGGGCGAACCGGACGACGGCGTTCTCGGCGTCGTCCTCCTCGTCCTTGTCCGCGGCCAGCTTGACGGCCGTGTAGAGCAGGAACGCACCGAAGATGTAGAAGACCCACGAGAACTCGTTGATCGCCACCGCGCCGAGCGCGATGAAGATGCCGCGGAACACCAGCGCCAGGATGATGCCGACGAGCAGCGCCTCCTGCTGGTACTTCCGCGGGACGGCGAAGCTGCTCATGATGATGATGAAGATGAACAGGTTGTCGATCGAGAGGCTGTACTCGGTCAACCATCCGGCGTAGAACTCGATGCCGAACTGCTGGCCGTGGAAGGCCCAGACCCAGGCACCGAAGGCGACGGCCAGGCCGATGTAGATCGACAGGTAGACCGCGCACTCCTTCGTCGAGGGCTCGTGCGGTTTACGGGCGATCACGACGATGTCGAACAGCAGGATGGCGATGGTCACCGCGAGGGTGACTCCCCATTCGAGCATGCTGACGTTCACAGGCGGTCCTCTGCTTCTCTCTCCGGGTCATGTGGACTCGGAGGTCTCTTCCACCGGGCTGCAGACGATGACCGGTCCGGCGCCCCGGGTGGCCCGCGAGGACCTCCGTGCTGACGACACGCCGATGATGGGAATACTCCCCTCCACGGTCAAGTCTGACAGCCGAACGCAGGCCGCGCGAACTCAGGTCCCGGCGCTGATCATCCCGCGCAGTTCGCGCTTGAGATCGCTGATCTCGTCGCGGAGTCGCGCCGCGACCTCGAACTGCAGGTCCGCGGCCGCCTGGTGCATCTGTTCGGACAGTTGGTCGATGAGCGAGGCCAACTCCCCCGACGGCAGGTCGGCGAGATCCTTCGTGTGCTGGCCCAACGGCACCGCGGCGCCCCGGCGCTTGTGATCGCCCGTCGCGGCCAACAGCGCCCGCGTGTCCTCGTCCTCACGGGCGAGCATGTCGGTGATGTCGCCGATCTTCTTGCGCAGCGGCTGCGGATCGATGCCCCGCTCGGTGTTGTACGCGACCTGCTTGATCCGGCGACGGTTGGTCTCGTCGATCGCCATCGCCATCGAGTCGGTGATCCGGTCGGCGTACATGATGACCTGGCCCGACACGTTGCGCGCCGCGCGACCGATCGTCTGGATGAGCGAGCGGCCCGAGCGCAAGAACCCCTCCTTGTCGGCGTCGAGGATCGCCACGAGGCTGACCTCGGGCAGGTCGAGACCCTCGCGCAGCAGGTTGATGCCGACCAGGACGTCGTACTCGCCCATGCGCAACTCACGGAGCAGCTCGACGCGACGCAGCGTGTCGACCTCGCTGTGCAGGTAGCGGGTGCGGATGCCGGCCTCGAGCAGGTAGTCCGTGAGGTCCTCGGACATCTTCTTGGTGAGCGTGGTGACCAGGACGCGCTCGTTCTTGGCGACGCGGTCGTTGATCTCGCCGATGAGGTCGTCGATCTGGCCCTTCGTCGGCTTGACGATGACCTCGGGGTCGATCAGACCGGTCGGGCGGATGACCTGCTCGACGACGTCGCCGCCGACCTTCTCCATCTCGTAGTTGCCCGGGGTGGCCGACAGGTAGACCGTCTGGCCGATCCGCTCGAGGAACTCGGGCCACTTCAGCGGCCGGTTGTCCATGGCGCTGGGCAGCCGGAAGCCGTGCTCGACGAGGGACCGCTTGCGGCTCATGTCGCCCTCGTACATCGCGCCGATCTGCGGGATCGTCACGTGGGACTCATCGACGACGAGCACGAAGTCCTGGGGGAAGTAGTCGAGCAGGCAGTTGGGGGCCGAGCCCGGCGGGCGGCCATCCATGTGGAGCGAGTAGTTCTCGATGCCCGAGCAGGTGCCGACCTGCTCCATCATCTCGAGGTCGTAGGTGGTGCGCATGCGCAGTCGCTGGGCCTCGAGCAGCTTGTTCTCGCGCTCGAGCACCTCGAGGCGCTCCTCGAGCTCGATCTTGATCCGCTCGATCGCGCGCGCCATCGTCTCGGGGCCGGCCGCGTAGTGCGTGGCGGCGCCGACGTAGAGCTCCTGGTCGTCGCTGAGGATCTCGCCCGTCAGCGGGTGGAGCGTCATGAGGCGCTCGATCTCGTCCCCGAAGAACTCGACCCGCACCGCCATCTCCTGGTAGACGGGGAAGATCTCGACGGTGTCGCCCTTGACCCGGAAGGTGCCGCGCGTGGAGCTGACGTCGTTGCGGACGTACTGGGCCTGCACGAGCGTGCGCAGCAGGTGGTCGCGCCCCATCTCGTCACCGACCTTGAAGCCGATCCGGCGCTCGAGGTACTCCTGAGCCGAGCCGAGGCCGTAGATGCACGACACGGTGGCCACGACGATGACGTCGCGGCGGGTGAGCAGGGACCACGTGGCCGAGTGCCGCAGCCGCTCGACCTCCTCGTTGATCGAGGAGTCCTTCTCGATGTACGTGTCGCTCTGGGCGATGTACGCCTCGGGTTGGTAGTAGTCGTAGTACGAGACGAAGTACTCGACCGCGTTGTTCGGCAGCAGTTCGCGCAGCTCGTTGGCGAACTGCGCAGCAAGCGTCTTGTTGGGGAGCATGACGAGCATGGGGCGCTGCAGCTGCTCGGCCAACCACGCGGTGGTGGCCGTCTTGCCGGTACCGGTCGCGCCCATGAGCACGACGTCGTTCGTGCCGCCCTGGATCCGCTTCGTGATCTCGGCGATCGCGGCGGGCTGATCGCCGGCGGGCTGGTACTCGGAGACGACCTCGAACGGCGCCACCTGCCGCCTGAGCTCGGAGACTGGTCTCATGGTTCCAGCCTACGGACCCGCACCGACAGTTACGCCTCCGAAGACGGCTCAGCGGTCGGGCGCGATCCCCAGCACCCGGATCGTGGCGGCCAGGCCGCGGTACTGCCCGACCAACAGGCAGAACTCGATCGCCTGACGCTCGTCCCAGTACGCCCGCAAGCGACGCCATGCGGCGTCGTCGAGGTCGTCCGTGGCCATCAGCAGGTCGGTCGCCTCGAGCAGGACGGCGTCGGCGGGCCTCCACCCGGTCAGGTCGTCCACGGCGGTGCGCTCCAGTTCGGTCGCCGTCAGGCCGGCCCGGTGCCCCAGGCGCACGTGGTGACGACGCTCGTAGTCGCTGTCACAGCGATGCGCGACCCGCAGGATGACCAGCTCGGTCTCGCGCCGCGGCAGCCGACCGCCCAGCATGAGAGCCCCGGAGTACGCCAGCCAGAACCGGAACAGCGACCGGTTGCGGCCCAGCGTCGTGAAGAGGTGAGCCTCGCGCACCCCCGCGCCGCGCGAGAGCAGTCCCGAGAGCAGGTGGTTCACCGGACCGAGCTGGCGGAGCCGACCGGGCCGGACCCGCGGCGTCCTCATCGCGCCGCCGCCCTCACGGCGCGGGCCTCGGCACGGGTCAACTTGCGGTTCAGCAGCCGCATCGCGACCACGTACCCCCAGGGGAACCAGCGTTGGGCGTAGTGGCCGATCGCGATGTCGCGCGAGGTGTAGACCCAGTACCGGCGGCGCACGATGCCCTTGACGATCGCGGCGGCCGCCTCGTCCGGCGTGATCGCGTGGCGCAGGAACTCCTGCTCCACCTTCTGCATCGCCGGCGCGGAGCGATCGACCCCGACGACCTCCAGCCCCTGCACCAGCGGAGTGGCGACCGCTCCGGGGCAGACCAGGCTGACACCGATGCGGTGGCGGCGCAGGTCGAAGCGCAGCACCTCGGAGATCCCGCGGAGTCCGAACTTGCTCGCACTGTAGGCCGCGTGCCACGGCAGGCCGAAGATGCCGGCGGCGCTGGACACGTTCACCACGTGGCCGCCCCGACCCGCGTCGATCATGGCCGGCAGGAAGGCCGACAGGACATGCACCGGCCCCATCAGGTTGATGTCGATCAATCGCCGCCAGTGCTCCTCGGTGAGACGGTCGATCGTGCCCCAGATCGAGATCCCGGCGATGTTCAGCAGCACGTCCATGGGACCGAAGCGGACGTGGACCGCCTCGGCGAAGGACCTCACCGACGCGGCGTCGGTGAGGTCCAGCGCCGTGGCGACGAGGACCTCGCCACCGGCCGCACGCAACTCCTCGGCCACGGCGTCCAACGCACCCTGGTCCAGATCGGTCAGCACGAGGCGGGCTCCCTCCCGAGTGAGCGCCCGTGCTGTCGCAGCACCGATCCCGCCGGTCGCACCCGTCACCAGACACGTTTTCGTACGGATGTCCAACTTCGCCATGCCGGACACACTAGGCCCCCGGACGGTCGACCTCAAGAGGTATGCCGCCACGGGGCACGCGACGCGCGCGCGGCGACCGTTGACCCAGCCGATAGGGTCGAGGTCATGGCCATCGTGGAGCGCCGGGCGCAGCGTACGCGCGAAATCCTTGACGCGACTCGCACGCTCTTCGACGAGCGCCGCATGCGAGATGCCCAGATCGAGGACATCGCCCGCGCCGTCGGCATCAACCGAGCGATCATCTACCGGCACTTCACCACGAAGGAAGAACTCTTCGCGATGACGCTGGTCGACTACCTCAACGAGCTCGAGCAGCGCCTGGCCAAGTCCCAGGAGTCCGACCTCACCCCGGCCCAGCGGATCGACGTCATCACGGTCGAGTTCCTCGACTACGGCAGCGAGTTCCCGGCGTTCGTGGACTGCGCCCAGTCACTGTTGCGCCACCGCGGCTCGGAGCTGCTGGAGCAGATCAGCCTCGATCGCCTCACCGAGCTGGGTGCCGCGATCAACCGCTGCTTCGACCACATCACCTCGGCCATCGAGGCCGGCAACGCGTCGGGCGCCTTCGACGTCAAGGACCCCGAGCTCGTCGCCAACATGATGTACACGCAGGGCCTGGGCATCTTGAACCTCGTGACCTTCCAGCGGTCGATCCGTGAGATGAACTCCGGGTTGCCCGCCATGGAGCACCTGCCGATGCCCGAGGTCGTCGAGCTGGCGAAGCGCTCGGTGCGGGCCATCGTCGAGGCCGAGGCCTGATCCTCCCCCAGACGTGAAGCGGGGCCGGTGGCTGTTGCCACCGGCCCCGCTGCTGCGTGCTGAGCGTCAGCGCTCGAGGATCGCGACGACTCCCTGGCCGCCGGCGGCGCAGATCGAGATCAGGCCACGGCCCGAGCCCTTCTCCTCCAGCAGCTTCGCCAGGTTCGCGATGATGCGTCCACCGGTCGCGGCGAACGGGTGGGCGGCCGCGAGCGACGAGCCCTTGACGTTGAGCTTGCTGCGATCGATCGCACCCAGCGGCGCGTCCAGGCCGAGGCGCTGCTTGCAGAAGTCCGCGTCCTCCCACGCCGCGAGCGTCGACAGCACCTGGCCGGCGAACGCCTCGTGGATCTCGTAGAAGTCGAAGTCCTGCAGTGTCAGGCCGTTGCGCTCGAGCATCCGCGGCACCGCGTACGCCGGAGCCATCAGCAGGCCCTCGCCGCCGTTGACGTAGTCCACGGCCGCCGTCTCGTAGTCGACCAGGAACGCCTTGACGTCCCAGCCGCGGCGGGCGGCCTCCTCCTCCGAGGCGAGCAGCGCCACCGAGGCGCCGTCCGACAGCGGGGTGGAGTTGCCGGCCGTCATGGTGGCGGCGTCGCCGAGCTGCTTGCCGAAGACCGGCTTGAGCTTGGCCAGCTTCTCGACCGTGGAGTCCGGACGCAGGTGCGTGTCGCGCTCGACGCCGTTGAAGGACGTGACGAGGTCGTCCTGCCAGCCCGCCTCCCACGAGGCCGCGAGGTTCTGGTGCGAGCGGGCGGCCAGCTCGTCCTGGGCCTCGCGGGTGATGCCCCACTCGTGGGTGGTGAGGGCCTGGTGGTCGCCCATCGACAGGCCGGTACGCGGCTCGGCGTTGCGCGGCTGGTCGGGAGCCAGGTGGCCGGGACGGATCTTCGTCAGCAGCTTGACGAGGGCCTTCTTGTCGCCCTTGGCGTTCGCCTGGTTGGCCTGCAGCAGGATCTTGCGCAGCTTGTCGTTGACCGCGAGCGGGGCGTCGGAGGTGGTGTCCGTGCCACCGGCGATGCCGAAGTCGATCTTGCCCAGCGCGATCTTGTTCGCGACCTGGAACGCGGCCTGCAGGCCCGTGCCACAGGCCTGCTGGATGTCGGTGGCGGGCGTGGTCGGCGAGAGCTTGGAGCCGAGGACGACCTCGCGGGTGAGGTTGAAGTCGCGGGCGTGCTTGAGCACGGCGCCGGCGACGACCTCTCCGGCGCGCTCGCCCTCGAGGCCGAAGCGGTCGACGAGACCGTCGAGGGCCGCGGTCAGCATCTCCTGGTTGGAGACGCCGGCGTAGACGGTGTTCGAGCGCGCGAACGGGATGCGGTTGCCACCGATGACCGCGACGCGACGGATGGTGTCGGCGTCCGACGACGCGGCCTTCGCGGCCTTCTTTGAGGGCTGGTTCGCCATGAGAAACCTTTCGTCTGCGACGTTCGTCGCTTTCCTTTGCCGTGGCCCTGGGGTGCAGGCTAGAGTCACCTTAACGCGTTCAGATACCGATGGTATCCGAGAGATCCGAGAGATAGGACACATCCTGCGATGAGCGACCGTTACAAGTCGATGATCCAGAACCCGATCGGTCAGTTCCTGGTCAAGAACCTGGGCCTGCCGAACCCGCCGGAACTCCAGCGATACCGCGGTGGCGCCCTCGTGGACGGTCCCGTCCTGGTCGGCGGGAACGGCCTGCTGGCCGACTCCCTGCCGGGCCTGTTGAAGGCCTCGGGGATCGAGACCACGACCGTCCGCGCCGAGGGACGCCGCTACCAGGGCCTGGTCCTGGACGCGTCCGGCATCGACTCCCCCGCCGGCACCGTCGCGATCCAGGAGTTCTTCACGCCGGTCCTGCGCAGCCTGGCCAGCAACGCCAAGATCGTCGTGATCGGCCTGTTGCCCGAGCGCACCGAGACCGTCAGCGCCGCGATCGCGCAGCGCGGCCTCGAGGGCTTCGTGCGCTCGCTGGCCAAGGAGATCGGCGCGAACGGCAGCACCGCGAACCTCGTCTACGTCACGCCCGAGTCCAAGGACGCCGTCGGCTCGACGCTGGCCTTCCTGCTGTCGCCGAAGTCCGCCTTCGTCGACGGCCAGGTCGTGCGCCTGGGCACCACGGGGCTCGTCGAGGCCGACTCCCCCGCCGATCCGGCCAAGCCGCTCGCCGGCAAGGTCGCTCTGGTCACCGGCGCCTCGCGTGGCCTCGGTGCCGCCATGGCCCGCACCCTGCACCGCGACGGCGCCCAGATCATCGGTCTGGACGTCCCGCCGCTGGCCGAGGACCTCGAGCACCTCATGGCCGAGCTCGGCGGCTCGTCGATCATCTGCGACATCACCGCCGACGACGCGCCCGAGAAGATCGCCGAGGGCCTCGGCGACGGTGTGGACTTCGTGGTGCACAACGCGGGCATCACCCGCGACAAGCGCCTCAAGAACATGAAGTCCGAGAACTGGGCCAAGGTCGTCGACATCAGCGTCGGCGCCCCGGAGCGGATCACCGCCCACCTGCTCGACAACAAGCTGATCCGTCCCGGCGGACGGATCATCGGCATCTCGTCGATCGCGGGCATCGCCGGCAACAACGGCCAGACCAACTACGGCACGGCCAAGGCGGGCGTCATCGGCTTCGTCCAGGCGCTCGCACCGCGCACGGTCGACGCGGGCATCACCGTCAACGCCATCGCCCCGGGCTTCATCGAGACCGACATGGTCAAGACGATGCCGCTGGGCATCCGCGAGGCCGGACGCCGACTCAGCTCGCTGTCCCAGGGCGGCCAGCCGGTCGACGTCGCCGAGGCCATCGCCTGGTACTGCCACCCGGGGTCCTCGGCGATCTCCGGCAACGTGGTCCGGGTCTGCGGCCAGGGCTTCCTCGGTGCCTGAGGTGACGACACGCACGTTCGACAAGGCGCCCGCGGGGCTGCCCCTGATGCTCAAGGCGGCCTTGCCGGCGATCCCCGTCGTCGGCAACCTGCCGGGGATCAAGCACCAGAAGGGCGGGCTGCCCGAGACGACGCTGCGGCGCAACCGCGTCACGACGGACCTGGCCCACCTGGATCGCTACAACGAGGTGTGCGGGTTCTCGCGCTCGGAGACGCTGCCGGCGACGTACCCGCACATCGCGGCGCACACGCTGCACCTGAGCCTCATGACGGACACGGCGTTCCCGTTCCCGCCCATGGGCGCGGTGCACCTGCGCAACCGCATCACCCAGTACCGCCCGATCGGCCGGGAGGAGATCTACGACCTCTCCCTGCACGCGGCGTCGGACGAGCCGCACCCGAAGGGTCGCCTCATCTCGCTGGTCAGCGAGGCACGGGTCGGCGGCGAGCTGGTGTGGGACGAGACCATGACGGTCCTGTTCCGCAGCCGCGCTGGCGGCGACGAGCCCCTCGCGCCGCCCCTGGCGGGAGTGGAGGCCCCCGAGGGTGTCGTCCACTGGAAGCTCGGCAGCGACCTCGGCCGCCGGTACGGAGCCGTCTCGGGCGACCGCAACCCGATCCACCTCTACCCGTGGACGGCCAAGGCGTTCGGGTTCCCGCGCCAGATCGCGCACGGCATGTGGACGAAGGCGCACAGCCTCGCCACGCTGCAGAACCGTCTGCCGGACTCCTACACGGTCGACGTGGAGTTCAAGAAGCCGGTGCTGCTGCCCTCGACGGTGGTGTTCGGCACCGACAGCGAGGGCGAGGTCACGACGTTCGGCGTCCGTGACTCGCGCAAGTCCGTCCCGCACCTCGTGGGGCGCATCACACCGGTCTGACCGACCCGCTGGGTCCCCGCTCGCCGCACCCGAGCGTGGGACTCAGCGGTCCTCGGGGCGCTTGGCGGGGCGGATGAGCCCCTCCTGCGCCACCGTGGCGACCAGCGTGCCGTCCTGCTTGAAGACCCGGGCCGTGCTGAGTCCACGCGCACCCGAGGCCGAGGGCGACGTCTGGTCGTAGAGCAGCCACTCGTCGGCCCGGAACGGCCGGTGGAACCACACCACGTGGTCGAGCGACGCGGGCTGGACCTTGGGCGAGCTGATCAGCACGCCGTGCGGCACGAGCGCCGCGCCCAGCAGGCTGAAGTCGCTGTAGTACGTGAACGCCGCGCGGTGCAGCTGCGGGTCGTCGGGCAGCTGCTCGGCCGCGCGGAACCACATCCGCTGCACGACGGGCTGGAGCTGGCGGCTCGGGTCGTCCTCGGGGCGCGGGTCGCCCACGTACCGCATGTCGAAGCCGCCCCACTCCTGCTGCCACTGCTCGGTGCCGTCGGGGCTGATGAACTGCACCAGGTCGAGCATCGACGTGGCCTCGTCGGGCCCCGGCGTCGGAGGGAGCACGTCCTGGTGGTCCCAGCCCGCCTCGTCCTTCTGGAACGAGGCGGTCATGTAGAAGATGACCTCACCGTGCTGACGTGCCGACACCCGGCGCGTGGCGAACGACCGACCGTCGCGGACGCTCTCGACGTCGTAGATGATCGGGATGCTCGGGTCGCCGCCCAGGATGAAGTAGACGTGCAGCGAGTGCAGCTGCTTGCCGTCCGTCACCGTGCGCTGGGCCGCGCTGACCGCCTGGCCCGCCACCTGCCCACCGAAGACGCGCTTGAGTCGGGAGTTCTCCGGCTGACCGCCCCGGAACAGATTGACCTCGAGTTGTTCGACATCCAGTAGATCGACCAGTTCGTTCACGGAGGCAGGCACGACCGCGATCCTATCGAACCCGGACCGTCCCACCGGCCGCTACGGTGCCGGGCTACGGTGATCTCGGTCCCACCGGCAGCGGGCTCTCAGCCCTGATCGTCCTTGCGCTGCCGCGCCAGACTAGCCCTGATCGTCCTTGCGCTGGCGCGCAAGGAACTGCTCCAACTGGCTGGCGAGCTCATCGCCGGTCGGCAGGCTCGCGTCGTCGGCCAGGAGGGACTCGGCCGCACCACGACTGAAGATGTCGTACTGCTCCTCGAGCCCGGCCAGCACCTGCTCGCCGTCCTGGTCGGAGATCTGCTGCTCGATCTCGTGGATCGAGTCGGGCTGGCGGGCCCGCAGGTCCTCCAGGTCCAGATCCAGGTCCAGGCGAAGTGCGACCGCCTCCAGCAGCGCGAGCGCGGCCGTCGGGTACTCGACCTGCGTCAGGTAGTGCGGGACGTGCACCACGTAGCCGATCGCGTCCAGGCGCTGCTCGCGCATCCGGTACTCCAGCAGCGACTGCGCCGAGGACGGCACCGTCACCTCGGCGTTCCAGAAGTTCTGGCGATCGACCAGCTCGCTGCGCGTGCCGTGCATCGTGAGCAGCGGGGGCCGGGTGTGCGGGACCCCCATGGGGATGCCGCCGAGAGCGACCGTCAGTGGGACGCCGAGCTCGGTGATGACGTCGATCGTCTCGGCGACGAAGGACTCCCAGCCGAAGTCGGGCTCGGGACCGGCCAGCAACAGGTACGGCTTGCCGGAGCGGTCGACGTGACGGGTGATCTGCAGGACCGGCTCGACGTAGTCGACGTAGTGGTCGCGTCGGAACGTGATCGGGGGCCGGCGGGCCCGGTAGTCGTAGTACGAGTCCAGGTCGAACTCGTGCACGACCTCGCCATCGGGCGTGCGCAGTTGCTCGGCCGCCAGCACGGAGGAGGAGCCCGCACTGAGGAAGCCGTCGAGGGCGACGATCAGGGGGATCGGGTCGCGCTCGTAGTCATCGGAACGTCGTCGTGAAAACCACTTCGGAGTCAACGCAGGTCACCCTCGGGACATTCCTTCAGCCGATCGAGCGCGTCGGCCGCGATCGCGTCGGGCGTCAGGCCGAGTCGGTCGAGGATGACGTCGCGCTTCGCGTGGTCGAGGAACTCCTGGGCCACGGCGTGGATCCGGACGGGCATGACCAGGCCCCGGTCGCAGATCTCGTTCAGGATCGTGGAGCCGACGCCGCCCTGGCGGCCGTTGTCCTCGATGGTCACGACGAGCCGGTGCTCGGCGGCCAGGTCGAGCAGCGCGGGGTCCAGCGGCTTGATCCAGCGCGGGTCGACGACGGTCGAGCCGACGCCGGAGTCCTCGAGCAGGCGAGCGACCTCGACGGCCATCGCGGCCATCGTGCCCACGCCCACCACGAGCACCTCGGGATCGGCTCCGCGGTGCAGCACGTCCATCGAGCCGACGCGATCGATCGCCTCCAAATCGGCCGGCACGGCGCCCTTGGCGAAGCGGACCACGCTGGGGGCGTCGGCGACCTCGACGGCCTCACGCAGCAACTCGCGCAGACGGCTGCCGTCGCGCGGGGCCGCCAGGTGCAGACCGGGGACGATCTGCATGAGGGACATGTCCCACATGCCGTTGTGGCTCGCGCCGTCGTCGCCGGTGACCCCGGCACGGTCGAGCACGAAGGTGACGCCCTGCTGGTGCAGGGCGACGTCCATCAGCACCTGGTCGAAGGCCCGGTTGAGGAACGTGGCGTAGACCGCGACGACCGGGTGGAGGCCGCCCATGGCCATGCCGGCGGCACTGGTGACCGCGTGCTGCTCGGCGATCCCGACATCGAGGACCCGGTCGGGGAACTTGTCCGCGAACGCGTCCAGGCCGGTCGGGTAGAGCATGGCGGCGGTGATGCCCACGACGTCAGGACGATCGTCGGCGATGCGGACGATCTCGTCGCGGAACACGGAGGTCCAGCCCGCGGGCGCGATGCTCACCGCCTCACCCGTCAGGCGGTCGAACGGGTGCGACTGGTGCATCTGGTCGTTCTCGTTGGAGACGGCGATGTCGTAGCCGTGGCCCTTCGTGGTGATCGCGTGCACCAGCACGGGGCCGCCGAAGTGGCGGGCCGCGGAGAGCGCCTGCTCCAGCGCCCGCCGGTCGTGACCGTCGATGGGACCGAGGTACTTGATCCCCAGGTCCTCGAACAAGCCCTGGGGCGCCAGCGCGTCCTTGAAGCCCTTCTTGATCGCGTGCAGCGCCTCGTAGGCGACACCGACGACCTTGGGCCCCGTCGTCATCCGCTCACGGACGGCACTGAGCGCAGGCTCGTACCGCGGGTTCGTGCGGATCTGCGTGAGGCGGTTCGCGAGGCCCCCGACGGTCGGGGTGTAGGAGCGCCCGTTGTCGTTGACGACGATGACCACCCGGCGCGAGTTGTCGGCGCAGATGTTGTTGATGGCCTCCCACGCCATGCCGCCGGTCAGCGCACCGTCGCCGATGACCGCCACGACGTGGTCGTCCTTGCCCTGCACCGCGTTCGCGCGAGCGAGTCCGTCGGCGTAGGACAGCGAGGTGGAGGCGTGCGAGTTCTCGACCCAGTCGTGCGGCGACTCGGCCTGGGACGGGTAGCCGGACAGGCCGCCCTCCTTGCGCAGGCGCCCCTGGGCGAACTGGTCGGCGCGGCCCGTCAGCATCTTGTGGACGTACGACTGGTGACCGGTGTCCCAGACGATCTTGTCGTTCGGCGAGTCGAAGACCCGGTGCAGCGCGATCGTCAGCTCGACCACGCCCAGGTTCGGGCCGAGGTGACCGCCGTTGGCGGCCACCGACTCGATCAGCAGCTCACGGACCTCGGCGGCGAGTTGGGTCAGCGCCTCATCGTCCAGTCCTCGCAGGTCTGCGGGACCGGACACGGAACTGAGGACAGATGCCATTGCTCCATCGTAACGACGCCCCACCAGCGCGCCCCCTCGACTGGCCGCCACCGGTCCGGCAGCAGGTGTCAGTCCAGGTCGTGGAACCGGCCGCGGGCGTGGGCGACGCCGGTCGAGGACTCCACACCGACCTCGTCCACCACCCCGGAGAGCCGCAGCGACCAGCCCGTCTCCGTGACTCCGTCGACGGTGGCACCCCACCAGGAGCGGCCGTCGAGCCGGGGTCCCCACGGGGACTGGACCCACTCCCCCACGGTGAACATCCCGCCCGGCGCCGGCGCGAGTCCCGCGAACACCTCGGCCAGGTAGGCGTCGCCGGCGCGCAGGACGCTGACGGCGACGCGGGACCCGACCTCGACCGACTCCCCCAAGGTGGCGTCGGGATCGACGAACGCCTCGAACCGGGCCGGATCCCCGTCGACCAGCACGATCGCCGACACGGTCAGGCCGGCGCGGTCACGCCCGGAGCCGGTGGCCACGACCGTGACGGGCGCGGGCAAACGGCCGCGCAGGCGCCGGAAGGCGTCCTTGTCGCGGTCCGGGGGTACGAAGGGGTGCTCCGAGTGGATCGTCACGAACCCATCCCATCATCGAACGTCGTGCCGTGGGCATGAGAAAGGCGCGCCCCCGCCACCGGTCCGGTGACGGAGACGCGCCTTCGGCTCACACTCAGTCCAGCAGCGAGCGCAGCACGTACGGCATGATGCCGCCGTTGCGGTAGTAGTTCGCCTCACCGGGGGTGTCGATCCGGACGACGGCGTCGAACTCGATGTCGTCGGCCTTGACCTTGACGGTGCGCGGCGTGCGGCCCTCGTTGAGCTCGGTGACACCGGTGACCGTGAAGGTCTCCTCGCCGGTCAGGCCCAGCGACTCGGCGTTCTGGCCCTCGGGGAACTGCAGCGGCAGGACGCCCATGCCGATGAGGTTCGAGCGGTGGATCCGCTCGTACGACTCGGCGATGACGACCTTGACGCCCAGCAGCGCGGTGCCCTTGGCGGCCCAGTCGCGCGACGAGCCCGAGCCGTACTCCTTGCCCGCCAGGACGACCAGCGGGATGCCGGCGGCCTGGTAGTTCTCGGAGGCCTCGAAGACCGTCGTGACCTCACCGTCGGCCGAGAAGTCGCGGGTGAAGCCACCCTCGGTCCCGGGCGCGATCTGGTTGCGCAGGCGGATGTTCGCGAACGTGCCGCGGATCATCACCTCGTGGTTGCCGCGGCGCGAGCCCAGGGAGTTGAAGTCGCGCGGCTGCACGCCCTTCTCCATGAGGTACTTGCCCGCAGGGCTGTCCTTCTTGATCGCACCGGCCGGGCTGATGTGGTCGGTCGTGACCGAGTCGCCCAGCTTCAGCAGCACGCGCGCACCGTCGATATCGGTGACCGGGTCGGGCTCGAGGCCCATCCCGTCGAAGTACGGCGCCTTGCGGACGTACGTCGAGTCCTCGTCCCACGCGAACGTGTCGCCCTCGGGGGTCGGCAGGTTCTGCCAGCGCTCGTCACCGGCGAAGACGTCGGCGTACTCGCGGCTGAAGGTGTCGGAGTCGATCGACGAGGCGATGACGTCCTCGACCTCGGACGGCGACGGCCAGATGTCCTTCATGAAGACGTCGTTGCCGTCGGCATCCTGACCCAGCGGATCGTTGAACAGGTCGACGTCCATCGAGCCGGCCAGCGCGTACGCGATGACCAGCGGCGGGGACGCGAGGTAGTTCATCTTGATGTCGGGGTTGATGCGGCCCTCGAAGTTGCGGTTGCCCGAGAGCACGGCGGTGACGGCCAGGTCGCCCTCGTTGACGGCGGCGCTGACCTCGGGGATCAGCGGTCCCGAGTTGCCGATGCAGGTCGTGCAGCCGTAGCCGACGAGGTTGAAGCCGAGCTTGTCGAGGTAGACGTTCAGACCCGACTTCTCGTAGTAGTCGGTGACGACCTTCGAACCGGGGGCCAGCGTGGTCTTGACCCACGGCTTGCGCTGCAGGCCCTTCTCGACGGCCTTCTTCGCCAGCAGGCCGGCGCCGATCATGACCGACGGGTTCGACGTGTTGGTGCACGACGTGATCGCCGCGATCGTCACGGCGCCGTGGTCGACCTCGAAGGTCGTGCCGTCCTCGAGCGTGACGGTCTGGGGGTTGCGGACCCGCTCGCCGGGCGCACCCGTGGCGTGCTCGCTGGGGCCCTCGCCGCCGTTCGCGAAGGTCGACGTCTTGGGCGGGTCGGACGCCGGGAAGGAGTCCTCGACCGCCTCGTCGTAGCCGTTGAGCTGCTGCTCGTCGTGGTCGACGTAGTCGCGCAGCGAGGAGCGGAACGCAGTCTTGCTCTCGGTCAGTGCGATGCGGTCCTGCGGACGCTTCGGGCCGGCGATCGACGGGACGACGTCACCGAGGTCGAGCTCGAGGTACTCGCTGTAGCGCGCCTCGTGCTCGGGGTCGTGCCACAGGCCCTGCGCCTTGGCGTAGGCCTCGACGAGCGCGATCTCCTCGGCGCTGCGGCCGGTGAGCTTGAGGTACTTCGTGGTCTCGTCGTCGATCGGGAAGACCGCGATGGTGGAGCCGTACTCGGGGCTCATGTTGCCGATCGTGGCGCGGTTGGCCAGCGGGACGGCGCCGACGCCCGAGCCGTAGAACTCGACGAACTTGCCGACGACGCCGTGCTCGCGCAGCTTCTCGGTGATCGTCAGGACCAGGTCGGTCGCGGTCGCACCCTGCGGCAGCTCGCCGGAGAGCTTGAAGCCGACGACGCGCGGGATCAGCATGCTGATCGGCTGGCCGAGCATCGCGGCCTCGGCCTCGATGCCGCCGACGCCCCAGCCCACGACGCCCAGGCCGTTGACCATGGTGGTGTGCGAGTCGGTGCCGACGCAGGAGTCGGGGTACGCGACGCCGTCACGGGTGAAGACGGTGCGCGCGAGCTTCTCGATGTTGACCTGGTGCACGATGCCGGTGCCCGGGGGAACGACGCGGAAGTCGCTGAAGGCGCCCTGGCCCCAGCGCAGGAACTTGTAGCGCTCGCCGTTGCGCTCGTACTCGATCTCGACGTTGCGCTCGAACGCCTCGGGCGTGCCGAAGACGTCGGCGATGACGGAGTGGTCGATGACCATCTCGGCCGGCGCGAGGGGGTTGATCTTGGAGGGATCGCCGCCCAGGTCGGCCATCGCCTCGCGCATCGTGGCGAGGTCGACGACGCACGGGACACCAGTGAAGTCCTGCATGATCACGCGGGCCGGCGTGAACTGGATCTCCTTGCTCGGGTCGGCCTTCGGGTCCCACGAGGCCAGGGCCTTGATGTCGTCCGCCGTGATGTCGGCGCCGTCCTCGGTGCGCAGCAGCGCCTCGAGCAGGATCTTGAGACTGAACGGCAGGGAGGCGACGTCGAGTCCCTCGCCCTGAACCGCATCGAGTCGGTAGTAGTCGTAGGACGTGTCTCCGACCGCCAGGGAATCCTTCGCCTGGAATGTGTCGACGCTCATGGGCTTCTCCTTCACTGGTGTTCCCATCCTGCCTTCGCGCGGCATCTCGTGCCGGATCAGGATGACCTAGGACGCACCATTTATCTTGATGTCAAGATACACGATATCAACTGATTCTGGGCTGCGCCGCTCAGGCGACCCTCACCGGAGTGCGGCCAGTCGCGCGACGAGGGCACGCCCCTCGGCGACGCGCTTCTCCCAGGTCGTCCCCACCACGAGCAGCACCAGGCCTGCGGCGGCGATCAGGATCCACCGTTGCAGGGCCAACGCCGTGGGACCGACGTTCGCCAGGACCACGAGCAGCAGCACCGCCGAGCCCGCCACGACGGGCGCGCCCCAGCGCAGGACCACTCCAGCGGCGAGGCAGGCCGCCGCCACGAGCGCCAACAGCCCGGCGCGCAGGCTGGTCGGCTCGGCGAGCGCCTGGGGCAGCGACGGCAGCAACGCCAGCGTCAGACCCGGGACCAGCACCGACCAGGTCCGGCTGGCCGGATCGGTGCGCAGGCGCCACAGTCCCGCTGCGAGGACCGCGACCGCGAAGGGCGCCGTGTACGCCTCGACCGTGCCGACCTCGCTGGCGGCCAGACGGGTCACCCACGCTCCGCCCACGAGACCGGCCGCGACCCATCGCAGGTACGTCCGGTCGTCGTCCAGGAGTCCGACGACGGCGGCCGCGACTGCCCCGATCGTGAACACCAGCGCGGCCGTCGCGAGATCGTCCGCCTCCACGAGGGCGATGAACAGCGAGAGCGCGGCGACGACCTCGACGGCGATCCGGTGCCAGACCAGCTCATCCAGGGCCAAGGTCAGCAGCAGCGCCGCTGCCGCACAGCCGGCGATGATCGGACTCCACCACGTGGCGTCCATGTCCGACAGGTTCAGGACGAGACCGATCGTCGCGATGGCGGCGCCGGCCGCGAGACCCAGCGACACCGCGGAGGTCCCCCGCCTGAACTCCTCGGGGTCGTCGAAGCCCGCAAGCGCGCACATCGCCAGACCGGCGGCGACCAGGCCCCACGTCCAAGCCGTGACCGGAGCGTCGCCCGGCACGACCGCGACGGCCGCCAGGACGGCCACGGGCGGCAGCACCGCGAACCACGCAGGGCCCCGCCGCAGAGCGAAGGCGAGACCGGCGCCCACGAGCACCACCGTGATCGCATGCACGAGGAACGGCAGTGTCGAGGACGCGACGGCCGTGACGACGGCCGCTCCCCCGGCGACGACGCCCAACGGCAGACGGAGGTGGTCGGGGACGAGCCGGGGCGAGGGCCACCGGCCCATGGCCCACCACGCCACCAACAGACCCGCGGCGACGCCGAGGACCTTCCAGTCCTCGCGAACGGCGATGTCGGAGGGGCGCACCCAGAGGTCACTCGGCGACCCGTAGCCGGAAGCGACATCGGCCCGCTCGAGGTTCATCATCGCCACCGCGCCGCCCCACAGCACCAGGGCAGCCCCGGTGACGACCGTGCCCCACCGCACACCGAGCGACCACGCATCGGGCCGCGCGACGAGGAGGGCCAGCAGTGCGACGACCGCCGCCACCGCCACGAGACCGATGCTCCCGGCCGCGTCGGCGCGCCACGCCCATCCGGACACCGCCAACCCGACCAGGTAGAGCAGTCCGACCGTGGCCGAGCCGACGAGCCAGGGCCGGAGGGCGACCATGAGGACACCCCCGAGGAGGGCCGCGGCGACGAGCGTGAACAGCGGCAGCGCGTCCGCGAAGGTCAGGGCCGGGGAGCCGGACTGCGCCTGGATGACGGCCAGGACGACGGAGAAGGCTCCGAGGCACAGCGCGAGCGCGGCAGCGCCCCACATGGCCCAGGGCATCGCGAGACGGACGCTGATCGCCACGACGACGAGCGGCACGACGAGGGCGGCCATCGCACTCCAGAACCAGGTGTCCTGGTCCCCCAGGTCGAGCAGCCGGTCCATGAGCGCGGGCGCGCTGACCCACGGGGCCAGACCGGCCGCGATCTGGGGCATCGCCAGGTCGTGGTCGAACGCCGTGCGGGCCCACCGCACCACCACCACGGCGGTGGCCACGACACCGGCGGTCCACACCAGGGAGACGACGGCGAAGTCGCTCCAGCTCAAGCCGAACAGGCCCTCGGCGACCGCGGCCAGGACGTCGACGGTGAGCAGTCCGAGGAACACCGACCAGAGGGCCTCGGCCGCCCCGAAGAGCCGCCGCCGGGTCGCCCAGATGGCGCAGCCGCCGAACACCGCGGTCACCGCGAGCAGGATCAGGGCACGGCCCAGGATCCCGACGGCGGCCCACGCGATGGTCGCGAAGATCAGGCCGGCGACGATGAGGCAGACCGCACCGAGGCCGAGCAGCACGGAGCCGACCGACCACGCGTGGTGCGCGGGGGCGGGCACCACGCCCGGAACGAAGACGGGCGCGGGAGCCGGCGTGACGGGCTGCTGTGCAGCGGCGGTCGATGCTGGCCGTGCCTCAGGATCGATGCGCGGCGCGCGCGCCTGGACCGCGCGTCCCTGCGCCACGAGCCCGTCCGCCTGGACGAACAGCCCCCAGAGCTGATGGGCCTGCTGCGAAGTCAGGTCGAAGGCACAGTGCGGACACGAGATTCCCCCCGAGATGGCGCCCCGGCAGGCCGGACACGCGTGGGGATCGGCGTACTTCACGGGGGTGACTCAACCGGACCCGTCAGTCGCGCGCAAGCGACACGACACATTCGACGTGGTGTGTCATCGGGAACAGCGCGAACCCGCGCAACGACTCCAGCCGGTAACCGAGGGTCGCGAAGGTGGCGACGTCACGCGCCAGGGCTGCGGGATCGCACGCGACATAGACGATCCGCCGGGGCTCCAGCGCGGCGATGGCGGTGACGGCGTCCTTCGCTCCCTGACGGGGCGGGTCCAGTACGACGACGTCGGCGCGCGCGCCCAGCGTGCCCCGGGCGAGGGCTCGCTCGACCGGAGCGTGCACCGTCGAGGCGTTCGACAGGTCGGCGAGGTTCTCGGCGGCATTCGCGGACGCGCGCCGGTTCCCCTCGACGCTGACCAGCTCGCCCGGAGCGCACGCGGGAGCCAGGAACGCGGAGAAGAGTCCGGCCCCGGCGTACAGGTCCAGCACGCGATCGCCGGGGCGGACCTCCGCGGCCTCCATGACGGCATCGACCAAGGTCGTGGCGGCGGCGGGATGAACCTGCCAGAACCCCGAGCCGCTGACCCGGAAGTCCCGCCCGTGGACCCGCTCGACGAGCGTCCCCGTGCCCGCCCGGACGGTGCCGTCCGAGGCGACGACGCCGTCGACCTCGGTCTCGAGCCGGTCGCCGATGGTCGCGTCGGTCACCAGCAGGCGCTGGCCCGTGGACGACACGATGGACTCGACCCGCGGCTCGTCCCAGGTCTGCTCGGTGACGTCGGGCAGGTCGGGGTGCGCGATCGGGCACGACGGGATCGGCAGGACGTCGTGACTGCGGTGGCGGCGCAGTCCGGCCATGCCGTTCTCGGCCACCGACCACACCACCCGGGTGCGCCAGTCCAGCAGCGGACCGACGGCCTCGACCCGCCCGGTCCACTCGAGGCCGGCCAGCCGCTGCAGCTGCTCGCGCACGACGTCGGTGAGGAGCGTCAGCTGACCCTCCGCCGAGACGTGCTGGAAGTCGCAGCCGCCGCAGAGTCCCGGCCCCGACAGCGGGCACGGACGCTCGACCCGGTCCGGCGAGGGCTGGAGCACGCGGATCGCGTCGGCGCGCAGGAACTTGCGCGAGCGCTCGGTGATGCGGATCTGGACGACCTCGCCGGGCAGCGCATGCCGCACGAACACGACCTGGCCGTCCAGGCGGGCCACGCAGTGGCCACCGTGCGCCACCGGTCCGACCTCGACCACGGGATCCGTCTCAGCCACCGCTCCGCCCTCCGATTCCACGCCGCACGTCACCGGGGGTCGGTCGTGCATGGTCCTTCTTCACACGCTGCGCCGAGGCCAGCTGGTACGGCACGCTGACGACCAGCACCCCGGGCAGGAACAACAACCGGGCCTTCAGACGCAGCGCGGTCTGGTTGTGCAGGAGCTGCTCCCACCACCGGCCGACGACGTACTCCGGGATGTAGATGGTGACGATGTCGCGCGGGTTCTGCGTGCGCTTGGTCTTGACGTACCTGACGATCGGCCGCACGACCTCGCGGTAGGGCGAGTCCAGCACCCGCAACGGTATCGGCACCCGCAACTCGTCCCAGCGGCGCGCGAGCTCGGCGCTGTCGTCCGGGTCGAGGTTGACCGACACGGCCTCCAGCGAGCTGGGCTGGCCGAGCCGGGCGTAGGCGATCGCGCGCATCGTCGGCTTGTGGAGCTTGCTGACCAGCACGATGCCGTGCACCCGAGCAGGCAGCGCGACGTCACTCTCGTCGACGGCGAGCTCCAGGGCGACCCGGTCGTAGTGCCGCGAGATCCCCCGCATCACGAGGAAGACGGCGACCATCGCCAGGATCGCGATCCACGCGCCGGCGAGGAACTTGGTGACGAGAACGATCACGAGCACCGTCGCGGTCATCGCCAGACCGAACGCGTTCACCCCCCGCGACCGGTGCATCCGGCCGCGCTCCGCCGGATCGGTCTCCTCGGCCAGCAGCCGGGTCCAGTGCCGGATCATCCCCAGCTGGCTCAGGGTGAACGACACGAAGACCCCGACGATGTACAGCTGGATCAGCTTCGTGACCTCGGCGTCGAACGCCACGATCAGCACCCCGGCCGCCGCCGCGAGGGTGACGATGCCGTTGCTGAACGCCAGCCGGTCTCCGCGGGTGTGCAGCTGGCGCGGCAGGTGGCCGTCGCGCGCGAGGATCGACGCCAGGACGGGGAAGCCGTTGAAGGCGGTGTTGGCGGCCAGCACCAGGATGATCCCGGTGCAGGCGATGACGAAGTAGAACAGCGGCGGCACGCCCTGGAACAGGGCCGCCGCGAGCTGGCCGATGACCGTCTCCTGGACGTAGCCGTCGCCCACGGGCTTGCCGTCCAGCAGCAGCTGATGGGCCGGGTCCTCGACGTAGCGAAGGTCCATCAGGTCGGCCAGGACGATGATGCTCATCAGCATCACGATCGAGATCGTGCCGAGCAGCAGCAGCGTCGTCGCGGCGTTGCGGCTCTTGGGCTTGCGGAAGGCCGGCACGCCGTTGCTGATCGCCTCGACCCCCGTGAGGGCTGCGCAGCCCGACGAGAAGGCGCGGGCGAGCAGGTACGCCATCGCCACGCCCGAGACCGCCCCGGCGAAGGGGTCCTCGGCGGCGATGTCGTACTTCGCGCTCTCGACCTGCGGCAGCGTGCCCAGGGCGTACTGCGTGTAGCCCCAGATCGCCATCAACGCGATGGAGGCCATGAACAGGTACGTCGGGATCGCGAAGGCCCGGCCGGACTCCTTCGCCCCGCGAAGGTTCACCGCGGTCAGCAGGGCGACCAGCCCGACCGCCGCGGCCGACTCGTGTCCCTTGAGGAACGGCAGCGCCGCCGCGGCGTTCTGCACGCCCGAGGAGATCGACACCGCGACGGTCAGGACGTAGTCGACCATCAGCGCGCTCGCGACCGTGAGGCCGGCGTTGCGTCCCAGGTTCACGGTCGCGACCTCGTAGTCGCCGCCCCCGCTGGGGTAGGCGTGCACGTTCTGGCGATAGGACGCCACGACCGTGAGCATGACGACCACGACCGCGATCCCGATCTGCCAGTTGAAGGCGTACGCCGTCAGCCCGCCCATCGACAGGGTCAGGAAGATCTCGTCCGGCGCATACGCCACGGACGACAAGGCATCGCTGGCGAAAACGGGCAGCGCGACCCGCTTGGGCAACAACGTCTCGCCCATCTGGGAGGTGCGCAGCTTCTGTCCGATGAGAGCGCGCTTGAGCGCGCCGGTCAATCCCACGCAACCGATGCTAGACCGGTTCCCGACCGGTGTACCGTCGCCGGTGTGCACATCGTGATCATGGGGTGCGGGCGCGTCGGGTCGTCACTGGCCCGCAGCCTGGAGTCCCGGGGACATTCGACCGCCGTGATCGACTCCAACCCCGACGCCTTCCGCCGTCTCGGACCGGCCTTCGCCGGGCTCACCGTGACCGGCATGGGGTTCGACCGGGGCGTCCTGGTCAAGGCCGGGATCGAGGGCGCCGACGCGTTCGCCGCCGTCTCCAGCGGCGACAACTCCAACATCATCGCCGCCCGCGTCGCCCGCGAGGTGTTCTCGGTCGAGAACGTCGTCGCCCGCATCTACGACCCCCGGCGCGCCGAGGTCTACGAACGCCTCGGCATCCCGACGGTGGCGACCGTCCCGTGGGCCGCCGACCAGGTCCTGCGCCGCCTGCTGCCGGCCGGCTCCGAGCCGGCCTGGCGCGATCCCTCGGGCCTGCTGCGGCTCGACAACGCCTACGCCCCGTTCGCCTGGGTGGGCCGCACCGTGGCGGCGCTCGAGGCCGAGACCGGCGTACGGGTGGCGTTCATCACCCGGCTGGGCCGGGGCGAGCTGATCGCGGCCGACACCGTCATCCAGGAGGGCGACTACCTGAGCATGTTCCTGGTGGCCGCCCGGGCCGAGGAAGCTCTCGAGGCGCTGGCCGCAGGACCGAAGGAGGACGACTGATGCGCGTCGCGATCGCCGGAGCCGGGGCCGTCGGCCGCTCCGTGGCCCAGGAGCTGCTCGACCACGGACACGGTGTGCTGCTCATCGACAAGTCCGCGACCGCGATCCGCAGCGATCTCGTGCCCGGCGCCCAGTGGCTGTTGGCCGACGCGTGCGAGATGTCCACGCTGGAGGAGGCGCAGCTGCAGACGTGCGACGTGGTGATCGCGGCCACCGGCGACGACAAGGCGAACCTCGTCACGTCGCTGCTGGCCAAGACCGAGTTCACCGTTCCCCGCACGGTCGCCCGGGTGAACAATCCCAGCAACGAGTGGCTCTACGGCGAGTCCTGGGGTGTCGACGTGGCCGTGTCCACGCCGCGCATCATGGCCGCCCTGGTCGAGGAGGCCGTCGCCGTCGGCGACCTCGTGCGCCTGTTCACCTTCCGCCAGAGCAACATCAACCTGGTCGAGATGACCGTCCCGGACGAGTCGGCGCACGTGGGTCGGCGCCTGGGCGACATCGCCTGGCCGCAGGGAGCCACGCCCGTCGCGATCCTGCGCAACCAGCAGTCGCTGCCGCCCGAGGACGATCGCACCATCGAGGCCGGGGACGAGCTCTTGTTCGTCACCTCGCCCGACGCCGAGGCCGAGCTGTCGGCCCTGCTGGCACCGCCGAAGGACTGACCTCAGGCCCTGCCGGGCTCGTCGGCGTCGCCCAGGTCGGTGACCGGCGTGCTGTTGCGGCTCAGCAGCCACACCATCGCGGCCAGGGTCGCGATCTGCAACGGCCAGCCCATGACGATCTTCGACGTGCCCAGCCAGCCGATCTGGTCGGCGGCGTAGAGCGGGTACTGCACGACGACGCGCAGGATGCACGGCAGCGCGAACACCAGGGTCAGCCGGTTGCACAGCCGTCGCATGCCCGGATCGCGACGCCATCTGCTGAGGTCGCCGACGAGGGCGCCGATCATGACGCCGATCGCCGGCCAGCCGATGACGACGGTGGAGACCAGGACGACGGCGTACCCGGCGTTGTAGATGATGCCGGGCAGGAAGACGTCGCGGGCCTCACCGGTGCGCGAGGCGAACAACGCCGCGATGCCGATGCCCACGAGCGCGTTGATGACGAACTGCGGGTTCGACCGCTGGACGACCCGGGCGATCAGCAGCACGGCGGTGAGCGCCGAGGCGATGATGAGGCTGAGTGTCAGTTCGCGGGTGGTGAGGTAGCAGACCGTGAACGTGATGGTCGGGACCGCGGCCTCGACGATGCCGCGCACTCCCCCGAAGGCCTCGGCCAGCCGCTGGCGCACGACCTGCTCGACGGTGGCGGCATTGACGTCCGGCTGCTCGGCGGGATCGGTCACGGGTCCAGCCGATACGCGGGGTTGTACATGACACGCTCCTGTCCTCGGTGACCGATCCGCCCGCCGGCGGTCAGGGAACGACCGGCGGCGATGCCCTCGATACGACGTCGTCCCAACCAGATCAGGGTGACCGTACCCGTGCCGTCGTACAGGGTGGCCTCGAGCGCCGTGGCGTCGTCGACGGGGCGCAGCGTGACGTCCTGGAGCACGCCGTGGACGTCGACCCGCTCGCGCGTCGGCGCGTCCTGGATCGCCGAGCATCCTGCGGCGGCCGTCCGGCCACGCAGCTCGGCGTTCTCCTGCTGCTCGAGCGAGAAGCGCTCGAGCCAGCGTGACACCACCCCGGCCATGACCGCCTACTCCTCCGGGATCCGCTGGGCGTCCGGCGGGAGCTGCAGCGGCAGCGACTCGCGCAGGATCCGGGGCTCATCACCGCGCCGGACCCGCAGGTCGCGCAGGATCTCCATGAAGACGCCCTCGTTCGTCGACTCGAGCCCGGCCGCGCCCAGGACCGTGGCGCGCACGACCCAGCGAGGGCCCTCGATGCCGATGAAGCGCGCCGGCTGGATCGCGTCGTTGCCCTCGGTGTCCTTCGCGGGGAACTGCGCCAGCACCTCGGTGCCGAACGGTCCCTCGACCTCCTCGTACCGGCCGCCGCGCTTGTCGACCTCCTCGCGGAGCTCGGCACGGACGCCGTCCCACGTGCCGCCACTGCGCGCGCCGGCGAAGGGCCGCAGCTCGACGGCGGAGCCGCCCGAGGTGACCAGGACGGCCGTGACGACGTCGTCCTCGGTGGGCAGCTGGACCTCGATGTCCCCGCGCATCTTGATCAGCAGGGTCCCCAGGTCGACGTATTCGTCCGGGTTCTCGAGCGGGCGCTCGACGAGGTCGAACGGCCCGTCGGCCCGCGGACCGGTGACCTCGACGCGCTCGACCGGCGCGGAGTCCGACCCGGAGTCGGTCGCCCCGGACTTCTTGCGACCAAACATCACAGACTTCCTTCCGTTGTCGCCTCGATGGAGGCGTGACCACCCGAGGAACCGTACCCGCCGGCACCCCGCACGGTCTCCGACAGTGCGTCGACCTCGACGAACTCGACCCGCTCGACCCGCTGGACCACCAGTTGCGCGATGCGGTCACCGCGCCGGATGTGGACGGGCTCGCTCAGGTCGTGGTTGATCAGCAACACCTTGACCTCGCCACGGTAACCCGCATCGATGGTGCCCGGCGTGTTCACGACCGAGAGACCGTGCCTCAGCGCGAGCCCCGACCGCGGGTGGATGAAGCCCGCGAATCCTTCCGGCAGGGCGATCGCCACGCCCGTGGGCACGAGCGCCCGCGCGCCCGGCTCGAGCGTGACGTCGACGCTGGAGACGAGATCCGCCCCTGCGTCGGCCGGGTGGGCGTAGGCGGGAAGCGGGACGTCGGCGTCGAGCCGCCGGATCTGCACCTCGGTCACGGTGGCGACGATACTGGCGCACACCCCCATCGGGCACAGTGGAGTGGTGGAAACGAACCCTCGACGTCACTCTGAACGACTCGTCGCCTCCGGCCTGTGGTGGGGCATGGTCGTCCTGACCGCCGTCATCGTGGCGTGGTTGCTGCTGGTCGCGACCAGCCCGTCCGTCGCCGCGACCGTCGGCCTGGCGACACTCGTCGTCCTGGGCGCGGGTCTGTGGCACTGGGGCTCCTTGCGCGTCGTCGCCGAGCCCGGCCGCTTCCGGGCCGGCGACGCGCACCTCGAGGCTCCCCATCTGGGGACGGTCGAGGCACTCGACCCCGCCGCCTGGCGCGCCGCGCTCGACCGTGCCGGCACCGACCGGGCGTTCCTGCTGACGCGCCCCTGGATCGATCGCGGGGTCCGCGTCGCGGTCGCCGATCCGGACGACCCCACGCCCTACTGGCTCGTCTCCACCCGACGTCCCGCCACGGTGGAGCGCGTCGTGGGTCACACTGGTGCTGCCCCCGATGAAAGGACCACCGATGGCCAGGAAGCGCGCGAAGAAGACGACTGACGCGGCGACGACGTCGGTCGCCGAGGCGAAGATCCAGAAGAGTCGCGGCCGCGGCGCCTGGCGCGCCCTGGACGCCGGCTCCGGACTCCTCGCGGCGTCGCTGGCCCCCCGGGTGTCGAACCTCGCCTGGCGCGCGGCCACCGGCCGCAAGCCCCCGACGAACACGCGCAACCCCGAGCTCAGCACCAAGGAGGCCGTCGCCTGGGCGGCCATCGGCGGGGCCACCGTGCAGGTCGTGCGCACCATGGCGCGTCGCAGCGCGGCCAACTACTGGCTGCGGTCCACCGGCGACCTGCCGCCGGGCATGAAGTCACTCAAGGACCCCACCGACCGCTGAAGACAACGACGCCCGGTCCCCCGCAACAGCGGCTGGGACCGGACGTCAGGTGGCTGCGCGAACGTCAGTCGGCGCAGTCCTTGCAGATCGGCATGCCGTTCTTCTCGCTCGCCAGCTGGCTGCGGTGGTGCACCAGGAAGCACGACATGCAGGTGAACTCATCGGACTGCTTCGGCACGACCTTGACGGCCAGCTCCTCGTGCGAGAGGTCGGCGCCGGGCAGCTCGAAGGACTCAGCCGCCTCGACCTCGTCCTCGTCGACCTTGCCCGAGTTCTTCTCGTGGCGACGCGCCTTCAGTTCCTCGATGCTGTCCTCGGACTGCTCTTCGTCGGTCTTGCGCGGCGCATCGTAATCGGTTGCCATCAACTCTCCATGCTGGTTCTCGTGGAACTGTGGTCGTGTTCTTGTGGAACGCGCAGATTCAACCACATGGGTCAAAACCGCTTGCAGCCGGAAGACCTGAACCAGCTCGTGCGGCCGACGTTTCCACTCTCACGGCGAACGCGCGAGTCGAACTCTACGACCGATCAGAAGCGGCAACGCTCGACCAGCGCGAGGAATTCCGCGATCGCGGCGGCCGGGGCCGCGACGACGAGCCGCTCGTCCGGGACTCCGTCGAGGCCCGTGACCACCAGACCGGCCTCGCGGGCGATCAGGCCGCCCGCCGCATGGTCCCACGGCTTGAGGCCCTGCTCGACGTAGGCATCGAGCCGGCCCTCGGCCAGGTCGGTGAGGTCCAGGGCCGCCGCACCGATCCGGCGGATGTCGCGCACGTGCGGCAGCATCCTGCCGACGGCGGCCGCCTGGTGCTCGCGCACGCTCGGCACGTAGTTGAAGCCGGTGGCGACGAGCATCTGATCGACGGGAGCCGCGGGAGGACCGGTCAGGCGGGTCCGTTCGTCCCCGTCCACGCGCCAGGCCCCACCGCCGGCGGTGGCCTCGTAGGCCTCACCCGTGGCGATGTTGACCACGACGCCGATCTCGTCGACGCCGTCACGTCGCGCCGCGATGGAGACCGCGTACCTCGGGATGCCGTAGACGAAGTTGACGGTGCCGTCGATCGGGTCGACGACCCACTCGACGCCGGAGGTGCCCGAGACGTCCTGGCCCTCCTCGCCCACGAAGGCGTCGTCGGGGCGGGCGGCGAGGATCCGCTCGCGGATCAACTCCTCACAGGAACGATCGATCGCCGTGACGAGGTCGGTCGGGCTGGACTTCGTGTCCGCCACCCCGACGCGGCCCCGGGGTCGAAGCACGCGCACGTGCTCCGCCGCCTCGGCGGCGACGTCGCGGGCGAGGTCGAGCAGCTCGGTCACGCGATGACCGGGCGCTGCGACCGCGGATTGAGGCAGCAGTCCGCCGCGCAGGTGTCGGCCTTCGGGCCGAACTCGCCCACGGCCGGGCGCTCGGGCGACTCGCCCCGCTCGGCAGCGGCGCGCTCGAGCAGCAGGTCGCGGATCATCGCGGCGTACCGGGGATCGGCGTTCGGGCTCGCCGCACGGGCGAACCGCAGCCCCAGCTTCTCGGCCGTCGCCTTCGCCTCGGTGTCGAGGTCGTAGACGACCTCCATGTGGTCGGCCACGAACCCGATGGGGACGAGCACCACGCCGGTCACGTCCTGTCCGGCCAGTTCCTCGAGGTGGTCGTTGATGTCCGGCTCGAGCCAGGGCTGGCTCGGCGGCCCCGACCGCGAGCAGTAGGCCAGCGACCACTGCGTCACGCCGAGCGCCTCGGACACCAGCCGGGCCACGGACAGGTGCTGGTGCTCGTAGAGGCCGCACCCCGGTCCGCCGCTGGCCTCGTTCATCTGGTCGGGGACCGAGTGCGTCACGAACACGACGTGGGCGTCGGGACCAACCTGCGCCAGCGCGTCCCGGGCGTACTCGGTGAACAGCTCGACGAAGACGGGGTGGTTGAAGTGGTGGCGCAACCGGTCGACCCGGATGGGCAGGTCGTTCGACACCTCGAAGAGGTCCTCGCGGTACTGGCGGCAGCTGGAGTACGACGAGTAGGCGCTGGTCATGAAGCACGCGACGCGCTCGACCCCGTCGGCGACCATCTGCTCGAAGGCGTCGGCCAGGTACGGGTCCCAGTTGCGGTTGCCCCAGTAGACCGGCAGGTCCAGACCTTGCTCGGCGAAGTCGGCCCGCAGCGCAGCCAGCAACTCGCGGTTGATCCCGTTGATCGGCGACTTGCCGCCGAAGCCGAAGTAGTGCTCGCCCACCTCGACGAGCCGCTCCTTCGGGATCCCCCGCCCGCGGGTCACGTTCTCGAGGAACGGCACCACGTCCTCGGGCTTCTCGGGGCCTCCGAAGGAGACCAGCAGGAGGGCGTCATAAGGCCGTGCGTCCATGCCGTCAGTCTCCCACGGCCGTGGTTGAGGCAGCCGGGTCCTAGATTGGTCCCGCCATGCTCTCCGCCTACCGCACGATCCTCGCGACGCCCGGCGCTCCGGCCTTCACCGCCGCCGGCGCCCTGGGCCGGTTGCCCCTGTCGATGACGGGACTGGGCATCGTGATGCTGATCTCGTCGCGCACGGGTGAGTACGGCCCTGCCGGACTGGTCATGGCGGTCTACGTCATCACCGCGGCGGTGTTCGCGCCGGTCCAGGGCCGGTGGGCCGACCGGCTGGGGCAGGCGCCCGTCCTGCTCGCCGCCGGCGCGATCTTCGCCACCGGCGTCACCGTGGTGCTCCTGACGGTCGACCAGACCCTGTGGGGTGCGTCCGCCGGCGCCATGATCGCGGGTGCCGGGGCGCCGCAGACCGGCAACCTCGTCCGGGCGCGCTGGACCCATGTGCTGCACGACCGCCGCCGCCTGCAGACCGCCTTCGCGCTCGAGGCGGTCCTGGACGAGGCCGTCTTCGTCGTCGGGCCGGTCCTCGTGACCGTCCTGACCCTGAGCGCCCTCGACTGGTCCGGTCTGGCGGTCGCCGGCGTCGCGGCCATCGTCGGGGCGTGGGGGCTGGCGCTCCAGCGGGGCACCCAGCCGGCGCACCGCACCGACACCAGCGTCCCGCGCGAGCCACTGCCGTGGGCCCTGCTCGGCCCGCTCGTCGTCGCAGCCTTCGGGCTGGGCGTCCTGTTCGGCGCCACCGAGGTCCTGGTGGTCGCGTTCACCGAGGAGCAGGGCCGTCCCGGCGCCGCCGGCGTGGTACTGGCCATCTGGTCGGCGGGGAGTCTCGCGGCCGGGCTGGCCGTCGGGGCGCTGGCTCCTCCCGCCGATCCCGTCCGCCGGTTGCGCCTCACCACCGTGGCGCTCGTCGTCTTCCTGGCTCCCCTGCCCTTCGCGCCCAACATCGCACTGCTGGCGATCGGCTTCCTGCTGGCCGGGTTCGCCCTCTCCCCCACGCTCATCACCGCGGTGCACCTGGTCGAGCTGACGGTGCCGAACACGCGCCTCACCGAGGCCCTCACCTGGACCACGACCGGCATGTCCACCGGAACGGCGCTCGGCGCCGCCGTCGCCGGCCTGATGGTCGACCGCTGGTCGGCCTCGACGGGCTTCACGCTGCCCGTCGTGGCTGCCCTGCTGACCGCCGTCGTCGCGCTCCTCTACCGCGCCCCCGCGGCGGCCCCGGTACGCTGACGCACTGACGGCTGCGGGTGGCTCGTCGGTCGAAACCAGGAGCGGCCACGGCGAGTCTCCCCTCGATCAGGTGCGGCCGTCATTAGCATCGAAGTCGGTGGCAGTAGTGACACGGGGAGGCTCGAACATGCGGGAACTCGCAACCGTGGGACTCAGCGACGACGGGCGATTCCTCGTCGCCCGGGACGCGACCACCGGAGAACGTTTCCGGCTCAGCATCGATCGCCGGCTCACCTCACTGGTCGATCGCACCCCCGTGGGTTCGAGTCGTTCCGGACAGATGGAGATTCCGATGGAGAGTTCGCTCAACCCCCGCGAGATCCAGACCCGCATCCGTCGCGGCGAGTCGGTCGAGGAGGTCGCCGAGCAGGCCGGCATCACGGTCGAGCGCGTCCACGGCTTCGCCGTGCCCGTCATCGCCGAGCGCGAGTGGATGGCCCAGTCGGCGCGCGCCACGACCGTGCGCCGCAAGCACGTCGGCGGCCCCGCGATCGCCCTGGCCGAACTGGCCGACGCTGCCCTGGTGCAGCGCGGCATCACCCCCGAGGACGCCGAGTGGGACGCCTGGCGCCGTGAGGACGGCCGCTGGACCGTCCGCGTCGACTTCGACGGCGGCTCCGCGAGCTTCCTGTACGACCCCAAGAGCCGTTACGTCGTCGCCGACGAGGACGCCGCCCGCGATCTCGTGGGCGACCTGGCGACCGAGGAGCAGCACGACATGGCGTTGGCCGACCTGGTCACCGAAGCTCCCGAGGCGTACGGCGGCGCCGACGAGGTCGACCACGCTCCCCTCGTCCGCTCGATCAAGGAGGCCCGCGACCGCCGGGCCCTCGAGCAGGCCGTCTTCGACGAGCCCGTCGAGGAGCCGGTCGAGGACGTCGAGGACCAGGCCCTGGAAGAGCGCATCGCCGTCCCCGACACCCCGAAGCCCCGCAAGAAGCACTCGCGCCGCTCGGTGCCCAGCTGGGACGAGATCATGTTCGGCGGCTCGCCGGAGTAACGGCGGTTTCGTCAGGTCGGTCGGTTTACCACGGTCCCGTGGTAAACCGTCGCATCCCCAAGGAAGCTTTCCTAGGGATGCGACGGTTTGCCCAGGGAAATCCGGTCAGTCGAACGGCAGCACGTCGGGCGACAGCGCCCCGGCCTGGGCCCGCGCCGAGGTCATCCGCTTGCGGTGATGACGTCGGCACAGCACCTCGTAGCCGATCTGCGGCGTGGGGCGGTCCGGGTCCTCGACGTCGCCCACCACGATGACCTCGCCCTCGGTGACCATCTCACCGTCGGCGGTACGCGCGTTGTGCGTGGCGCGGGCGCCACACCAGCACAGCGCCTCGACCTGCAGCGTCAGCACCCGGTCGGCCAACTCGACCAGCCGCAGCGAGCCCGGGAAGAGCCGCGTGCGGAAGTCGGTGAGGATGCCGAAGCAGTACACGTCGATCGACAACTCGTCCGCGACCTTGGCCAGCTGGTCGACCTGATCGCTGGTGTAGAACTGCGCCTCGTCGCACACCAGGTAGTCGACCCGCCCTCCCCCGGTCAGCTCACCGACGACGTCGGCCCAGAAGTCGAGTTCCTCGCCGACCTCGATCGCGGGGGTGGCGAGACCCAGCCGGCTGGACAGGACCGCCTCGCCGGCACGATCGTGCGACGAGTAGATGCGGCCCACCCGTCCCCGAGCGCGATGGTTGTGGTCCAGCTGCAGGGCCAGGGTGCTCTTGCCCGAGTCCATCGTCCCGGAGTAGAAGACCAGTTCTGCCACGTTCTCGGCTCCTCCTCAACTCGCCACGAGGACGGGGATACGACGTTCGCGGCCGGTGATCGACCCGTGGAAGCCACGCAGCAGCAACTCGACCGAGAACACGTCCGACGCGAACACGGCGAAGTCGTCCAGCGCCGCGACGACGACGTCGCCGAAGCGGCCACGCACGGCGGGGTCCAACGGGCCGAACCACTCCTGCGCGTCGTCGCGCAGCCGCACCTCGACGCGGCCGCCGAGCACCTCGCGCCAGCGTGCCGCGACGGTCTCCTCGGCACCCGAACGGGTGTGCACGTGGCGGAAGCGGGCCTCGCCGGCGACCAGCACCACGTCGTCGCGCAGCTCGGGATGGTCGACCAGGTCGAATCGGCCCTGCATCGGGACGTCGACCATGCCGTGGTCGGCGGTCACCAGCAGGACCGCGTCGGCAGGAAGGGCCTCGCGCAGGTCGGCGACGTCGCGGTCCACCTCCGCCAGAGCCTTGCGCCACTCCGGCGAGTCGACCCCGTGTCCGTGCCCGGTGTGGTCGACCGCCGACTCGTACGCGTAGACGACCGAGCGATCGCCCTGCTCGACCGCCTCGGCGATCGCCGTCAGGCGGTCCCAGGAGCGGTCGGCACCGATGAACGGCACTCCACGCTGGCTGACCCGGGTGAGGCCGCTGCGCTCGAACCTCGAGTCGTTGACGACGGTGGCCGCGACGCCCGCGTCGGCAAGCCGGCGCAGGACCGTGGGATGGGGCTGCCACTGCTCGGGGTCGACACGGTCGTCCCACGTCAGGGTGTTGAGGAATCGCGGCGTGCCCGGGATGCGGCACGTGTAGCCGGCCATCCCGTGCTGCCCGGGCAACAGACCCGTGCCGAGCGACGTCAGGCTGACCGAGGTGGTCGACGGGATCCCCGCCAGCACTCCCTCGACATTCGTCAGCGACGACAGGAACGGCGCGAGGTCGGCGTGCTCACGGAGCAGGTCCAGACCCAGCCCGTCGACGACCATCACCACGTAGCGGTCGGCCTTCGCCAGGCCCAGGACGTCGGTGAAGCCGGCGACGCCCAGGGCACCGCCGACCGAGGTCATGATCTCGTGGATCCCGGCGCGGGCAGCGGTCATCGGGCGGCGGTGACCGTCGTCGCGGCCGTCAGGGTCCGGGCGAACTCGAGCAGTCCCACGACGGCGGCGCCGCCCTCGGCCGCAGCACTGAGCCGCAGCGAGAAGTCGTCGCCGGTCAGCGTGCCGCCGTACCCGTGGTCGGCCTCGCACTCGGGGTCGTCGCACCGCGCCGGTTCGAGCTCGACGCGCGAGACCGCGCCCCACGAGACCGTCAACAGGGCCTCCTCGAGCTGCTGGGTCTGCGTCGAGACCATGCGGGTGACGACGACACCGGTGACGCGCGACAGCGGCACCGCCTCGACGGAGGTGGAGGTGTACGGCTTGGGCAGCAGGGTGTCGCCGGGGTGCTCGTCGGTGTGGGTCAGCAGGAGGCGGGAGGGCGTGAGGACCAGCACCGACATGTGCCGGCGGATCTCCTCGCGGTCGAAGGTGGGCTCGTGGTGCACCACGAACGACTCCACCGGCTCACCGGCCAGGGCGTCCTCGAGCGCGCCGGAGATGATCTCGGGGTAGTACCCGCTGCGCGAGATGGACTCGTACAGGTCCTTCGTCCGGTCCTTGGTCTGGGTCACCGACCCAGCGTATCCGCCGCGGCATCGGGCTGGCTCAGGCGCCGGACGAACCAGTCGCCGCGGCTGTCGGACGACGGGATGACCTTCGCGCGAGCGCTCAGGGCGGTGTACCCGTCGGGGTTGACCAGCACCGGCTCGAGATCGAGCGAGACGACCTCGGGCAGGTCGTCCTTGAGCGCCGCCAGGCGCAGCACGATGTCCTCGAGCGAACCCACGTCGACCTGCTCGCTGCCCTGGTAGCCGAACAGCAGGGGCGCCGCCCGGATGCCGCTGATCATGGAGCGCGCGTCGACGTCGGTCAGCGGCGGGATGCCGTAGCTGCGGTCCTCGAGCAGCTCGCTGGGCGCCCCGGCGATGCCGAACGAGACCAGCGGGCCGAACAGGCGGTCCTCCGTGGCGCGGAAGGCGACCTGGACGCCGTCGGGAGCCGACTTCTGCACGAAGAAGGTCGTGTCGGCGCGGATGCCGCTCCACGTGGTCATCTCGTCCCACGCGATCGCCATGTCGCCGGCGTCGTGGATCCCCCGCCAGACGTGCGCGAGGTCGGGCCGGGCGCGCAGGTGCTCGCTGCCGGCCTTCAGGACGACGTCCCAGCCCAACTGCTCACCGGCCGCGATCGCCTCCTCCTTGCTGTGCACGTTGGTCCAGGTCCACAGGTCGATGCCGTAGCAGGACAGCAGGTAGTGCACCTGCTCGGTCGAGAGGACCGCGCCGCGGGGGGCGATGGTGAGGACGTCGCGGATGAGCGCCTTGGCGTCGCCGGAGCGGTGCTCGGCCGCGACGTGGTACTCGCCGTGGTCGCGGGCCGCCCACTCGGCGTAGTTGACCGCGCGCGCGAGCGCCTTGACGGCCGCTTCGGGAGCCGCGTAGGACGGCACCGAGCCGCGGCCGGCCGAGCCACCCTCGAGATCGGGGACGCGCAGCAGCACCGGGATGCCCTTGCTGGCCAGGAAGGTCGAGACGATCGGCTTGTCGGACTGCTCGCCGATGGCCGCCAGCACGTTGGCGACCGCGTCGCTGTCGGTGGTGATCGGGGGCGTGTAGACCGCCACCAGGGCGTCGACGTCGGGACGGGCCAGTGCCGCCTCGATGGCGACCTCGAACTCCTCCGCGCCGGCGTTGGCCCCCAGCGGGATCGGCGGCGCGACCTGCAGACCCTGCGACTTCGCGGCATCGGTGACGATCAGCGCGACGGCGTCGGAGTTGCCCACCACGGCGATGCGGTTGCCACGCGGCAGCGGCTGGTGGGCCAGCAGCTGCGCGACGTCGAACATCTCGTCGAGGTTGTCGACCTGGATGACGCCGGCCTGGCGGAACATCGCGTCGACGGCCTGCTGCGGCGCCGAACTGCGGCGCACGGTGTGGCCGACGGGAACACCCTGGGTCGAGCGGCCCGACTTCACGGCCACGACCGGCTTGACCTCCGACACCCGCCGGGCGAGCCGCGAGAACTTGCGCGGGTTGCCGATGGACTCGAGGTAGAGCAGCACGACGTCGGTGCTGTCGTCCTGGTGCCAGTACTGCAGGAGGTCGTTGCCCGAGACGTCGGCGCGGTTGCCCGCGGACACGAACGTCGACAGGCCCAGGCCGCGCGCTGCGACGGTCTCGAGGATCGCCGAGCCGAGAGCACCGGACTGGCAGAAGAAGCCCGCGCGTCCGGGCGGCGGCATGGTCGCCGACAGCGAGGCGTTCAACTGGACGTCGGATGCCGTGTTGATGATGCCCAGGCAGTTCGGGCCGATCAGGCGCAGTCCGTGGGTGCGGCACAGGTGCAGCAGCTCCTGCTGGCGCGCGCGCCCCTCGGCGCCCTCCTCGGCGAAGCCCGCCGAGATCACGACGAGCCCGTGGACCCCCTTGGCGGCGCAGTCCAGGACGACGTCGTTGACGTGCTCGGCCGGCACCGCCACGATCGCGATCTCGACCTCGCCCGGGATGTCCCGGACGGTCGGATAGGCCGTGAGGCCCGAGACGGCCTCGGCCTGGGAGTTGACGGCGTAGACCGTTCCGCCGTAGTCGCCCAGCACGAGGTTCCGGACCATGGCCTGGCCGATCGACCCCTGGCGGCGGCTGGCGCCGACGACCGCGACGCTGCGGGCGCCGAAGATGCGGGCGATGGACGCCGCCTCGGCACGCTGCTCGCGCGAGCGCATAACTCCGAGGGCCGAGTCGGTGGGGTTGATCTCGAACGTGAGCCGCTGGACGCCGTCCTCGAGCGTGCCGCTGATCGTGTATCCCATCTCGCGGAAGACCTGGAGCATCCGGACGTTCTCGGGCAGCACCTCGGCGATGAACTCGGTGAAGCCGCGCTCGCGTCCGGCCTGGGCGAGGTGCTCGAGCAGCAACTGGCCGATGCCGCGGCCCTGGTGCGCGTCCTCGACGAGGAAGGCGACCTCGGCCTCGTCCTCGGAGACCGCGTCGTACCGACCGACGGCGATGATGTCGTCGTGCTGGGTCACCACGAAGGCGACCCGCTGGTGGTGGTCGACGGTGGTGAAGCGCGCGATGTCGCGATCCGACAGGCGCGGGTAGGGCGCGAAGAACCGGAAGTACTTCGACTCGGCCGACACGCGGTCGTAGAAGGCCACGAACTTGGCGGCGTCCTCGGGCACGATCGGACGGATCTGCGCCACGCGACCGTCCTTGAGCAGGACATCGGCCTCCCACGCGGGGACGGGGTGCGGCACGACGGTCGTCTCCACTGATTCGCTGCCACTCACGAGCACAAACCTACCCCGCGGGCGGCGGGTCGGTGGCGACCGTGCGACGCGGCGCGGGAGAATGGCCCGCGTGACTGGATCTGGTACCGAGACCGCGGACTTCGAGGAGCACATCCTCGACACCGACGTCGGCGACGAGATGCGCTCCAGCTTCCTCGAGTACGCGTACTCGGTGATCTACGCCCGGGCCCTGCCCGACGCACGGGACGGGCTCAAGCCCGTGCAGCGGCGCATTCTCTACACGATGGACGAGATGGGACTGCGCCACGACCGGCCCCACGTCAAGAGCGCCCGCCCCGTGGGCGAGGTGATGGGCAAGCTGCACCCGCACGGCGACAGCGCGATCTACGACGCACTGGTCCGCCTGGTCCAGCCGTGGGCGCTGCGGCTGCCGCTGCTGGACGGCCACGGCAACTTCGGCTCGCCCGACGACCCGCCCGCCGCCATGCGTTACACCGAGATCCGCATGGATCGCTCCGCCGAGGCGATGACGGCCTCGCTCGACGAGGACACGGTCGACTTCAAGCCCAACTACGACGGCCGGCTGCAGGAGCCCACGGTGCTCCCCGCGGCCATCCCCCACCTGCTGGTCAACGGTGCCTCGGGCATCGCCGTCGGCATGGCCACCAACATCGCCCCGCACAACCTCATCGAGGTCGTCCAGGCGCTGCGCCACCTGATCGACCACCCCGATGCCGACCTCGACGCCCTCATGCGCTTCATCCCCGGTCCCGACCTGCCGACCGGCGGCAAGATCGTCGGACTCGACGGCATCCGCGACGCCTATGCCACGGGCAACGGCTCGTTCAAGATGCGGGCCACCACCCGGGTCGAGAACGTGACGCCGCGCAGGAAGGGCATCATCGTCACCGAGCTGCCCTACAACGTCGGTCCCGAGAAGATCATCGAGTCGATCAAGAAGCTGGTCCAGGCCAAGAAGATCCAGGGCATCTCGGACCTGAAGAACCTCACCGACCGCAAGCACGGCCTGCGGCTGGTCATCGAGATCAAGAACGGCATCGTCCCCGAGGCGCTGCTGGCTCAGCTCTACCGCCAGACGCCGCTGGAGTCCTCGTTCGGCATCAACAACGTCGCCCTCGTCGACGGTCAGCCCCGGACCCTGGGCCTGCGCGAGATGCTGACGGTCTACCTCGAGCACCGCATCGACGTCGTCCGGCGCCGCACCACCTACCGGCGCGGCAAGGCCGCCGACCGCCTGCACCTCGTCGACGGCCTGATGATCGCCATCCTCGACATCGACGAGGTCATCCAGCTGATCCGCGGCTCGGACAACCGCGGCGAGGCGCGCGGGCGGCTCATGTCGGTCTTCGACCTGTCCGAGCTGCAGGCCGACTACATCCTCGACCTGCAGCTGGGCCGCCTCACCCGCTTCTCACGCCTCGAGCTGGAGAAGGAGGCCGACGAGCTGCGCCGCACCATCGAGGAGCTCGACGCGATCCTGGCCGACGAGCAGGTGCTGCGGGGCCACGTGGGCGACGAGCTGGCCCAGATGGCCCAGGAGTTCGGCACGCCACGGCGCACCGTCCTGCTGGAGTCGGCCGGCGTTCCCGCGCTCGCGGCCGCCGGCGGCTCCCTCGAGGTCCCCGACGACCCGTGCTGGGTCCTGCTCTCCTCGACCGGCCTGGTGGCCCGCACGTCCGATGCCGAGCCCCTGGGCACCCACGGCCGGCGCGCCAAGCACGACACCGTCGTGGCGGCCGTCCGCGCCACCGCCCGGGGCCAGGTCGGAGTCGTCACCTCGGCCGGCACGGTCCACCGCCTCGACGTCGTCGACCTGCCGAACCTGCCCCCGACCGCGGACTCGCCGCGTTTGCAGGGCGGGCTCCCGCTGACCGAGCTGCTGAGCCTCGACGGCGACGCCCTGACCCTGATGAACTTCGACGAGGACGTCCCCGGCCTCGCGATGGGCACCCGGGCCGGTGTCGTCAAGCGGGTCAAGCCCGACCACCTGACGAACCGCGACTCCTGGGAGCTCATCCGACTCGAGGACGGCGACCGCGTCGTCGGCGCCGTGCCCCTGACCACCGGCGACGAGGAGCTCGCGTTCGTCACGTCCGAGGCGCAACTGCTGCACTTCCCGGCCTCCGTCGTGCGCCCCCAGGGCCGCAGTGGCGGCGGCGTCGCGGGCATCAAGCTCGGCGCGGGCGCCCACGTCGTGGCCTTCGGTGCCGTCTCGGACATCGAGACGGCTCACGTGGTGACGGTCGCCGGCAGCTCGTCGGCCCTGCCGGGCACCCAGACCGGCTCGGTCAAGGTGACTCCCCTGTCGGTCTACCCCGGCAAGGGACGAGGCACCGGCGGCGTCCGCTGCCAGCGGCTGGTCCGGGGTGAGGACGCCCTCGTCTTCGCCTGGGTCGGCGACGGGATGCCGGTCGCATCGGCCGCGAGCGGCTCGCCCGTCGACCTGCCCGAGGTGGTCGAGAAGCGCGACGCATCGGGCACTCCGGTGGCCCAGCCGATCGCCGGTGTCTCGGCATCCGCGTCCGACCTGCCGGGCGCCAGAAACGTGTCAGACTGACCAGCGTGTTCTCACGACTGCTGACCGCCACACTGCTGACCAGCACGCTGCTGCTGACCGCCTGCACGGGTGACGACGCCGACTCCGGTGACGCCGCCGAGCGCCTTGACACAGCCGCGCAGGCCCTCGCCGACGCGCAGGCCCTGGACATCTCGCTGGCCACGTCGTCGCTGCCCGACGGCGTGCGCGGCCTGCTCTCGGCGAAGGGCGTGGGCGACCACTCCCCCGCCTTCAGCGGCGACGTCAAGATCGTCGCCGGGGGCGCCACGATCGGCGCCGAGGTCATCGCGGTCGACGACAAGGTCTACGCCAAGACAGGCTTCTCGCCGGTGTGGGCCCCGCTCGACCCGAAGAGCCTGGGCGCGCCCGACCCCGCCGACCTGCTCGGCTCCGACGCCGATTCCGGCCTGGCGGGCCTGCTGAAGGTCACCACCGACGTCGAGACCGGCGACAAGTCCCGCGACGGCGACACCGTGCTGACCGAGATCGAGGGCGACATCCCCGGCGACCGGATCGCCACCCTGATTCCGACGGCCGACCAGAACGAGAACTTCGACGTCGTCTACCGCCTCACCGACGACGACGAGCTGCACGACGCCAAGATCACCGGCCCGTTCTACGGGGACGACAACGTCACCTACACCGTGGAGCTGCAGCCGCGCGACGAGCCCGCCGACATCACCGCCCCCTGATCCCGTGCCGATGAAGGAGCTCGCGTCGCGCGGGTTGCTGGCGCTCGCGGCGGTCGCGATCGGCTTCGCCGCCGCCGACACGTACGTCGTCGTGCTGGCCCTGCCGGACATGATGACGGCCGCCGGCCTCACGGTCGCCGAGCTGCAGCGCGCCGCGCCCATCATCTCGGGCTTCCTGCTGGGGTACGTCGCCGTGCTCCCGCTGATCGGACGGGTCTCGGACCTGCGCGGACGCGTCCCGGTGCTGACCGGCTGCCTCGTGGTCTTCGCGATCGGATCGGTCATCACGGCCGCCGGGTACGACCTTCCCACCATCGTGCTGGGCCGGTTGATCCAGGGCATCGGCGGCGGCGGGCTGATCCCGCCCACGCTGGCCCTGATCGCCGACACCTGGCCGGCCGAGCGCCGCGGGATGCCGCTGGGCATCATCGGCGCCGTCCAGGAGCTGGGCAGCGTCGTCGGCCCGCTGTGGGGCGCTGCGATCCTCGCGTTCGGCACGTGGCACGACATCTTCTGGCTCAACGCCGCCGTCGGGCTGGCCATCGCCGCGGCGATGCTGCGTCACCGGCCGGCGGAGCGCACGCGGGGGTTCGACCTCTGGGGGCTGATCCTGGTCGGGATCGCGTCGATCTGTCTGCTGCTGGTGATGATGGAACCGGAGTCGCTCACCACCGGCGTGACCAGCGGCCTGGCGTTCCTGCCGGTCACCGGCGACTCGCGCTGGCTCACTCCCCTGGCGCTCGCCGGCTACGCGTTCCTGCTCGCGTTCGTCGTGCGGCAGGCCACCGCGGCGCGTCCGCTGCTCGCCTGGCGCGGCTGGGGCGAGATCGCGCGCGAGACCGACCTGTGGGGCGCCGCGGCCCTGACGGTGGCGCTCGGCGCCGTCATCGTGACCTTCGCGAGTGCCGAGCCCGAGCAGGCCGTGCTGGCCGACGACGCCGTCGTGCTGCTGCCGATCGCCGCACTCGCCCTGGCCGCGTTCGTGTGGCGCGGCCGGCGCGCCGCGAACCCGCTCATCCCGCGCGGCTCCCTCACGGCGACGCCCGCGTGGGGGTCGATCGCCGTCTCGTTCTTCGTCGGCGCCGCCCTGATCGCCGCCTTGGTCGACATCCCGTTCTTCGCCCGCCTCACGATCGCCCCGGACGATCAGCTCGAAGCCGCGCTGGTGCTCGTGCGGTTCCTGGTGGCCCTGCCCGTCGGCGCCGTGCTGGGCGGATGGCTGTTGCGCCACGTGCCCGCCGGTCCCCTGACCGCCGCCGCCCTCACCCTGTCGGGCGCCTGCTTCCTGGTGATGGGCTCGTGGGACGCGCAGTCGCTGGAGTCCTTCTCGTCCACCGTCGTGCTGGCCGCGTGTGGCTTCGGCTTCGGCCTGGCGCTCGCGCCGGTGAACGCCGCACTGCTCGAGCACACGGCTGCCGACGTGCACGGACTGGCCAGCGCCCTGCTCGTCGTCGCTCGCATGGTCGGGATGCTGATCGGCATCTCGGCACTGACCACCATCGGGTTGCGCACCTTCCGCGGCGCGGTCGCCAAGATCCCCTCGGTCGAGAGCCTGTGCGACGGTGAGTCGACCGCGTGCGGGGCCTACACCGGCGCGATGCGCGACGCCGGGATCGCGCAATTGCAGGCCGTCTTCACCGGCGCGGCCGTCGCCGCCTTCATCGCCGCGGCCCTCGCCCTGCTGTTACTGCGTCGACGCGATATTTTCTCCTCATGACGAGCACTTTCGACGATCTTCTCGAGGCGAACCGCCGCTACTCCCAGACCCATGAGGGAGGCTTCGACGGCATCGCCCGGGCCGGCGTCCTCATGGTGACGTGCATGGACTCGCGGATCGACCCGCTGGCCGTGATCGGCCTCCAGCCCGGCGATGCCAAGATCCTGCGCAATCCCGGCGGTCGCGTGACCGACCAGGTGCTCGTGGCGATCGTCCTGGGCGTCTCGCTGCTCAAGGTCGAGCGCGTCGTCGTCATGGAGCACACCCGCTGCGCCATGGCCACGTCCACCGAGGCGGACGTCAAGGAGAAGATCGGCGCCAAGAGCGGCACCGACGCCTCCTGGATGACCATCGGCGTCATCGAGGACCAGGAGTCCACCGTTCGTGCCGACGTCAACCGGGTGCGCAGTCACCCGCTCGTCCCCGACTCGGTCAGCGTCGGCGGATTCATCTACGACGTCGACTCCGGGCTGATGACACCGGTCGACTGAGACGGCGGGACTTCAGGGCCGCCCTCACGAGCCCCGCCTCCGCTAGTGTCGTGCATCACAGAGCTTTCGAGGAAGGCAGGCGCATGGCACTGGAGTTCGTCGACGAGGTCCCCGCGAGCACCGTCGGTCGCGGTCGTGGTTCGAGGATCTACACGCCCGAGGTCATCGAGGCGCTGAAGGACCATCCCGGCAAGTGGGCGAAGGTTCCCGGTGCGACGCCGGGCAACGCCGCCGCCTTCAAGCGCAGCCACGACGGCTTTGACTACAAGAGCGTGAACACGGGCAAGACCAAGAAGAACGCCAAGGGCGAGGCGGTCGCCGTCTACGACGTGTACCTGACCTTCAACCCCTGACCTGCGCGACAGAGCCCCCGTACGTCGGACGTACGGGGGCTCTGTCGCGCCGTGGCGAACGGCCGGGTCAGGCGTCGATCAGCTCGCTGTCGATCTCGTACGCACCCTGGATGATGAACTCCTTGCGCGGCGGCACCTCGTTGCCCATGAGCAGCTCGAAGACGGCGGCCGAGTCCTCGGCGTCGTCGACGGTGAGCCGCCGCAACGTCCGGTGGCGCGGGTCCATCGTGGTCTCGGCCAGCTGGTCGGCGTCCATCTCGCCGAGGCCCTTGTAGCGCTGGGGCGCGTCCTTCCAGCGGACGTTGCGCTTCTTCAGCTGGGCCAGCGTGCGCTGCAGCTCGGCGTCGGAGTACGTGTAGATGTACTTGTCCTGGCCCTTCTTGGGCGAGACCAGCTCGATCCGGTGCAGCGGCGGCACGGCCGTGTAGACGCGGCCGGCCTCAACCATGGGGCGCATGTAGCGGAAGAACAACGTCGCCAGCAGGCAGCGGATGTGGGCGCCGTCGGAGTCGGCGTCGGCCATGAAGATGATGCGACCGTAGCGGGCGGCATCGAGGTCGAACGTGCGTCCCGAGCCCGCGCCGACCACCTGGATGATCGACGAGCACTCGGCGTTCTTGAGCATGTCGCCGATGCTGGCCTTCTGGACGTTGAGGATCTTGCCCCGGATCGGCAGCAGCGCCTGGAACTCGGCGTCACGCGCCGACTTCGCGGTGCCGAGGGCCGAGTCGCCCTCCACGATGAACAGCTCGGAACGCTCGATGTCGGTGCTGCGGCAGTCGGCGAGCTTCGCCGGCAGCGCGCTGGACTCGAGGGCGTTCTTGCGTCGCTGGGCGTCGCGTTGCTGGCGCGCTGCCAGCCGCGTGCGCGAGGCGCCGACGACCTTCTCCAGGACCTGACGGGCCTTGGCCTTCTGCGCCGCCTTGGTGGACGTGAGGAAGGCGCTCAGCTCGCGCGTGACGATCTTGTTCACGATGCGCGTGACCGCCGGGGTGCCCAGCACCTCCTTCGTCTGCCCCTCGAACTGCGGCTCGGCCAGGTTGACGGTGACGACGGCGGTGAGGCCCTCGAGCACGTCCTCCTTCGTGACGTCCGGATCGCCGTTCTTGAGCAGCCGGGTGTTGCGCAGCACCTCGTTGAAGGTCTTGGTGATGCCGCGCTCGAACCCCGAGACGTGCGTGCCGCCCTTGGGCGTCGCGATGATGTTGACGAACGACTTCATGACCGTGTCGTAGTCGGTGCCCCACCGCAGCGCGATGTCGACGCCCAGGGTGCGCTCGACGTCCTGCGGGGTCATGTGACCCTTCGTGTCCAGCACGGGGACCGTCTCGACGAAGGTGTCCTCGCCCTGGATCCGCAGGACGTCGCAGACCGGCGCGTCGGGCGCCAGGAAGTCGCAGAACTCCGAGATGCCGCCCTCGTGGAAGAACTCCTCCTCGCGCGGCTCCTCGCCCCGCTCGTCGCGGATGACGATGCGCAGGCCCGGCACGAGGAAGGACGTCTGACGGGCGCGGCCGACCAGGTCCTCGTACGAGAACTTCGCGCCCTTGATGAAGATCTGCGGGTCGGCCCAGTAGCGCACGCGGGTGCCGGTGCGCGACTTGGCGACCTTGCCGATCTTGCGCAGCGTGTTGTCGGGGGTGAAGTCCGCGTCGGCGCCGTCACCGGCGAAGACGCCCGGCGTGCCGCGACGGAACGACATGGCCCACGTGGCGCCGCCCTTGTCGACCTCGACGTCGAGCCGCTCGGACAGCGCGTTGACCACCGAGGCACCCACGCCGTGCAGGCCGCCGGTGGCGTTGTAGGACCCGCCGCCGAACTTTCCGCCGGCGTGCAGCTTGGTGTAAACGACCTCGACGCCGGTCAAGCCGGTCTTGGGCTCGATGTCGACCGGGACGCCACGGCCGTCGTCACGGACCTCGACGGACCCGTCGGCGTACAGGATGACGCCGATGTGCGAGCCGTGGCCACCGAGCGCCTCGTCGACGGAGTTGTCGATGATCTCCCACAGGCAGTGCATGAGGCCGCGCGTGTCGGTCGAGCCGATGTACATGCCGGGCCGCTTGCGCACCGCTTCGAGTCCCTCGAGGACGAGCAGATTGCGTGCGTCGTAAGTCGAAATGTCCTGTTCCTCCTGATCAGGTTCCCCACCTGCCACCGTATCGACCCGCACCCATCGGACCGGACGTGACACGCGGCCCCCGCGTGTTCGTGCGGATTTGGCTCGGTGAGAGAGTATTCATGGTGTAGTTCGACCCATCTCCCCCCGACGAAACGAGGACACCGTGAACGCCACTGCCGAGTTCCCCGCCCTCACCACCGCCGACCGCTGCGACCGTTGCGGCGCGCAGGCCTTTGTCCGCGTCGAGCTCTCTGCCGGCACCGACCTGATGTTCTGTGCCCACCACGGCCGTCAGCACGAGGAGCGGCTGCGTGAGATCGCCGTGTCCTACCGCGACGAGAGCGACCGCCTGTCGGTCTGAGTCCGGTCGGGCCCGGCCCGAAGACCCCGAGCAACGAGAACGGCTCGCGGCGCGCATCCCCTCTCGGGGCGCGTACCGCGAGCCGTTGCCGTTGGCGGGCCCAGGACGTGCGGGCTCAGTACTTGAACGCGCCGTAGGCCTTCGTCTGCGTGACCGAGCGCCAGTGCTCGACGTAGGCGTCGTATACGTCCGCGTCGGACGTGATCGTGGTGATCTCGTCGCTGGCGACCAGGTTCGAGCCGGTCAGGTTGGCCGAGCCCGCGACCGTCATCTTGACCCGCGAGCCGCCCTTGGGCCAGGCGCGGCCGTTCGGCAGCCGCTCCTCGGGGTTCAGCCGGTTCGGCGTCATCTTGGCGTCGATGAGGATCGTCTTGTCGTGGATCTGGGCGTACGCGGCGTCGACCTCGGTGCGCGAGGTCTTCAGGACGTCCAGGATCGGCTTGCACACGCGCAGCACCTGACGGCAGTGCTCGAGGTAGTTCTTCTTGTTGTCGTCCTTGAACCCGACCACCGAGACGCGGCAGCCGCCGTTGTTCAGCGCGGCGAGCTTGTACGCCAGCGCGATGCGGCGGTACTTGAAGCGGTTCTCCATCACGCGGATGCGGCACTGCTCGTCCGGGACGACACGGTTCAACACGTTGAGGATCGGGTCGCGACCGTTCGTGGGCGTGGCGCGCAGCGGCGACACGTGGACGGTGTAGTTGGACAGGTTCGAGTACAGGACGCCGCGGCGCGCGAAGGCGCTCGTGTACCCGTCGCGGGTCGCGGTCTTGTAGCCGTAGCGGCTGTTGCGCTTGGCGATGTAGCGGCCGTAGTCCTTGCCGATCTTGCGCTTGGCCCACATGTCGTTCCAGACGGCGCTCATCTGGTACCACAGCTTCTTGTCGTTGTAGACGGTCGTGCCGTTGTTGTACGTGCGCTCGGCGCTGCGGCCACCGAAGTTGCTCGAGCCGGTCCACACGACACCCCGGGCGCGCTTGCCGCTGCGGGTGTAGGTGTCACTGACCATGACGATCTTGGAGTGCATGAGCGCCCCGTTGACCCGCGAGAGGCAGGCCATGGACTTGCCGTTGGAGCAGGTCTTGAACTTGCCGTACTTGGTGGCGTTGAGCTGCTTCCTCAGCTTGTTCGACGCGGGCGACTGGTGCGCGTTCGGGTGGATGAAGCGCACCTTGACGCCGGCCTTGGCGGCCTTGACCAGCTCACGGCCGACCCGGACCGAGTCCTCCATGCGGGAGTTCGCGGCGTACACCGACGTGGCGCGGCGCTGGCTCTTGGACTTCATCTTGCCGTCGGGGGTCTGGTACGACCCACGGATCAGGCGCTCGAGGTCGTTCAGCAGCGAGTAGTCGCGGTTGGAACCGCCCTTGTCGAAGTACGGGCGCGAGAAGTTGGGCTCGACCTCGACCGGGTAGGCGGCACCGAAGGGGCGCCGATCGGTCGCAGCAGCGGCGGCGGGCGCCACGGCCTGCGGCGCAGCGGCCTGCGGTTGGGCGGCCTCGGCCTGGGGGACGACCGCCGGGGCCTGCTCGGCGACCGCGGACTCGTCGACACCGAAGGTCGAGCTGGTGGCCACGAGCGGCAGGACGAGTGCGCCGACAGCGGCGACACCCGCAAGTCGAAGCCGGTGACTGACGGACACTGAGGAACTCCCCCGAGAAGACAACGAAACGGTTGCCCCAGACTAACCCATCCGGACGGGGCCCTCGGGCACCGCGGCATCGGCCGGTGCGGCGGCACGACCACCCGACGACGAAGCCGGCCCGCGACCATGAGGTCGCGGGCCGGCTCGGTCGGATCTGGCTCGACTCAGTCGAGGTAGTCGCGCAGCACCTGCGAGCGCGACGGGTGACGCAGCTTGCTCATCGTCTTGGACTCGATCTGGCGGATGCGCTCACGCGTGACGCCGTAGACCTTGCCGATCTCGTCGAGCGTCTTGGGCTGACCGTCGGTCAGGCCGAAACGCATCGACACGACACCGGACTCGCGCTCGCTGAGCGTGTCCAGGACCGCGTGCAGCTGCTCCTGCAGCAGGGTGAACGACACGGCGTCGGCCGGGACGATCGCCTCGGAGTCCTCGATGAGGTCGCCGAACTCGCTGTCGCCGTCCTCGCCCAGCGGCGTGTGGAGGCTGATCGGCTCACGGCCGTACTTCTGGACCTCGACGACCTTCTCGGGCGTCATGTCCAGCTCGATGGCCAGTTCCTCGGGGGTGGGCTCGCGACCGAGGTCCTGCAGCATCTGACGCTGGACACGGGCCAGCTTGTTGATGACCTCGACCATGTGCACCGGGATGCGGATGGTGCGGGCCTGGTCGGCCATGGCGCGCGTGATGGCCTGACGGATCCACCACGTGGCGTACGTCGAGAACTTGAAGCCCTTGGTGTAGTCGAACTTCTCGACGGCGCGGATCAGACCGAGGTTGCCCTCCTGGATCAGGTCCAGGAACAGCATGCCGCGGCCGGTGTAGCGCTTGGCCAGCGAGACGACGAGTCGCAGGTTGGCCTCGAGCAGGTGGTTCTTGGCGCGGCGGCCGTCGACGATGATCCACTCGAGCTCCTCGCGGAGCTTGTCGTTGACGCGCTTGGACTTGGCCAGCTTCTCCTCGGCGAACAGGCCCGCCTCGATGCGCTTGGCAAGCTCGACCTCCTCGGCGGCGGTCAGCAGCGCGACCTTGCCGATCAGCTTCAGGTAGTCCTTGACCGGGTCGGCCGTCGCGCCGGCGACGGTCACCTGGACCGCGGGCTCGTCGGTGTCGTCGGCGCTGGAGAGCGTGAAGCTGGCTTCCTCGTCGGCCTTGATCGTCGGGTCGGACGCGAGGTCCTTCTCGAACACCTCGTCGGCGATGTCGGGGAGCACCTTCTTGCCGTCGGCGTCCACCGCCGGGGCGGGCTTCTCCAGCACGTCGGCCAGGTCGATCGCATCGCCGAGCACGACCTCCTCGGAGAGCTTCTTGGCAGCGGCCTTCTTGGCGGGCGCCTTCTTGGCCGGGGCCTTCTTCGCGGGGGCCTTCTTGGCCGCCGCCTTCTTCACCACGGAGCCCGCGTCGTCGTCGCCTGCGGCGCCGGGGGCCTTCTTGGCCGCCTTCGCGGGCGCCTTCTTCGCGGTCGCTGCCTTTGCGGTCTGGGCGGCACGAGTCACCGGGACATCAACCTCACAACGTCGTTTCGGGCATGACAATGAGGCCTGCGGTCAACCTCTGGCACCAGTCTGCCACGAGCCCCCACACGGCTCCGAATCGGTCACCCGACGGGCCAGGAGTGCACGGGTTCGCCCTCGCCCATGTGCTCGGCGTAACGCCTGGTCAGCGCGCGCATCGAGTCGGCGACGTCCGAGCCACGTCGGTGCAGGCGGTCGAACTGCTCGATCATCCAGGTCGAGCCGTTGCGCCCGGTGACGCAGCGTCGCTCGATGATCTGGAGGAACTCGTCGATCACGGCCCCGTCGACGCCGCGCTTCTCGAGTCCCACGTGGGCCAGCGGCAGCAGGTGTTGCAGGACGAGCTCACGCACCGGGACCGTGCCGACTCCGGGCCAGAACGCCTCGGCCTCGATGCCGGCGACGGCGGCCTCGTGGAAGCCCTGCTCGGCGGCCTTGAACGGCAATTGGCTCCACACCGGCCGCTCCTGCTCGGTCAGTGCCGTCACCAGCCCGTAGAACAGCGCGGCGTTCGCGACCGTGTCCTTGACGGTCGGACCGGCCGGCAGCAGCCGGTTCTCGACCCGCAGGTGCGGCCTGCCGTCGACGACGTCGTAGATCGGCCGGTTCCAGCGCCAGATGGTGCCGTTGTGCAGGCGCAGCTCGGGCAGGATCGGGATCCGGCCGGCCTCGACCTCGGCCACGGGGTCCTCGTCCTCGACGATCGGCAGCAGGGCCGGGAAGTACCGCGAGTTCTCCTCGAACAGGTCGAACACGGAGGTGATCCAGCGCTCGCCGAACCACACCCGCGGGCGGACGCCCTGGGCCTTCAACTCGGCCGTGCGCGTGTCGGTGGCCTGCTCGAACAGAGCGATGCGCGTCTCGTGCCACAGTCGCTTGCCCAGGAAGAACGGCGAGTTGGCGCCCACCGCGATCTGTACGCCGGCGATCGCCTGGGCCGCGTTCCAGGTCGGCGCGAACTCGTCGGGCTCGACCTGCAGGTGCAGCTGCGTGCTGGTGCACGCCGCCTCGGCGATGATCGTGTCGATCGTCGTCCGCAACCGCTGGACGCCGTTGATGACGATGTGGATGTCCTCACCGCGCGCAGTCAGGATCTGGTCGGACAGCAGGTGGTACCGCGGGTTGGTCGAGATCGCCTCGCGCGTGAGGTGCCGCGAGTCCAGGGTGGGCAGGATGCCGATCATCATCATCTCCGTGCCGATGCCTCGGGCCTTGTCCTGCGCCGTGTTGAGGTCGTCGCGCATCCGGTCGGCCATGGCGGCCAGACCCCGACCAGCGACCGGCGACGGCGGCACGTTGATCTCGACGTTGAACTGGCCCAGCTCGGTCTGGAAGTCCTCGGCCGCGATCACGTCGAGCGTCTCGGAGTTCCGCAGCGCGGGGTCGCCGACCTCGTCGACCAGGTTGAACTCGATCTCGATGCCGACGTGCGGATCGGGCACGGAGAAGTCCTGCTGGCCCAGCATCGCGGCCAGGACATCGAGGTTCCGGCGCACCTTCGCGCGGTAGCGTGCGCGGTCCTCGCCGGTGAACTCCCGGGCTTCGACATCTTGTCCCATGCAGACACCCTAGGACGGATCAGGCCGTCACATCAGCCTGAGACCACCGGTCAGGATGGATGCCGGCCTCGAGCACGTCCTGCAGCAACAGACCCATCCGGTAGCGGGGCTCCAGCCGCAGCGCCCGGTCCAGGGCGACGAGGGCCCGCGCGCCGTCGCCCATCTGCCAGGCGGCGAATCCCGTGAGGCACAACGGGGCCGGGGCGAAGTCCGGTGACGCGACCCGTGAGACCGCCGCCCAGAGGCGGTGCATGCCGCGTGCGTTGTCCCGCCCGATCCCCGCCCAGACGGCGTCCCGCACGTTCATCGACGACGTCAGGACCGCGAGCTCGACCAGGTCCTCCTCCGCCAGATCAGCGCCACCGAGGGCACGTTCGACGAGGTGAGCGACGCGCGCCCGCTCGGCCGTGAGGAAGCGGGCCGGATCGGTCGTCGTCGCGCGCTCGAGGAATCGTTCGAGGGCGACGTCGTGGGTCCGGTCGAGTCGTTCCTCGTCCTGCTCCGCAGGTGGCGCCACCTCGTCCGCGAGCTCGGACCGGTCCGCCAGGATCACCTGGCCCTGCGCGACGGCGCGCACGATCGCCTCGTGGTGACGGTCGAGGGCGTAGGCCACTCCCTCCTCGGGGTGCCCCGGCGCGGCGGACCACACACGGTCCTCGTCGGCCCAGAGCACCAACCAGGAGCGTCCGATCGGCAGGGCGTCGCGCAGGGCCGTGACCATGACGCGCGCCCGCTCGGCGTCGGCGGACAGCGCGATCAGGAAGAAGCCCTCCCGTCCATGGCGGACGAGGTGCTCGGCGAGCCCCGCCGCCACGGCCTCCTCGCGGCCGCGCGGCGGCAGGTCGTGTCGCAGGCGGAACCCGAACCGGCACGTCGGCCCGGACACCGACAGGCCGATCACGCACTCGCGCGGCACGAAGCCGAACAGGGTGGGCAGGGCGTTCAGGAGGTCGTCGAAGGAGTCGACCCGGAACATCTCGTCGTCGTTCATGCCCTGAGCCTCGTGCTCAGGGCCGCCCGGCAGAACCCGCCGGCACCCGGTTGTGGACGGGCTCCCGACGGAGGTCGACGCTGTGGACCGTCAGCCGGCCCGCCCGCGTCGTCGGCCCGCCACGGCGACGGCCGCACCCACCAGGGCCGCGAATCCCACGACCGCCACCGCGATCTGACGGCCGTCCGCCCCGGCCGGGACCTCCTGCGGGACGCTCACCGTCATGGCCGGGTCGACCGTCTCGGCGGAGGCGGTGAACCCCGGCGTGGACCGGGTGTCGCTCGTCCCGTCGTCGCATCGCTGCTCGGCCATGAGCGTGACCCGCTCCCCCGCCGGCGCGCCGATCCGCGCCGTGAGGAGGAACTCGGCCACCTGTCCCGCGGGCAGGGCGCCGCCGGCGAAGTCCACGCGCCGACCATCCAGGACACCGGTCCAGCCGTCGGGCGCGGTCGCACTGACCACCGCGGACCCCTCGGGGACCTCCAGCGTCAGCCCGGTGGTGTCGGCATCGCCGCACCCCGGCGCGACGGCGACGACGAGGGCGACGGTCCCGTCCCCCTGCGGCACCACCGTGTCGACGGTCACGTCCGCGGCTGCCGACGACGCGCCGGCCACCAGCACGAAGGGCAGGGCGACCAGGGCGCCCGCGAGTCGACGCCCGCTGCGGGTCCTCATGGAATCTGCACCTCTCCGGAGACGACGGGCTCCTCGAATCGATCGATTCGCACCGCGACGGACACGCGCCACGCACCGGCGAGCGGGAGGTCGGCGGTGGTCTGCCAGTGTCCCGCCCGCGTCCTGGTCAGGGTCCGGTTCAGCGCACCCACCCCCGCCTCCTCGAGCCCCAGCTGCAGGCGAGGGGCGTCCGGGACGTCGACCGCCGCGCCCTCACGGTCGGTCAGGGAGACCTGGATCGCATTGGGGCCGCGCCGCGCCGGGGAGACCACGACGGTCACCCGGTGGGCGTCGTCCAGGTCGAGCTCGAGGCGCTGCACGGTCGAGACGCCGATGACCACGGTGTCGGCCCGAGGCGGAGGGGTCTGACCCACGAGCACTCCCGTGGCGACCAGCACGCCGGCGACGACGATCAGCTCGAAGGTCACGGTGCGTCGCAGCAGCGCGGTCGCGGCCCCTGCCTCGCGCCCGGTCAGTCGACGCACCAGGACGAAGCGGTTCCACGCGGCCACGGCGACGACGGGCACGAGCAGCAGGGCCTTCACCAGCACGGCTCGGCCGTAGCCGGTCTGCCAGAGCGCGGGCAGCGAGTCCGCGATCCGCCAGTACAGGACGATTCCGGCGGCCACCAGGGCCACCAGCACGAGTCCCGCGACCGCCGAGAACCGCGCGATCGCGGTGGCGCGGTCCGCCACCCTCAGCGCCGAGCCGGCAGCCAGGACGATGGCCAGGCCGACGAGCCCGCCCCACCAGAGGGCGGCGGCACTCACATGGACCAGGTCGGCGGTCAGCACGAGCCAGGCCGGGCCGTAGCTGCGGGTGTGGCCCACCGGCAGCAGGGACGCGACGGCCAGCGCCACGCCGACCGCCGCGACGACGGGACGACGTCGCCGTCCGGCCACGGCGAGGGCGGCGCCGAGAACCACGACGAGCACCGCGACGCCCGCCGCCGAGGTGAGCCCGTCACGCCATGCGTCCACACCCCACGCCGACGCGAGGGTCCGACCGGACTCCCACGTGGCCGTCAGGGGTGCGAGCAGGAGCGTCGAGACGACGGCGAGCCCGGCGAAGCCGTACGTCGCGCCGCGGGTGCGGCGCGCGACCAGCGGCTGCCGGCGCACGGCCGAGGGGACGATGAACAGGGAGAAGACGACGAGCCCGGCGAGGCCCAGGACACCGGCGTACCGCAGCGCGTCGACCGTGGTCCGCACGACGGACAACTCGCGCTCGGCCTGGGAGTCCGGGACCCCGATCGCGCCGGGCGTGGCCTCACCGACCGCGAACGTGAACCCGCCCGTGACGGGGTGGGAGTCCGCCGACACCACACGCCAGGTCACGACGTGGCTCCCCCGCGGCAACGGCTGCTCGGGACGGATCGTCAGCACCCGCCCACTGACCGAGAACGTCGTCGGTGACGGCTCGCCCGTGGCGTCCAGCACCGCGTTGCCCGTGCCGCCGAGCGTCACGGGCTCCGTGAACGACACGGTCATCTGGTCCGGCGGCGTGGTCAGCACCTGACCGTCGGCGGGGGTGCTCCCGATCGGCGAGGCGTGGCCGAACGCCGCGGCGGGCCACATCACGACGAGCAGGAGCAGCCCGGAGAGCACGGCGGCGAGCCGTGCCCTCCGGGCAGGAGCGGGCAGGGTCACCCGCGGCTCCGCGTCCGAGCCAGGGCGGCGCCGCCGGCGACGAGTCCGAGCGCACCGAGCACGACACCACTCCAGCCCAGCGCGTCCGAGCCGGTTCCCGCCTCAGCGGGCTCGTCCTCGGCCTTCGCCGCACCGTGACCGTGGCCGTCGCCCTCGGCCTCGGTCGTCACGACGAAGGGAGCCGGCGACTCGGGCTCGTCCTCGCCCTCCTCGTAGGTCTGGGTCCACGCGGTCTCGCCCTCCTCGCAGGTCTGGATGACCGGGAAGACGAGCTTCTCGCCCTCCTTCTCGGGCAACGGCAGCTGCAACGAGATCGTGTCGCGCATCCCGTCGGCCAACGGGGTCTTCGCCGTGTAGACGACCTCGGCGACCCGCTCGGACTGCTCGGCACCGTGGCCGTCCGAGGAGGGCGACTCGAGCTTGGCCATCTTCTTCTCGACGGTCCAGTTCGGGTTCACCGTCGGGGTGACCGAGAGGACCTCCTCGGGCACCTGGACGGCGAGCTTGGTCGTCGGCGAGGTCCCGCACCCGTGACCGACGGAGAAGGTCAGCACGGCGTACGACCCGGCTGCGGTCGACGACGGGGTGACCGACACGTGGGCCGAGGCGGCACCCGCCGCGACGGCGACGAGGGCGGAGGAGCCGAGGGCGAGCGCCGCCGTGCGGGCAGCGTGCTGGGCAAAAGACATGGTTCTTCTCCTGGTTCGGGACCGCCCGGACGGGCGGGACTGGGTCACCGGCAGGTGCCGGCGACCGGGGCGAGGTCGACCCGGGAGAAGGGCGGGCCGCGTCGCACCAGGACGTGGTCGAGCAGGTCGACGTGCCGGACGGGCCCGGCCGCACGGGGCGGCACCGGGGCCGCCACCGGCCGGCGGGACCGGTGCACGGGACGCAGGACGAACGAGACCCGCGCCCACCACGACCACCAGAGCCGCTCGGCCACCGCGATCCCGGCGGCCACCACCACGAGACCTGCGGCGTGGGCGGCGAGCATCGCCGGCGTCGACGGCACGATCGCGTGGCCGTGCACGTACCCGGACACCACGTGGACCCCGAGCTGCGGCAGCGCCAGCAGGACGAGCGCCCCGGTGAAGCCGATCCGGCGGCCGGCGGCCCACCACGCGAGCCCGGCACCGGCCGCGACGACCGGGAGGAGGGCCACGACCGACGGGGCCTCACCGCTGCCCGCCACGTGGGCGGCGACGGCCATGAGAGTCGCCCACAGGCTCACCGCACCGGCGCGCACGAGGCGCGCGATCGGGGCTCCGGGGGCTGACACGGACGTCAGCGTACGACCTGCCTGACCGGACTCCGGCAGCGGTGACGAGATGTTTACACGGTCGTCATCGACCCCCGTGCGTCACGACGTCGGACCCCTGTGACGGGCGCTGCCGCGGCCCGCCCCGGCGACGACTGCAATGACGGGAGATTCCCATTCGGTGTCTCATTCACCGTCGCGACACCTTCACAGCCGGGTCGTTCTCGTAACCCACCGGTTCCCGCGGCGACCGCCACGCGAAACGCACCGCATCCAGATTGAGGGCCGAATCGACTCCCCCGCCGAAGGAACTTCCCCGATGACTGTCACCCGAGTCCTGTCCCACCTCACGGCCGCAGCAGTGGCCGCGACCGCCCTGGCGCTGCCCTCCGCGGCTGCACACGCGGAGGCCACCGGCGTGATCCGGGGCACGGTCCTCGAGACCGGCCACGTGATCGCCCCCAGCCTCGACGTCTCGCTCTACAAGACCGACGGCGAGTTCGTGAAGTCCACCGTGACCAACTCGTCCGCCGGCGCGTACGAGTTCCGCGGCGTCGAGCCCGGCGCGTACGTCATCTGGTTCGAGAACCAGAACGAGGCCGTCCAGGAGTGGTACGACAACCAGCCCGACCAGGACCACGCCACCCCCATCACCCTCGCGGCCGGTCAGACCTTCGTCGCCGACGCGTACCTGACCCAGATCAGCGAGAACATCGTCCGGCCGACGATCACCGGCACCCCGGCGGTGGGCTCGACCCTCTCGGCCGCCCGCGGCACGTGGTTCCCCACCCTGGGCGTGGACTTCAGCTACCAGTGGCTGCGGGGCGGCGCCCGGATCGAGGGCGCGACGGCCTCCACCTACCGCCTGCGTGACGCCGACTCCGGGCACGCCGTCTCGGTCCGGGTCATCGCCACCGTCCAGGGCGCCCAGGAGTCGGCCACCAGCGCACCCACCGCCGCGGTCACGGGCGGCACGCCGTCGGTCCCGGCCGTCGCGAACTCCACGAAGCCCTCCGTCACCGGGTCCGTCGTCGCGGGCTCCGTGCTGACCGCCACGAGCGGCGGCTGGACGCCCTCGGACGCCGCCGTCACGCTGCAGTGGCTGCGCGGGGACGTCGTCGTGGGGAGCGGACCGACCTATCGCACCACGACCGACGACATCGGCTCCGGACTGCGCGTGCGCGCCATCGCGACGAAGTCGGGCTGGACGTCGGCCGTCGCCGAGTCGGACGTGTTCGGACCGATCGCGACCCCGGCCCCGGTGCTGAGCGCACCGGTCAACACGGTCCCGCCCATCGTCTCGGGCACCACGCGCGTCGGCAGCACCGTCACCGCGAGCACGGGCTCCTGGAGCTCGTCGGCCTCCCACACCTACCGCTGGACCCGCAACGGCACGACCATCCCCCGGGCGACCGCTCGCTCGTACCGGCTCACGGCCTCGGACGCCCGGGCACGGATCGCCGTGGTCGTGACCGCGACCAACACCGCCGGAACCACCAGCGCCACGAGCGCCGGCCGGACCGTCGCGAAGGCCACCGCCCGGCTCCGCGTCACCACCAAGTCGCCGGCCAAGGGGCGACTGAAGATCACCACGAAGGTCACCTCCGCGGGCGCCCGGACCGGCCGCGTGACGATCACCGTGAAGGCCGGCGGCAAGACCAAGGTCAAGCGCACGACCGTGAAGAAGGGCACGCGCACGATCACCGTCACGGGCCTGCGCAAGGGCCGGGCCACCGTCCGCGTCGTCTATGCCGGCGACGCCTCGACCACCCGCGCCTCGACCTCGAAGAAGGCCACCGTGCGCTGATGCCCGGCGGTCCGCCGCCCACCCAGACCTCGGCCCGCCGCCCCTGTCGGTGGGCCGAGGGACCGGCTCCCCACCCGGTCCCGACGGTTCCGGTCCCTCCGGCGCCGATCACTTCCAGCCCCACAAGGAGACCATGTGAATGCGTCACAGCGCGTGCCCTGGAGGACACGCAGAGTCGCCGTCGCTGCCCTCGCCCTCGGACTGACCGCTGCCGCCACGACCTACGTCATGGCCCAGCAGGACGTCAGCGGCACCGACTCCGGCACCAGCACGAAGTTCACCGTCGTCGGCGATGGCGAACTGCCCACCAAGAAGCCCAAGCTCGGAGAGAGCCGCTCGGCGCTCTCGGCCGAGGAGACGGGCTATGCCATCCACGTGGCCTCCACCGACGGCAGCGTCCCCTCGGACGCCACCGACGTCCGCGGCAAGCCCGGGCCGGAGTTCCTCTACGCGGACCTGCCCGACGTCGGTGAGGAGCTCAGCGGCCGCAAGGCCGTCGTCGCCCTCTACGACTACACGCACGACGTGGCCTACGACCAGATCGTCGACCTCGCCGCCGGCAAGGTCATCGACTCCACCAAGTCCACCAAGGCCCAGCCGCCGACCTCGTCCACCGAGGCCGACCTGGCGATGAAGCTCGCGGTCGAGTCCGACGCCGACCTGGCCTTCAAGGCCGAGTTCGAGGAGAACATGGGCGTCCCGCTCATCGATCCCGACCAGGTCGACTACGTCGCCGGCGCGTGGGTCTACGACAAGACCACGAGCAAGGGCAAGGAGTGCGGCGCCGACCGATGCGCCCAGCTCATGGTCTCGACCGCATCCGGGGTGTACCTCAACACCTTCGACTTCGTCGTGAACCTGTCCACCCAGAAGATCGTCCGCACCCAGTGAGCAGGGAGAGAAGTCCGATGCGCAAGAAGACACTGACGCGGATCGTCGCCGCCGGCGCGACCGCACTGATGACGGCAGGGCTGATCTCGGCCCAGCCCTCGGCGGCGAGCGCCGCCGAGGACACGCCGCTGGCGTGTGCCGACAGCCTCGTCACCAAGAAGCTCGAGAACGGCTCCAGCTGGCGGATGTGTGCGCGCATCCACCCGATCAAGGGCCTCATCCTCGAGCAGATCGAGTTCAAGCCCGCCACCGGCGAGTACGAGTACGCCGGGTACAAGCGGGTCCTGGACCAGCTCAACATCGCCCAGCTGAACGTGCCGTACGACACCGGTCACGTCCAGTACAACGACATCACCTCCTACGGTTTCGGCAAGCAGTACCTGCAGTCGCAGGGCCCCGAGGTGTGCACGGGCGAGGCGCTCGACGTGGACCAGTCGTTCACGTACAGCGGCCGTCTGGTCGAGCGGACCATCCCGGGCATCTGCGTGCAGGAGGACCCGACGGGCCTCATGACTCACGCGCAGGAGACCCAGATCGGCGGCGGCACGCTGTACGCCGACCAGGGCACGGCTCTCGCGGTCTCGTCGATCTCCAAGATCAGCTGGTACGAGTACCAGCAGCGGGTCGTGTTCGACGACCACGGCCAGATCGAGGTCGGGCTCGGCGCCACGGGCGACATCGCCCCGGGCTGGGCCTCCGACAGCGCGAACCAGTTCTTCGGCAACAACCCGAAGACGGGGTGGCCGCTGTCGGGCAAGTCGACCGTGACGACCACGGCCGGGGGCGAGACCACCACCAAGGAGATCCAGTCCTACGCGGGCTCGCACTGGCACAACGCCATGTACAAGGTCGACTTCGGCATCGACAAGGGTGAGAAGCAGACCGTCGAGCAGTGGGACTTCAGCAGTCCCGGTGCCGGCGTGCGCGCGCCCATCGTCGAGGGCACCGGAACGGTCAAGAGCTCGGCGTTCTCGTCGGTCGAGAACGAGGACCACGACCAGTTGAGCTGGTGGCGCGTCCTGAACCCGAACAGCAAGAACAAGGACGGTCACGCCCGTTCCTACGAGATCGTGAACAACAACACGTCGAACCTGTTGATGCCGGACTGGTCGCCGTCGGTGACGTTCACGAACTACCGCTCGTGCGAGGAGTACGGCTCGGACAACCTCAACGCGGGCTGCCCGAACCAGAGCATCTTGGACTACGTCAAGAACGACACGCACGAGCTGACCGATCCGGTCGCGTGGGTCAACGTCGGGTTCCACCACACGGACAAGGACGAGGACCAGTCGCCGATGCCGATCCACTGGCAGAAGTTCCAGCTGGTGCCGCGTGACTTCTTCGCCCAGAAGCCGACCGTGAAGGATGCCCGCAAGTGCATCAACGGCCCGTTCTCCTCGGTGAACGCGGTGACCAAGCCGTGCACGCCGGAGAACACGGTCGCGCCGAAGATCAGCGACAAGGCCGACGGCACCGCCGCGGTCGTGCCGGCGGTCGGCAAGACCCTGACGGCCAGCACCGGCACGTGGCGCAGCGCCGCTCAGCGGTTGACGTACGCCTTCACCTGGTTCCGCAACGGTGAGGCCGTGTCGACCGGTCAGGACTACACCCTGACCGAGGCCGACATGAACGCGTCGATCACGGTCAAGGTCAACGCCTCGGCTGCCGGGTTCCCCACGAACGTGGCGGAGTCCGAGCCGGTCGTGTGGGGCACTCCGCCGACGACGGTTCCCACCGAGGAGCCGACGACGGCGCCGACCACGGCCCCGACCACCGCCCCGACGACGGCGCCCACCACGGCTCCGACGACCCGCCCGACGCCCGCACCGGTCGTCAAGAAGGCGTCGAAGCTCACGGTCAAGCTGTCGAAGACGACGGTGAAGCCGGGCAAGAAGAACAAGGTCGTCGTCGCGGTGACCGTCGGTGGCAAGCCCGTCTCGGGCAAGGTCAAGGTGACGGTCAACGGCAAGGTCCGCACGCTGACGCTCAAGGGCGGCAAGGCGAACCTGACGTGGACGGCCCCGAAGAAGGTGAAGACCTACACGGTGAAGGTGTCCTACGCGGGCAGCAGCACGGTGAAGGCCGCCAGCACGACGGTGAAGTACAAGGTCAAGAAGTGACCATGCGCTGATCCACGGACCGGGGCGCCACCTGCTCGGGCGGCGCCCCGGTCCCCCTCTCCCACGGCTCGCCGTGGGACCGCACCACCCACGATGGAGCTCCCATGCGCATGAACGTCGTCCTCCGCCCGGTCGCACTCGCCCTGGCCGCGCTGGCCCTGGCCGGCTGTGGCACCCGGCCCCAGCAGGTGTCCCTCGGTGGCACGAAGGCCGCCGACACCGCGGAGCAGCGCGGGACGGTCGAGCGCCCGTGGGGCACCGTGAAGACCTTCCCCCGCCTGCAGAAGGCCGAGCCGCCGAGCGCCGCCGACGTGACCTTCACGCGGGACATGATCATGCACCACCGCCAGGCCGTCGAGCTGTCCGAGAACGTGCGCACCCACCGCGGCCTCGACGCCCGGGTCGGCTCCGCCGCGCGGTTCATCATCCAGGACCAGAAGAACGAGATCACGACCATGCGGGCCTGGCTCCAGGCCTGGCAGGACTCCGCCGGCACCGAGAGCCACGACCACGGCGCGGACGCGATGCCCGGCATGCTGGCGCAGGCGCGCGTCGACGAGCTCGCAACCCTGGATCGCCCGGCCGCCGAGGTGGCCTTCCTCGTCGCGATGATCGAGCACCACGAGGGTGCCATCACGATGTCGCAGGACTACCTGCCCGAGCAGACGAACGCCTTCGTCCGCAGCACCGCGACGCACATCATCGGCGAGCAGACGACCGAGATCGCCTACATGAGGAACCTCCTCGACGAGCGGTGTGGCCCGAAGGGGCCCTCGACGTGCCCCCGCGACTGAGCCCGGCCCGTCCCCGGCACGCGGGCTGGTGGGCCGCGGCCGCGGTCGCTGCGCTCGTCGCCGGGTCGCTCGCGACCGGGGTGGTCGGCCACGCGACGGTCACCTCGCCGTCCATGGCGCCGACCCACGCGACCGGCAGCTCGGTGATCACCACGCGGATCGGCGTCGACCGGGTCGAACCCGGCGACGTGGTGGTCTTCGAGGTACCGCAGCCCTGGCGCGCGGCGGAGCGCGAGCGCGCCGGTCGGTCCGAGGACTCCTCCGGTGGTGAGGCGATGGTCAAGCGCGTGATCGGCCTGCCCGGCGACCGGATCACCTGTTGCGCTCCGGGCGGCCTGCTGATGCGCAACGGGAGCCTGCTCGACGAGCCGTACCTGGCGGAGCCGCCCGGCGACCTGCTGAACACGACCTACGACGTCACGGTCCCTCCGGGTCACGCCTGGGTGCTGGGCGACAACCGGCGCCGCTCGTTCGACTCTCGCGCCATGCAGGCACGCACGGGCGCCTCGGGCTTCCTGCCGCTCTCCTCGATCCGGGCCCGGGTCCTGTTCGGCTGGCCCTGAGGAACCACTCAGTCCTCGTGACCGGGGTCCGTCGGCTCCATCGCCCCGGCGAGATCGCGCACCCGCTGGCCCAGCGCGAAGCCCGACAGGTCGGGGCTGCGGACGAGATACTCCTGCTGGACGAGGTGCTTGAGGATCCGGTAGGCCGTCGCGCGCGGCATCTGCAGGTTCTCGGCGATCTCACGCGCCGACACCCCCGCTCCCGACCGGGCCACCTCCTCGAGGATCGAGAAGGCGTTGTCGACCGCACCGGGCTCGCGACCGCGGAAGGGCGCGGGCGGCACCTTCGGCTGCGGATCGGTCATGCCGGTGCTCATGCGCCCAACAGATCCGTACGGATGGTCTCGTCGTGGATGCCCATGCGGCGCAGCGCGCGACGCCGGTGGGATCGGAGCCACCCGAACCACACCATCGAGAAGACCAGGGTGACCCCCGCGAGCACCAGGCCCGAGGGATCACCGTCGCGGACGTCCCGGACGGTGTCGACGGAGGCCAGCGCGAGAGTCAGGACGACGGCCGTCGCGGCCAGGACCACCGGGCCGACCGTCAGCTCGTCGAGGCGATGCAGGAAGGCCGGCAGGGACAGCGCGACGAGGGCGTAGGCGATGAACAGGACGAACACGGCGGACTGCAACAACGCCGTCGAGAGGGGCCCCACCTCCCGACCGACGAGCAACGTGACGGTGGCCGGGGCGATCGCGAACGGGGCGATCACCAGCAGCGCCCCGACCGGAGACGCCCACCGCGGGTGCGTGTAGCCCAGCACCGCCGGCAGGATGCCCTCGCGGGCGAACGAGAAGACGACCCGCGCCAGCGCATTCCAGGCACACAGGGTCAACGCCAGGAACGAGACCGCCAGCAACGAGCTGAGGACCGCGTCCGCGTGGTGGGCGTCGACCGTGTCGGGGAACCACCGCTGCGCCGGCCCGCGGGGATGGCCCGGAGCCGGGACCAGGGTGCTGGCGGCCAGGAAGCTGACCACGTACAGCGCCGCGGCGACGAGCACCGATCCCGTCATCGCCCGCGGCACGCTCCAGAACGGGCGCTCTGCCTCGCTCGCGAGCGCCGCCGAGGCCTCGAACCCGACCGTGATCCCCAGGACGATCGTGGCGCCCAGGACGATGCGCCACGGGTCGGCACCCTCGAGGGAGAGGACCGCCGGCGAGGGCAGGCCCTCACGCCCGATCGTGAGGACGACGAGGCACGACAACCCCACCACGAGCGCCGACTCGACCACGAGGGCCAGCCGGGTCGCGACGCGAACCCCGCGGATGGAGACGACGAGGCAGAACACGAGCACGGCGACGCCGATCCACCATTGCGGCCACGGCCCGGCAGCGGTCTGGCCCGGGGACGTCGGCGAGACGGCCTCGGTCGATCTGCGGATCGTCTGGGAGACCCCGAACGCGACGAGGATCCCGTAGCCCAGCAGCATCGACGTACCGACGAGGAGCCCCGGGAACGGTCCCAGCGACCGGGTGACCCACGTGTACATCGAGCCCGCCGCGGCGATCCGGGTGGCGAACTGGGAGAAGACGCCCGCGAGCAGCAGGGCCAGGCCGAAGCCCAGCACCGCGCTGAGCCAGGCGCCGGGGCCGACCACCCGCATGAGGACGAACGGGACGCTCAGAGCACTCGCCGCCGGAGCGATGACAGCCACCGACAGACCGAGCAGGTCACCGGGCAGCACCGAGCGCCGGTCCAGTCCCGCGAGGTCCGATTCCGCCCGCACCTGGGGCACCGCCGGCGGATGGGCGATCGCCTCCTCGAGTGCGGGCACACCGGATGGTCGGTTCATGGCGTCGCCACCCTAGGAAGGCGGCGTGTCGTGCCTGTTACGCCGCGGTGTCACCGGGCGAACAGCATCAGCGTGGGCCCGACCGGCGACAATGGCCCCATGCGTCCGACCGCCTCGATCCTGCACCTGGATCTGGACGCGTTCTTCGCCTCGGTCGAGCAGCGTGACAAGCCGTCGTTGCGCGGCAAGCCCGTGATCGTCGGCGGCATCGGCCAGCGCGGGGTGGTCTCGACGGCCTCCTACGAGGCACGCCGCTACGGTGTCCGCTCCGCCATGAGCATGGCCGAGGCGCGCTCGCGGTGTCCCCATGCGGCGTTCCTGTCCGGTCGCTTCGACGCCTACCGGGCCGCGTCGGCCGTGGTGATGGAGCGACTGCGCAGCCTCTCCCCCGCCGTCGAGCCGCTGTCGTTGGACGAGGCGTTCGTCGATCTCGCCGCGGACCCGGAGTTCGACCCCGACACCGTGCCCGAGCTGGTGGACCGGCTGCGACGCGACGTCGCCGAGCTCACGGGTGGACTGACGGCGTCCGTCGGGGTCGCCACGTCCAAGCTCATGGCCAAGATCGCCACCGAGATCGACAAGCCGGACGGCTCGTTCATCGTCGCGCCCGGCACCGAGCGCGACCTGCTGGAGCCGATGCCCGTGACCGTCATCGCCGGGGTCGGTCCGGCCACGGCGGCGCGACTGCACCATGTCGGTGTGACCCGCGTGGGCGACGTCTGGCGCCATTCCGAGGCGGAGCTGATCGACCTGCTCGGCCAGGCCGCGGGGGCGTCGCTGCACCGGCTGTCGCGGGGCATCGACGACCGTGCCGTCAGCTCGCACCGCGAGAACAAGTCCGTCAGCACCGAGGACACCTTCGAGACGGACATCGTCGACCGCGCAGAGCTGGGACTGATCTGCGACGCCCTGGCCCGGCGCACGGCGGAGCGGCTGCGCAAGGCCGGACTGTCGGGCCGGACCGTCACGCTCAAGGTCCGCTACCACGACTTCACGACGCACACGCGGTCCACGACGCTGCCCGGACCGACCGACCAGAGTCGCCTGATCGTCGCCACCGCCCGGCGTCTCCTCGACGCGACGGACACCGGTGGTGGGCTGCGCCTGCTCGGCGTGGGGGTCAGCGGCCTGGCCGACTGGGTGCAGGACGACCTGTTCGCCGAGGAGGCCGACGACGCGCCCGAGCCGCTCGAGCAGGAGCCCCGCCTCCCGGCCGACCCGCCGCGCGCGCACGAGTGGTCCCCCGGCATGGACGTCCATCACGACGAGTACGGCGACGGGTGGGTCTGGGGACGCGGGCTCGGCCTGGTCACGGTGCGGTTCGAGACGCGTCACACACCCGTCGGCCCCGTGCGCACGCTGCGCGCGGACGACCCCGCCCTGACACCCGGGCATCGTGAGTCGCCGTCGCCCGTGGCCGGTACGGTCGAGGAATGACCGACGTCCCCCGCGCCCCACGCCGTCCCCGCGAGCGCACGCACCACGGCGACACCGTGATCGACCCGTACGACTGGCTGCGCGACAAGGACGACCCCGAGACGATCGCGTACCTCGAGGCCGAGAACGCCTGGGCCGAGGACACGACGTCGCACCTCGCGGGCCTGCGCGAGCAGATCTTCACCGAGATCAAGGACCGGACGCTCGAGAGCGACATGTCCGTCCCCGTTCGGCACGACCGCTGGTGGTACTACTCGCGCACCGTCGAGGGCCGCCAGTACGCGATCCGCTGCCGCGTCCCGATCTCCGGCCCCGACGACTGGGAGCCCCCGCTCGTCGAGCCCGGCCAGACGCTGCCGGGCGAGGAGGTGCTGCTGGACTCCAACGACGAGGCGGAGGGGCACGAGTTCTACTCCCTCGGCACGTTCAGCCTGTCCGACGACGGCGACCTGCTGGCCTGGTCCGTCGACACGACCGGCGACGAGCGGTACACGATCCGCGTGCGCCGGCTCTCGACCGGCGAGGTCCTGTCCGACGTCGTCGAGGGCGCCGCACCGGGCGCCACCTGGTCGGCCGACGGTCGCTACCTGTTCTACGTCACCGTCGACGAGGCGTGGCGTCCCCACCGCGTCTGGCGCCACGAGCTCGGCTCGACCGAGGACGACGTCCTGGTCTTCGAGGAGCCGGACGAGCGCTTCTTCGTCGGTGTCGGCCGCAGCAGCTCCGACCGCTTCCTGGTCATCGGCGTCGGGTCGAAGATCACCAGCGAGGTCCGGCTGCTCGACGCCACCGACCCCACCGGCGAGTTCCGCGTCGTGTGGCCGCGCCGCGAGGGTGTGGACTACGCGGTCGAGCACGTCATCGTCGGTGGCAGCGACCAGTTGGCCATCCTGCACAACGACGGCGCCGTCAACTTCGAGCTGGTCCTGGCTCCTCTCGAGGACCCCACCGCCACCACGGTCCTCGTGCCGGGCTCGGACGACGTGCGGCTCGAGGCCGTCGACGCCTTCGCCCGCCATCTCGTGCTCTCGTACCGGCGTGACGCCACGACGCGGCTGGCCCTCATGGAAGTCGGCCCGGACGGCATCGGCGCGCCCACCGAGCTCGACTTCGACACCGAGCTGTTCACCTGCGGCCTGGGCGGGAACGCCGAGTGGGACCCGAAGTACCTGCGCATCGGCTACACCTCCTACGTCGAGCCGGCCACGATCTGGGACCTCGACCCGGCCACCGGCGAGCGGATCCTGCGCCGTCGGGCCCCCGTCCTGGGCGACTTCGACCCCGCCGACTACGAGCAGCACCGGGCGTGGGTCCGCGCCGAGGACGGCACCATGGTTCCGCTGTCGATCGTCTGCCGGCGCGACACGCCGCGCGACGGATCGGCCCCCGGGTTGATCTACGGGTACGGGTCGTACGAGATCAGCCTCGACCCCGACTTCTCGATCTCGCGGCTGAGCCTGCTCGACCGGGGCTTCGTCTACGCCGTGGCGCACGTGCGCGGCGGCGGCGAGCTCGGGCGCCGCTGGTACGACGAGGGCAAGCAGCTCGCCAAGATGAACACGTTCACCGACTTCATCGCGTGCGCGCGCCATCTGGCCGACGAGTCGTGGACCTCCCCGGACCGTCTCGTGGCCGAGGGCGGCAGCGCCGGCGGCCTGCTGATGGGCGCCGTCGCGAACCTGGCGCCCGACGCCTTCACGGGGATCTTCGCGGACGTGCCGTTCGTCGATCCGCTGACCACGATCCTCGACCCGTCGCTGCCGCTGACCGTCATCGAGTGGGACGAGTGGGGCGACCCGCTGCACGACCCCGAGGTCTACGCGTACATGAAGGGCTACACACCGTACGAGAACGTGACGGACGTGCAGTACCCGTCGATCCTGGCCGGGACGTCGCTCAACGACACCCGGGTGCTCTACGTCGAGCCGGCGAAGTGGGTCGCGCGGCTGCGCGAGGTCACCGGAGCCGAGCGGTCGGTCCTGTTGCGCACCGAGATGTCCGCCGGGCACGGGGGCGTCAGCGGCCGCTATGCCGCGTGGCACCAGCGAGCCTGGGAGCTGGCCTGGATCATCGACACGGCGACCGCGACCGCCGGTACCAGACCCAACCAAAGAAACTCCTGAGAACGGAATCCCCGGGCCCCGCTCGTCGTTGTACCCGGTGAAGCCACCGTCAGGAGGATCACCGTGGAAGACCGTGAATTCGAGGGCAAGGACAGCGTCGGCATGTACCTGTCCGAGATCGCGCGCACCCCGCTGCTCGACGCCGAGCGCGAGGTCGAACTGAGCCGCACGATCGAGGCTGGGCTGTTCGCCCGCCATCTGCTCGAGGCCGGCCGCGTCGGCCGGGCCAAGGGCGGAGCCCCGAAGCGCGCGACCCGTGAGGAACTGGAGTGGATCGCCGAGGAGGGCGACCGCGCCGTGCAGGAGTTCGTGCAGGCGAACCTGCGTCTCGTCGTGTCGATCGCGCGCAAGTACGGCCGCGCCCAGATGCCGATGCTCGACCTCATCCAGGAGGGCAACACCGGCCTGATCCGTGCGGTCGAGAAGTTCGACTACGCCAAGGGCTTCAAGTTCTCGACGTACGCCACGTGGTGGGTCCGTCAGGCCATCACCCGTGGTGTCGCACAGCAGGCCCGCGTCGTGCGCCTGCCCGTGCACGTCGTCGAGGAGCTGAACCAGGTCTCCGGCGCTCGTCGCAACCTCGAGCGTCAGCTGGGCTACGACCCGGATCCGGCCGAGATCGCCGCCGAGCTCGACATGGAGGTCGAGCGGGTCATCGACCTGCTCGCGTGGGGTCGCGACCACGTCAGCCTCGACTCCCCCGTGGACGAGGACGGCGACACCAGCCTGGGCGACCTGATCGCCCGTGACAGCTCGCCGGGCCCCGACCTGGCGATGCTCGACCACGACGCCCGTGACCAGCTGTTGGCCCTCGTCGATCGTCTCGACGACCGCGAGGCCGACATCGTCAAGGCCCGCTACGGCCTGCTGGACGGCCGTCAGCAGAAGCTGGCCGACATCGGCAAGCGCCACGGCATCTCCGCCGAGCGCGTGCGTCAGGTGGAGCGCCAGGCGATCGCGCGACTGCGAGAGATCGCCGATCCCGAACTGGCCGCCTAGGCGGCCGTCCCGGCCGGTCGCTATGCAGCGGCGTCCGGCTCAGCGAGCGCTCGGCTCGACCAGGTCCTTCCAGACCTCGTCGATCCGGGCGCTCAGTTGTTCCAGGGTGCCGGTGTTCTCGATGACGACGTCGGCGACGGCCAGGCGCTCCTCGCGCGACGCCTGGGCGGCGATGCGCGCCCGGGCGTCCTGCTCGGTCATCTGACGGTCGCGGACCATGCGGTCGATCTGGAGCTGCTCGGGGACGTCGACGACGATCACGACGTCGCAGGCAGCGGCGGCGCCCATCTCGACCAGCAATGGGTTGTCGTGGACGACGATCGCGTCGGGCCCGGCCCCCTGCTCACGGGCGGCGGCCAGGTCGCGGATCGCCGGGTGGGTGATGGCCTCGAGGTCCTTCAGCGCCGACGGGTCGGCGAACACGATCGCGCCGAGCGCCGGGCGCACGAGGGTGCCGTCTGGCGCGATCACGTCAGCGCCGAACCGGGCGGCGATCTGGTCCAGGGCGGGGCTGCCGGGCTCGACGACGTCGCGCGCGAGGCGGTCGTAGTCGATGACGACGGCTCCGAGCTCGGCCAACCGAGCACTGACGGTGCTCTTGCCCGACGCGATGCCGCCGGTCAGCCCGACGCGCCGTGCTCTCGGCACGCTCACAGGGATCCGGCGTTGCCGAACGTCGTCACGTGGACGTGGTCGTAGTGGTTGGCGGTGGCGCCGCCACGATCACTCATGCCGCGCCATCCCTCGCCGCCACGCTGGACGGTCCAGATCCGCTGCTCGTAGATGAGGTAGCTGACACCCAGCTCGACGCGGTTCGCCTGCAAGAAGGCGGCGATGTCCCAGCCGAGCTGGCCGCCGACCATGATGTCGAGCGAGTGGCCGGTGGCGTGCTCGCCCCGGCCGGCCAGACCGCCGTAGCTGGTGATCTGCGGGAAGCGGGCGCAGACGGCGCGGTAGACGCGCACCGTGTCGGCCTGCAGGCCGGACTCGACGCCGGAGCCGATGCCGCACGGGGCGGTCGACAGCGTGCCCTCCTCGGGGGCCAGCTTCGGCTCTTCCTCGTCGACGAGCTTCGTGGCGACCCAGCGCGGGAGATCGTTGTGGACGACCTGCGTCCACCCGCCGCGGGTCTCGCCGGTGACCTGGAGCGTCTTGCCCTTGGCGACCGTCGCCAGCACGGGCGAGTCCTCGGAGGCGTCGGCACGGACCGGCACGGTCTTCTGGGCGTACAGCGAGCCCTCGATCATGGCCTCGGCCTCGACGGCCGAGGGCAGCGGCGCGCGTTCGGCGCTGCTGCGGCTCGTGCGCACGGGAGCGGCTCCGTCGAGCGCCTCGGTGACGATGTCACCGGAACCGGCGGGAGCGGACTCGGAGGTCGTGTGCGACACGTGCGTCGCATCCGCGACGGTCACCGAGGAGGTGCCGAGCGAGGCGACCGCCGCGACGCCGAGCGAGGCGACACCGGTCGCGATCGCCGTGTGCTTGCGCGCACGGACGTACCAAGGGTCGCGGACCACGGGCTTGCGCCGGCGTCCGGGCTTGGAGGTCTGGGTCATCGATACCTATGCAGGTCGGGGGGGGTACTGCCGCTGGCCAGTCAACCATACTGACGTCCCAGATCCCAGTGAGACCGGCAGGGTCAGGCGAGAGGAATGGGCGATGTCACACGATGAGGGCACCGTGCGGGCCACCACGGCCGCCGAGCTGCGCGACCTGGCGTCCCGCGTGGCCGCCGGTCTGCGCGGCCTCGGGGCCGGCGAGGGCGACCGTGTCGTGGTCAGCCTCCCGAACGGCATCGAGCTGCTGGCGGCGGTGTGGGCGTGCGTCGCGACGGGCCGCGTGCCCGTGCCCCTCGACCCCCGCCTGACGCCCCACGAGCGCGGTCCGATCATCGAGGACGTCTCCCCCGCCGTCGTCCTGGACTCCCTCGTCGGCTTCGCCGCTCTGGTCGGCGGCGAGCGCGAGGAGCTCGACCCGGAGCCGCGCTGCCGACCGATGCACTTCACCTCCGGGACCACCGGGCGGCCGAAGGGCGTGTGGTCCGGATTCTGGGACCCGGCCGACGCCCGGTCCGCCGTCCTGGAGGAGCGCGACCTGTGGGGGTTCGCCGCGACGGACGTGAACCTCGTGCTCTCGCCGCTGTACCACTCCGCTCCCCTGCGCTTCGCGCTCGGGACGGCGCTGGCCGGTGGCGCCGTCGCGGTCCTGCCGGCCTTCACGCCCGAAGGATTCTGCGAGGCCGTCGAGCGGCTGCGCCCCACCACGATGTTCTGCGTGCCGGCCCATCTGCAGCGGCTGCTGGCGCACCTGCAGGAGGCTCCGACGCCGGACCTCTCGAGCTTCCGCCTCGTGGCCCATGCCGGCGCGCCGTGCCCCGAGCCCATCCGGCGCGGCGCCCACGAGCTGTTCGGCACCGACGTCGTGTGGGAGTTCTACGGCTCGACCGAGGGCCAGTTCACGGCGTGCTCGGCCCAGGAGTGGATCGACCACCCCGGAACGGTCGGGCGGGCCCGACCGGGCCGCGTCATCACGGTCGACGCCGAGGACGAGCTGTGGTGCGCGGTGCCGCCGTGGGGGCGCTTCTCCTACTGGAACTACCCCGGGCGGACGGCGCAGGCCTGGCGCGACACCCCTGACGGGCCGGCCTTCACGGTGGGTGACCTCGGCCGTGTGGACGATGCCGGCTACGTGTACCTCGACTCCCGCCGCACCGACCTGATCATCAGCGGTGGCGTCAACGTCTATCCGGCCGAGGTCGAGGCGGCCCTGGTCGAGGTGCCGGGCGTCGTCGAGGTCGCCGTGTTCGGGCGACCCGACGAGCGCTGGGGCCAACGGGTGGCCGCGGCGTACGTCGGCGACGCCAGCGAGAGCGAGCTGCGCGACGCCGCGGCCCAGCGCCTCGCTCCGCCCAAACGGCCGAAGGAGTACGAGCAGGTCTCGGCGCTGCCCCGAACCGCGACCGGCAAGGTGCGCCGCACCGAGCTGTGACCCCTCAGGCGGACTCGACGCAGGTGAACGACCGACGGTAGGCCTGCGGACTGGTGCCGCGCACCGCCCCGAAGTGGTGCCGCAGCGTCGCCGCGTTCCCGAACCCCACCCGCTGGGCGATCTGCTCGATCGCGAGGGTGGAGGTCTCGAGCAGCTCCTCGGCCATCGCGACCCGGCGCCCCAGCAGCCACTGCCACGGGGTCGTGCCGGTCTCGTCGCGGAAGCGGCGCGCGAACGTGCGCTCGGACATGTGCGCCCGGCGGGCGAGGGTGGCCACCGTCAGCGGCTCGGCGAGGTGCTCCTCGGCCCAGGCCAGCACCGGCGCGAGGGTCTCGGCCTCGACGACCGGCATCGGCGCCCGCACGAACTGCGCCTGTCCCCCGTCGCGATGCGGCGGGACGACGATCCGGCGGGCCGTCGTGGCCGACACCCGAGCGCCGTACCACCGCCGCATCAGGTGCAGGTTCGCGTCGATCCCGGCCGCCGATCCGGCGCCGGTGACGATGGGGCCGTCCTCGACGTAGAGCACATCGGTGTCGACCTCGGCCTCGGGGAAGTCGGCGGCCAACTCGGCGCCGTAGCGCCAGTGCGTGGTGCACCGCCGCCCGTCGAGCAGGCCGGCGTGGCCGACCTGGAAGGTGGCCGTGCACGAGGCCATGATGGTCGCGCCACGCGCGTGGGCCGCGCGCAGGACCTCGCTGACCCGCGGGTCCTCGGCGCGGTAGTCGCGCTTGGCCGCCAGCGCCACGAGGTCGGCATCGGCCGCCGCGTCCAGCCCGCTCCCGATGACGAAGTCGAAGCCGCTGGCGCCCCGGACCACGCCGGGCTCGGGAGTGCAGGCGACGAAGTCGAAGACCGGGGTGTCGTCATCGGGGTGGTACTGGTCGCCCCAGACCTCGGCGAGGACACCCATCCCGAACGGCTCGGCCCGGTCGGACACGATCATCGCGATCTTCGTCATGCGATCCTCCTTGGCGGGAAAACGACGAGAGCTGTCATTCCCGCCACTTTTGGCAGGATAGCACCGAGCGCAGGATTGATGCCATGATGATCTTCCTGCTCCTCCTGCTGGCCACGGTCGCCGCTGCCTCAGCGGTGAGCCTGTGGTCGACCATCGCCCACGACGGACTCGGCGTCCGCCCCGCGCCCCGCAGCCACCGCACCGACCGGTTCGGCACGCCGCAGGACTCATGACCCCCCACGACAGAACGAGGCCCCGACCAACAGGTCGGGGCCTCATTCGATTCAGCTCAGCGAATCACTCGCCGCCGGTCAGCTTCTCACGCAGCGCCTGCAGCGCCTCGTCGGAAGCCAGCGAACCGCCGGTCTGCTCCTGCTCGGCCGGAGCGGACGTGTACTCGCCCACCTCGCCAGCCTCGAGGTTGGCCTTCTCGGCCTCGGCGACCTGCTTCTTGTGGGCTTCCCAGCGCTCGTGCGCCTCGGCGTACTGACGCTCCCACGTGGCGCGGGCCTCTTCGAAGCCCTCCTGCCATTCGCCCGTCTCGGGATCGAACCCGTCCGGGTAGATGTAGTTGCCCTGCTCGTCGTAGGACGAGGCCATGCCGTACAGCGTCGGATCGAAGCTGTCGTCGGTGGCGACCTCGGTCTCGTTGGCCTGCTTCAGCGACAGCGAGATGCGACGACGCTCGAGGTCGATGTCGATGATCTTGACCATGACCTGGTCGCCGATCTGGACGACCTGCTCGGGGATCTCGACGTGACGCTCGGCGAGCTCGGAGATGTGCACCAGGCCCTCGATGCCCTCCTCGACGCGAACGAACGCACCGAACGGGACGAGCTTGGTGACCTTGCCCGGGACGATCTGACCGATCTGGTGGGTCCGGGCGAAGTGCTGCCACGGATCCTCCTGGGTCGCCTTGAGCGACAGCGACACGCGCTCGCGCTCCAGGTCGACCTCGAGCACCTCGACGGTGACCTCGTCGCCGACCTGAACGACCTCGTTCGGGTGGTCGATGTGCTTCCAGGACAGCTCCGAGACGTGCACCAGGCCGTCGACGCCGCCGAGATCGACGAAGGCGCCGAAGTTGACGATCGAGCTGATGACGCCCTTGCGGACCTGGCCCTTCTTGAGCTCGTTGAGGAAGTTCTGGCGCACGGCGGACTGCGTCTGCTCGAGCCAGGCACGGCGCGACAGGACCACGTTGTTGCGGTTCTTGTCGAGCTCGATGATCTTCGCCTCGAGCTTCTGGCCGATGTACGGGTCCAGGTCGCGCACGCGGCGCATCTCGACCAGCGACGCGGGCAGGAAGCCACGCAGGCCGATGTCCATGATCAGGCCGCCCTTGACGACCTCGATGACGGTGCCCTCGACGACGCCGTCCTCTTCCTTGATCTTCTCGATGTCGCCCCAGGCGCGCTCGTACTGAGCACGCTTCTTGCTCAGGATCAGACGGCCTTCCTTGTCCTCCTTCTGGAGGACGAGGGCCTCGACCAAGTCGCCCACCTGGACGACCTCGTTCGGATCGACGTCGTGCTTGATGGACAGCTCACGCGAGGGGATGACGCCCTCGGTCTTGTAGCCGATGTCGAGCAGGACCTCGTCGCGGTCCACCTTGACGATGGTGCCGTCGACGATGTCGCCGTCGTTGAAGTACTTGATGGTCTTGTCGATCGCGGCGAGGAAGTCTTCTTCGCTGCCGATGTCGTTGACCGCAACCTGCGGGGCCGCAGAAGGAGTTGCGAGGCCAGAAGTCATGTAGAGGGGCTCCGATGGATGGATGGAATTGAAGTGCGGACAGGATTCGCGCCCGAGACCGGACACACCGGTCCCACAGCGCATCTCTCAGTCTAGGGCACATAGCCCACGGCGTAAAACCCGAGGCTCAACCTCCGGAGGCCCGAGCCGGGAGCGTTGGCGAACCGGATCAGGGCGGTCCACACGTCGTACTCCTGGTCCTGAGGGTGCGCCACTTCGCACCGGTGCGGTACTGCAGCAGCACCAAGGTGCGCGACGCGCTGACGGTCGCCTTCGTGCGGGCCTGTGCCTCAGTCCGAGGTCAGGAACGCGCGCAGGGCGGCGCCGTACGCATCGACGTCGGCGGCCGCCATCACCTCGCGGGCCGAGTGCATCGCCAACTGCGGGGCACCCACGTCGACTGTCAAGATGCCGGTCCGAGCGGCGCTGATGGGGCCGATCGTCGAACCACACGGGAGGTCCGCCCGGTGCACGTAGCGCTGCAGCGGCACCCCGGCGGACTCGCACGCCGAGGCGAACAGCGCGGCACCCACGCCATCGGTGGCGTAGCGCAGGTTCTGGTTGACCTTGAGCACCGGACCGCCGCCCAGGGCGATGCGGTGCAGGGGCTCGTGCTTGTCCGGCTGGTTCGGGTGCGTCGCGTGGGCCATGTCGCCCGAGACGCAGACCGAGGCCGCAACCGCCCGGAAGACGTCGTCGCGCGAGCCGCCGGCCGCCAGCACGATCCGCTCGAGCACGGACGAGAGCAGCGGGGAGTCCGCCCCACGCTCGGACGTGCTGCCGACCTCCTCGTGGTCGAACAGCACCATGACCTGCCGGGCCGCCGGGTCGGCCGCCTCGACCGCGCCGAGCAAGGCGTCGACCGCCGCGGAGCAGGTCGCCTGGTTGTCGAGCCGCGGCGCCGCGACGAGCTCGCCGGCGGCCCCGGTGCGCGCGGCGGGCCGCAGGTCGAAGGTCATGAGGTCGAACCCGGTGACGTCCGACGCGGCGAATCCCGCGCGCTCCCCCACCACCTCGAGGAAGGGCTGCGGCGTCAACCCGCTGATGGCGTCGAGGTGCCGCTGCCGGTCGACCTTGGAGCCGTCGCGGTCCAGGTGGATGGCCAGGCGCGGCACGCGCAGCAACGGCTCGTCGATCCGGACCAGGCGGGTGGTGCCGTCGCGCAGGACGACCCGGCCCGCGATCCCCAGGTCGAGGTCGAGCCACGACTCCAGCAACGGGCCGCCGTACGGCTCCAGCGCGACCGTCGCCTGCTCGCTGCGCCAACCGTCGTGATGCTGCTTCAGCCGCAGGTTCGGACTGTCGGTGTGGGCCCCGACGATGCGGAACCCCGCCGCGGCCGGCGCGTCGGGGCCGACCGACCAGGCGACGAGCGTGCCCCCGGTGACGATGAAGTGACGCCCGGCCTCGGTCGGCCAGGGGTCCCGCGGGTCCACCTCGCTGAAGCCCGCCGACCGCAGCCGTTCGGCTGCCGTCGCGCAGGCATGGAAGGGCGTCGGTGACGCGTCGACGAAGGAGATCAGGCGGTCCGCAGCGTCCATGGCGTCACCCTAACGACGATTGCGGAAGTCCTCGATGGTGGCCTTCAGACCGATCTCGGCGGTGGTCGACGGGGACCAGCCGAGCAGCTCGGCGGCGAGGGTGATGTCGGGACGGCGGATCTGGGGGTCGTCGATCGGGCGCGGTACGTGGACGATCTGCGAGTCGGACTCGGCCAGGTCGCGGATCCACGTGGCCAGGTCGAGCATCGAGATCTCTTCGGGGTTGCCGAGGTTGACCGGGCCGCTGGCGCCGGACTCCATCATCGCGACGAGTCCGGACACGAGGTCGTCGACGTAACAGATGGAGCGGGTCTGGTGGCCGTCGCCGGCGACCGTGATCTCGCGTCCCATCAGGGCCTGGTGCACGAAGTTCGGGATGGCGCGGCCGTCCTCGACCCGCATCCGCGGGCCGAAGGTGTTGAAGATGCGCACGATCTTGGTGTCGACGCCGAACTCGCGGCGGTACGCCGCGGTCATCGCCTCACCGAAGCGCTTGGCCTCGTCGTAGACCGACCGCGGACCGACCGGGTTGACGTGCCCCAGGTAGGTCTCGGGCTGCGGGTGCACCTGCGGGTCGCCGTAGACCTCCGAGGTGGAGGCCAGCAGGTAGCGCGCGCCGTGGGCGTGGGCCAGGTCGAGGGTGTGCTTGACGCCCGTCGAGCCCGTCATCAGGGTGTGGATCGGCAACCGGTGGTAGTCGACCGGGGAGGCGGGAGAGGCGAGGTTGAAGACCTGGTCGAAGGGACCTTCGATCGCTTCCATCGCGGAGGCGTCGGTGATGTTCACCTCGAGGATCGTGACCTCGTGCGCCACGGCGGCGAGGTTCTCGCGCCGTCCCGTGCTGAAGTCGTCGACCACGACCACGTCGTGTCCCATCGCGACGAGCCGCTCCACCAGGTGCGATCCGACGAAACCGGCGCCGCCGGCCACCAACGCGCGCATCAGTGCATCCCTTCGTCTGAGTCCGCCAATGTCTACTGGCGAGTAGGACTCACGTCACACCCTACCTCGGTGTTCGCGCCGATCGGGAGGACTTGGCGTCTTCGCGGCGCAACAGCAGCAGCAGGTTCCACGAGAGCACCTCGCGCACGACGGGCACCCGCACGAGCGGAGCGGCCCAGCGCGGCAGGTAGCGCGGGCGGGCGGCGAGGACGCGCACGTCGTCGCGGCGGCCGGACCACCGCATCCCCCACGCGACCGAGATCTTGAACAGGGTCTCGCCGACGCGGTTCTTGGGCGGGTGGCCCTCGCGACGGGTGTACCGCTCGATGGCCCGCCGGCCACCCAGCCAGTGCCACGGCGACGTCTCGTGACCGCCCCAGGGCGACCACCAGTTCGTGTACGACAAGAAGACCAGTCCCCCGGGCCGGGCGACCCGGACCAGCTCGGCGGCGACGACCTCGGGATCGCGGACGTGCTCGAGCAGGTTGGACGAGAACACCAGGTCGGCCGAGCCGGTCGCGAAGGGCAGCAGCGCGGCATCGGCGGCGACACCACCGTCGGCCAGCGCGGAGACCTCCGGGTCGAGGTCGACCGCGACGTACCGGGCGCCCCGGCCGCGGAACTCCTGCGCGAATTGCACCGGGCCGGCGCCGACGTCGATCACGAGCTTGCCGTCGAGCGGCATCTGCTGCTCGACCAGGTCGGCCGAGTCGCGCGCGAGCGTGCCGTAGAAGTGGTCGGGGTCGGTCTGCTCGACCAGGAAGGAACGGAACAGCCGGACCGAGCGCGCGAGTCCGTCAGGGTTCACGACGCGCCCCTGGTCGCGGTCACGACGAGCGTGGGCCGCCAGCGCGGACGGAGCAGTCGCAGCAGCGCGGCGGCCGGCGCCAGCGCCATCGCCAGCCAGCGGACCCGGCGCGAGGCCAGCACGCCGGCGGGGCGATCCTGCGGGCGCAGCCGGCGGACGAGGCTGGCCCCCTCCATCGTCAGGTTGTCGGTGAGCGAACGCGTGACGCGCACGTCGACGAAGCCGGCATCGCGCAACAGCCGCGTGATGGACTCTGCCGAGAAGAACCGCACGTGGGTGGGGTCCTCCAGCAGCCACCAGGCGTCCGAGAACGACCGCAGCGACGAGCTGTCGGCCGCCGGCGTGAGGAACAGGACCCGGCCGCCGGGTCGGAGCAACCGGTGCGCGGCGGCCGACAGGGCGTGGACGTCCTGGACGTGCTCGACGACGTGGACCCCGTAGACCAGGTCGGCGGGCTCGGTGGACGCCGGGACCTCCTCGATGCCGCAGGCGTGCAGCTCGGCGCGCGCGAGCACCTGCGGGTCGACCTCGACGTGGAGCTGGTCGGGGTCGCAGCCGGCGACGCGATGGCCGCGGTCGAGGAAGCCGCGCAGCATGGCTCCGGCGCCGAAACCGATCTCGAACACCCGCGATCCGGGCGCCAACGGCGCCGCACGGCCGAGCGTGCGGGTGGTCAGGGCCAGCCGCACACGGTCGAGCCCCGGATCGCCGCCGTAGGCGACGTCGCGATGATGTGCCGGAGCCGCCTTGGGATCCCGCTCGATGTGAGAGCATTTCGGACAGGTCCCGAGCACCGAACGCCCGTCCCGCAAGGTCACGGACGTCGTCGGTGTGGAACACACCTCACAGGACATCGGGACCCCCTCGGACGGACAGGAGAGAACGCTATCAGCGGATTGCGCATCGCCATCCTCAGTTGGCGTGACCTGGAGCATCCCGAGGCCGGCGGCGCGGAGGTGTTCGCCGAGCGGACGGCCGCGACCATGGCCCAGCGGGGCCACGACGTGGTTCTGTTCGCCTCCTCGTTCCCGGGTGGAGCCGCCCACGCGCGGCGGCACGGATTCGCGATCGCCCGCGCCGGAGGGCGCTTCACCGTCTACCCGCGCGGCCTGTGGCACGTGTGGCGACGCCGCCGGGACTACGACATCGTCCTCGACGTCCAGAACGGCGTGCCGTTCTGGACTCCCCTGATCTTCCCCCGGCCCGTGCTGGCCGTCGTCCACCACGTGCACCGCGAGCAGTGGTTCACCTTCTTCCCCCGGCCCATCTCCTCGATCGGCTGGTTCCTCGAGTCGCGGGTCGCGCCGTTCGTGTACCGCCGCCAGCGCTACGTCACCGTCTCCGAGGCCTCGCGACGCGAGCTCGCTGCCGTCGGCGTCGACCCCACGAGGGTCTCGGTCGTCTACAGCGGCAACGAGGCGCCGCAGCACGTGCTCGACGGCGAGCCCGATCCGGTCCGCGGCACACGGCTCGCGTGCCTGGGCCGCTTGGTCCCCCACAAGCGGGTCGAGCTGGCGATCGACGCCGTCGCGGCCCTACGCGACACGTTCGAGGACATCGGCCTCGACGTCATCGGCGGAGGCGACTGGATGGACCCCCTCGTCGAGCACGCACGCGCGCGCGGCGTCAGCGACCGGGTGGTGTTCCACGGCCACGTCTCCGACGAGCAGAAGCACGCGCTGCTGAGCCGGGCCGCCGTCCTGGCCATGCCCTCGATCAAGGAGGGATGGGGCCTGACCATCCTCGAGGCCGGCTACCACGCCGTGCCGACCGTGGCGTTCCGTTACGCCGGCGGCACGCAGGAGTCGGTGCAGGACGGTCACACCGGGCTTTTGGTGGACACCGACGAGGAGTTCATCGACGGGCTCCGCCACCTGCTGCTCAAGACGGACGAGCGGGCCAAGCTCGGAGCCGCCGCGCGCGAGTTCGCGCTCCGCTTCGACTGGCAGCGCACCGGCAACGAGCTGACCGACCTGGTCGAGCAGGTCGCCCGCCCCTGACCCGGTCGAACCGGACACGAGAGAGCCGCCGCCCCCCGAAGGGGACGGCGGCTCTTGTTCTCGGTGCGGTGGTCCGTCAGGCGTTCGCGTACGCGTCGTCGTCGGCGTCGGCGCCGTGACGACTCTTGAACCGGATGGCCAGAGCAGCACCGGCCAGCAGCGACAGGATCCCCAGGCCGCCGATGGCGAACGGGAGCCAGGTGCGCACGGCCTTGAGGGTCGTGGACTTGGAGCCGTACTCGTCGATGTTGGCCTGGATCGTCTCGGGCGAGGACGCGCTGACCGTGTCCATCGCGACGACGTCGTCGGCGCCGGGCTCATCGAGCTTCAGCCACTGCTTCTGGGCCTCTTCGATCTTGACCATGACGCCGGTCTCGGGCTCGACCCAGATGGTGCGGTCGTTCGCGTAGGTGCGGGTGGCCTCGACCGAGCCGGTGTCGGCCAGGCCGAACACGCCACGGGGAACCTCGCGGATGCCGAACTCGGTCTCGTCGATCGAGCCGCTGAAGCGGTAGGTGTTGATCGAGCCGTCGGTGCCCTCGACCTCTTCGGTGCCCTCGAACTCCATCTTCATCGGAGCCTTGACCGTCGCGTCCCAGTAGTCGTAGCTCTTCTTCTGGGTGTTGAACGGGAACTTGATCAGCTGACCCTCGAACTCGATCGGCTCGCCGTTCTGCGAGGCGCCGGACCACGGCACGGCCGCACCGGTGTACCGGTCGATCGCGAAGGTCTGCTCGAGGAAGTCGACCGGCGGGGCCTGGTCGTTGTTGTCGGTGCTCTGACCCTTGGTGAACACGGCGATGTCGCCGCCGTCGTTCTCGTCGGCGGCCTCCTTGGCCAGGTCGGGATCGCCGATGACGGTCGCGATGGTGGTGATCGGACCCGAACCCGGCGCCACGTTGTCGGCGTCGAAGAAGTTCGCGTTGTCGTCACTGAGGATCTGCTGGGTGTTCTGGTCCTTGGGGACCACAGCCAGGCGGTCGTACGCGTATACCTTCATCGCGACGCCCAGGGTGAGCAGGAACGCTCCGAGCGTCAGGAACGCCACGGCGCCACGAGAGAACTTCCGCACAAGTGCCTCCGAACTAGGGTCTTGCCATCGTATTTGTGAGTTACCTCTCGCGAGAGCGTAGCACCACGGATCATGTCAGGTGCGAAACCCTACCGATGAGTACGTCGGCGATCCGCGAGGGCTCCAGACCGGTCCGGCCGACATCCAACCAGGCGACTCCGGCGGCCCGCGCCGCCGCCTCGTCGCTGGGCTGGTCGCCGACCATCACGACCCGTTCAGGGCGGGCCCACGGCGCCCGCGTCATCGCGTGCAGCAGCATCCCGGGCAGCGGCTTGCGACAGTCGCACGTGCCGGTCTCGTGCGGGCAGACCTCGATGCCGTCCAGCCGCCCACCGGCGCGGCCCAGCCGCGACACGAGCGCGCGGTGCACCTGCACCAGCTGCTCGCGCGTGAGCCGGCCCGTGGCCAGACCTCGCTGGTTCGTCACCAGGACCGTCCGGATCCCGGCACCCGTCAGGTCCGCCACCGCGCGGGCCACACCGGGCCGCAACCGCAGCTCGGCCGCGGACGCGATGTACCCGGGGCGATGGACGTTGAGCGTCCCGTCACGGTCGAGCAGGACGAGGTCCCACGGGACGGGGCCCGAGGGAGGCGGGATCGGCGTGTCGTCGAGTCCCAGCAGCGCCTCGTCGGTCCACATCGTCAGGCGGAGCCGTTGGGCTGCGACAGGACGTCGACCGCCTCGCACCACGCGTGGGCCCACAGCATGTGGACCTCCTGGATCCGCGGCGTGAAGTCCGACGGCACGTGCAGCACGTGGTCCGCCCGGCCCGGCAGGTCGCCACCGGCCGCACCGGTGAGCGCGACGGTGCCGAGGCCGCGCTCGCGCGCGGCGTCGAGTGCGCGCAGGATGCTCTCGCTGCGGCCGCTGGTGGACATCGCGATCAGCAGGTCGCCGGGACGCCCGAGCGACTGGACGCCCCGGACGAACACGTCGTCGAACCCGTAGTCGTTGCCCACGGCGGTGATCGAGGTCAGCGAGTCCGCGAGGCAGACCGCCGGCAGCGGCGAGCGGTCGAGGATGCACTTGCCGACGAACTCGGCGGCGATGTGGCTGGCGATCGCGGCACTGCCGCCGTTGCCGGCGACCAGGATGGTGCCGCCCGCGCGCAGGGTGTCGACGACCGCACGACCGGCCGCGTCGACGGCCGCGACGAGCGCCGGCTCCTCGAGCGCACGGACCAGCGACGCCCAGGCCTCGATGCCGAGCGTCTGGCGTTGGGCGACGACCTGCTCGATCGCGTCATCGGACACGGCGTGCACCGGGTGCTCGAACGTCAACTCTGTCCCCTCCACGTGACCAGCCCTTCCCTCGAGAACGTGAACTCCGAGACACCCAACCCCATCCGGGTCAGCTCCTCGGCCACGACGTGACGACGCTCGAACTCGCAGATGAAGACCAGGTGGCCGCCACCACCGGCGCCGGTGACCTTGCCGCCGAGCGCGCCCAGCGACAGGGCCTTGGTGATGGCCTCGTCGATGAGCGGCGTCGCGATGCGGTCCGACATCTTGCGCTTCTCGTCCCAGGCCTGGCCCAGCAGGCGCCCGAGCGTGTCGACCTCGCCGCGGACGAGCGCCAGTTTCATCTCGGCGGCGAGCTCCTTTTGGGCGCGTAGGCCCTCGAGTGCCGTTTCCTCACCGCGCTCGTACCGCGAGACCTGGTCGTCGATGATGTGGTCGCTGACCCGGGTGTTGCCCGTGTAGGCCAGCAGCATGTTGTGCTCGAGCTCGTGGATCGTCGCATCGCGGATGCGCAGCGGGTTGACGACGACCTGGTCGGCGAACTCGATGTAGTTGAAGCCGCCGAACGACGCGGCGTACTGGTCCTGGGCGCCACCGGGGATCTGCAGGTCCTCGCGCTCGAGCCGGTACGCCAGCTCGGCGACCTCGTACTCGGTGAGGTCCAGTCCCAGGTGCTGGGCCACGACCCCGATGACGGCCACCATGACCGCGCTCGACGAACCGAGGCCGGAACCGGGCGGGGCGTTGGTGTGGATGAACAGGTCGAAGCCCGTGGCCGCCTGGGCGCCGGGGTACTGCCGCAGCCGCGCGATCGTGGCCTTCGGCAGGTCGAGCTGTCCGTCGAGCTCGAGGTCGTCCTCGACGTTGAAGCCGACCGAGTAGCCGTAGTCGAGGGACTTGATCGTGACCTGGCCGTCCGAGCGCGGGCGCAGGGTGCAGTAGGAGTAGGCCGAGATGGTGGCCGACAGGACGGCGCCGCCCTCGCGCTCGGGGAACGGCGCGACGTCCGTGCCGCCTCCGGCGAACGAGATGCGCAACGGCGCGCGGGCCCTCAACACGGGCCGGCGGACGTCGGCCGTGACCGGTTCGGGTGACACCAGATGGGACTGCTGTGTCATCCGTACTAGCCTCCAGACGTGATGCGGCGCCCGAACGGGCGCAATGCGACGACAACCTACCCGATTCTCACTGAACCCGGAGGCTTCATGGGTCACCTGCGCCTCGTGGACGGACTGCGTGCCGTCGCGGCCGGACTCGTGCTGGCCTCGCACGTCGGGTTCTGGAGCGGCGCCTCCCAGATCGACCTCGTCGGAGGACTCGTGGCGCGCGGCGACGCCGGGGTCGCGGTGTTCTTCGCGATCTCGGCGTTCCTGCTGCTCCGGCCCGCGATCAGCCGAGGTCTCGACGGCGCGCAGACCCCCCGCAGCTCGACCGGTGTGTACGCCGCCCACCGGGCCGCACGCATCCTGCCCGCCTACTGGCTCGCCCTCGTCGGCGTGCTCGCTGCGGCGGCACTGATCCCCTCGGCGGGCGGTCTCGGCGGTGGCGAGCGGGTGCTGGCCCACGTCCTGCTGCTGCAGGGCTACACCGGCGAGTACTACCAGTCGTTCACCCAGACCTGGAGCCTGACGACCGAGGTCACCTTCTACGTGCTGGTCCCGGTCCTGGGTGCGGTCCTGGCGCGCGTCCTGTCGCGCCGGGGTGGCGCGCGGGGGATCCGGTCGCTGCTCACCGCGACGATCGCCATCGGCCTGCTCGGGTTGGTCGTCCAGGCGGCCGCCACCGCATGGACCCGCGCCGGCTCCGACGGTGGCGCCGGGATCCTGGCCACGAGCGTCCTGGGCCACCTCGCCTGGTTCGGCGTCGGCGTGGTCGTCGCCCTGTTGACCGAGGCCCGCCGCCGTGGCCTCGGTCCGCTGGTCACCCGGCCCGCCCTCGTGGCCGTCTGGTCCTCGCGGCCCACGCTCGTCCTGTTGGCGGTCGTGACGTTCGTCGTGGCCTCCTCCCCCGTGGCCGGCCCGCGAGACCTGGCCGCGCCGACGGTCGCCCAGGCCGTCGCGAAGGAGGGGCTGTACGCCCTGTTCGCCCTGTTCCTGCTGGCGGCGGCCGTCCAGGAGCCGGCCGCGGACACGCCCGCCGGAGCGATCGCGCGCGCGGGCGTCACCCGGTGGCTCGGCGACATCTCCTACGGCGTCTTCCTGTGGCACGTGCTGGTGCTGCAGGTGCTGTTCGCCCTCACCGGCGCCACGCTCTTCGCCGCGGACTTCTGGTGGGTGCTCTACGCCACCGTCGGGTTCAGCGTGGCGCTGGCGTCGGCATCGTGGTGGCTGGTCGAGCGTCCGATCCTGACGGCAGTGCGCGCTCGAACGGCGCGCGACACACCAGCGCGAGCGTGAACAGCCCCGCCGCCTGACCCAGGATCGCCCCGGCCGAGGTGCGCTCGACGACCCCGAGGGCCGCCATCGCGACGCCACCGAACGTCATCGCGATGAGAGCCGCAGGCACGAGGAACCGGCGCGGCACACACCAGGCGACGACGGCCGCCGCCAGCCCGGCCGGACCGCCGCACAGGATCCCGACGACACCTGACAGTGCCCATCCGAGCCGCCGGTCCGGGCGCGACGCGGGGGCGGGCCACCGGTCCCACGGCAGCCGCGAGCGGCGCGTGACGAGTAGGACGGCGAGCAGCAGCAGGAGCGCGACCGGGCCGATTGCGAGTCCCCAGCGGTGCGCGTTCGTGGGCGCGAAGTCGATGACGACCTCGCCCGAGACCGCGGCGGGAAGCCGGAATCCCTGACGCCAGCCGTCGACGACGACGGGGTCGAGCTCGCGACCATCGGCTGTCGCTCTCCATCCGTCGTTGGCGCCCTGGGTGGTCAGGAGGACGGCGTCCTCCCCCGGGCCGACCTCGGCGACGATGCGGCCGGGCGCCGTCTCGCGCGACTCGACGGTCCGGCCCGACGCGGGCGTCGGGCCGAACGTGCCCAGGACGATGCGCTCGACCTCGAACGGGGCCGGCAGGTCGGCGCGCACATCCACGACACCGGCGTCGACCCGGGCCCGGGACGGGCCGCACGGCGACAGCTCCACTGGAGCGCCGGCGGCGACGTCCGCGCGATCGACGGTGCCGCCGAATCTCAGGACGGAGTCCCCCACCGAGATCGGTGAGCAGGGCACCTCGAGGGACTCCGACGGCTCGATCGCCGAGAAGTCCACCTCCGGAACCGCCCACTCCCCCTCGCCCGGCGCGCGGACGAAGGTGAGGGTGATCCGGTCCCCCGAGCGCTCGATCGACCCTCCGGTGGCCGGGAGCGTCGACACGCGGCCGCCGGCTGACGCCCGGATGGCCGCGAGTCCGGTGCCGGTCGACTCGAGGCGTCCGAACGACGTCCCTTCCGGCAACTGGACCTCCACCTCGGCGGCGTCACGGTCGGCCGGCACGCGCCAGGAGGTCGCGGGGTCGCCGTCGAACGCGGCTCCGGGGCGGTGAGCGGGATCGTCCCCCGTGCGGTCTTCCGAGGTGAACACGGTGGGCGCGTCCAGCAGGGTCTCCAGCGCGGACCCTCGCCGCGCGCGGGCAGTCACCGAGACCGGGACCGAAGCGGCGCCGGTGGATCGGATCGCCCAGCGTGGAGCGGCCGCGTCCTCGTCCAGCGGGCTGAGCACCACGCTGGTGTCGGCCAGGTCCACCGTGCCCGGCACGGCGATGCGCGAACCCCACGCGTGCGCGTCGCTGCTGACCTCGGCGATGCCGCGGACGACCGGTCGCGGCGACGTCGGCAGGACCACGTCGAGCCGGTCGAACCGCTCGGCGCCCAGATCCGCTGAGCCACTCCCCCCGTCGAGCGTGACGCGAACGCGGCGCGACGTGCCGTCCGGCCGGTGGGCGACCAGCGTGACGGCGTCGACAGCCGGGGTGGTCTCCGCGGCCCGCACCGTGACCGTGCCCAGCCGGGTCGGGCCCGGGAGCGTCAGGGTGAGAAGCCCGGCCGTCTCCTCGTCGGTGAGCCAAGCGGTGCCGGAGTCGCCGTCGAGCGCAGCGGCAGGACCGGTTCGGGTGCCCGACCACGATGACGCGAACGGGTCCGCCCCGCTGCTGCTGGCATGGACGTCCCGCAGGCCGACCCACTCTCGGACCGGCTGCGTGGCGGGGTCGCCCGCCGGTGGCAGGTCGCGAGCCCCGATGACGGTCGGCGCGTCGTCCTCGGCCGTGAGGGTCGGGCCGTGGGCCAGCTGTGCCGGCCGGCCGCTGTTGAACTGACGCCACCGCACGGAGTCGGTGACGACGTCGGGGTCCGCGGCACCGGGCTCGATCGTGGTCCACGTGCCCGGTGGCAGGCCGTGGGCGGTGAGGTCGACGAGAGCCTCAGGACCACCGGCGACGCGCACCCCGGCGTCGGCGTGGACCGCCTCGACGAGGTCACCGGACGCGCCGTCGACCGTCCAGACGGACAGGTCGCCGAAGCGACCCTGCTGCGTGAAGCCGGGCGAGGCGGCGAGCGTCTGCTCGACCCGGTCGGCCGATACCGCCTGGACGAGCGGCAGGACGCCGTGCCGGACGACGACGCGCGTGACACCCATGCGGGCCAGCACCTGGGCCAGACCCGGCCGGGCGGTGCCCGAGGACACCGCTTCGTCGATCCGGTCCAACAGCCGGGTCGCTCCGGGATGTCCCAGCGGCGCCGAGGCGCGGACGATGATCGGCGAATCCGCCAAGGCCACGAGCGGCTCGTCCGACGTCTTGCCCCAGGTGAACTCGGCCGTGCGTGCCGCCGGGAGGACGAGGGTGGATCCGCCGTCCTGCTCGGCGAGCGCGTCGATCTCCTCGGCGGCCTGCGACCAGGCGGCCGGGATCTCGGCGTAGGAGTTGGCGTCCCCACCGCGCCCCGACCACAGGGCCGTCGGCGAGACCATCGCGGCGACCACCACGGCCACGGTGACCGCCCGCGGGAGGCGACGCGACCGTCCGAGACCGCGTGCCACCAGCACGCCGACACCGAGAGCGAGAGGCAGGCGCACCAGCGGATCGGCCTTGTGGACGTTGCGCAGGGCGGCGCCGACTCCGTCGAGGAAGTCGCGCACGGGCCCGGCGACCGGCGAACCCAGCGCACCGGCATGACCGATCGCCATCGCCACGACGCCGACGAGGGCGGAGCCCACGAGGAAGCGCACGGCATGGCTGCGCTCACGATCGCGACCGAGCAACAGGAGCCCGGCCACGCCGGCACCCGCCACGACCATGCCGCTGACGATCGCCACCAGACCCTGCGCCTGGACCCAGCCGGACTGCCAGACGGGGTGCGACTCGGCATCCAGGATGTAGGCGATCCAGTGGTCGGCCCCGCGCAGGATGTTCGGGACCGACGTGACGGCCGTGGTGATCCGGGCGGTCTCGATGAAGTCCAGGAAGGGATAGCCGTACCGGCCCAGCACCAGCAGCGGCACGAGCCACCAGGCCGCGCCCACCACCACGCCGGTCCCCCACGCCAGCAGGGCCCGGCCGCGCCGCGCGGCCCGCGGCGCGGTGAGGATCACCAGGAGGGGCATCGCCAGGACGACGGCCGACGCCGTGGCGTTGACGCCGCCGAGGGCGAACGTGAGCAGTCCGGTCCAGGCCGCGGCGCGCACCAGCTGGCGGGTGGTCGTCCCCGGTCGGACCATCGTCCACGCCACGAGGACGAGCCACGGGGCCACGGCACCGGGCCAGGCCTCGATCGAGATCTCGGGAAGGACCGTGACGACCCGCGGGGCCAGCGTGTAGAGCGCCGCCGCGACCAGCGCCAGATCGGTGCTGAGCCCGACGATGCGGCGGGCGACCAGATGCGTGCCGAGGAACCCCACGACCAGCAGCAGGCTCCACCAGATCCGCTGCGCGGCCCAGTCGGGGAGCCCGGCCGCCTCGGACAGGCCCATGACGGGGCCGAGGGGGAAGAGATAGCCGTAGGCCTGGTTCTGCAGCTCACCGAGGCCGGCGTGCGAGTTCCACGCGTACAGGGCGCGGGAGAGGTAGTCCCACGGGGCGACCGTGAGATCGAGCTTGGTGTCGGGCTGGATCCGCCCGGGCGCGACGACCCACGGAAGAATCGCCACCAGCAAAGTGCTGGCGGCGATTCTGACCCGCTGGGCGACGTCTGGCGTCGCGCCGGGTTCGTCGGTGGTGGGGTGTCTCACCCCGGTTCGATCAGGACTCGTCGTACGCGATGACGGAGGAGTGCGTCTGATCCTGCTTGACGGCGGTCTGGCTCGCGACGAGACCGGTGACCGCGAGAACGCCGAGGACGCTGCCCGCGATGGTTCCGCCGATGATCATAACCAAGCTCTCGCTCATGTGCCCCAATTTTCCGTAGTCGTGGCGATACTGCTCAGCAGCCTAGCAGGGCTTCAGTGCCCTGTCCCGCACTCATCTCGGTTGCCAATACGGTGTCTGCTAGGCGCGGCGACGGCGCACGGCACCCGCCAGCGCGCCCCCGACAGCCAGGACCAGCCCGACCCCCGCGAGCACGAGCCCGGCGTGGTCCGCCGGTGCGGCGCTCGGCACGTCGGCCAGTCCTTCGTCGCCCAGATCCCACCACTGCAGGTTCTCGGTGCGCACGCGCAGCTCCGCACCCGCCAGCTGCAGCTCGTTGAGGGTCGGGCCGGGCTGGTCCGTCTGGATCAGGACGTGGCGGACCCCGGCCGCTCGCAGCGCCGCGAGCACGTCGCCGTCCGGCGCGCCCAGCGCACGGGTGACCTCGGCGGCCCGAGGATCCTCGCCGGCCACCCACGTGTCCTTGAGCGGCAACGCGTCGTTCACGCGCACGTCGCGGCTGAGCAGGCGTTGCCAGGGATCCAGCACGACGCGGTCGTCGTTCCAGTCGTAGCGCCGGTACTGCGTCCACGGCAGCACGGCGACGGCACCGGGCTCGGCCTCCTCGAGACGCTCGGCCACGAAGGTGAAGTCGACCGGGTAGTCGACCGAGCCCCACCGGCCGTTCGCGCCGAAGGCCAACCCCGGAAGCGTCACGACGGTCACCAGCCCGCAGGCCACGGCCACGGCTCCGGTGAACAGGCGGCCCGCGTGGCGGCGCGCGACAGCGGCACCCAGCCGCGCCACGGACAGCCCGACCGCGAGGGAGACCGCGACCATCCACAGCGCCGCGAACTTCTGCCCATCGCGCACCAGGCCCCCACCGGGCACCTGGAGCACGAGGAACGACACGAGCTCACGGCCCCCGGGCAACCCGGCGAGGATCGCGCCGACGAGACCGAGGACGCCGGCGACCGCGGCTCCCAGGTACTCGGGACGCGAGCGCACCCGGGCATCGGACCACGCGGCGACGACAGCAGCCAGCACACCGACCAGCGCCACCCCGGACAACACGAGGTTCTGCCGCTCGGCGAACCAACTGGCCTGGTTCCAGATGCCACCGCCGGTCAGCACCGAGCCGACCATCCCCCACGGCGTGTCGGCCCGGGCGGCGAAGGCGTCCACGCCGGCGGAGTCCGCCGCGGACGAGGCCTCGGAGCGCAGGTACGGGAACCACCACGACGCCGCCACCAGCACGGACACGAGCATCGCCCAACCCCACACACGCCAGGCGCGCGGCCACGCCGAACCGGCCAGCAGCACCGCCGTCGCGGTGACCACGGCCAGCACCGCGCCCGTCGAGCCCGACAGGCCGGCCAGCGCCATCACGATGCCCAGGGCCCCGGCCCCACCCTCGCCGCGACGGGCGCGACCCGCGGTGCGGATCACCCAGAACAGTGCCGCGTACCCGAGCAGATAGCCCCAGTGCCCGATCGCCAGCCGTTCGGCCACCCACGGGTTCCAGCACGCGACGAGGGCGCCGGCCACGGCGGCCCCGCGCCCGGGCAGCAGCGCGCCGGCCCCGGCACCCGCGGCGACGAACACCGTGAGCAGCAGGATCTTCTGCACCAGCCAGCCCGGGAGAACCGTCGACAGGGCGGCGACCACGAGGTCGTTGGGCACCGCGCGCGGCACCGCGCCGTCGACGCCGAGCGTGCGCTCGCCGAACCCGAGGTCGGGGACGAACACGAGGTCGTAGTTCAGCTGGAGCCCTGGCAACAGCGCCGGACCCAGGATCACGACGCCGGCCAGCAGGCCGACGAGTCCACCGACAGCGGTCGGCGTCGCGAACCGCCTCACCGGCGCACCCCGTGCAGCCGTTCCATCTCGGTGAACGCGTCGCCCATCCGCAGGCACTGCGTCCGCAGGTCGTGGTGCTCGGTGACCCAGGCGCGGTTCACGGCTCCCTGCCGGGCCCGACGCTGCGGGTCGGTCAGCCATGCGACGAGGTGCGCCGCGAGCGCCTCGACCTGGTCGGCTCCCTCGACGTCGAGCAGGTCGTTGCCCGGCGCCAGGGCCTCGTGGTTGCTGCCGCAGCGCGTCGTGACGACGGGCAGCCCGCACGCCTGCGCCTCGACGTAGGCGAGCCCGAACTGCTCCTCCCACTTCCAGGTGGGGCGCGGCGCGGTCGTGAACACCGCGGCACCCCGCAGCAGATCGGCGACGCCGGCGGCATCGAGCCCTCCGACCAGCGTCACGCCGCTCGTCGGGTCGTCGGCCGCCGCGCGCACGAGCGGCTCGAGCGGGCCACGCCCCGCGACGACCAGCTCGGCCTCGGGAACCTGCCGGCGCACCAGCGTCATCGCCTCGAGGAGCCGGTCGATGCCCTTGTTCTCGGCCAGCGGGCTGACGAAGGCGACGACGGGCCGCTCGACGGGCGCCGGCGCGGGCGTGAAGATCGCCGTGTCGACCCCGGGCTTGACGACCCGGATGACCGCGTCGTCGAAGCGGTTCGCGAGCAGGTGGTCGCGCGCCGCGTCGACCATGCAGAGCAGCAGCTCGGCGTCACGACACGACTCCAGCGCCTGGCGGTACGGCGGCACCTTGTAGATGGGCTGACGCGCGAGGTTCTCCCACGTGACGACGGCCTGCAGCGGCCGACGGCCGGTGGCGCGGCGCCGCCACCGGGACGCCTGACCCGTCACGAGCGAGCACAGCTCGAGCGAGGCCACCCAGTCGAACTCGGCCGGGTCCTGGTCGCGCAGCTCGTTGACCCAGGCCAGCGCGCCGGCCTCGATGAAGCGCTTGATCGGGCGCCGGTAGGTGCTGGGCACCCAGGTCAGATCGCCGACCGGCTCGTCGCGGGCGAGCGCCGTGACCTGCGTGTCACCCATGAGCGACATGTAGAAGAGCTCGCGGCGCGGCCGCTGGTCGGGCAGGGACACCCACAGCAGTTCTCGCGTCACTCCACGATCCTCACACCTGCACCTGACGGCGCCCCGCGCGAGCCCCCCACAGATAGCCCGCGGCCTCCATCGCGCGCATGCCGGCCATGCCGAGCGCGTGCCCGGGCCGCCCGAGCAGCCGGCGCCAGTTCCGGGCGTACGCCCGCAGCACCCCCGCGCCCTGGTCGGCCATCGCGCCGTCGTGCTGCTCGACGAGGGTGGGCAGGCTCAGGCCGTAGTAATAGCGCTTCTGCCAGATGTCGCGCAGGGTCAGCCGGCCCTCGTCGTGGTCGACGATGACGGGCGCCAGCTCGACCGTGCCGCCGGCCTGGCGGATCCGGAAGCGCAGGTCGGCGTCCTCGGGCCCGGACATCGACTCGTGGAAGCCGTCGGCCACCATGTCGGACCGGCGCAGCAGCCGCGGGTTGTGCAGCCACGGCGCGTCGAGGTAGCACTCGCGCTCGAGCGCACGGCACGCCGTCCAGAACCCCTGTCCGATCGTGCGCTCGGGCAGAGCGACACCCGTGGCACCGGTCGTCGCCGCCGTGCGCACGGCGGCGCTGACCGCGTCGGGCGGCAGGTACATGTCGCTGTCGAGCCACAGGATCCACACGCCCTCGGCGGCGCGGATGCCGCGATTGCGCTGGGCGCTGCGCTCGGGACCACCCGTGATCACCACGTCGGCGAGAGCGCGGGCGATCTCGTCGGTGCCGTCGGTGCTGTGGTTGTCGACCACGATCAACTCGACGTGCGGGTGGTCCTGGGCCTTGACCGAGCGCAGGCACGCCTCGATCGTGCGGCGGTTGTTGCGGGTCGGCACGATCACCGACACCAGGGGCTCAGTCATCGTCGTTCCTCCGGGCGAGCAGGATCAGGCTCCCGGCGACAGCCACCACGAGCCCGGCGGCCGCGACATGGTGGGGCACCAGGCTGGCCGAGATGATGTCGGCGGACAGCTCGCCGAGGGCGCCGCGTCGCCACTGGACGACCAGCAGCGCCAGGACGGAGACGAAGGTGAGCGCAGCACCCGTGTACACGAGGCGACGCGGGTCCACGGGACGCAGCCACATCAGGAGGGCCACCGCGACGGCACCGGCCAGACCGCCCCAGCCGAGCAGCAGCCCGGCTCCGGCCACGCCCACGACCGCCAACACCGGTCCTCGGGCCCAGGCCGGACGCAGGCCGGTGGGACCGGCCGGTCCCTCGGGCAGCGCGAACAACCGTCGGCGCACCAGGGCGCCGATCACCAGGGCGAACGCGGCGAGCAGCCCGAGGCCGCTGGCACCCAGGGCGACGTTGGACCAGCGCTGCGGGGCGTAACGGATGTCGATCGTGGCGGCGGCGCCGTCCTCGATGATCCATCCGGAGGAGAACCCGTCGAGAGTCACGGGCGCTCCGAGGTCCTCGCCGTCGGCCGTCGCCCGCCAGTCGGGGTTGTGGCTCTGGCCCGTGACGACGGCGTAGGGGCCGTCGGCGACCTCGACGTCGAGGGTCATGCGGGTGTCACCGTCGCGGGTGACCTCCGAGATGATCGGCGATCCGAAGCGTTCGAGCGACGCACGGGTGTCGGTCAGGCGCAGGGAGTCCAGGATGAACGCCGGATTGGCGTCGATCGTGTGCTCGCCCGAGCCCAGCCGGGTGCGCTCGCAGCCGACCCACCGCGTGCCCTGCTGGTCGGCGCGCGCCAGCAGTCCCGTGGCCGGACGCATCTCCAGCCCGGTCCCGTCCGCGAGAGCGACCGGCAGGCAGTGGTCGTCGTCGTCCGCCTCGTCCATGGCGACGCCGGTGTCGATCTCGGTGAAGGTCGAGGGAACACCCGTCGGGTCCCCGGTGATCCCGTCGATCGTGACGCGGACCGCGGAGCCGCGGACCGGCTCGTCGAGGTCGATGGTCGTCTCGCCCAGTCCGATCTCGGACTCGCCGACGTCCTCACCGTCGACGCTGATCGTCACGCGCGTCGCGCGGTGGCGCGACTGGCCCTCCTCGATGTCGGCGGCCCGCTGGACGATCCGCACCTGGTCGATCTCGCGCTCGTCGCCGCGGATCTCCCACCAGGCGCCGCGCGTCGTGCCTCCGGGCACCCACCCGGTGTCCTCGTCCCCGTCGGCGGCGCGCGAGGCGCGGTTGGCGGGGTTGTCGAAGTAGAAGCCGCTGGACTCGGACTCGACGTCCGTGCCGCGTCCCTCGACCCGGTCGTACATGACCTCGACCGGGCCGGCGACGCGCACGTTCGCGCTGGTCTCGAAGGTGCGTCGGTCCGGGAGGGTGACGATCCGGTTCAGGGCCCGCTCGGAGTCGTCGCTGGTGGACGTCGTGTTCTGGACCCGCGTCAGCAGGACGTCCAGAGGCGTGCGCGAGAAGCGCTCGCGGTTGGCCTCGTCCAGCTCCTCGTACACCTTCGAGAAGGTCAGCGGGGTGCGGGCGGCGACATGCGCCTGGCGTCCCAGGCCGATCTCGGCGATCCCGACGAAGTTGTAGCCCTCGCCGCGCGTGGAGTCGATCGAGACGGTCACCTTGTCGGCCCGCACTCCCCCGAGTCGCGCCGTCGCCAACCCGGACTCGGGAAGGGTGATCGTGTCGCTGCGTCCGCCGGCCGACACCGTCACCTCGTCGATCTCGACGTCACCGATGGGCAGCTGGGCGATCGGCACCTCGTCGAGCTCGACCGGCTCGTCGAAGGTGGCGACGAGACGCTGGCCCACGGCGGTGCCGAAGTCACCGAAGCGCCAGCCGGTGGTCAGGTCGCCGTCGACGGCGAAGTCGCCCGTGCCGAACGGCAGGTCGAAGAACGTGCCGCCCGACCGCGAGGTCGAGACCTTCACGACCGAGTCGACCCGCACGGTCTGGTCCGTCGGGTCGGTGCCGAGCGTACGGGTGGCACCGGGATCCTGGTCCTCGCGCAGCAGCGGCCCCTGCCCGACGGTCAGCCGGTTGGAGATGACACTGCGGCGAGCGTTCGTGTCGGTCAGCACCAGCCGCCCGGCGGTGTCCAGGGTCCGGGTGAATTCGTCCGTCGAGAGGTTCTGGGCGTACCGCACGAGCGGGGACGTGTCGAGCAGGCCGGCATCGGTCAGCGCCGGGAAGGCGAAGCCGTCGCCGGCCACGACGACCTGTCCGTCCAGGGGTACGGCCCGCAGCGGCTCGCGGGCGTTGCCGACGTCGTACACCTGGACCGGCGGCAGCAGGTGCTCGCCGTGGAAGAAGGGGTCCTCCATCGCCGGGGACAACGTGTTCTGGCCGGGCACGCCGAAGTTCTGACGGCCGAACAGGCCCGGGTCGGTCGAGATCCGCTGGTTCATCTCCGCCGGGCGGGCTCCACCGGTGTTCTCCCACACGACGTCGTTGCGCAGCAGCACCTGACCGGCGCCCAGGTAGCGCGCCATGGTGGAGACGACGGCGCCCGGCGCCGTGCCCGACTGCACCGAGCCGTCCAGCGCGGCGAGGAAGTTCACGCCCGCCGGCGAGGCGTTGGGGGTGGTCTCGGGCAGCACGGCCCGCCGGTCGAACAGGGCGTTGATGACGTCGTCGGGTCGTTCCTCGGTCCACCGGTAGAACGGCCGGACCTGGCCCGGGAGCACGAGCACGGAACCCGGCTGGGTGCTCTCGTCGACAGCAGTCGCGGCCTGGCTCCAGTAGTCGGGGATGTCGATGGGCGAGATGTAGAGGCGACCGGAGAGCGCCGGCAGCGACCACGCCGCGAAGACACTGGCGACCACCACGACGACGACGGCCCGGGCGGGCGCCCAGCGCCAGACCCGGGGCAGGAGATGCATCAGGGTCACGACCAACGCGATGGTCATCGCCACGACCAGCACGGCGCCGATCTTGTTCGTCGTGCGGAACGCCGACAGGGCGGGCACCTGGAGCACCTCGGCCAGCAGTCGGCCGAAGGGTGACGCCGGGCCCTTCTCGGTCGGGAACACACCGACCATCACGATGGCGGCACCGAACACGGCCGTCGTGATGAACACGCGGGCCCGCGTGCGCGCCCACGCCAGCGCCGTCAGCCCCAGCGCCGGCCACAGGGCCGTCAGGACGACGATCAGCGGACTGACGACGTACACGGCGTGCTCGGGCACCCACGGTCCGGCCGAGCTGGAGCCGTAGAGAGGCCACAGGCCCAGGCCGCGCAGCACCTCGGTGAGCGACGAGACCTTGGCGATGCCGGTCAGTGTCTCGGAGCCCTCGACGATCTGCGAACCGGTGGTCAGGGCGGCGAAGGCCGGGACGAGCCAGTACAGCGAGAGCACGACGACGAACAGCGCCGACTTCGCCAGGACCTTGACCGCGTCGAGCCAGCGCAGACCGTCGCTCGCGCGGATGGCCAGGACGACCGGGATGACGGCCAGCAGCTGCAGCAACGGGACGACCGCGACGTTCATGCCACTCATCGCGAAGAAGGTCAGGCCGAACAGGGCGGGCCACGCCCAGCTGCGAGGGCGGCGCAGCGCGTGGATCAGGCACAGCAGCTGCCACGGCAGCAGGGCCATCGGCAGGGCGATCGCCAGGGTCGCACCGGCGCTGATCGTGTACGGGTTGGCCAGGAACAGGACCGCGGCCAGCAGGCCGCCCCAGCGGCCGACGCGCGGGGCGACCACGCGGGTCAGACGCGCGGCGCCCCAGGCGGCGATCAGCCACAGGACGAGGTGGAAGACCTTGAACGTGATCTCCGGCGACAGGCCGATCCCCCGCAGCGCCGAGAGCACCAGAAGGACGGGCGCCAGACCGACGTTGAAGTTCGGCGACCCGAGGTAGGGCGAGGCCGTCCACGACGACATGTACTGGGCGAGCATCTCCCAGGGCCGGACGTACACCTCGGGCTTGATGTCGGTGTAGAAGGTGCCCCACCCGTTCAACCCGATGACCAGGGCGAGAGCGAGGATCGCCAAGCCCACCACGACGCGGTAGTGGGTGAACAGACGCACAGGGGACTCCCTCGGGGGTTCGGCCGGGTGGCCGTGGGCACAGCGCCGTCCAATATAGCGTCGGTCACACGTTCGGTTACCCGAGAGTCACCAAGCCGATACCCTGAGGTCGCCATGCCCCTCCCGTCACGCCTCAGCCGGTCCCGTCCGGGTTCGGGAGCCGCGCTCGGCGTCACGATGGCCGTGGCCAACGTCCTGAGCTACGTCTTCGTCCTGATCCTGTCGCGGGCCCTCGGTCCCTCGGACTTCGGCGGCTTCTCGGCGCTGTCGGCCTACGGCATCGTCCTGTCGGTCCCGGCCGGCGCCCTGCAGGTCATCGTGGCGCGTCACGTGGCGGGCGCCCCTCCCCACTCGCGGGGCCTGCGCACGGCACTGGTCGTCGGCGTCGCCCTGGCGGCCGCGACGATCATCGCCGCTCCCCTGCTCGCCGACGCCTTCCGGCTCGACACGACCTGGTCGGCGGTCTGGCTGGGTCTGACGCTCGTGCCGATGACCCTCACCGGCGCCTTCCAGGGCATCCTGCTGGGGCGCAACCGTCTGGCCGCACTGTCGGCCGTCTACGTCGCCACCGCCGCGGGCCGCCTGGCCGCCGGCGCCGGCGGGGCCGCGCTCGGACTGACGGTGGCGCAGGTCTTCCTGCTGCTGCTGCTCGTGGCGGTCGGTGTCGCCGCGCTCGGCGCGGCGCTGTGCCGCAGCGACCTGACCCTGGACGACGATCGGCGACTGGGCACCGAACTGGTCCGCGCGACGATGTCGCTGGGTGCCTTCATCGCCCTGACCAACGTCGACGTGACCCTGGCGCGTGCCTACCTCGACGACCACGACTCGGGCGGGTACGCGCTGGCGGCCACCTTCGGCCGCGCCATGGGATGGGGCACCCAGTTCGTCGCGCTGCTGCTCGTCCCCCGCATGCAGGGGGCCGGAGCCGCCCGGTCGTTCCGCCGCTCCCTGGGCCTGATCCTGGGGTTGGGAGTGGCAGGTGTCGCCGTCATCGCCGTCGCCCCGTCCTTCTGGATCCGCCTGGCCGGCGGCGCCGAGTACGCCGAGTTCGGGCCGCTGGCCATCGCGTGCGTCGCGCTGGGCGTCCTGTGGGCGCTCGTCCAGGTCTCGCTGTTCGCCGAGATGGGCCTGGACAGCCCCTGGCTCGGTCGCTTCACGTGGATCGTGCTGGCGCTGCAGTCCGCCGTGATCGTGCTGTGGTTCCACGACACCCCGTACGAGCTGGTCACGGTGTGTGCGATCGGCGCCGCCGTCATCGTCGCGGCGGCGCTGGTCCGGTCCCGGAACCTCGGCCGGGCCTGACCGGCCTCAGTCCTGCTTCTGCTCGATCGCGCGCGAGCGGCCCATGATGATGCGGGCGCCGAACTTCATGACACCGGGGAACTTGGTGGCGGCCTTCCAGGCGATCCGGTTGAGCCGGTTCTGCAGGTGCACCTGATAGCGGCGCAGCCACTCGTCGCGGCCCTTGAGCACGGTCGGGGCCGTGCGGCGGAACGTCAGGGCGTGCAGCCCGTTCGCCCAGCGCGGATCGTCGTCGGACTTCGCGTCCCACGTCGCGTCGATCGTCCACCCCGGGTGACGCTCGAGGAACAGACGGTGCGCGCGCTGCACGACGGGCCACGTGGCGTCGTCGACCAGCACGAGCGCCTCGTCGGCCAGCAGCGGCTCGACCACGGCGAGTGCGAGGTAGTGCGCCAGCAACGTGTGCTCGCCGTCGTAGAAGTACACGCCGACCGGGCGGTCGATGACGTTCGGACGCGCCATCAGGTCGAAGCAGTCACCCTCGAGCAGCCGCACGTCGGCACCGTGCCCGTACTTGGCGAGGTTCTCCATCAGCTCCGCGCGGGCCTCCTGGCCGGCCATGCCGAACTCCAGGAAGTTCTCCATCGCGTAGAACACCTTGTCGGCGTTGTCGCGGACCGTGCCGCACATCGAGCGGCCCTTGAACGTGCCGACCTCGAGGTAGGCCTCGTCCGCCGGCATGATCGCCGCGGCGAGGTTGAGCATCGCCAGCTCGTTGGAGGACGTGAAGCCCGCGACGTCGGCCTTGACCTGGTCCCAGTAGGGATCGATCGGGTCGGTGTCCTGCGGGTCCCCGGGGAAGAGCGTGGGGGCGCGGTCGAAGAATGCGGAGGTGTCCATGAGTGCCTTTCGTGCGGCGATCAGCCTAGCTGTCGGTTCGGGTTCCGGGGGCGGGTCACGCGAGTTGGTCCCACGCGTCCCGGATGGCAGGGGCGAGCCACGTCCAGAGCATCGGATTGGCCTCCTCCGAGAAGTGCAGCGCGTCCCGGAACAAGGTGATGCCGTTGATCTGCTTGCGGAAGCCATCGTCGCACCCGAGTGCGCCGTGCAGGTCCAACAGAGGCGTGTCGGTCCGGTCGGCCCACGAGGCGAACCAACGGTTCGCCCGGTCGGGCTCGGCCAGGTTGCGCGTGACCTCGGTGTGCTCGCGCATCCAGTCGCGGTCGAAGGGCGGCGACGGGAGCCGCTCGACCGACACGTCGCGGCACGGCAGGGTGACGAGCTGGACCTGCCGGACCCCGGCGGCATCGGCCGCCGCGCGCAGGTCGTCGAGCTGCTCGCGCACCAGCGGGCCCAGTCGTCGATCGTCCGGACCGATGAGGGAGCCGTCGGCCTGCTCGTGCAAGGTCCCCAGGTCCGTGCCGACCATGAGGACCAGGACGTCGATCTCGTTCTTCCTCAGCTCGTCGGCCATCTGCTCGCGACTGTCCCGGCACTGGGGCTTGACCGGCTCGCGATAGCCCGGCGACCAGAAGGTGGTGAGGGGCAGCAGTCCGCAGCCCTCGACGGCGAGATTCGTCAGGTGCAGGTCGGGGTAGCTCTGCGCCGGGAAGCCCTGCGCCAGGTAGTACGGGACGGAGTCGCCGTAGATCGCCACGCGCAGCGGCGTCTCGCGGGCCTCGTACGGCGCGGTCCCGGGGGTGAGCTCGGGGACGCGACCGGCAGCGATGTCCTCCTGGACCGTGGGCACGGCGCCGACCCGGAACGCCGTCACCAGGACCAGGACCGTGGCGCCGACGGCGAGGGCTCGGCCGGCGTTGACGCCGCGGGCCAGCTCGGCCAGTCCGCCGCGCATCACCGGGACCTCGATCAGGTGGAAGCTGAGCGCGGCGATCGCCAGTGTCGCCGTCGAGCCGATGAGCAGCTCGGCGACCACCGGCAGATCGGCCGCGTACCGGTCGAGCCACAGCTTCACGGGCCAGTGCCACAGGTACAGCCCGTACGTCAGGATCCCGAGGTAGACCAGCGGGCCCCACGTGAAGATCCGGCGGTACGGTCCCCGCCCGACCTGGACGATGCCGGCGATGCCGAGCGCCGTGAGCAGCGACAGGGCCAGCATGCCGCCGCGCTCGAACATCACCGGCGCCATCGGCCGCACCAGGAAGAACCCTGCGGTGGTGACGAGCGTGGCGGTCCACGCCAGGAGCCCGGCGGTCCGGGCGCTCATCGCGCGCGGCCGACGTCCCACGCGGTCGGGACCGACCGCGAACGCCATCGCCATGCCCGCGAGCAGCGCCTGGATGCGCGTGTCCGTGCCGTAGTAGGCGTGCGCCTGCGCCTCGGACGTGGCCAGGCCTATCTGGGCCGTCCAGACCGCCGAGGCGACCGCCACGGCCAGGACGATGGACACCCGCAGGGCCCGCGAGGCGACCAGGCGCACGAGCAGGACCGCGGCGATCGGCGCCACGATGTAGAACTGCTCCTCGACCGACAGCGTCCACACGTGCCGGAAGAACGAGGGGTTGCCGAACTCGGCGAAGTACTGGTCGCCCTGCGACACCAGGCGCCAGTTCATGACGAATCCGACGGTCGCCAGGATGTCGTCCTTCATCGGCCGACGAGTGGCGTTGTCGGCCTCCACGACGGCCCACGTGCCGACCACCACGATCAGCACGGCGAGCGCGGGAAGCAGACGCCGGGCGCGGCGCCGGTAGAAGTCCAGGATGCTCACCCGGCCGAACCGGGCGTGCTCCTTCAGCAAGATCATCACGATCACGTAGCCGGAGAAGACGAAGAACAGGTTGAGACCGACCCACGCACCCTGCAGGGACTCGACCCCGAAGTGATACGCCATGAGCACCAGCACGGCGTAGCCGCGGGCGCCGTCGAGCGCGGCGCTGCGCGCACCCTGGGTGGGTGTCAGCTGCTCGGCGAACCTCATCGCGTCCCCGCCCTCGAGGCGTGGTCGCGCACACGGGGCGCGAGCCACGTCCAGACCATCGCGGCGCCCTCGTCGGAGAAGTGCAGCTGATCGCCGTACAGGTTCACCCCGTTGACCTCGGGACGGAAGCCCTCCGAGCACTCGAGCACCTCGTAGAGGTCCAGGACCGCGACGTCCCGATCGCGCGCCCAGGCCCGGATCCAGGAGTTGACGACCTTCGGGTCGGAGGTCGCCTCGGCGACGTCCGGATGGGCCTCGAAGTAGGTGCGCAACGCCGGCGCCTGGCCCTGGCGGCCGTCGATCCGGCACGGCACGGTGGCGATCTGCGGCGTGACACCGGCACTCTCGGCCTGGGCGACCAGTCCGTCCAGGGCCTCCTCGACGGCTCGGCGGTAGGGCCGGTCCTGAAGCCACCACACCTCACCCTCGGGCGAGTAGTGCGGGATCGAGATCAAGGTGCCCAGCACCATCACCACGGTGTCGGCGTCCAGGTCGCGCAGCCGCTCCCCCAGGTTCGTCCAGCTGCGACGGCACTCGGCGTCCGGCGCACCGCCGAGCTCCTCGTTCCAGGCCGGCTTGAGGTCGACCACGTCGCACCCGGGCACCGCCAGGCCGCTCACGAGCAGATCGGGATAGTCCGCCGACGGGAAGTACGTGACGAGGTTGTCGGCGACGGAGTCGCCGTAGAACGCGATCCGCGTGGGCTTCTCGCGCGGGTCGTAGGCCGCGCTGCCCGCGACCAGCGGCGGCACGTCCACCGAGCGGCCACCGACCTGCGAAGCCGTGGCGCCCACCTGGCCCACGGCCAACGCGACCAGGACGACGCCGAGCGGCGCGGCGACGGCGACCCGCCCGGGTCGGCGCAGGCGCGGCAGCAGGCCACGGACACCGCGGCGCATGACCGGCTCCTCGATCCACCGGTAGCTGGCGGCGGCAGCGGCGATCGAGATCGCCAGGACGACCGGTGCCGCGACCCAGACCGGGGCGGTCGGGAAGGCCTGGCCGAACCACACGGTGAGCGGCCAGTGGAAGAGGTAGAGGCCGTAGCTGCGCACGCCGAGGTAGGCCAAGGGCGCCCAGGAGAGGACCCGACCGGCCGAGCCTCCGACGCCGTGCGCGAGAGGCAGGATGAGCAGACCGACCACGATCGCCTGCAGCAGCAACCCGCCGCTGAGGAACATGAACGGCTCCATCGGCTCCACGACGACCAACAGGGCCAGCGCCGTGGCGAGCATCGTCCAGGCCAGCACCGGACCGCAACGGCGCAGCACCGCCGGCGTGCGGTCCCGCCACCCGTCGTCGATGAACGCCACCAGCATGCCGATGAGCAGCGACTGCGCTCGCGTGTCGGTGCCGTAGTACGCATGGGCGATGGCCGACGCGTCTCCGAGGCCCACTTGGGCGGTCCACCAGGCCGACCCGACGGCGGCCAGGGCCAGGACGACCATCGCGACGCGGCGACGCATCAGCGCGAGGATCGCCAGCAACAGCGGGACGCACAGGTAGAACTGCTCCTCGACCGAGAGCGTCCAGGCGTGCCGCAACAGTGACGGGGAGCCGAATGTCGAGAAGTACTGATCGGCGTCGAGCACCAGTCGCCAGTTCATGACGAACCCCAGGCTGGCCAGCATGTCGCCGCGCAGCTGGCGGCGCGCGAACTCGTCCGCGACGAGGAGCCCACACACGCCCAGGGCCAGCAACAACAGGATCAGCGCGGGCATCAGTCGCCGGGCGCGCCGCCGGTAGAAGCCCGGGACGTCGACACCGCCGAACCGGCGCCGCTCGCGCAGGAGCAGCCGGGTGATGAGGTAGGCCGACAGGACGAAGAACAGGCTCAGCCCCGTCCACGCTCCGTCCAGCCCCGGCACCCCGAGGTGGTAGAGCATGAACAGCAGCATGAAACCGCCGCGGATCCCGTCCAGGGCGGTGACCCGGCCGCGCTGCGGCGGGGCGCTGGTCATCGCCACGCCTGACGGGCCCGCTCGAGGGCGTCGGGGGTGCCGACGTCGAGGAAGGGCGCGTCATCGCGGTGGGCGCGCACGTCCGAGTCGGCGGCCAGACCGGGGAAGACGTCGACCTCGAGGGAGAGCGGCACCGTGTCGGGCAGGTCCAGCAGGACCGAGCCGCGCATCACGTACGTGCCGGCGTTCACCAGACCCGGCGCGGCGATCCGCGGCTTCTCGCGGAACCCGCGGATCCGGGTCCCGGAGTCGTCGAGAGAGACCACGCCGTAGGGGCGGGCGTCGTCGACCTCGCGGACGTGGATCGAGACATCGGCGCCCGAGCGCTCGAAGGCGTCGATCTGGGCCGCGAGGTCGTGGGCCGACAGCAGGTCGCCGTTGACGACCACGACCGTGTCGCCGGGGGCGACGGCAGCGCGGGCCGCGAGGGCCAACGCACCGCCCGTGCCGAGCGGCTGCTGCTCGCGGCTGTAGGTCAGCCGCACGTCCCAGCGCGAGCCGTCGCCGAGCTCGTCCTGCACCTGCTGCGCGCCGAAGCCGGCGGCGATCACGATGTCGGGCACACCGGCAGCGGCCAGCCGTCGGAGTTGATGGGCCACGAGCGGCTCTCCCCCGACGTCGACCAGAGGCTTGGGCAGGTCGCCGACAGCGGGCCTCAGCCGGGTCCCCAGACCCCCCGCCAGGACGATCGCTCGTCGCACAGATCCCTGCCTTAACTCTTGGTTACCCGCGCGTACGCACGGCGCTGGTCATAGTAGTATGCGTCACATGCTCGACGACTCCGATGTGCGTTCTCGACCCCTGCCCAACCTGGGGACGAAGGTCGCGATCCTCGCCGCCATCCCCTTCCTGGCGTACGGGATCTACCTGCTGCTGACGCCGATCACGGACATCCAGACCAGCTCCGGAGCCATCTTCGAGTGCGGGTCCGCCCTGCAGCCGCCCTCGGACGACTTCCAGGCAGGCGTCTGCGGCCCGATCAACACGCAGTACCTGTACCGGAGCATCGCGGCGATCGCCGCGGCCGTGGGCATCGCCGGCGTCGGCGCCATGCTGTTCGGCTTCAGCCACCAGGTCGAGCGTGCCGTCAGCCGTTCCGAGACCGGCGCAGCCGGCACCGGTGACGAGGCGCAGCGTCTGTCCCGCGAGGACGACCAGCGCTTCTCCCGCGAGGACGACTACTACGCCGACGGCGGCGCCCGCCGGCGACTCCTCGACGACGGTCGCTGAGGACGGCGGTAGCCGCCCGCCCGTTCGATGACGCACCCCATCGCACCGCCGCGCGCGCGGCTGCCCTACCGCCCGGCCCTCGACGGCCTGCGAGCGGTGGCGATCGCCGGTGTCCTGGTGTTCCACCTGGACGAGAGCCTGCTGCCCGGCGGCTGGCTCGGGGTCGATCTGTTCTTCGTCCTGTCGGGCTTCCTGATCACCCACCTGCTCATGGCCGAGCAGGACCGCTGGGGCCGCATCAGCGTCGTGCGGTTCTGGGGCGCCCGCATGCGCCGGCTGCTTCCCTCGCTGCTGACCGTGCTGCTCGCGGTGGCGGCCGCGGCGTGGATCTGGACCGTGCCGGGTCGCCGATCCGCGGTCGCGTGGGACATCGTCTCCTCCTTGTTCTATGTGTCGAACTGGCGGTTCATGCTCGGCGACGAGCAGTACTTCGACCAGCTCTCGCTGCCCTCCCCGGTGCGGCACACGTGGTCCCTGTCCATCGAGGAGCAGTTCTACATCGTCTTCCCGCTGCTGCTGATCGCCGTGGGCGTCATCGCCCGGACGCGGTACCGACAGGCCGCGGTGTTCGTCGCCCTGGCCGTCGCCTCGGCCGGTGCCATGGCGTACGGCTACCTCCATGGCGCTGAGATCACGGACCTGTACTACAGCACCTTCACCCGCGCCTTCGAGCTGTTGATCGGGGTGTGCGCCGCGCTCGTCCTGGGCCGGTCCGCCTTCGCCGAGCGTCGGGCCTCCCCCGCACGCGACGTCCTGGCGTGGGGCGCGCTCGCGGCGGTCGTCGCTGCAATGCTCCTGCTCGATTCGAACTCCGGCGTGGTCTTCACCGGGGGTCTCGTCGTGGTGTGCCTGGCGGCCCTCGTCACGATCCTGGCGGCTGCGGGCGGGCGGCCCGGCACGTTCACGACGGTCCTGGGCAGCCCGGTCCCCCGCTTCATCGGACTCATCAGCTACCCGTTGTACCTGTGGCACTGGCCGATCATCGTGTTCCTGCGTCCCGGCACGACCGCCCTGGACGGTGTCGCGCTGGACCTCGTCCGGGTCGGCCTCGCGGTCCTGCTGGCCTGGCTCACCTACCGCTTCATCGAGGCGCCGATCCGCGGCCGCCGTCCGATGATCACGTCGCTGCGCGGTGTGTCCCGGGTCGTCACGGTCCTCGCCGCGCCGTTGGTGGTGGCCGGTGCGGTCGTCGTCGCCCACTCCGAGCCGCTCGACCGCGGCCTCGTCGCCCAGCACAGCGACTCCGATGCGCCACCGCTCGTGCTCACGCCCGAGCCCTACACCGCCGAGGCGCGGCGTTCGGCCATGTTGCTGGGCAACTCGATCCCGTTCAGCCTGTACCGGAACGTCGCGACGCACGAGTTCCGCCAGCTCTCCCTGAGCCAGAGCACGCATCTGGGGTGCGATCCGTTCGAGTTGCAGAAGGTCGTCGACGGCAAGCCCACCGAGCCGACCCGCAGCTGCCTGCAGTGGCGTGAGGAATGGCCCGAGACGGTCAAGGCGAACCGACCCGACGTACTGTTGTTCTTCGTGCCCCAGACCTTCGTTTCGGACCTCGTGCGCGACGGCGATGTCGCCGAGTTCGGCACCGTTGAGCACACCGAGCTGATCCGGGACGGGCTCGACCAGGTGGCCGCACGCGCGACGGGCGCCCGCAGCCTCGCGTTGTCGACGCTGGCGTGCCATGACATCCCCGCGTTCGACATCGTCGAGATGCAGCAGTTGAACGACGTCGACCGGGTCAAGCAGGTCAACGCGGTCGTGACGGACTGGGCACGCGAGAACGACGTGCCCGTCGTGGACTCCTTCGGCGCCCTGTGCTCCGACGGCTACCGCCCGATGCTGGGCGACGATCCCCTGTACGAGGACGGGCTGCACTTCACCACCGAGTCCGCTCCGCTCGTGTGGGCCTGGATGATGCCCCAGGTCCTGCGCTTCGCCGACGCGGCCCACGGGGAGGCGCCATGAACCGCTCGACCCGCGCCACCGTCTCCAGCGGCTCGATCGTCGCCGTCGCGATGATGGTGATGAACGTCGCCACCTACGGCTTCAACCTGCTCGCCGCCCGCCAGCTGGTTCCCGCCGAGTTCGGCGCCCTCACCGCCTTGTTGAGCCTCACCCTCATCGCCAACGTCGTCGCGCTGGGACTGCAGGCCTCCATCGCCCGCCGGATCTCGGTCCGTCCCGGGCAGACCATCCAGATCGTGCACACCGCGTCGCGGGTCGCCCTGGCGCTGTCCCTGCTGGTGGGCCTGGCCACCGCCCTGTCCAGCCCGATCCTGACCCCCGCATTCTCGTTCGACTCGGTGTGGGCCGTCATCTGGTGTGGGGCGATGCTCGTGCCGCTGACCCTGGCTGGCGCCCAACTGGGCGTCGCGCAGGGCACGGGACGCTGGGGGAAACTGGCCGCGCTCTACCTCGGCAACGGGTTCGGCCGCCTCTTCGGCGGCTTGGCCGGCCTGGCGATCGAACCGACCGCGACGAACGCGATGATGGGGCTGGCGATCGGATCGTGGCTGCCGGTCATCTTGGGCATGGGACTGCTCAAGGCCACCGGCGGCGGCGATGCCCACAGCCGCCGGCCGCTCGTCTTCGAGACCGTGACATCGGCGTCGACACTGCTGGCCTACTTCGCCTTCAGCAACGTCGACGCCCTGATCGCCCGCGGCGGCTTCGACGCCCACGACAGTGGCCTCTACGCGTCGGGCCTGATCCTGACCAAGTCCACGCTCTTCCTGCCGCAGTTCGTCAGCGTCGTGTTCTTCCCGAGCCTCGCGCGCGACTCCAGCCACCGCACACGCCTGCGCGCCGTGGGTCTCGTGGCCCTGCTGGGCGTGGCGGTCGTCGCGGGCGCCGCCGTTCTGCCGAAGCTGGCGCTCATCCTGGTCGGCGGCGACCAGTACGCGGAGATCACCGGCGACCTGTGGCTCTTCGCCGTCTCGGGCACCTTCCTGGCGATCGTCTACCTGCTGGTGTTCGACGCGCTGGCACGGCGCGAGGGCGGCGTGGCCGTGCTGGTGTGGATCGCAACGGCCACGGTCTTCTGCGTCGCGTACTTCAACCGGATCGGCATCGTCGGCCTGGTGACGACGATGGCCATCACTGCCGCCGCCCTCTCGGCCGTCCTGCTGGTGTGGCCGCTGATCCGCCGCACTCCCGAGCCGAAGCAGACCGAGGTGACCGAGCCACCCGTCCCCTGAGGACTAGTGGCCGGCCTCGTGCCAGGTCCGCCCCACGCCGACCGAGACGTCGAGCGGGACCGACAGGTCGGCCGCCGCAGCCATCTCGCGACGGACGAGAGCCGTGAGCTGCTCGAGCTCGCTGTCGGTCGTCTCGAGCACCAGTTCGTCGTGGACCTGCAGGAGCATCCGCGACGACAGCCCGGCTTCGTCGATGGCCCGCTCGACGTTGAGCATCGCGACCTTGATGATGTCGGCCGCCGATCCCTGGATCGGGGCGTTCAGGGCCATCCGCTCGGCCATCTCGCGGCGCTGGCGGTTGTCGCTCTGCAGATCCGGCAGGTAGCGGCGCCGGCCCATGATCGTCTCGGTGAAGCCCGTCTGCCGCGCCTCGTCGACCAGCCCGCGCAGGTAGTCGCGGACGCCGCCGAAACGCTGGAAGTAGTCGTCCATCAGGCCCTGCGCCTCGCCGGTCGAGATCGACAGCTGCTGGCTGAGCCCGTACGCCGACAAGCCGTAGGCCAGACCGTAGTTCATCGCCTTGATCCGGGCGCGCAGCTCGGTGTCGATGTCCTCGGGATCGCGTTCGAACACCTTGGCCGCCATCACGGTGTGGAAGTCCTCACCGGAGTTGAACGCCTCGATCAGGTCCGCGTCCTCGGACAGGTCGGCCATGATCCGCATCTCGATCTGGCTGTAGTCGGCCGTGAGCAGCGTGTCGTACCCCGCGCCGACGACGAACGCCTCGCGGATGCGCCGGCCCGAGGCCGTGCGGATCGGGATGTTCTGCAGGTTCGGATCGTTCGAGCTGAGCCGTCCGGTGGCCGCGATGGTCTGGGCGTAGGTCGTGTGGATCCGGCCGTCGTCGGAGATCGAACGGCGCAGGGTCTCGACCGTCTGACGCAGCTTCGTGACGTCCCGGTGCGCCAGCAGGTGCTCGAGGAACGGGTGCCCCGTCTTGGCGTACAGCTGCTGCAGCGAGTCGGCGTCGGTCGTGTAACCGGTCTTGGTGCGCTTGGTCTTGGGCATGCCGAGCTCGTCGAACAGCACGACCTGCAACTGCTTGGGCGAACCGAGGTTGATCTCCTTGCCGCCGATCGACGCGTAGGCCGCATCGGCGGCCTGCTGGGCGCGGGACGCGAACTCCGACTCGAGGGTGAGCAGTGCATCGTCGTCGACGGCGATCCCCGCCCGCTCCATCCGGGCCAACGTCGAGACCAGGGGCAGCTCGACGTCGGCCAGCAGCTTGGTGCCGCCGGACTGCTCGACCTCGGTGGCCAGGGCCACGGACAGGTCGAGTGTGGCGCGCGCCCGCAGCATCGCGATCTCGGCGTCGTCGTCGGTGTCGAGGGAGAGCTGGCCGCTGTCGGCGGCGTCGTCGCGCAGCTCGCGCTTGAGGTACCGGACCGACAGGTCGGCCAGGTCGTACGACCGCTGGTCGGGACGCACGAGATACGCCGAGAGCGCGGTGTCGGCGGCCAGGCCGCGCAGGGTCCACCCGCGATCGGCCAGCGCCAGCATCGGGCCCTTGGCGTCGTGCAGGACCTTGCCGCGGGTGGGATCGGCGAGCCACTCGCCCAGGGCGGACTCGTCCTGCGGCGTCAGCTCGGCCAGGTCGAGCCAGGCCGCCTCGTCCTGCGTGGCCAGTGCCATCGCGATCACGTCGCCCCCGCCGCGGCCCCACGATCCCTGGACGTGCAGGCCGATGTCGCCGACGGCGTGCTGCTCGAGCCACGCGGCGACCTCGCCCTGACCGAGCACCCGGCCCGCGAGGTCGAAGCCCGCCTCGGGCTCGACCTCGTCGGTGGTGCCCGGGAACGTGGTGAAGAGGCGATCGCGCAGTGCGGTGAACTCCAGCGAGTCGAAGACCGTGTGCACCTTCTCGCGGTCGAACGCGGTGTCGAGCGTGAGGTCGGCCGGCCCGAGCGGCAGGTCGAGGTCGCGCACGAGGGCGTTGAGCCGGCGGTTGCGCAGGACCGAGTCGAGGTGGTCGCGCAGCGACTGCCCCGCCTTGCCCGGGACCTCGTCGACGTGGCCGATCAGCGCGTCGAGGCTGCCGTAGCCGTTGATCCACTTGGCGGCGGTCTTGGGACCGACGCCGGGCACGCCCGGCAGGTTGTCGCTGGTCTCGCCCACGAGCGCGGCGATGTCGGGGTAGAACTCCGGCAGGACGCCGTACTTCTCCTGCACGGCCGTCGGCGTCATCCGGGCCAGGTCCGACACGCCCTTGCGCGGGTACAGCAGCGTCACCTGGTCGGTGACGAGCTGGATCGCGTCACGGTCGCCGGAGCAGACCAGGACCTCCATGCCGGCGGCCTCGGCGCGGGTCGCGAGGGTCGCGATGATGTCGTCCGCCTCGTAGCCGGCCTTGTCGACGTGGCGGATGTCCATCGCGTCGAGCACCTCCTTGACCAGGGCGACCTGGCCGGAGAACTCCTCGGGCGACTTCGACCGGTTGGCCTTGTACTCGGCGTACTCCTCGGTGCGGAACGACTGACGCGACAGATCGAAGGCGACGCAGACGTGGGTGGGTGCCTCGTCGCGCAGGACGTTGATGAGCATCGAGGTGAAGCCGAAGACGGCGTTCGTGCTCTGTCCCGTGGAGGTCGCGAAGTTCTCGACCGGGAGTGCGAAGAAGGCGCGATAGGCCACCGAATGGCCGTCGATCAGCAGGAGTCGGTCCACCCCACGACCCTAGTCGGCCGGTCCGACAGCGTCAGCCTCGGACGGCGGCACGCCGCCGCAGCGAGCGACGGACGGCGAGCAGACGCCCGGTCTCGCGCGAGCCGGAGGACTTGGTCGCCAGGCGGGCGTTGAGCTTGCCCAGGGGGATCGCCCGCAGCACGGCGATCTGGTTGAAGCCGAGCTTCGTCAGGTACCGGTTGGGCTCGCGGGCGTGGGCCGCGGAGTTGGCCAGGACCAGCTCGCAGTCCTGCTCCTCCGCGTACGCGGCGACCACCGAGAGCAGGCTCGACGCGATGGAGCGCCGGCGATGGCTCGGCTTGACCTGCAGATCGGTGACGATCATGACCTTGCACATCGTGATCGGGTTCAGTGTCGCGAGGTCGGCCGCCACGGCTCCGACCAGCTCGCCGCCCACGAGGGCCACGATCAGCCGGCGGCGGTGCTCGCGGGCGTTGAACTCGATCGCGGCACGGGCCTCGGCCTCGTCGGGGCAGCGCCACAGGGTCTGCTGGGTGTAGGCCTCGGATCCCTCGTCGCTGACCGCCTCGGCGCACGCGACCCAGAGCTCGATCAGCGAGGCGGCGTCGTCGAGCTCGACATCGCGGATCTCGATGGGCTGGCGCAATGCCATCGACGTGAACCTCCGGGCGGGGGGACGGGGACGTCGACAGCCTACGCCCCCACGCCGGTGCCTGGGAATGACCCGGCGCGACCCGAATCGAAACCGAACTGTTACCAAAGGGATCCTCGAGAGCCCGCCGCCGGGACGTTCACATGGCTATGCTCTTCGGGATCGACTCTGGCGTGCCCGACCGGTGCGCAGACACCGACAGGAGAATGTGTGCGACTGCGAACAGCGGCGCTGTTCTGGGTGATGACGGCCGGGCTCGTGCTTCTTGCGAACCCCGCGTCCGCCGAGACCACGTCCCCCTCCCCCCAGCCCAGTGCCTCGGCACCGGCCTCGGACGCTCCCGTGTCGGGAGCAGCGATCCGGGTACGGCTGCTCGACCAGAAGGGTGGCAAGGCCGGCGACAACCCGCCCCCGGTACCGAACGTCACGGTCACCGTGTCGGACGAATCCGACACCGAGATCGGACGGGGCGTCACCAACGACATGGGTGTGGCGGCCATCGCCATCCCCGGCAAGGGCAAGTACGCGGTCTCCATCGACGAGTCCACCCTGCCCGCCGAGGTGAAGCTCACCGGCAAGAAGACGCTCGACGTCACGGTCAACCTGGCTTCGGGACAGAACGTCGCGTTCCCGTTGAACGGTGAGGTCGTCGAGACCACCCCGTTCGCCGAGCGACTCGTCGACAGTCTCATCTCGGGCGTGAAGTACGGCCTCATCATCGCCCTGGCGGCTCTGGGCCTCTCGCTGATCTTCGGCACGACGGGCTTGACGAACTTCTCCCACGGTGAGCTGATCACCTTCGGCGGAGTCGCGGCGTACCTCTTCAATGTCACCCTCGGCCTACCGCTGCTCCTCGCCGGCGTCCTCGCGATACTCGCGGGCGGCGTGTTCGGCTGGGTCCAGGATCGCGGCCTGTGGCGTCCGCTGCGGAACCGCGGCACCGGCCTGATCGCCATGATGATCGTGTCGATCGGCCTGGGTCTGCTGCTGCGTAACCTCTACCAGTACTTCTTCGGCGCCGGAACGCGCTCCTACACCGAGTACACGTCGCAGCGGGCCCACGACTTCGGGCTGTTCGACCTGTCGGACAAGGAGATCGCGATCATGGTCATCGCGGCCGTGGCGATCGGCATCGTCACGACGATCATGGCGCGCACGCGCCTGGGCAAGGCGATGCGTGCGGTCTCGGACAACCCGGCGCTGTCGGCCTCGTCCGGCATGCGCGTCGACGGCGTCATCTCGAACGTCTGGATCCTGGGCACGGCCCTCACGGCCCTGGCCGGAGTCCTGCTCGGCGTCAACAGCCAGGTCAACTTCATGATGGGCTACCAGTTGCTGCTCATGGTCTTCGCAGCGAGCGTCCTGGGCGGGCTCGGCACCGTGTGGGGTGCCATCCTCGGCTCCCTGATCATCGGCATCATCACCGAGGTCGGGCCGTTGTTCGGCGTCCCCAGCTCGATCAAGGAGGTGGGCGCGCTCATCGTGCTCATCCTCATCCTGCTCATCAGGCCGCAGGGCATCTTGGGCCGCGCGGAGAGGATCGGCTGACCCATGGACATCGGCAACATCATCGACGCGGCGTTCTCGAACGCCTTCGGCCCGCAGGCGATCGTGTTCGCACTCGCCGCGATCGGCCTGAACATCCACTTCGGCTACACCGGCCTGCTGAACTTCGGCCAGGCGGGCTTCATGGCCGTCGGCGCCTACGGCCTGGCCGTGACCATGGTCCAGCTGGACCTGCCGCTGCCGGTCGGCATCGCGGCGGGCCTGTTCGCGGCACTGTTGCTCGCCCTCGTGCTCGGCGTTCCCACGCTGCGACTGCGAGCGGACTATCTCGCGATCGTCACGATCGCAGCGGCCGAGATCCTGCGCCTGGTCTTCGGCGCCGTCGAGACCAAGAAGGTCTTCGGTGGCTCCAACGGTCTCAACGGATTCACGCAGACCTGGAACGACCTCAACCCCTACAGCTCGGGCGTCGATCTGGGCTTCGCCTCCTGGGGACGCAACGACCTGTGGGCGATGACCGCCGGCTGGGTCGCCGTCGCGCTGTGCTGCCTGCTGACCTGGGCGCTCATGCGCAGCCCCTGGGGACGCGTCCTGCGCTCGATCCGTGAGGACGAGGACGCCGTGCGCTCGCTGGGCAAGAACGTGTTCCTGTACAAGATGCAGGCGCTCATGCTCGGTGGCGTCATCGGCGGCCTGGGCGGCATCTTCTTCGCCCTGAAGCAGGGCTCGGTCGTCCCGTCGGACTACAGCACCAACCTGACCTTCTTCGCCTACACGGCGTTGCTGATCGGTGGTGCGGCCCGCGTCCTGGGCCCCGTCGTGGGCTCCATGATCTTCTGGTTCCTCATCAGCGGCCTCGGCGAGTTCTTCAGCCAGGCCACGCGCGGCATCGACCCGTTGATCCCGGCCTCGGTCATGACCGACACGCAGGCCAGCCTCATCCGCTACATCCTCATGGGCCTCGGCCTCATGCTGCTGATGATCTACCGACCTCAGGGGATCTTCGGCGATCGAAGGGAGATCGCGCTCGATGACCGTTGACCTCAACAGTGCCCGCGCGGCACTGGCCGCCCTGCCCAACGATCCGGGAGTGCGCAAGCCCGACCCGATCGTCGTGGGCGACGACATCACCCGCACGTTCGGTGGCCTCAAGGCCGTCGACGTCCAGCACGTCGAGATCCAGCGTGGCGTCATCACGGCGCTCATCGGACCCAACGGCGCGGGCAAGACGACCCTGTTCAACCTGCTCACGGGATTCGACGTCCCCGACAGCGGGTCGTGGGCCTTCAACGATCAGCCCCTCGCCAAGGTGCCGGCCTACAAGGTCGCCCGACTGGGCATGGTGCGCACGTTCCAGCTGACCAAGGTGCTGTCCAAGCTCACGGTCATCGAGAACATGCGCCTGGGGGCCACCGGCCAACGCGGCGAGAAGTTCTTCCCGTCGATCTTCAAGTCGTTCTGGCGCAGCCAGGAGGACGAGATCACCGCTCGCGCGGACGATCTGCTCGCCCGGTTCAAGCTCGACGCCAAGCGCGAGGACTTCGCCGGATCGCTGTCCGGCGGTCAGCGCAAGCTGCTCGAGATGGCACGCGCCCTCATGGTCGACCCCGAGCTGATCATGCTCGACGAGCCCATGGCCGGCGTGAACCCGGCCCTCAAGCAGTCGCTGCTGGGGCACGTGAAGTCGTTGCGCGACGAGGGCCGCTCGGTCCTGTTCGTCGAGCACGACATGGACATGGTGCGCGACATCTCCGACTGGGTCATCGTCATGGCCCAGGGCCAGATCGTCGCCGAGGGCACACCCGAGGCCGTGATGGCCGACCAGCGTGTCATCGACGCCTACCTGGGCGCCCACCACGACACCGACCTCAGCGAGGTGGACGAGTCCGTCCTCGAGGCCGAGGTCGAGGCCGAGATCAAGGCCGAGGAGGCCGATTCATGAGCGACGCGATCCCCACCCCTCAGACGCCCGAGTCCGAGCGTCGCAAGCACCTCGACGGTGCCGACGGCGCCGTTGTCCGCGCCGACAACCTCATCGCGGGTTACCTGCCGGGCGTGAACATCCTCAACGGCGCCGACCTGTACTGCCAGCCCGGCGAACTGGTCGGCATCATCGGCCCCAACGGCGCCGGCAAGTCGACGCTGCTCAAGGCCCTGTTCGGCCTGGTCAAGATCCACTCGGGCACCGTGCTGCTGAAGGGTGATGAGATCACCAATCAGCGTGCCGACGTGCTGGTCAGCAAGGGCATCGGCTTCGTCCCCCAGACGAACAACGTGTTCCCGAGCCTGACGATCGAGGAGAACCTCGAGATGGGCTGTTACCAGGCCCCCTCGAAGTTCAAGGACCGCTTCGCCTTCGTGACCGACCTGTTCCCGACGCTGGGCCAGCGCGCCAAGCAGCGGGCCGGCTCGCTGTCAGGTGGCGAGCGCCAGATGGTCGCGATGGGCCGCGCCCTGATGATGGACCCGTCGGTGCTGCTGCTCGACGAGCCCTCGGCGGGCCTCTCCCCCGTCATGCAGGACGAGGTCTTCGTCCAGACCCGCAAGATCAACCAGGCCGGCGTCTCGATCATCATGGTCGAGCAGAACGCCAGTCGCTGCCTGCAGATCTGCGACCGCGCCTACGTCCTCGACCAGGGCACCACCGCCTACAGCGGCACGGGCCGTGAGCTGGCGAACGATCCCAAGGTCATCGAGCTCTACCTCGGCACCCTGGGCAAGAAGGCCGGCTGACTCCCCCAGCACCACCGAACGCCCCGTCTCCGTCAGGAGGCGGGGCGTTCGTCATGGGTGTCCGTCACGTGGCGGGCAAGACGAAGGGCCCGGGGCTGATGCCCCGGGCCCTTCTGCCTACCTCAACAGTGAGTCATCGACTCAGATGTCACCGGCGATGTACTTGACGGAGTCGTACGTGCCCTTGCCGTTGTACTGGTAGATGCCGATGGAGGCGGACGTCGGGCTGCCCGTCTCGCCCATCTCGATCGGGCCGGAGACACCGTCGTAGTCGATGTCCTTGCCGTCGGCCAGCAGATCAGCGCACTGCTTGAACGTCGTGCACTTCTCGCCACCCTTGGTGACCTCGACCAGCTCCGAGGCAACGGCCTCGCCCGAGTCGTTCTTGGCCGCGATGGCAGCCAGGGCGGACGTGACGACCGCGTCGTAGGACTCGGCCGCGTAGGAGTAGTCCTTCAGCTTCGGGTCGATGCTCAGCAGGCGCTTCTTGAAGTCGCCGGCCGCCTCGGCGCCGGGGACCGTGCCCTTGACGCCCTTGAGCTGCGCAGCGAAACCGTCACCCGAGTAGTCGGCCACGTTGCCGTCGACGAAGTACGTCGCGACGTCCTGCGGGCCGACACCCTTGCCGACGAGCTGCGGGATGATCTTCTTGGTCTCGTCGAACGCGATCAGCACGACGGCGTCGGGCTTGGCCGCGGCGACATCGTCGACCTGCGCGTCGTACGAGGGGGCCTTCTCGCCGTAGAACGACGTGACGGCGACCTTGGAGCCGGCGGCCTCGAGGCCCTTCTTGACCTCCTGGGCCAGCGTCTCGCCGTACGAGTCCTGGCGGGCCAGGATCGCGACGTTCTGGCGGTTGTCCTCGACCAGCAGGTTCGCCATGACGGCGCCCTGCAGGATGTCGGACGGAGCCGTACGGAAGTACAGGTCGGGCTTGTCGTACTTGCCGGTGTCGAAGTCGGTCGACGTGTTGGCGGGCGAGTACTGCACGACGCCGGCGCCGAGGATCTTGTCGATGACGGTCATGGAGACGCCGGACGAGGCGGCACCGACGATGACGTCGGAACCGGCCTTGATCAGCTTGTCGGTCTCGGTGGGCGCGATGCCCGAGTCGGTGTCACCGGAGTCGCCCTTGACGTGGCGGGCGGGCTTGCCCAGCACACCGCCGGCCTCGTTGATCTCCTTGACGGCGAGGTCGACGCCGGCGAACTCCGGCGGGCCGAGGAAGGCGAGGCTGCCGGTCTGCGGGAGCAGCGAGCCGACGACGAACTCGCCGTCACCCTTCGCAACTTCCTTGTCTTTGTCGTCAGAGCTGTCGTCGCCGCCGCCGCAGGCGGCGAGGACGAGCGCGCTGGCGCTGGCCAGGGCGGCCAGACGGAGCGTCGTGGTGGAGCGCTTCATCAATCCTCCGTGTTAGTCAATCCGAGCACGGGTCGGTTCGCCCGGCACGATGTGACATGAAACCTAGTGTGCGGAGGTTTCAAAAACTCTCATGTTGAGTAATTGGAACGTTTCGTAGCCAACTTGTAACCGTTGTCACACTGGGTCGTCAACCCTGCAACGACGGCCCATTCTCCATGACGGCCTCGGCCACCTGGCGCATCGAGAGGCGCACGTCCATGGCGGTCTTCTGGATCCAGCGGAACGCCTGCGCCTCGGTCAGTCCGAGCGTCTCCTGCAGGACCGACTTGGCCTGCTCCACGACCTTGCGCGTGGCCAGTTGCTCGTGCAGGTCGCCCACCTCGGCCTCGAGCGCCCGCAGCTCGGCGTAGCGGCTGCGCGCCATCTCGATCGCCGGGACCAGGTCCGAGGCCGTGAACGGCTTGACCAGGTAGGCCATCGCCCCGGCGTCACTGGCGCGCTCGACCAGCTCGCGCTGGCTGAAGGCGGTCAGCATCACGACGGGGGCGATGCGCTCGGCGGCGATCTGGGACGCGGCGGTGATGCCGTCCACGCCGGGCATCTGGATGTCCATCATCACCAACTCGGGGCGGTGCTCACGCGCGAGGTCGACGGCGGCCTGCCCGTCGGCGGCCTCGCCCACGACCTCGTAGCCCTGCTCGGCCAGCATCTCGGCGAGGTCCATCCGAATGAGGGCCTCGTCCTCCGCGATGACGACACGCGGCGTGGGGGGCGTCGACTGCACTGATTCGGTCACACCGTAAGGTTATCGGGCACGGCGGTGCGCCGAGATGGCGGAATGGTAGACGCGATGGTCTCAAAAACCATTGTCCGAAAGGGCGTGCGGGTTCGAGTCCCGCTCTCGGCACCGATGGCTCCCCGAGGGAGCCGATTCTCCGAGTTCGCCCCCGCCACCGCGCCTGTCCTGACACGGCGGCGTCCCCCGGATCGCCGAGCGTCAGCTGACCGGCGGGGGCAGCTCGTCGGGATCGTAGGCCGCAACGACGCGGTTGATCGCGTCACCCATCTTGTGCACGCGCAGCGCGTTGGTCGAGCCGGGGATTCCCGGAGGCGCCCCGGCCACGATCACCACGCGACGACCCTGCTCGCACCGCTGCTGGCCGAGCAGCTCGCGGTCGACCTGCAGCGCGATCTGGTCGGTGTGGCTGATCTCGGGGGTCAGGAACGTCTCGACGCCCCACGTGAGCGCCAGCTGGTTGCGCACGAGGACGTGCGGCGTGAACGCCAGGACGGGGATCGACGAGCGGTAGCGCGCCATGCGACGCGCGGAGTCGCCCGTCGTGGTGAAGGCGATCATCAGCTCGGCCTGGACCGACTCGGCGACCTGCGAGGCCGCCCGGCAGATGATGCCCGTCGTGGTGCGGGGCTCCCACGTGAACGAGGCCATGCGCGGCAGGCCGTGGTCCTCGGTGGACGCGACGATCCGCGACATGATCCGCACGGTCTGGATCGGGAAGCGCCCCACACTCGTCTCGCCCGAGAGCATGACCGCGTCGGCGCCGTCGAGCACGGCGTTGGCGACGTCGCTGGCCTCGGCGCGGGTGGGCCGCGGCGCCGAGATCATCGACTCGAGCATCTGCGTGGCCACGATCACCGGCTTGGCGTTGCGGCGGGCCTTCTCGATGATGAGCTTCTGGACGATCGGCACGTCCTCGAGCGGGAGCTCGACGCCCAGATCGCCGCGGGCGACCATGAAGCCGTCGAACGCGTCGACGATCTCGTCGAGGTTCTCGACCGCCTGGGGCTTCTCGATCTTGGCGATGATCGGGCGGTGGATGCCCTCCTCGTCCATGATCGCGCGAACCTCGGCCGCGTCCTCGGCGTTGCGCACGAACGACAGCGCGATGAAGTCGACGTCGGCACGCAGGGCCCAGCGCAGGTCGTCGATGTCCTTCTCGCTCATGGCGGGGACGCTGACGTTGACGCCGGGCAGGTTGATGCCCTTGTTGTTGCTCACCTCGCCGGGGACCTCGACGGTCGTCACGACGTCGGTGTCGGTCACCCCGACGGCGCGCAGACGCACCTTGCCGTCGTCGATGAGGATCTCGTCGCCGGCCCGGACGTCACCGGGCAGGCCCGAGTAGGTCGTGGAGCAGACTTCGCGGTCACCGGGGACATCACGCGTGGTGATGGTGAACTCGTCGCCGAAATTGAGCTCATGGGGTCCATCGGAGAACCGGCCGAGCCGGATCTTGGGGCCTTGCAGGTCGGCCAGCACCGCGATGGCCTTGCCGGTCGCCTCAGCGGCCTGGCGAACCCGGGTGAGCCGCTTGAGCTGCTCACTCTGCTCGCCATGGCTCATGTTGAGTCGGGCGACATCCATGCCGGCAATCGCCAGCTCGAGGATGCGTTCGGCGGTGTCGGTCGCAGGACCGAGGGTGCAGACGATCTTGGCTCTACGCACCTTCTCACCCTATCCCTGCCTCGAACCGAACCGCGAGTCACAGGACCCGCGGTTCGGTCCGGTCACACCGTCAGAGGACGTGCGGTCGGCGGAATCGGCGTGGGAAGCGTGGTCGAACCGGTCAGCCACGCGTCGACGCCGGCGGCGGCTCCACGGCCCTCGGCGATCGCCCACACGATGAGAGACTGGCCGCGACCGGCGTCACCGGCGACGAACACCCCCTCGACACTGGACATGTAGTTCAGGTCGCGCTTGATGTTGCCCCGCTCGTCGAGGTCGACGCCGAGCTGCTCGACGACGCCCTCGCGCTGCGGGCCGGTGAAGCCCATCGCGAACAGCACCAACTGCGCCGGGATCACCCGCTCGGTGCCGGCGACCTCCTCGAAGCGACCGTCCACCAGCTCGACCTCGGTGATCCGCAGACCGCTCACGTGGCCGTCGTCGCCCACGAACTCCTTCGTGTTGACGGCGTAGACCCGCTCGCCGCCCTCCTCGTGGGCCGAGGCGACGCGGTAGACCATCGGGTACGTCGGCCAGGGGTGGGCGTCCGCCCGCTCCTCGCTCGGACGCGGCATGATCTCCAGGCTGGTGACCGAGCGGGCACCCTGACGGATGGCCGTGCCCAGGCAGTCCGCGCCGGTGTCGCCGCCGCCGATGATGACGACGTCCTTGCCGGTCGCGAGGATCTGGTCCTCGACCGTCTCGCCGACCGCGACGCGGTTGGCCTGGGGCAGGTAGTCCATCGCCTGGTGGATGCCCTCGAACTCGCGCCCGGGCGCCGGCAGGTCACGACGCACGGTCGAGCCGATCGCCAGGACGACCGCGTCGTACCGCTCACGCAGCTGCTGACCGGTGATGGCCTCGCCGACGGCGACGCCGGTGCGGAAGACGGTGCCCTCGCGCTGCATCTGGTTGATGCGACGGTCGACGTGCGACTTCTCCATCTTGAACTCGGGGATGCCGTACCGCAGCAGTCCCCCGGCCTTGTCGTCACGCTCGTACACCGCGACCGTGTGGCCGGCGCGCGTGAGCTGCTGCGCGACCGCCAGTCCGGCCGGGCCGGAGCCGACGACCGCGATCGTCTTGCCGGTCAGCCACTCGGGCGTCTCGGGCTTGACGGCGTGCATGTCCCACGCCTTGTCGGCGATCGAGACCTCGACGTTCTTGATCGTCACCGGGTCGCGGTTGATGCCCACGACGCAGGCGGTCTCGCACGGCGCGGGGCACAGCCGCCCGGTGAACTCCGGGAAGTTGTTCGTCGCGTGCAGGCGATCGATCGCGTCCTCCCAGTCGTCGCGCCAGACCAGGTCGTTCCACTCGGGGATCAGGTTGCCCAACGGGCAGCCCTGGTGGCAGAACGGGATGCCGCAGTCCATGCAGCGCCCGGCCTGCTCCGAGATGATCGGCAGCAGGGCTCGCCCGGCACCGCCGGGATAGACCTCGTTCCAGTCCTTCACCCGCTCCTCGACGGGGCGGCGCTCGGCCACCTTGCGGGGCGTGGTCATGAAACCTCGGGGATCAGCCACGTGCGGCCACCTCCATCATCCGTGCAGTCGTCTCGTCCTCGGAGAGTCCCTCGGACTCCGCGGACGCCTTGGCTTCGAGAACGCGCCGGTAGTTGACCGGCATGATCTCGGTGATGCGGGCCAGGCTGGCCGGCCAGTCCCGGAGGAGCTGCTCGGCGACCGCCGAGCCCGTCTCCTCCAGGTGGCGGCGCACGATGGCCTCCAACTCGACTCCCGTGGTCTCCGGGACCGGTCGCAGCTCGACCATCTCGGGGTTGACCACGTCGGGGTCGAGATCCAGCACGTACGCCGAGCCACCGCTCATGCCGGCGGCGACGTTGCGCCCCGTCGGCCCGAGGATGACCACGCGGCCGCCGGTCATGTACTCGAGCGCGTGGTCGCCCACGCCTTCGACGACCGCGGTGGCACCCGAGTTGCGCACGCAGAACCGCTCGCCGACCTTGCCGCGCAGGAAGATCTCACCGCCGGTGGCACCGAAGCCGATGACGTTGCCGGCGACGATCTGCGCCTCGGCGGCGAACTGCGACTCGCGTGGCGGCCGCACGATGATGCGGCCCCCCGAGAGTCCCTTGCCGACGTAGTCGTTGCCGTCGCCCTCGAGGCGCAGCGTGATGCCGCGCGGGACGAACGCACCGAACGACTGGCCGGCCGACCCCAGGAACGTGATGTCGATGGTGTCGTCCGGCAGCCCTTCACCGCGGTATCGCTTGGTCACCTCGTGACCGAGCATCGTGCCGACGGTGCGGTTGACGTTGCGGATCTCGAGCTGCGCGCGGACCGGCTCGGCCTTCTCCAGCGCGTCGCCGGCCAGGGCGATCAGCTCGACGTCGAGGGCGCGGTCCAGGCCGTGCTCCTGCTTCGTCGTGCAGCGCAACGAGGCGCCCTCGGGCAGCTCGGGCACGTACAGGACGCGGGTCAGGTCCAGCGAGCTGGCCTTCCAGTGGTCGACGGCCTCGCGGACGTCGAGCACCTCGGCGTGGCCGACCGCCTCGTCGATGCTGCGGAAGCCCAGCTCGGCCAGGATCTCGCGCACCTCCTGGGCGATGAACTCGAAGAAGTTCACGACGTACTCGGCCTTGCCCGAGTACTTCTCGCGCAGCGACCGGTTCTGGGTCGCGACGCCGACAGGGCACGTGTCGAGGTGGCAGACGCGCATCATGATGCAGCCCGACACGACCAGCGGCGCGGTCGCGAAGCCGAACTCCTCGCCGCCGAGCAGCGCGGCGATGACGACGTCGCGGCCCGTCTTGAGCTGACCGTCGACCTGAACCACGATGCGGTCACGCAGGCCGTTCAGCAACAGCGTCTGCTGGGTCTCGGCCAGGCCGAGCTCCCAGGGACCGCCCGCGTGCTTGAGGCTCGTGAGCGGCGACGCGCCGGTTCCACCGTCGTGGCCGGAGATCAGCACGACGTCGGCCTTGGCCTTCGAGACGCCGGCCGCGACCGTGCCCACGCCGACCTCGGAGACGAGCTTGACGTGGACGCGGGCCGAGGGGTTCGCGTTCTTCAGGTCGTGGATCAGCTGCTTGAGATCCTCGATCGAGTAGATGTCGTGGTGCGGCGGCGGGCTGATCAGACCGACACCCGGCGTCGAGTGCCGCGTCTTGGCCACCCACGGGTAGACCTTCGGTCCGGGCAGCTGGCCGCCCTCGCCGGGCTTGGCACCCTGGGCCATCTTGATCTGGATGTCGTCCGCGTTCGTCAGGTACTCGCTGGTGACGCCGAAGCGACCGGAGGCGACCTGCTTGATCGCCGAGCGGCGCTCGGGATCGTAGAGGCGCTCGGGATCCTCGCCGCCCTCACCGGTGTTCGACTTGCCGCCGAGGCGGTTCATCGCGATCGCGAGGGTCTCGTGGGCCTCCTGGCTGATGGACCCGTAGGACATCGCGCCGGTCGAGAACCGCTTGACGATCTCGCTGACCGGCTCGACCTCGTCGATCGAGATCGGCTGGCGGTCGGAGTTGAACTTCATCAGTCCGCGCAGGGTCATGAGACGGCTGGACTGGTCGTCGATCCGCTGCGTGTACTGCTTGAAGACGTCGTACCGGCCCGTGCGCGTGGAGTGCTGCAGACGGAAGACGGTCTCCGGGTCGAACAGGTGCTCCGGGCCGAAGCGGCGCCACTGGTACTCGCCGCCGACCTCGAGGCGGCGACGCGGGCTGGCGATGCCCTTGGTCGGGTACGCCTTCAGGTGCCGCGCGTGGACCTCCTGGGCGATGACGTCCAGGCCGACGCCGCCGAGCTTGCTGGAGGTGCCCGTGAAGTACCGGTCGACGACCTCGTGGGACAGGCCGATGCACTCGAAGATCTGCGCGCCGGTGTACGACGAGACCGTCGAGACGCCGATCTTGCTCATGACCTTGAGAACGCCCTTGCCCAGGCCGTAGGCCACGTTGCGCGCAGCCTTCGTGGGGTCGACGCCCTCGACGTAGACGCCCTCGCGAGCGAGGTCCTCCGCCGTCTCGAGCGCCAGGTACGGGTTGACCGCGGTCGCGCCGAAGCCGATCAGCAGCGCGACGTGGTGCACCTCGCGCACGTCGCCGGCCTCGACCAGCAGGCCGGCCTGCGTGCGCAGCTTCTCGCGGACCATGTGGTGGTGGACCGCACCGGTCAGCAGCAGCGACGGGATCGGGGCCAGGTCGACGTTGGAGTGACGGTCCGACAGCACGATGATGCGCGCGCCGCGGTTGACGATCGCGTCCGACACCTCGGCGCAGATCTCGTCGAGGCGCTGGGCCAGGGCCTCTCCCCCACCCAGGACGTCGTACAGGCCGCGGACGACGTGCACGCTGAAGCCGGGCATGTCGCCGTCACGGTTCATGTGGCGGATCTTGGCCAGCTCGTCGCTGTCGATCACCGGGAACGGCAGCTGCAGCATCCGGCACGAGGCCGGCGTGGGGTCGAGCAGGTTGCGCTCGGGGCCGATCGTGCCGGCCAGCGACGTCACGACCTCCTCGCGGATGGCGTCCAGCGGCGGGTTCGTCACCTGGGCGAACAGCTGGCTGAAGTAGTCGAACAACAGGCGCGGACGGTCCGAGAGGGCCGCGATCGGGGTGTCGGTGCCCATCGAGCCGATCGTCTCGGCGCCGGTGCGCGCGATCGGCGCGACCAGCTTGCGCACCTCCTCGTCGGTGTAGCCGAAGACCTGCTGGCGACGCGCGACCGAGGCGTGGTTGTGCACGATGTGCTCGAGGTCGGGCAGGTCCTCGAAGCGCACGAGGCCCGAGTAGAGCCACTCCTCGTAGGGGTGCTCGTTCGCGAGCGACGCCTTGATCTCGTGGTCCTCGACGACGCGGTGCTCCTCGAGGTCGAGCAGGAACATCTTGCCCGGCTCGACCCGGCCCTTGCGGACGATCGTCTTCGGGTCGATGTCCAGGACGCCGGCCTCGGACGCGAGCACGACGAAGCCGTCCTCGGTGATGACGAAACGGCCCGGGCGCAGTCCGTTGCGGTCCAGGACCGCGCCGATCTGGGTGCCGTCGGTGAAGCACACCGCGGCCGGGCCGTCCCAGGCCTCCATGACCGTGGAGTGGAACTCGTAGAAGGCGCGGCGGGCCGGATCCATCTCGGCGTTGTTCTCCCACGCCTCGGGGATCATCATCATCACCGCGTGCGGCAGCGAGCGACCACCCAGGTGCAGCAGCTCGAGCACCTCGTCCAAGGACGCGGTGTCGGAGCCGTCGGGGCTGCAGATCGGGAACAGTCGCGAGAGGTCGCCGGGGATCAGGTCGCTCTCGAGCAGCGCCTCACGGGCGCGCATCCAGTTGCGGTTGCCGCGGGCGGTGTTGATCTCGCCGTTGTGCGCGACGTAGCGGAACGGGTGCGCCAGCGGCCAGCTCGGGAACGTGTTGGTCGAGAAGCGGCTGTGCACGATCGCCAGCGCCGACTCCATGCGCTCGTCGAGCAGGTCGGGGAAGAACACGTCGAGCTGCTCGGTGGTGAGCATGCCCTTGTAGACGAGCGTGCGCGACGACAGCGACGGGAAGTACACGCCGGCCTCGTGGTGCGAGCGCTTGTTGACGGCGTAGGTCAGCCGGTCCAGGCCGATCCCGGACACCTCGCGGTCGGCGGTGGTCACGAAGAACAGCTCGAAGGCCGGCATCGCGGCGTACGCCATCGAGCCGAGGATGTGCGGGACGACGGGCACCTCACGCCAGCCGAGGACCTCGAGGCCCTCCTCGACGGCGATGGCCTCGACCTGGGCCTTGGCCTCGTCGGCACGGTCGCGCGGCAGGAACGCCATGCCGGCGGCGTAGTGGCCGGACTCGGGCAGCTCGGTCGGGGCGACGCCGCGCAGGAAGCGGTCGGGCACCTGCATGAGGATGCCGGCACCGTCACCGGTGTTCGGCTCGCCGCCGACGGCGCCGCGGTGGTCGAGGTTGCGCAGCGCGGTCAGACCGTGCTGGACGATCTCGTTGCTGGGCACACCCGTGAGCGTCGCCACGAAGGCGACACCGCAGTTGTCGTGCTCGTTGGCGGGGTCGTAGAGGCCTTGCGCCTGGGGCGCGGCGGAGAAGAGCGGACGGTCCATGAAACAACCTGTCGTCGATGCCAAGGGGAAAGTCACTGGGCGAGGACGACATTGGCCTCATCAGCAGATTCAGATTACCTCAAGGTTTCGCGCGGAGCGGGTGAGGCACCCCTCATACGCGCGCTTCTCGCCGCTTCCGCCTCGTCGACGCGAGGTTCTCGGTGGGACGACGGGGTCAGGCGGGGGCGCAGGCCGGCGCGGGCGGCAGCGGCGCGGGCACGCCGATCGACGGCATGCCCAGTCCGACGGAGCCGGGCGTCACGGAGGTGCGTCCCTGGCGGGACTCCCATGCGTCGCCCGCGCGGGTGCGGCGCACCTCGAGGGGCTCGTCGTCGGCGACCAGGTGGTGCGGGGACGCCTTCGTGACGCGCGTGACGACGAGGTCGCCCGGGCGGACCTCGTGGTCGCCGGGGACGAAGTGCACGAGCCGGTTGTCGCGCGCGCGCCCGCTCATCCGGTGGGTCTCGGCGTCCTTGCGGCCGCCGGCGTGGGCCTGGTCGGCGACGAGCAGCTCGACGACCTGGCCCTCCAGTCGCTGGTTCTCGGACCACGAGATCTCGGACACGAGGGCCGAGAGTCGCTCGTAGCGCTCCTGCACGACGGCCTTCGGCAACTGGTCGGGCAGTTCCGCGGCCGGCGTGCCGGGGCGCTGGGAGTACTGGAACGTGAAGGCGCTGGAGAACCGCGCCTGGCGCACGACGTCCATCGTCTCGAGGAAGTCCTCCTCGGTCTCGCCGGGGAAGCCCACGATGATGTCGGTCGTGATCGACGCCTCGGGCATCGCCGCACGCACCCGGTCGAGGATCCCCAGGAAGCGATCACGGCGGTAGGAGCGGCGCATCGCCTTGAGGATGCGGTCCGAGCCCGACTGCAGCGGCATGTGCAGCTGGGGCATGACGTTGGGCGTCTCGGCCATCGCGGCGATGACGTCGTCGGAGAAGGCGGCCGGGTGCGGCGAGGTGAACCGCACGCGCTCGAGGCCCTCGATCTGCCCGCAGGCGCGCAGCAGCTTGGAGAACGCCTCGCGGTCGCCGAACTCGACGCCGTAGCTGTTGACGTTCTGGCCCAGCAGGGTCACCTCGACGACGCCCTCGGCCACGAGTGCCTCGATCTCGGCGAGGATGTCGCCGGGCCGGCGGTCGCGCTCCTTGCCGCGCAGGGCGGGCACGATGCAGAACGTGCAGGTGTTGTTGCAGCCGACGCTGATCGAGACCCACGCGGCGAAGACCGAGTCGCGCTTCGCGGGCAGGGTCGACGGGAAGACCTCGAGCGACTCGAGGATCTCGACCTGGGACTCCTCCGCGATCCTCGCGCGCTCCAGCAGGACCGGCAGCGAGCCGATGTTGTGGGTGCCGAAGACGACGTCCACCCACGGCGCCTTCCGGGTGATCGTGTCCTTGTCCTTCTGCGCGAGGCAGCCGCCCACGGCGACCTGCATGCCGGGGTTCTTGGCCTTGATGCTCGCGACGTGCCCGAGGTTGCCGTACAGCTTGTTGTCGGCGTTCTCGCGCACGGCGCAGGTGTTGAAGACGACGAGGTCCGGCGTCTGCCCCTGCTCGGCCGCCGCATAGCCCGCGGTCTCGAGCAGTCCCGACAGTCGTTCGCTGTCGTGCACGTTCATCTGGCAGCCGTAGGTACGGACTTCATAGGTCTTCGTCATGACCGTCCCATCGTACGTGGGCACCGACGCCGGCCCGGACCGAACCGGCGGGCCGCTGAGCGGCCGGGTCCGCCACCGCGATGGCGGACCCGGGCCGTCAGAGGGTCTTCTGGATCTGGCGCAGTCGCTCGATCTCGGCGGTCTGGGTCGCCGACACGTCGGCGGCGAAGGCACGGTTGATCGCCTCGGTGCCGTCGCTGAGCGCCCGGTCGGCCATCGCCACGGCTCCCTGGTGGTGGGCGATCATGCGCTCGACGAAGAGCTTGTCGAACGCCGTGCCCTTCACCGCGGCCAGCTCGTCGAGCTGTTCGGGCGTGAGCATGCCGTCCATGTGCGTGGCGTGCTCGCCGCTTGGCGTGAGCGGTGCCGTCGGCAGATCGCGGGCCTCGAGCCATGCCTGGAGCACGTCGATCTCGGCCTTCTGCGTGTCGCCGATCCGCTGCGCGAACCCGGCGACCTGCTCGTCCTTCGCCCGCGTCTTCGCCAGCTCGGCCATGAGGACCGCCTGGTGGTGGTGCGGGACCATCATCTCGACGAACTCACGGTCGATGTCGTTGAACTCGTCGGCGGGCGTCTCGACCTCGTCGGGGTCGACGCGCTTGTTGCCCTCCCCCGCCTCACCGGGCTGCAGGACGACCGGGCCGTCCTGACGGGGGGTGTCTTCCGAGCAGCCCGCCGCCGCGGTGAGCGCCAGAACGACGCTCACCGCGGCAGCAGCTCGACGAACCAAGGTCACTTGGTGACCCGGATCGTCGTCTTGGTGCTCTTGCCCGCCACCTTCGCGCTGCCCGCGTAGGTGACCTTGACCGTGTGCTTGCCGGCCTTGAGCTTCGGCAGGGTCACGGTGACCTTGCCCTTCTTCAGCGTGCCCTTGACGGACGTGCCGTTGACCTTCACGGTCACCTTGCCGGTCGGCGTGGTGCCCTTGGCGCTGACGGTCACCGTGACCTTGGCGCGAGCCGAGGCCTTGACCTTCTTGGCGGAGACCTTCACCTTCGCGGTCGCCTTGACGACCTTGAGGGTGACCGCCGAGGACGTCGAGCCCGTCGTCGCGGTGGACGACGGCACGAACTCGGCACGGATCGCGTACGTCTTGACCGCGAGGGTCTTCGGCAGCGTCAGCGTGGCCTTGCCGCCCTTGACCGGCACGCCGGCCTTCAGGACGGTGCTGCCCGCACGGAACGTCACGGTGCCCTGGGCGCCGGCGCCCGAGACCGTCGCGGTGACGGTCGCCGGGGTGGAGCCGAAGACCTGCGACGTACGGCTCAGCTTCACCGAGGTGGTGGTGCTGACGGCCGTCAGCTCGACCGACGCCGAGTACAGCGCGTCGTCGAGCTTGCTGTCGCCACGGACGACGAGCGACTTCGTGCCCGCCTTCTCGGTGGCGGCGACCGGGACGGTCAGCTCGACCGAGCCGTTCGCGGCGGCCTGGCCGCTGGCGACGACCTTGCTCCCACTCCACACGTCGACGTACTCACCGGAGGTGAACGTGTCGGCGGGCAGCGAGACGGTGACGTCCGTGGCGACCCCGGCGGGGACACTGGCGGGCGAGACCGACGCGGCGGGCAGCGTGCCCGAAGCCTTCGGCGCCTTCTTCCACGGCCAGGAGATGGTCTGCTGCGTCGCGGGGTTGCGGACGTCCTGGCGGTGCCGGACCGCGTCGGCGAACTCGTCACCCTGGAGCTTCATGACGTCGAAGCCACGGGCGATCTCGCTGCCGTAGAGGTAGCCGTTGTGCGAGTAGACGGCCCAGTAGCCGCCGGTCACCAAGCGCGTCGCGTCGATCGGCCCGCGATCGAAGTAGCCGATCTCCTTGGCTTTGGACGGGTTGGTGAAGTCGATCAGCGAGGCGCCGCCCTGGTACCAGGCCTGGACGAGGACGTCCCGGTCGGCGACCTGGACGATGTTGCCCTCGTGACCCACGCAGTTCTCGAACGTCGACTGACGACGCGGGATCTTGTAGTAGCTCTTCAGCTCCAGCTCCTGGCCCTTGATCGCGTAGACCGCGTTCGCACCGCGGTACTGCGGCGTGTTCGGGATGCAGGTCGCGCTGCTGCCGCCACCGAGTTCGTCCTGGAAGATCACCTTGCTGGCGTCGTCGCTGAACTGGGCGGTGTGCCAGAAGGCGTAGTTCTCGTCGCGGACACGCTCCGTCACGACCGGGTTCAGCGGGTCGGAGATGTCGAACATCACGCCGTCGCCCATGCACGCGCCGGCCATGATGCCCTTCTCCGGGTACGCGGTCAGGTCGTGGCAGCCGTTCGTCGCCGAGGTGGTGGCGCCGCCGTTGGGGCGGTCGTCAGCGGTGAACGCCGGGTTCTCGTCGTCCCAGGGCTTGTACTCCTTGACGATCGCCGCGCCGGCCGGGTTGTCGAGATCCACCTTGATGATCTCGAGCTGCTGGTGCGGGCGCTTGCAGTAGAACGCGGTGTCCGAGACGTCGTAGGCGGCGTTGTACAGGTACACCGAGCCCTCGTCCTCGGGGTTCGGCACCAGCGTGTGCGTGTGCGAGCCACAGCGCGCCTTCACGTTGCCGACGTACTGCGGCGCGGTCGGCTCGCTGATGTCGAAGATGCGAATGCCCTCCCACGCGTCGGCGCTCGAGGAGGCGATCGAGCCGGCGTCGCACGCCGACCCGTTGCGAGGCTGGTCGACGGAGAAGAACAGCAGGTCTCCGGCGATCGACATGTCGCCCTGGCCGCCGGCGCAGTTGACGTTCGCCGCGACCGTGGCGTCCTCCGGGTTGCTGATGTCGTAGACCACGAATCCGCCGTAGCTGCCCTGGAAGGCGTAGTCGCCCTTGAACGCCATGTTGGACATCGTCGTCTGCCCCGGCTGCAACCCGATGTTCTTCACCAGGTCGATCTTGACGGACTCCTGCTCGCCGGCGGCGAGCATCTTGGCCTTGGGATCCATTCCCAGGTACGGCACGCCGGTGCCGGGAGCGAGGTTCCCGACGCTCTCGTCCTCGGCGGTGACGTCGGCCGTGCGGCTGGCGTCACCGAGGATGCGCGACTGCTCGGGCGTCTCGGGGATGTTGGGGTCGGCGTTGGCGGGTACGGCCAGCAGGCCGACCCCCAACGCGACGAGGGCCGCCGCACTCAAGGTGCGGCGAAGGGCAACTGTTTTCAAGGGAAGTCCTCACGACGAAGGGAACTGACGTGACACACGTCTCATGCGTCACGCCCATGAGCGTAGAAGTCACGCGTTACGCATTCGCTACGGCGGCTGGACCAAGACGCGATAATCACACGTTTCACTGGTGAAAGTGGACCTTGAACGGCCGCCCAAAATATGGACACCTCGGCGCCGTCGCCAGTTCGGCCACCGCGCGCACATCAGGGTGCGAGCTTCGGTATTCCAGTCGAAAGTGTCCACTTACTTCCCCAGTGGAAGCCACCGCGCGGCGTTGACGCCGGGGCGGGTGCCCGGATTCGCCGGGACGACCGCCATCGCCGTGGGTTTCGATCTGATTGCGGTCGGCGACGCGCCGGTGCGAATTGTTGCGTCCGCCCGGACCCTACGGTTGGGTAAGTCGGCATGGGAGCAAGCACGACGCCGATGGTCCGCATGAGCGGCGTCCAGAAGTGGTTCGGTGACCTTCACGTCCTGCAGGACATCGACTTCGAGGTCGCCACCGGCGAGGTCGTCGTCGTGATCGGGCCGTCCGGATCAGGCAAGTCGACACTGTGCCGGGCGATCAACCGCCTCGAGCCGATCAACGAGGGCACCATCGAGATCGACGGTGTTCCGCTGCCCGAGGAGGGCAAGGCGCTGGCGAAGCTGCGCGCCGAGGTCGGCATGGTGTTCCAGTCGTTCAACCTCTTCAGCCACAAGACCGTCCTGGAGAACGTGACCCTCGGTCCGACCAAGGTCCTGGGGAAGCCCAAGGCCGAGGCCGAGCAGCGCGCACACGAGCTGCTCGAGCGCGTCGGGGTGGCCAACCAGGCCGGCAAGCTGCCGGCTCAGCTGTCGGGCGGCCAGCAGCAGCGCGTCGCGATCGCCCGCGCCCTGGCCATGGACCCGAAGGTCATGCTGTTCGACGAGCCGACGTCCGCGCTCGACCCCGAGATGATCTCGGAGGTCCTCGAGACCATGGTCGATCTCGCCCGACGCGGCATGACGATGGTCGTCGTCACCCACGAGATGGGCTTCGCGCGCACCGCCGCCGACCGCGTCGTCTTCATGGCCGACGGCAGGATCGTCGAGCAGAACACCCCCGACGAGTTCTTCACGAACCCCCAGAGCGATCGCGCCCAGGACTTCCTCGGCAAGATCCTCAAGCACTGACAGCCCGCACCCTCCTGATTTCCGCAACATCATGATCCCGAAGGGGAAGGACGACAGATGAGAGCACGAAGGACACAGTTCGCGGCCGTGATCGCCGCCGGGCTGCTGGCGCTGAGCGCCTGTGGCGACGCCGGCAACAGCGACGACGCCGGCGACGCACCCGAGGTCGAGGTCGAGGAGCAGGACTTCGAGGCCGGCACGCGCATGGCCGAGCTCCAGAAGGACGGCAAGGTCAAGATCGGCGTCAAGTTCGACCAGCCCGGCGTCGGCTTCAAGACCGCCACGGCGGACACCCCCTCCGGCTTCGACCCCGAGATCGGCAAGATCCTCGCGGCGAAGCTCGGCATCGAGACCGGCGACATCGAGTGGGTCGAGGCCGTCTCGGCGAACCGTGAGCCCTTCCTGCAGAACGGCACGGTCGACTTCGTCATCGCCTCCTACTCGATCACCGACGACCGCCGCAAGGTCGTCGGCCAGGCCGGTCCGTACTACGTCACGGGTCAGAGCCTGCTCGTGGCCAAGGACGACGACTCGATCAACGGCCCCGACGACCTGAAGGGCAAGAAGGTCTGCTCGGTCACCGGGTCCACCTCGATCAAGACCGTCGAGGAGCAGTTCGGCGCCACGCCGGCCGGCTTCGACACCTACTCCGAGTGCGTCCGTCAGCTCGAGAACGGCTCGGTCGACGCGGTCACCACCGACGCGGCCATCCTGCTGGGCTACGCCGCCGAGAACCCGGACAAGCTCAAGGTCGTGGGCGAGCCCTTCTCCGAGGAGCGCTACGGCATCGGCTACGGCAAGGACCACCCCGAGCTGTGCGAGTTCGTCAACGAGACGCTGACCAGCGCCTTCGAGGACGGCTCGTGGGAGAAGGCGTTCGACGCCACGCTCGGCAAGGGTGGCGCCGAGGCGGGCGACGCGCCGGCGCTGGACGAGTGCGCGTGACGCTGAACTGATGATCAACCGACGACGAGGGTGGTGAGACGTGGACTTCACGTTCTTGCAGGACAGCTGGGAACTGCTCCTCAAGGGCTTCTGGGTCACGCTGCGGGTCTTCTTGGCCAGCGGCCTCATCGCCCTCGTCGTCGGCACGTTCATCGCCGTGAGCCGGGTCAGCCCGGTCCCGGCGATGCGTGCCGTCGGCACCGCCTACGTCACGCTCTTTCGCAACACTCCCCTGCTGCTGCTGCTGTTCATCACCTACTACGGACTGCCGGCGATGGACATCGACTTCGGCTTCTTCTGGAACATCTCGCTGGCCGCGGGCCTCTACACCGCGGCGTTCGTGTGCGAGGCGCTGCGCTCGGGCATCAACGGCGTGCCCGTCGGGCAGGCTGAGGCGGCCCGCGCCGTGGGCATGCCCTTCAGCCTGACGATGACGCAGGTGATCCTGCCCCAGGCGTTCCGCCTCGTGGTGCCGCCGATGGCCAGCGTCTTCATCGCACTGGCGAAGAACACGTCCCTCGTCGCCGCGCTCGGCCTGGCCGACATCGCGTTCCGCCTCCAGGGCCTGATGCGCGACTACCCCAGCTCGCGTACGGCGGTATTCCTCACCATCGCGGCGATGTACATCGTCATCGTCGCGGCGATCTCGCTGCTGGCCTCGTGGGCCGAGCGTCGCTGGAAGGTGGTCGCCCGATGAGCACCCTGCTGTTCGACGTCCCCGGGCCGCGCGCCCGCCGCCGTCACCGGATCCTCTCGATCGTCACGGTCCTCGGCGTCATCGCGTTGCTCGGCGCGGCGCTCTGGCGCTTGGCCTCCACGGGCCAGTTCGACTACGGCCTGTGGGAGGTCTTCGTCACTCCCGCCTACGTCGAGATCATCCTGGAAGGGCTCTACTACACGCTGCTCGCGGCCGTCATGGCGATCGCCGGTGCGCTCGTTTTCGGCATGCTGTTCGGCATCGGCAAGCTGTCCGACCACGCCTGGGTGCGCTGGCCGTGCTGGGCCGTCGTCGAGTTCTTCCGGGCCGTTCCGCTCTTCATCCTGATCACGTACCTGTGGGCGCTGTACAAGTTCCCGATCGGGCTGCTCGCGCCACTGGTGATCGGCCTGATCCTCTACAACGGCTCGGTCCTGGCCGAGACGTTCCGCGCCGGCATCAACGCCGTTCCCAAGGGCCAGGTCGAGGCGGCGTACGCGCTCGGCATGCGCAAGAGCGCGGTGATGCGCATCGTGCAGCTGCCGCAGGCGATCAAGATCATGACCCCCGCGATCATCAGTCAGTGCATCGTCGCGCTGAAGGACACGTCGCTGGGCTACATCATCGTGGCCCCCGGTCTGACCTACGCCGGCCGCCAGATCTGGCGCGAGTTCGACAACCAGCTGCAGGTCGCGCTGGTCCTCGGGGCGATCTACATCATCCTCAACCTGATCCTCGAGCAGGTGGGTCGCTTCGCGCAGCGCCGGCTGACCGAATCGCGGTCCACCGACGCCCGGCCGCAGGCCGAGGTGCCGGTCCTCGTGGCACCCTGACCCGCAGGCGGAGCGGGCCGGCCCCCGGGCCACAATGTCTGCGTGAGCTCCCTGCTGCTGCGCCACGTCCGGCTCGTGCCGGTGCGTTCGGCGGCGCCGACCGAACCGGTGTCGCTGCGGATCCGTGACGGCGCGATCGTCGATCTCGCGCCCGAGCTGCGTGCCGAACGGGGCGACCGCGTGGTCGACGCCGACGGACGCTGGACCATCCCGGGCCTGTGGGACCAGCACGTCCATCTGACCCAGTGGGCCCAGACCCGCAGCCGCCTGGACGTCTCGGGTACGCGCGATCCCGCCGAGGTCATCCGGCTCGTCCGCGAGGAGCTGGCCGCCACGCCCGACGGCGACTGGGTGTTCGGCTACGGCTTCCGCCTCACCGACTGGGACCGGGTTCCCACGGTCGCCGAGCTCGACGCCGTCTCGGGCGTCCGCCCTGTCGTGCTGACCAGCGGGGATGCCCACACGGGCTGGCTGAACACGGCCGCCCTCTCCGCCCTCGGCGCTGATCCGACCGACGAGCCCGTCACCGAGGCACCCTGGTTCACGCTCATGACGCAGGTGGTCGAGCTCACCGCACAGCAGGACGGCGGCTCGGGCATCGCCGAGACCGTTCACGAGGCCGCCGCCCGCGGCGTGGTGGGCATCGTCGACTTCGAGTTCGCCGAGCCGCTGCTGACGTGGCCTGAGCGCGTCGCCCGCGGTGTCGACGCCCTGACGGTGCGGCGCGCGGTCTACCCCGAGTACCTGGAGTCCGTGATCTCCGCCGGGCTGAGGACCGGCTCGCCGCTGACGCCCGGCGGCGTCGTCACGATCGGCCCGCTCAAGATCATCTCCGACGGGTCGCTGAACACCCGCACGGCGTTCTGCCACGAGTCGTACCCCGGTGGGGGCGACCGCGGGGTCCAGAACCACGACCGGGCCGAGCTGGTCGCGCTGCTGCGACGTGCCGCGACCAACGGCCTCGAGGCAGCGGTCCACGCCATCGGCGACGCGGCCGCCCACGAGGCTCTGGCAGCCTTCTCCGCGTCCGGCGCGGTCGGCAGCATCGAGCACGCGCAACTGATGACCCCGGACGACATCGTCGCCATGGCGGCACTCGGCGTCCGGGCCAGCGTCCAGCCCGCGCACCTGCTCGACGATCGCGACGCCGCGGTGCAGCTGTGGCCGGGGCGCGAGCAGCACTGCTTCGCGCTGCGTTCCCTGCTCGACGCCGGCGTCGGCGTCGTTTTCGGCTCCGACGCGCCGGTCTCGCCGCTCGACCCGTGGGCCGCCATGGCTGCCGCCGTCCACCGCTCAGCTGATGACCGGGCGCCGTGGACTCCAGAGGAGGCGGTCACGGTGCGCGAGGCGCTCGCCGCCAGCGTCGACGGTCAGGACACGCCCCGGGTCGGGCAACGCGGCGATCTGGTCCTGCTCGACCGGGATCCGCTCGCGCACACCGACGACTCGGGGGCCGCGGCCACCCTGCTGCGCTCGGTCGGCGTCGAGGCCACGGTGCGCGCCGGACAGTTCACCCACACCGCGGCCGGCTTCGTACGCTGAGTCACTCGAAGCGTTCGCGCCTCGCCGTGCACACGATGTCGGCCCACGGTGCCCCCTCGGGCTGGATCCACAGTCCTGCCGTGAACCCGCACTTGGCCAACACCCGCAGCGAGCGATGGTTGCGCGCGTCGGGCGCCGCGAGGAACCGCGGAGCCCTCGGATACTGCGGCACGAGCACGTCGCGGCAGAACCGATCGATCATCTCGCTGCCGAGCCCGCGGTCGATCAACTCCGGCTCGCCGATGAGGTAGTCGAACGCCACCGCGTCCGGGTCCTGGCAGCGCACCGTCAGGTCGTCGTCGGCGGCCACCTCGAAGCTCTGGAGGTATCCGATCGGGGCTCCCCCGAGCTCGGCGATCCACAGCCGCACCGGGTCGCGACCCGCCAACCGCCCACCGAAGCGATCGCGCGCCGCGGCCAGGTCGGGCACCGGATCGGGAAACCACGTCAGGACGTGAGGACGGCTCCGCCACCGCACGAACAACGGCAGGTCCGCCTCGGTGGCGGCGCGGAAGGCGAACACGGCTCGATGCTAGGTCGACTCGAGCGGTTCGGTCTCGGCATCGAGCTCGGCCCGGACGACGTCGAACGCCACCTGCGGGGCGTAGCCCTTGCGCGCGAGCATCGCGGTCAGCCGCCGCACCTGGACCGACTGGTCGAGCCCCTGCACGGAGCGCAGCTTGCGCTGGACCAGCCGGTGCGCGGCCTGGCGCTCGGCGTCGGGATCGACGTCCTCCAGGACCGTGCCGATGATCTCAGCGGCGACGCCCTTGCGCTGCAACTCCATGCGCAGCACCGATCGGGCGAGCCCTTTGGCTCGGCCCCGCTGCTCGACCCACGTCCGGGCGAACCGCTCGTCGTCGACCAGCCCTTCGGACTGCAACTGGTCGACGACGACGATGGCGACGTCCTCGGGGAACCGCCGACGAGCGAGAGCATCGAGCAGCTCACCGCGACTGCGATCGCGCGCGGCCAGACGATCCATCGCGATCGTCCGGCCGGCGACGATGACCGCCCTCGGATCAGCGTCCGGGTCGGTGGGGTCCAGCATCAGAAATCGGCGGCCGAGAGGTCGCCCGCGGGGTCGTCGGCCACCGCGGCATCGGCGGGCTCGTCGAGCTTCGCCCCGATACCGAGGTGCTCCTTGATCCGCTTGTCGAGCTCGTCGGCCAGGTCCGGGTTGTCACGCAGGAAGGCGCGCGCGTTCTCCTTGCCCTGGCCCAGCTGGTCGCCCTCGTACGTGTACCAAGCACCGGCCTTGCGGACGAAGCCCGCCTCGACGCCCATGTCGATCAGGCTGCCCTCACGGCTGATCCCCTGGCCGTACATGATGTCGAACTCGGCCTGCTTGAACGGCGGGGCCATCTTGTTCTTGACGACCTTGACCCGGGTGCGGTTGCCGACCATGTCGGTGCCGTCCTTGAGGGTCTCGATGCGACGCACGTCGAGGCGCACCGAGGCGTAGAACTTCAGTGCCTTGCCGCCCGTGGTGGTCTCGGGGCTGCCGAACATCACGCCGATCTTCTCGCGCAGCTGGTTGATGAAGATCGCCGTCGTGCCCGAGCCGTTGATGGCACCGGTCATCTTGCGCAGCGCCTGGCTCATGAGGCGGGCCTGCAGGCCGACGTGGCTGTCGCCCATCTCGCCGTCGATCTCGGCGCGGGGCACCAGGGCCGCCACGGAGTCGATGACGATGATGTCGAGGGCGCCGGAGCGGATCAGCATGTCGGCGATCTCGAGCGCCTGCTCGCCGGAGTCGGGCTGCGACACCAGCAACGCGTCGGTGTCGACACCCAGCTTGCGGGCGTACTCGGGGTCGAGCGCGTGCTCGGCGTCGATGAACGCCGCGACGCCGCCGGCCTTCTGGGCGTTGGCCACCGCGTGCAGGGCGACCGTGGTCTTGCCCGAGGACTCCGGGCCGTAGATCTCAACGACACGACCGCGGGGCAGTCCGCCGATGCCCAGCGCGACGTCCAAGGAGATGGCACCGGTCGGGATGATCTCGATCGGCGCGCGGGCCTGGTCACCCAGCCGCATCACGGCACCCTTGCCGTAGGACCGGTCGATCTGGGCGAGGGCGTTCTCGATCGCCTTGTCCTTGTTGGCGCGGTCCTTGGGGATGTCGCGGTTCGAACCAGTGGTGCTGGTGTTCTTAGCCATGCTGCGTCCTTCGTTCGTCGACCGTCACGGTCGTGGTGGCGGGCCATCTTCGACGGTAGGCGGACCCACTGACATTACGTGAGCCTCGTCGACTCGTCTGTGGATGACGCCCGACCTGACCGTCGGCCTGTGGAACGAGCCTAGGCCGAACAGATGTTCGATGGAAGGTCGACACGCCGAACACGCGCACCTCCCCGAGATTTGCTCCGCATTCTCCCTTTCAAACCCTCTGAAAGGTCAGATGCGGAGCAAATCTCGGGGCGGGGCGGGACGGACGTGATTCAGGACACGAGGGCGTCGGCGATGGCGCCGACGAACGCGGGCAGGTCGTCGGGGTTGCGGCTCGTGATCAGGTTGCCGTCGACGACGACGGTCTCGTCGACCCAGTCGCCGCCGGCGTTCCTCACGTCCACCGCGAGGCTCGGGAAGCTGGTCAGGCGCTTGCCCTTGACCAGGTCGGCCGAGACCAGCAGCCAGGGCGCGTGGCAGATCGCCGCCACGGGCGCACCCGACTCGAGGGCGTTCGTGATGATCCGCTGGGCCTGCTCGTCGATGCGCAGGTGGTCGGCGTTCACGGTGCCGCCGGGGAAGACGAAGGCGTCGGGCCAGCCCTGGTCGAACTCGTCCAGGGTGCCGTCCACCCGCACCGAGATCGTCTTGTCGGTGTCGCCCTGCATCGCCTGCAGGGTGCCGGGGTGAGGGGCGAAGATGCGCACGTCCGCTCCCGCGTCCTCGAGACTGTCACGAGGGGTCGTGAGTTCGGATTCCTCGAAGTGGTCGGTCGCGATGATGGCGACACGCTTGCCGGTCAGGTCGGGGAGATCGCTCATGACCCGACGCTAACTCAACGTTCGCGCGCGGGCAGGTCGAGCGTCGCGTGCACCGCGCGCCACACCTGTTGGGGGTCGACACCGGCTTCGAGGGCCTCGACCGGGGTGCGACCGCCCAAGGCGCCGATCGCCTGCTGGCGGGCCCAGGAACTGGCATACGCCGCCCCGAGGGCAGCTTCCATGCGCTGCCAGAACTCGCTGTGCCTCACGCTGCGGAGGCCCGGGCCTCTTCGCGCGCGATCGACGACACGGTCGCCAGGTCGGCGGCTTCCTCGAGTTCGAGCAGCGAGCTGACGTCGAGCAGCACCTTGCTCAGCGGGACGTCGAGCGCCTGGGCCAGGGCGGCGAGCAGCTCGGAGCTGGCCTCCTTCTGGCCGCGCTCGACCTCGGAGATGTATCCCAAGCTGATCCGAGCCCGCTCGGAGACGTCGCGCAGGGTCAGGCCTTCGGCGAGCCGACGTGCCCGGAGCACGTCGCCGATGAGTTCACGCATCGCGGTCATCGCCACCACCTTCCCTGTCAGGCTCAACGTCCGCCGAGCCGTTGTTCTTCCCCAGCCTATAGTGCAGGTCCGCCAGGACGGCGCGGACCGCTGCTCGCCGCACCTCGTCGCGGTCCCCGTCCAGTTGCAGCCGGCGTGAGCGCACGCCATCGGGGCCCGCCACGGCGACGTGGACGGTGCCGGCGCGATGACCCTCGGCCGGGCCCGGACCGGCGACACCGGTCGTGCCCAGGCCCCAGGTGGCGCCCAGCCGTGCGCACGCACCGAGTGCCAGCTGCTCGGCCACCGCAGCGTCGACGGTGCCCTCACGGGCGATCAGGTCGGCGTCCACGCCCAGCAGGGCGGTCTTGAGATCGGGCTGGTAGGCGATGACTCCCCCGCGCACCACGACCGAGGCTCCCGGCACGTCGACGAGCGTCGCGCAGACCAGGCCGCCGGTGAGCGACTCAGCGGTCGCGACGGTCTGTCCCGCGGCGCGCAGGGCCGCCACCACGTCGGAGGCGGACGCCACGGTCACCGCGCGAGGTCGTCGGCCGGTGCCTCCGCGGCCAGTCGCCGGGCGTCGATGACGTACTGGACGCCGGTCACCAGCGCCAGCGCGAGCGCCGCGGCCATCACGACGTGGGTGATCCACAGCAGCACCGCCGGGACGAGACCGTCCCACAACTCGAGCGGCAGGCAGTACCCCGCGACGGCCACGGACTGCAGCACGGTCTTGAGCTTGCCCCCGCGACCGGCCGGCATGACGAAGCCGCGGCGGACCATCACCATCCGCATGACGGTGATCCCCCATTCACGCACCAGCATCGCGATGACCGCAGCCCAGAAGACCGGTCCCCACGTCTGGTCGTTGAAGATGATCGCCAGTCCGATGAAGGCCATGCCGGTGAGGGCCTTGTCGGCGATCGGGTCGGCCATCTTGCCGAAGTCGGTGATGAGGTTGTGCTTGCGGGCGATGTCGCCGTCGATCTTGTCGGTGGCCATCAGGACCACGAACGCTGCCCACGCGGCGATCCGGTACCCGACCGACTCGCCACCGTCGTGCAGCAACAGCCAACCGAAGACCGGAACACCGAGGATCCGGATGACCGTCAGGGCGTTCGGGACGTTCCAGTTGCTCGGCGTGGTTGCCGGGGGCGAGGAATCCATGATGTTCAGTATGGCTCAGGCCGGTGAGAGCCACGTCCAGCCGGGCACATTGCGCGCCACCCAGTACGTCAGGACGACCACCAGCAGCGCCCAGATCCACCCTGCCGGAATCCGGCTGGGATGCCACGCGCGCCGGCCGAGCAGGCGCAGGCCCCAGGCCGCCCAGGCCACCAGGACGGCGGGCAACAGCAGCACGGCGAGCGGGTTGCGATCCCACGCGGTCGCGAGATCGCCGTGAGCCAGCGCGTGCAGGGCACGCAGGCTGCCGCACCCCGGGCAGAACAGGCCCGTGACGGCGAGGAAGGGGCAGGTCGGGTAGTGCCCGGACTCCTCCGGGGAGCGGGCGGCGACGACAGCGATGGCGGCCAGGCCGGCGAGGGTGACCGCTGAGAACGCGAACGCCCCGCGCCGCCGGGAGATCCCGGCGGCCACGGGGCGCGCGCTGACGTCGCTCAGATCAGAGGCTCGTCGACGTGGAGTCGCCATTGCTGGCCACGATCACGATGAAGATGACGTACAGGACGATCGCCACGAGACCGACGACGGCGGACCAGATGGCCCACGTCTTGGCCTTGCGCGAGGAGTCCTGGGCCCCGGCGAGATCGCCGGCGGCGAACTTGCCGTTCACCTGCGCCGCGTAGACGATCGAGACCACGCCGAGCGGCAGGCAGCAGAACAGCGTCGTGAGGATGGCCCACACGAGGTTGTTCGGCGGCGGCGTCTGTCCGACCGGTCCCGAGGGGGGCGGCGGCGGAGCGTTGTAAGACATGCATTCCCTTTCGTGTCACCGGTACCCCCGAGAGGGCGACCACGGTGGTTTACATGAGGTGGTTGGTTCGCTGATCCTAGTGGTCAACCGACCTGGATGCTGGCCAACACGTCAGCGAGGTCATCAGGCTTCACGAGCACGTCGCGCGCCTTCGAGCCCTCACTGGGGCCCACGACGCCGCGGCTCTCGAGGATGTCCATCAGGCGGCCGGCCTTGGCGAATCCGACACGCAGCTTGCGCTGCAGCATCGACGTCGAGCCGAACTGCGTGTTGACCACGAGCTCGATCGCCTGGAGCACCAGGTCCATGTCGTCGCCGATGTCGTCGTCGAGCTCGCGCTTGGCCTGCTGCGGAGTCGTGACGTCCTCGCGGTACGACGGCTGCAGCTGCTCCTTGCAGTGGTTGACGATCGTCTGGATCTCGGCCTCGGTGATCCAGGCCCCCTGCATGCGCATGGTCTTGTTCGCGCCCATCGGCAGGAACAGACCGTCGCCCTGACCGACGAGCTTCTCGGCGCCGGGCTGGTCCAAGATGACGCGGCTGTCGGCCAGCGAGCTGGTCGCGAAGGCCAGGCGGCTGGGCACGTTGGCCTTGATCAGACCCGTGACGACGTCGACGCTGGGTCGCTGCGTCGCGAGCACGAGGTGGATGCCCGCCGCACGGGCCAGCTGGGTGATGCGGACGATCGAGTCCTCGACGTCGCGCGGGGCGACCATCATCAGGTCGGCGAGCTCGTCGACCACCACCAGCAGGTACGGGTAGGGCGTCAGGACACGCTCGCTGCCCGGAGGCGCCTGCACCTTGCCGGAGGCGACGGCCTTGTTGAAGTCGTCGATGTGACGGAAGCCGAAGTTCGCCAGGTCGTCGTAGCGCAGGTCCATCTCGCGCACGACCCAGGCCAGCGCCTCGGCGGCCTTCTTCGGGTTGGTGATGATCGGCGTGATGAGGTGCGGGATGCCCTCGTACGCGTTCAGCTCGACGCGCTTGGGGTCGACCAGGATCATCCGCACCTCGTCGGGCGTGGACCGCATGAGGATCGACGAGATCATCGAGTTCACGAAGCTGGACTTGCCCGATCCGGTCGCGCCGGCGACCAGCAGGTGCGGCATCTTGGCCAGGTTCGCCACGACGTAGCCGCCCTCGACGTCCTTGCCCAGGCCGATGACCATCGGATGGTGGTCGCTGCGCGCCTTGTTCGAGCGCAGGACGTCACCGAGGGACACCATCTCCTTGTCGACGTTCGGGATCTCGACGCCGATGGCGCTCTTGCCCGGGATCGGCGACAGGATGCGGACCTCGTTGGAGGCCACGGCGTAGGCGATGTTCTTGCTGAGTGCGGTGACCTTCTCGACCTTGACGGCGGGGCCGAGCTCGACCTCGTACCGGGTGACGGTCGGGCCGCGGGTGTAACCCGTGACGGTCGCGTCGATCTGGAACTGCTCGAGCACCTCGGTGAGCCGGCCGACGACTTCGTCGGAGGCTGCCGAGCGGGCCTTGGGCGGCGTGCCCTCCTTGAGGGCGCTCGGCTCGGGGAGCGTGTAGACGACGTCGCCGGACAGGGCCAGCTGCTCGGCGCGGACCGGCAGCGGCTCGAGCGGCTTGAGGTCGGGCTGCGGCTCGGGCTCGGACACCGCGGGCACGGGCGGCACGAAGCTGACCGGGACCTGGCGATCGTCGTCGGGGCCGTCGACGAGCGGGTTCTCGAACGGCTCGTCCACGATGGGGACCGTGCGCGGATGGCGCTTCTTGACCGGCTCGGGCTTGGGCTCGGCCTCGGCGGAGGGCGCCTTCTCACGGCCGAGCATCTTGTCGGCGGTCGTGCGCAGTCGGTCGGGAACGGCGTACAAGGGGGTGCCCGTGACGACCAGGACGCCGAAGATCACGACGATCACCAGGATCGGGGCGACGACCCAGCCGGTCTTGAGCAGGTCGACCAGGATCGCGGAGAACAGGAAGCCCACCGCTCCCCCGGCGTCGGCCATGTCCGGATCGCTGGGGCGCGGCGTGTCGTGGGCCAGGTGGACCAGGCCCAGGACGCCGCCGACGATGGCGCTCCAGCCGATCGCCTGACGGCCGGCGGGGCCGTTGCGGTCGGGATGGCGCAGCGTCCGCCACGCCAGGACGGCAAGCAGGATGGGGACCGCCCAGGCCAGGACGCCGACCGAGCCGGTGGTGACGCGGCGCACGGCGGCACCGACGCCGCCGGGGATGTCCCACCACACCGAGGCGGCGGTCACGAGCGACAGCGAGACCAGCGCGAGGCCGACCCCGTCGCGTCGCTGCTCGGCGTCGAGCTCACGGGCACTGTGGCCGATGCTGCGCGCGATGGCACCGACGACGCCTGCCAGTCCGAGCCAGAAGACCGTGGAGGCGCGCATCACCCCGCGAAGGGCAGCAGCGAGCGGACCAGGTCCCGTCCTCGGTGCCGGCGCCTTGCGTGCGGGTTGCTTGCGCGGCGCGGGCTTCTTGCGGGCCTGGCTGCCGGACGGCCGCTTGCGCGGCGGGGAAGACGTTCGGGTCGCCATGATGCCAAGGCTAAACCAGAACCTGAGAGTTCTCACGGTCCCACGCCGCCAGCAGCGCGGCGGTCATCGGGTGGCGGAGCCCACCTCTCCCGGGAACGACAGCACCTCGGCGCGCTCGAGGGCCAGCGTCACGAGGCGCGCGTCAGGCGCCCCGGCGCCCAGCAACGGCGCGGTCACGACGTCGGCGCCCAGCCGCCCGATCGCCGAGGCGCCCTGGCCCGAGGCGAGCGCGTACATCGAGACGACGACCCGCTGGTTGTGGGCCCGGGCCACGTCGAGGGCGTCCTCGACCGGCGTGCCGACGCCGTCGACCACACCGACGTGGACCGGGCCTCCCCACACCGCACTGAGCAATCGCGCGGCCTTGGAGATGTCGGCCAACGCCCGGGGGCCGTCGGCCTCCGGGGCGACCATCACGATCGTGTCGGACGGACGGGCGCCCGCCTCGATCAGCCGTCGCACACCGATCTCGGCCAGGACCCAGTCCGGTCCCATCGCCGGGGCGACGCGGACCAGCGGATCGTCGGCGGCCACCGCCGCCAGCCGCCCGGCGGTCGACACGTCGTGGTGCAACAGCAACGGGACGATGACCCGCGGCCCCGAGGTCTCCGCCACGACGTCCGCCAGCGAGGGCTGCTGGACGTCGAAGAAGGCATCGACGACCTCGGGTCCCCCGGCGTGGCGCCGAACGGCGTTGACCAGTGAGGCGATCGCGGACCGACCCGTGTGCGAGGTCGTCCCATGGCCGCACACGATGATCCGAGTTCTCACCCCTCCACACTGGGCAGACTCTGTTTCCCCCGGGTTACAACCCTTGCGAGGTTGGGTAACGAGTGACCCGAGGGATCAGGCCTCCAGCACGATCGGGATGATCAGCGGCCGGCGGCGCAGGCGACGACCCGCGAACGATCCGACGACGCGGCGCATGACCTGCTGCAGGGCCTCGGTGTCGCGCGCCCCGTCTGCGAGGGCCTCCTCGAGGGCGGACACGACCTTGGGCTGGATCGCGTCGAAGACCGAGTCGTCCTCGGCCAGGCCGCGGGCGTGGATCTCGGGTCCGCTGACGATCTTGCCGGTGGCCGAGTCGATGACGGCGATGACCGAGATGAAGCCCTCGGCCGCCAGCGTGCGCCGGTCCTTGAGGTCGGAGTCCGTGACGTCGCCGATCGACGAGCCGTCGACGTAGACGAAGCCCACGTCGTACGCGCCGACGATGCTGGCGTGGCCGTCGACCAGGTCGACCGCGTAGCCGTCCTCGGCGATGATCGTGTTCGGCACGCCGGTCTGGCGGGCCAGCTCCGCGTTGGAGTGCAGGTGGCGGATCTCGCCGTGCACCGGCATGACGTTCGAGGGCTGGACGATGTTGTAGCAGTACAGCAACTCACCGGCCGAGGCGTGACCGGACACGTGCACCAGCGCGTTGCCCTTGTGGACGACGTTCGCTCCCAGCTTGGTCAGGCCGTCGATGACGCGGTAGATCGCGTTCTCGTTGCCCGGGATCAGCGACGACGCGAGCAGCACGGTGTCGCCGGGCTCGAGGTGCACCTGGGGGTGCGTGCGGTTCGCGATGCGCGACAGGGCCGCCATCGGCTCGCCCTGCGAGCCGGTGGACATGAGGACCATCTGCTCCGGCGGCGCGGCGTCGATCTTGTCGACCACGACGCCGTCGGGCACGTTGAGGTAGCCCAGCTCGCGGGCGATCTGCATGTTGCGGACCATCGACCGGCCGACGTACGCGACCTTGCGGTTGTGCTTGACCGCGGCGTCCAGCACCTGCTGGACGCGGTGGATGTGCGAGGCGAAGGACGCGACGATGATGCGCTTCTTGCTGCGCGCGAACACCGCGTCGATCGCCGGGGTGATCGACTTCTCGGCCGTCGTGAAGCCGGGCACCTCGGCGTTCGTGGAGTCGGTCAGGAACAGGTCGACGCCGGCCTCGCCGAGGCGGGCGAACGCGCGCAGGTCGGTGATGCGGCCGTCGAGCGGCAGCTGGTCCATCTTGAAGTCGCCCGTGTGCAGGGCGACGCCGGCGGCGGTCTTGATGGCCACGGCCAGGGCGTCGGGGATGGAGTGGTTGACGGCCACGAACTCGCACTCGAACGGCCCGAAGGACTCGACGTCGTTCTCGCTGACGACGTGCATCGGCACGTCCTTCAGGCGGTGCTCCTTGAGCTTCGGCGCGAGGAGCGCCAGTGTCAGCTTGGAGCCGATGACGGGGATGTTGCCCCGTTCGCGCAGCAGGTACGGGACGCCGCCGATGTGGTCCTCGTGGCCGTGCGTCAGGACCAGGCCGACGACGTCGTCGAGGCGGTCCCGGATCGGGCCGAAGTCCGGCAGGATCAGGTCGACGCCGGGCTGGTGCTCCTCGGGGAAGAGCACGCCGCAGTCGACGATCAGCAGCTTCCCGTCGAACTCGAAGACGGTCATGTTGCGGCCGATCTCGCCCAGTCCTCCCAGGGGGACGACGCGCATGGCGCCCGGCGCGAGAGGTGCGGGGGTCGGAAGTTCTGTGTGCATATGGCTCATGCCAGTAGATCAGCGTCCTTGAGTGCCGCTCGAATGACCTGGACTTGTTCGTCCGTCGCGGGAGTGAGCGGCAGTCGCACGCCCGCGTGAGGGATGACGCCGAGCTCGACGAGCGCCGCCTTGGCGGCGATCGCACCCTGCGTCTGGCCCATGATCGCTGCGATCAGGGGCAGAAGTTCGTTGTCGATCTGGCGCGCACGCACCAGATCGCCGGCGTCGACCGCCGCGATGAGGTCCTTGATGGGGCTGGCGGCGACGTGGCTGACCACGCTGACGACACCGACCGCGCCGAGCGCGAGCCACGGCAGGGCCAGCGCGTCGTCGCCGGCGTACAGCGCCAGGCTCGAGTTGGCGCGCAGGCGGGCGCCGCGCGCCAGGTCGCCGGAGGCGTCCTTGACGGCGACGACGGTCGGGCGCGACTCCAGCTCGGCGTACGTCGCCTCGCTGATCTCGACCGCGGTCCGGCCGAGGATGTCGTAGAGCATGATCGGCGTGTCACCCGCCGCGGCCACGACCGCGTCGATGTTGGCGAGGATGCCGGCCTGCGGGGGCTTGCTGTAGTACGGCGAGACCAGCAGGAGGCCGTGGGCGCCCACGCGGACGGCCTGCTCGGCCAGCTCGACGGTGTGGCGCGTGTCGTTCGTGCCGACGCCGGCCACGATCGTGGCGCGGTCGCCGACGGCCTCGAGCACGGCGGCCAGCAGCCGGCCGTCCTCCTCGCCGGTCGTGGTGGGCGACTCGCCGGTGGTGCCGCTGACGACGATGCCGTCGCTGCCGCTCTCGACCAGGTGCTGCGCCAACGCCGCGGCGGCGTCGAGGTCGAGCTCACCGTCGGGGGTGAACGGAGTGGCCATCGCGGTGAGGAGACGGCCGAACGGCGCGGCCTCGGTGGCGAGCGGAGACGTCATGTACCGAGGTTACCGTCACCGCGGCGAGGCCTTCGGGCAGGATGAGCCGGTGACCGACCACTATCCACAGGACATCACCGCGACCCGCGCCGACGACGGCACGTTGAGCCTGGCGGTGACCGATCGCTGGAACACTCCCCTGGGCAAGCCGAACGGCGGTTGGGTGCTGGCGTCGATGCTCCGCACCGCGATGGACACCACCGACGTGGGCCGTCCCGTCGTCGCCTCGATCACCTACTTCGCGTCTCCCGAGCCCGGGACGACCGCCACGCTGACTGTGACGCCGGTGAAGATGGGGCGCCGGGTCCAGACCGTCGAGGTCGACCTCGCGCACGGTGACAAGCCGCTG